>JAIEMK010000012.1 GCA_019752295.1 Chitinophagaceae bacterium | reverse complement strand
ATTTGTACTTTGTATTTAAACAAAATTGTATTTATGTCCAGCTCTTCCCAATCCTTAACGGTGATTACATTACAGGGTGATGCCAAAGTATTATTAGCGTTTAATTTGCCGGAGAATAAAACAAGCAATTTAGCAGGCTTTACTATTTTATGTACCCCAAAAGGGATTCAACCTTATTACTTATTCAATAAGTTACAGTTTGAGGAGATAACAGGAGATGCGCAGGTTGCAACAGAACCTGCCTATTCGAGCATCAATGCACCCATACAAAAATTTCGCTGGCTGCACGTTCCAGGAAATTATCATCAAAAAGATAAAGTGGTTTACGGTGATTATACCTATTGTGTAACTCCCCGCTATTTTAATGCGGATGGAAATCTTGAGCCAATTGATAAAGCATTAGGTGTTATTATCAAAACAAAAGTTGCTCCTTTTACGAAAGCAACTATTGAGCTTGGCTTTACCCGTGGCTTCGTACAATCACAGGCATTTGCATCTCACTTTAGTCCAAAAGCAATCTTCAAGCCCAAGAAAAAAGAATTGCTATTCGACACATCCGCTCAATCTGGAGTAAACAGCAAAGGCGAAGCATATACTTTTTTGGATGAGTATATTTGGTCGGGCTTTACTGCAAGAGAAAAAATATTCGGCATCTTGGAAGAAGTGCTAAACGATGATACACTTTTTCTGGATGTATTTGCGTACGACCTAAACGAGCCAGATATTCTAAAAATATTTTTGACTCTCGCAAAACAGCACCGCATTAGAATTATTTTGGATAATGCAACACTGCATCATAGCAGTACCGGAACAATTCCCGAAGATGAATTCGAAAAAGCTTTTATTGAAGCATCTAAGGATAGCAAATCTATTATACGTGGAAAATTTGGTCGCTTCCAACATAACAAAATACTGATTGTTACAAAGGGAAAAAAAAGAGTGCCGATCAAAGTTCTAACAGGTTCTACCAACCTGTCGGTAACGGGCATGTATGTAAACTCAAACCATATTATCGTTTTCAATAATCAAAAACTGGCATCAACATATGCCGGTTTGTTTACACAAGTTTGGGAAGATCGTGTAAATGCAAAATCATTTATTGCCTCCAACTTTTCTGATCATGCTTTCAGCTTTAAAGAAAGTGGAGTTCCCGAAACGCATATCACTTTTGCGCCGCACAAGGAAGAAGATGCGCTTTCGAATTTAAACAAAATATGCGACCGAATTAAGGTAGAAAAAAGTAGCGTGCTCTTTGCGGTAATGGGATCTGATCCAAAAGTAACAGGCCCGGTTGCACCAGCTTTAATTGAATTGCATAAAAGAACCGATCTGTTTAGCTGTGGAATTACAGACTCAACAAATGATATTACTTATTATAAACCCTCATCTGCTACCGGCATCAGGGTAACAGGAAAGCCGGGGCAAACACTGCTTCCCGAACCATTTACAAAAGAAGCTACTGTTGGCATTGGTCATCAAATTCATCACAAGTTTATCGTTTGTGGATTTAATACAGCGGATGCAGTGGTATGGTTGGGATCGAGCAATCTTGCGCTGGGTGGTGAAGAATCGAATGGCGATAATTTAATTGAGATACACGACAAAGATATTGCCACCGTATTTGCTATCGAGGCGCTTGCACTGGTAGATCACTTTCAGTTTCGCGATGCCCACGCCGTAACAAAACCTGGCGAAAATGCCGGCACTCCAAAAATAGTTGCGCCTGCTACCAATAAAAATAAATTATTTCTACAACCAACCGATAAATGGTCGGCATCGTATTATGCCAAGGGCGATTTGCATTATAACGATAGAATACTTTTTTCGCAAAAAAAATGATCGAATTGTTTTGTCTTAATCCCTAAAAAGATTTTATAGCCGTTCTCTGTTAAAAAAGAAAGACTTGACTAACTTCCCTATCTCTTTCACTTTAGAAATATAGCATGTTAGTTAAAACCTTTGGCAGTGCGGTTTACGGAGTAGAAGCCATTACCATTACTATTGAGGTGAATGTGAGTATGGGTCAGGGTTATTCGATTGTAGGGCTTCCGGATATTGCCATTCGCGAAAGCATGCAACGCACTGAGAGTGCTATTAAAACAAATAATTACTATATGCCACGCACCAAAGTGGTGGTAAATCTGGCGCCTGCAGATATTAAAAAAACGGGTTCATCATTCGACCTCCCTATTGCACTTGCCATACTCGGAGCAAGCGAACAAATTGAACAGCCCGAACGATTAAAAGATTTTGTGATCATGGGTGAGTTGAGTCTTGACGGAAGTATTCAACCCATCAAAGGGGCTTTACCTATTGCCATACAAGCGCGCAAGGAAGGATATTATGGGTTGATAGTTCCCAAAGAAAATGAACGCGAAGCTGGAATGGTTTCTCAACTAAATGTGTATGGGGTCTCGCATATCAACGAAGTAGTTGCTTTCTTTGAAGACGAATCGATGATCGACCCGGTGGTAGTAAATACAAGAGAAGAATTTTTTGCCAATCAGTACGAATTCGATCATGATTTCAGTGATGTGAAAGGACAGGAAAATATTAAACGTGCTTTGGAGATTGCTGCTGCCGGCGGACACAACGCCATCCTGATTGGTCCTCCCGGCGCCGGAAAAACCATGCTGGCAAAGCGTTTGCCCACCATCCTGCCTCCGTTGAGTTTGCAGGAAGCTTTGGAAACCACAAAGATTCACAGTGTTGCGGGTAAATTACCTGCAGGTAGTTCGCTCATCAATAAGCGTCCATTTCGTTCACCGCATCATACCATTTCTGATGTTGCATTGGTGGGCGGAGGAAGCAGTCCGCAGCCAGGCGAAATATCGCTGGCGCATAATGGCGTTTTATTTTTAGACGAGCTTCCCGAATTTAAACGCACTGTTTTAGAAGTGATGCGGCAACCGATGGAAGAACGTCGTGTTACCATTTCGAGAGCAAAAATGTCGTTAGATTTTCCAACTAATTTTATGCTCATTGCTTCGATGAATCCCTGCCCCTGCGGCTATTATAATCATCCCGAGAAAGAATGTACTTGTTTACCCGGTGCTGTTCCAAAATACCTAAATAAAGTATCAGGACCGCTACTAGACAGGATTGATTTGCACGTAGAAGTAACCCCGGTTCCTTTTGCAGAATTGAGCAATACCCTGCATCAATCAGAGAGTTCGGCCAACATCAGAGAAAGAGTAATTAAAGCAAGGGCCATACAAACAGAACGTTATAAAGCTTATCCCGGCGTTTATGCCAATGCGCAAATGAGCAGCAAACAACTACGCGAAATTTGTGTGATTAGCAGTATCGGAGAAAACCTTTTAAAGCGCGCCATGGAACGACTCAACCTCAGTGCCCGCGCATATGATCGAATTCTGAAAGTAAGTCGCACCATTGCCGACCTCGCCGGTTCTGATGATATCAAACCGGAATATCTGGCAGAAGCAATTCAATATCGAAATTTAGATAGAGAGGGTTGGGCGGGGTAAACTTTAAAGTATCCCATTTAAACAAGTAATATTAATTTAAGATGTTCATGTAATTTAGCTTTTAAATGGTTCTTGTTTAGTCGTTACATTTTTTCTAAGGTTTCAAATACAAGAATTAGTTATTTTTACAAGAGGGCTTAAAATATATTTTATGCAAACACTAACATTAGAAATTACACATGCCAATGCTCGTAAAGCCCTGCAAGCTCTTGAGGAAAAACATTTCATTAAAGTTATTGATGAGCCATTATTTGACTCACCAGCTCTTCCAGGGAACTTATTAAATTTAGAGGCCTTTAAAAATTGGATCGCTGCGGCAGAAACATCGGCTACTGTTAGTTTAAACACTGCAAAATCCTCATGGCAAAGCAAAAGAAAACAATTGCAACAACTCGTCAAATAAGAGTTAGTGTTAATGCCGTACAGAATATCAATGAAATTACTGGCTACATCGCATTTGTAAATCATCAGCCGCTCAATGCGATAAAGGTTGGTGACGCTTTATTTAGTCTTTTTGATCGGATTCAACAAATCCATTTGTATTTAAAGAATGTTCTGAACTTCTGACCAAAACAAAATTGTATCGTCAGGCTAGTTGTTATTCATGGCTTGTTATCTATAAAATAACTGATAATGAAATTATTATATTAGGAATCATTCATGGATCTAGAAAACCGTCGAGGGTTGGTTCATTTAAAAGGATACAATAAGATTCTAGAAATAAGTAGAATTTCATACAGAGTCATTAGCCACCGCTTTTAAGCTGGGTAATCTCGTAAAATTGGTCTTCCAACAGAGCATTCTTGATCACAGAAAATAATTTTTAAAATTATTTTGCGAAACCGAATAGTTGCATTTATATTTGCAATCGTTTAGTTGCACAATCATAACCAGAATCATGAGAAGAGATGTTTTTCAGGCAATAGCCGACCCTACCAGAAGGGCAATCTTAACACTAATTGCATTACAGGCAATGACGCCCAATGCACTTGCGGAGCACTTTGATACGAGCAGACAAGCCGTATCGAAACATATCAAAATTCTCGCAGAATGTAAGCTCGTAAAGCAAGAGCAAAATGGCCGAGAAATTTATTATCATTTTAACCCCGGAAAAATGAAAGAAGTAGATAATTGGCTGGAACCCTTCCGCACCATGTGGGAAGACAGATTTGACAAATTGGACAAGGTTTTAAATCAGTTAAAAAAGAAATAAGATGCCTGCAAAAATTCTTAGCATTGAACGGGTTTTTAAAGTCAGCAGAAAAGAGCTCTGGCTCGCCCTTACAGAAAAAGAGTTACTGAAACAATGGTATTTCGACCTGCCAGAATTTAAAGCCGCTGTGGGTTTTGTATTTGAGTTTACTGGCGGGCCAAGTCCTGAAAAACAATACCAGCATCGTTGCGAAATAACCGAATTGATACCTGAAGTAAAAATGACACACACTTGGTGTTATAAGGGCTACGAAGGAATTTCCTATGTAACTTATGAGTTGTTTGATGAAGAAGAAAATACAAGATTAAAATTTACGCATACAGGTATTGACTCTTTCCCTGCTGATATAAGCGACTTTGCATTTCACAATTTTGAAGAAGGCTGGAATCATATCATCAATATTTCATTGACCGGTTTTTTAGAAAAAAAATAAATGAAAATGGAAACAAAGAATGAAACACAAATTATAAAAAATTTAAAAGAAAAATCGATCCTTGTATCACGAGAATTTAATGCCCCTCTATCAAGCGTATGGCGGGCCTACACCGAAAGTGAACTTTTAGAACAATGGTGGGCCCCACAACCCTGGAGAGCAGAAACAAAAACAATGAACTTTTCAGTTGGAGGCTATTGGCTATATGCAATGGTAAATCCCGAAAATGAGAAACATTGGGGGCGAATGAATTATATTTCAATAGATCTTCATAAAAGTTTTTATATAGAGGACGCTTTTTGTGATGAAAATGGGAACATAAATTCAGCGCTGCCAACTTCAAAAGGGCATACTATTTTCACTGAAACAGAAAACGGAACAAGAGTAGATTTTAAAATGATTTATGCAAGTGAAATAGACTTACAAAAAATTGTTGAAATGGGCTTTGAACAAGGCATTTCGGTTTGCATGGATCAATTGGAACAATATTTAAGTACGCAATTCAAATTAAGAAATCAATTAAAAACTAGTACGCTGGCAAGAACAAGCACTTATCTCAATTTTCCAGGTAATACAGAAGAGGCATTTAATTTTTACAAGTCGGTTTTTAATACCGAATTCAACGGAAAAGGTATCCAACGGTTTGGTGATATTCCAACAGAAGCGGGTCGCCCCCCTATTACTGAAGACCTAAAGAAACTGGTTTTACACGTTGAGCTACCCATTTTAGGAGGCCATATTTTAATGGCTACAGATGCTCCAAAAGAACTGGGAATGACTGTAACGCAAGGCAACAATATGCACATCTGTCTTGAGCCCGAAACAAGAGCGGAAACTAAAAAATTATTTGATGCGCTATCACAAGGTGGAAATATACTAATGCCTTTAGAAGATATGTTTTTCGGAGCATATTTCGGCGAATGTACAGATAGGTTTGGGATAAATTGGATGGTTAACTGCATTGAAAAAGATAAACTTTGACCTCTGCGATTGCGATAAAATTTTGCGCATTGAAAGCGACTATATCAATTCAGAAATAGTAATTGACTCTTTGAGGAATAAAAATATTTATTGCGAAGTTTTAAAATAGATAATTCTTAAATAAAAGAAAATGAAAAATCAAACCAAAATCGTTGCCAAAAAAGGCAAGCAATAGGTTTTTTAGGATATTCTTATCCAATTATTTTTCGTTTGACAAGAAAAATTCGTTAGAGGTTTTTACAATTTCACGAATAATATCGTCTAACTCTTTACCTGATTTTTGGAAATGCTTGATCCACTCATCGAATTCAGCAGAGTTCCTATCTATTTTGCTAAGTTGATAAACAATTCCCATCATTCTGGCCAGAGGGGTTCGAACGATATGAGATTGGGTCCATGCAATTTCGCGCAGTTTTAAGTTCTGCGATTCGATAGTTTTATAATAGTTTACACGTTCTGTAATATCAATCGTAGCACCAATCATGCGAATCGCCCTGCCCGTTTCATCTCGAATGATATACCCCTTATCGTTTACAAAAGCATATTTCCCATCTGCTTTCTTAAAGCGATAATCCTGATTCCAACGATACTCATCAGGATTTCGCAAAGCCTGATCCATTGATTCTTTTACTCGATAAAAATCATCGGGGTGTATTAGTTTATGCCATTGAAGATTGGGATCGTTGGTTAATTCGGGACTGTATCCAAAAATTAAACTAAAACCATTTCCTGTTCTTGAAATCTCCTGAGTAAGCACATTCATTTCCCAAATACTATCATTGGTGGCTTTTGATACCAGATCGTATCGCTCATTGCTACGACGCAATTCTTCCTCTGTTTTTAATCTATTCGTTAAATCAAAGAAAGTGGTAACCGCTCCCACAATTTTTCCATTCCGGATAATTGGGTGCGACCAGCATTCTGCATGAAAAGAGCTGCCGTCTTTTTTCCAAAAAACCTCATCCGCAATATATACACCTTCTTTTTCAGTTAGGGCCTTTTGCAGTTTACATTCTTCAATTGGGTATGGCGTTCCATCCGACTTTGTATGATGTACAAAATTGTGTATTTTTTTCCCGAGCAGCTCCGATTCTAACTCGTATCCAAACTTGCTTAAACCGCTTTTATTGGCAAAAATGCAATCTCCATTTATATCTACTCCATAAATACCCTCCGCCGTTGAGTCTAATAATAATCGGAATTGTTGTTCACTTATTCTTAGTTTATCCTCAGCTATCTTACTATCTGTCATATCGCGCATCAATCCAATCAACCCTACCACTTTGTTGTTCTGATCAACAAGTTTTATTTTTTTTATTTCAGTAAAATGTGTTTTCCCGTCAGTAAACAATAATTGTTCAAAAGCTGTTACCGGTCCGTCGGCCATCATCGCCATGTTATCAGACGCTATGCAAGCTGCTGCTGCTTCAGGTGAATATAATTCAGCATAGTGTGCAACTGATTGAAATGTCTTCTCCTCAATACCAATCTTATCGCAGAACTCTTTATTTACGAAAAGCATTTTCCCTTTTTCGTTTTGCATCCACATACCAATTGGGGCATGATCTAAAATGGTTCGAAGAATTCTTTCGTTTCTTAAAAGTTGTTCTTCGGCTCGTTTTCTTTCTGTGAGGTCGTAGAAAGTAGCAAGTATATCGTCATTTATTTGAGCACCGGATATTAAAACGGTTCGAAGCTCTCCATTTTTACAAGTTATATTGTACTCCTTAGGTTCGATATCTGAGTTGGTATCTATTGCTAATTTAACAGTCTGTCCCCAACTCAACATCACTTCTTCACGATATGCTTTATCAGGATAAGCTTTCTCCCACCACTCATTTATCGTAGGAATATCTTCAACGGTATATCCATAAGTCTGTTCAAAGCGCTTGTTAAAACTTCGCATTTCCCCGGACTTGCTCAGTAAACCCAGTGGCAAGGAAGCTGAATTAAACAGTGTTCGAAAATGTTGCTCACTTTCTATTAATTCAGATTCCCGCTTCATTAATACATCAAGTAATTCATTAAATTCTGATGCCAGAAGCGATGCTTCATCTGTACCTGAAATGGGTGAGCGGGCCAACGGGTTACCTCCTGCAATTTCATTAATGGTGTTTTGTACAATGTAGAGTCTTTTCGTTAATCTACTTCCCATTACCCAGGCTATCACAGAACCCAGAAAAATCGCCAACAGCGCATACAACACAGCGTCTTGTAAAATTTTAGAAAGCTTTTCCCCTGCCACTTTCTGACCGATCCCCACTCTTACCCAACCAACCTGTATGTTTCCCAGAAAAACTGCAGTAGTAATGTCTACCAGATTTTTGTCCTTCTTAATTACTTTTTCATTTGCAGATCCGGGGATATTCAGAAGAAACTTGCCATTTTTTGATCGATCGGTATTGGCCAATATGCGTCCGCTTAAGTCGGTAATAATTACAAAACTAATTTCGGTATTTTGTTTCTGCGCATCTACTAATTCCTGAAGCCCTACCACATCATATGCTGCCAACCATGAAGCGGTGGTAATGGAAAGTGTTTGAGAAAGCGCTGTAGCTTGTTCTACCTGACGATCCTGAATTAATTTTCGCTGGCGAGTTGCCGAGTCGAAAATAAAGACCGTCATCATGATTGCATGAATCAGGGCCACACTTAGTACCAAACGCCCCCGAAGTGTTCCAAAAAAATATTTTTTTAAAGACTTCATCATTTTTTAGTAGTTATTTTTCGAACTTCTTTTTCAAAACGTACTACATATTTCTTTACGATATCGTATGATTTATCATCAGCCGATAAAAAACCCGCCGTTTCCATAGTGGCCAATATTTGTTTCCCCTGTTCTGTGTTTTGTAGCCCCATTAAACATTTATAAACCTGATTCTTTATATGGTCGGGAATATCATCACGAACCATCACAGAATTATTAATCAGAGATTCAGTTTCCCATATTACTTTTAATTCGGCTGCCTCTCTGGGAAAATCTTTTTGAAAAGTCCTCCATGGCGGAGGCCAGGTTGCTCCTGCCGAAGTGTTTTTAAGATACACATTCATAATAGAAGATTCCTGAGATCCAACATATTGGTTTTGAATATCCTTATTTACGTTCACGCCCTGCGTAAAAAGAAAATATTGTGGCATAATGCAGGCTGCAAGGGCAGTATTGGAGGGATAGGAAATTTTTTTGCCTATCAAATCTGTTGGCTTTTTAATAGATCCATCTTTTCGAACAATAATTAATCCTTTAAAATCTTTTGCTTCGCCGGCAATCGCAATTACATGATACCCCGAATTCATAGCTTGAATTGTTTGCCAAGGGTTGGGTAAAATAAATTCGGGTTTTCTGGCTAAATATTTATGTTCGAAATTATCATAATCCCTTGAGGCTTCGAGCACGAATTGAACTCCTTTTATTTTTTGATTAAAATAAATCATCAAGGGCTCATAAACCGCAATCAATTTTGTGGGGTTGTGTAGCGGATGAACAGCAAAATGATAGACTGTTACGGATTGCGATGAATTGGTATTACCGTATTTCGGATTTTCAATTTTATCGGATCTATTTTGGCAGTTCATTTGCGTTGCCATCATAACCAAAGCCCAACAGATCGGATAGTAGCATTTCTTTAAGGGCGAAAATTTGAATCGCCGAAGCTTAGAGAGATTTATATATTTTTCATTAATGCCCGCCATTCATTTAAAAATAAAATATTCAAAATATCAATCCTGCTTCTTAATAGTAAAATAAAAAGTACTACCCTTACCCAATTCTGATTCTACCCATATCGTGCCTTGATGAGCTTCCACAATTCGTTTACAAAGTGCTAATCCAATACCGGTTCCCCCATATTCGCTTTGGCTATGGAGGCGTTTGAAAATAATAAATATTTTTTCAAAATCCTTCTCCCTGATACCGATTCCATTGTCTTTTACATAAAACTTAAAAGCATTTTTTTCTTCTGAAAAACCAACCTCAATTTCAACAATATTTTTGCCATGATACGTTAAGGCATTGTTCAATAGATTCATAAACAATTCGGTAATCAATGTTTTATTTGCACTGATTACAGGCAGGGGGTTTATTTTAATCTTCGCACTGTTCTGAGTAATTTTTTCTTTAAGAAGCACTTGTACATACCCGAGCACTTCATTGAGGTCGGTATTAGAAAAATCTTCCCGATTATTTCCTACCCGGGAGTATTCAAGCAAATCGTTAATTAGCACTTTCATCTGGTCAACTGCAATTTTGGCCATCCTGATAAGTTCTAAATCATTTGTATCGCTAGGCATTCCCTTTCCATTATCGATAAGGTTCAAAATTCCATTTACAACATTCAATGGAGCTTTTAAATCGTGACTTGCCACGTAAGCAAAATTCTCCAGGTTTTCATTCGACTTTTTAAGTTGCAAAGTATATTCCTGCAATTCATTTTCCATTTTTCTTCGTTCTGAAATATCCCTCAGAATAAAGAGCACATGCTGCTTGTTCAAATGAATGAATACAGATATCGAAACTTCCAGATCAAAAACTGTTCCATCGGCTTTTACGCCACAAGAAATATGAGGCGAAGGGATAGACAGACCCTCTATTTGATTTTGTGTATAGGCCTTAATTTTGTCTTGCTCAGAGGGTATTATTGTGTCAATAAACGGCTTCCCAATCAACTCTTCTTTTGTAGCACAACCAAAAAGTTGCAAAGTAGCAGCATTACACATATCCCAAACTCCATCAACTTCAACAGCTATTGCATCGAATGAATTATCGAGAATTGCTCTCAATTTCGACTCATTGCCTTTCAACTCAGCCGTTAATTGTTCTGCAATAGCCTGAGCATTCTTCTTGGTATTTAATAAGGTTAGAATCAGGAGGAATAAAAATACATTGATCAGAATTCCCGATACCAATACTACAATTACCTTATTTTCCAAATACGATACCGGAACATCATACTCATCAAAATATAAAATCCATTTTTTTCCATGGAAGACAACGGGAAAGGAAAGCGCTTGGTTGGGTTTGCCCTTTATTTGATTGGGGTTATTGATTCTGCTATCGTAGATCAGGCATTTATCTGAAAGACTATCGTCGTATAATTTTAAATTAATTCCCTCAAAATGATTGATATCCCCCTTGCCTAAAATGCCGTTCATTAAATCATTCATTCGATAAGGGCTGTAAACCCAGCCCATTATGGCTTTCCTTCTTTGATCAACTGTATTTACAGGCATCCCGTTTTGATAAACCGGTACATACATTAGTGTTCCAAATTGTACATCATTATTATTTTCCTGCACTAATATCACTTTCCCCGAAAGAGTGGCCACATCAGAATCCCTGGATAATTCCATCGCCTTCTTTCTGATTGGTTCTGTAAGCATATCATAGCCGAAAGCTCGAAGGTTACGCCCAGAAAAGGGTTCCAGATAAATAATGGAACTGTATACGTCTCTTTGCCCTTCTGGATAAATCTTATAATTAGGAAAACCCTGGCTACGAATAGTGTTTATATGCTCCTGAAGATCTTTTTTGGGAACAAGCAATGAAAAGCCAATCCCTTGTATCCCGGGAAGGTTCCTATCGATTTTTGAGTCTTTAAAGAGAGCCTTCCAACTTTGCCGAGTTACTTTGTCGGTTGCAGCAAAAAGAGCTGAACTACTGCGTAAAAGCCCGGCATGTGAATGAAGGCGGGTAGAAATCTTGATAGCTATTTCATCACAATTAGATGCAAAACCCCGTTTGGTAGATTCATCAACCGTTTTAATGCTATAAAATACAGCAACTACTGTTAGTAATAGACTAGGCAGAAGAAAACACAATGCCCTCCACAAATTGCTGTGTGTAATTTTTAGGGGGGCGGTATTTTTCGTTCGATTTTCCGCTAAGCCTGCAATATTCAGAATTTTGTCTTTCAAAATAAAGAATGTATAAAAGCAGAATGAAACAAAATCAATAACAAGTTATTACTTTATTCTTTCCCTTTTTCTGATATTTATCATCAATTTTTCGACTTGAAATGCTTTAACGCGTTTGAGGGCTGGTTAAATACAATGAAGTTAGTTTGGGTTTTATGATCACACATGGATTGATCTTCCATTCCACACCAAGATCCCTTGCATACGATAAGCCTGTGCCAGTTGGCAGCCAATTTGTGTTAGATAAATTTAGTTTTTTATTTTCCTATCCCAGAAAATCAAACCCGGTTTCTTATATTCAGTAAAAAATACAACATGAAAAGATGGGGCCTGACCGGAATAGTTTGCCTGTTCCTATTTCCACAAACATTGTTGGCACAGAAAAAATTAAAAGCAATAGATAGCATCGCTGTATTTGATGCCTATGTACAACAAGCCATTAAAGATTGGGAAGCACCCGGACTTGCTATAGTGGTTGTAAAAGATAATGAGATAATTTTCAAAAAATCATATGGTCTCAGGGCATTGGGTACAGAAGATAAAGTAAACAACCAAACACTATTTTGCTGTGCATCCACTACCAAAGCGATGACGGCAACATGCATGGGCATACTGGTAGATCAGGGCAAACTGAATTGGGACGATCCAGTTATTAAATACTTGCCCGAATTTCAACTATACGATCCTTGGGTAACGCGCGAATTAAGAGTCAGGGATTTATTCCTGCACAATTCGGGTGTGGGTAATGCCGACTTTTTGTGGGGCGATAATCATTTAACTGCAGATGAGATCTTAGAAAAAATGCGCCTGGTAAAACCAAGTTATTCCATGCGTTCGGGATTTATCTATCAGAATATTTTTTACCTGGCTGCAGGAAAAATAATCGAAAAAATAAGTGGCATACCTTGGACCGATTTCATCAGACAAAATATTTTTAAACCACTCGGAATGGATCATAGTTTTTCACAGATCTCGCAGGTGAAGACCGATAATATTTCGCAATTGCATTTCAGGATCGACAGCAGTATCCAAATCATTAGCAGGGATACTGCAGATGTGGTAGGGCCTGCAGGCTCTGTACTCTCCTGCATTGATGATATGGGTGTGTGGATCAAAACCATGCTCGACAGTAGTAAATATGCCGGCGGCAGATTGCTAAAGCCTGCAACATGGAAAGAAATGTTTCGCCCTCAAACGCTGGTTACACCTGAAGAATTTTATCCTACCAAAGAACTTACCAAGCCCAATTTCATGACTTATGCATTGGGATGGTTTCAGCAAGATTACAAGGGTAAAAAATTAAATTTCCATACCGGAAGCCTGGCAGGTGCAGTAGCCATCAATGCACAGATGCCCGAAACAAATACTGCAGTGTATATTTTCAGCAACCTGGATCATGTAGAAATAAGACACGCATTAATGTTTAAGGCTTTCGATTTTTTTGCACTCGGCGGAAATACAGATTGGAGTAAAGACTTCTTAAAACTATATGGAGACATTCGTGAGACAAGTGCCAAAAGAGAAAAAGAAGCCGACAAAAAAAGGGTGTTGAATACGCATACAAGTCTTGAGTTGAGCGAATATGCAGGCTTGTATGAAGATCCTTTATATGGAAAAGTTGAAATTAGTTTCAATAACAATGAATTGAGTTTTTTGATCAATAATAATAGCACTACAGGAAAATTAGCGCACTGGAATTATAACAGTTTCAAAGCGCATTATAGTAAGAAATGGTATGGTGTAAGTGATATCCTGTTTCAATTGAACAGCGAGGGAAAAGTTGAAAGCCTGTCGGTAGATGGCATGCTATTTAAGAAGAAGAAATAAAAAACTGGTCCCCCCAGAGTATTGGATGAGGACCAGTTTTATTTAGAAAGTTTCTTCCAGAACCAGATCCTTGATCTTGCTGATCAGGATTCTTTCCTGCTTCATAGAATCACGATACCTAATAGTTACCGTGTTATCTTCTTTTGTTTGATGATCAACAGTTACGCAGAAGGGTGTACCAATTGCATCCTGCCTTCTGTAACGTTTGCCAATCGCATCCTTCTCTTCGTAGAAACATTTGAAATAAGGTTTACACTCATTCATCAGATCGCGTGCGATTTCTGGCAATCCATCTTTTTTGGTTAAAGGAAGTATTGCCAGTTTTACAGGTGCAATCTTTGCGGGGATATGCAATACTACCCGGCTATCTGTTGTACCGTCGTCTTTATGGATAGTTTCTTCTTCATACGCATTCGATAAGATTAATAAAAACATCCTATCCAAACCAATAGAAGTTTCCACTACATAAGGAACATAATTCTGATTGATTTCGGTATCGAAATATTGCAATTTCTTTTTGCTGTAAATCTGATGTTGAGTTAAATCAAAGTCGCTTCTTGAATGTATCCCTTCTACTTCTTTAAAGCCAATCGGGAATTCAAATTCAATATCACAAGCTTCTTTCGCGTAGTGTGCAAGTTTTATGTGATCGTGATAACGATATTTCTCGGGGCTGATACCCAAACTCAAATGCCATTGCAAGCGCGCTTCTTTCCAGTACTGATACCACTGTCCTTCGGTTCCGGGGCGAACAAAAAATTGCATTTCCATCTGTTCAAATTCGCGCATGCGGAAAATAAACTGACGTGCTACGATCTCGTTTCTGAAAGCCTTACCGGTTTGCGCAATACCAAATGGAATTTTCATACGCGCTGTCTTCTGCACGTTCAAAAAATTTACAAAAATGCCCTGCGCAGTTTCGGGACGCAAATAAATGGTATCGGCGTCTTCAGCAACAGAACCCAGTTGCGTTGAGAACATCAGGTTGAACTGGCGGATATCTGTCCAGTTACCGGTACCACTAACAGCGCAAACAATATTTGAATCGGTGATCAATTGTCTCAATTCTGCAAAATCATCTTTTGCCAACAAAGCATCCATCGATGCCAACAGTGTTGTTGCTTCTGACTCTTTTCCAGCTTCTTTTAAAGTCTCTGCTTTTGCTTCGATTAAGTGATCTACACGATAACGTTTTTTGCTATCGCGATTATCAATCATCGGATCGCTGAAATTATCTACGTGCCCACTCGCCTTCCAGGTTGTTGGATGCATAAATATTGCGGCATCAATGCCCACAATATTTTCGTGCATCTGAGTCATGCTCTTCCACCAATAGTCTCGAATATTCTTTTTTAATTCGGCACCGTACGGACCATAGTCGTATACTGCGCTCAACCCATCGTAGATCTCGCTACTTGGAAATACAAAGCCATACTCTTTGGCATGGGAAATAATTGCCTGAAATAAATTATCCTGCTGCGTACTCATAATGCCGCAAAAATAGGATTTTAAGGCTATTGGAGCTTCTCATTTTCCTGATGCCGGGTTGCATCGCGAAGATTTTTTTTCTCAAAATTCTTTTCCAAAGCCTCCGTCAGACTAACACCTGTTTGGTTGGCAAGGCAAATCAATACCCATAGCACATCGGCCATTTCATCGGCCAGCTCTTTATTCTTATCAGATTCTTTAAAAGACTGTTCACCATATTTGCGAACCATTAGCCTGCTCAGCTCACCCACTTCCTCCATCAGAATACCCAGATTAGTTAGTTCATTGAAATAACGCACACCAACGGTTTTAATCCAACGATCTACCTCTTTCTGTGCCTGCTCAATTGTTATATCAGCTTTCATCTATTCTTTATTTTTTGAATCTATTACGATCGTAACAGGTCCATCGTTCAATAATTGCAGTTTCATGTCGGCTCCGAAAATTCCGGTAGAAATATTCTTTCCAAGATCTTTTTTAAGTTGCTCAATCATTTGTTCGTAAATCGGAATTGCAACCTCAGGTTTTGAGGCCCTGATATACGAAGGCCTGTTTCCTTTCTTGGTGCTGGCATGTAGGGTAAACTGGCTCACCAACAATATCTCGCCTCCAATATCCAGCACACTCTTGTTCATTACACCGTTTTCATCATCAAAAATGCGGAGGTTTACCATCTTTCCACTAACCCACTGAATATCTTCCTGATTGTCGGCATCTTCAACACCCATTAAAACCAACAAACCCGTACCAATGGCACCGGTAGTATTGCCATCCACTTTTACAGAAGCTTCGCCGACCCTTTGAATCACCACTCTCATAACGCGTAATAATTTTTAGAATTAACTTTACAGGGATGAAGATAGATATAACATCGGAAATTGTGTTTCAAACTGCCCGTTCGGGAGGCAAGGGCGGACAAAATGTGAACAAGGTGGAGACCATGGTAGAAGGACGTTGGCATATTGCATCTTCGCCAAATTTTTCGGATGAGCAGAAGCTAAGGATTCTGGAAAAATTATCCAACCGCATTTCAGCCGACGGCAATTTGCTGGTAAAGTCGCAAGTGTCTAGAACCCAATTAGGCAACAAAGAACTCGTGATCCAAAAAATGAATGAGTTAATCGAGAAAGCGCTTATCAAGAAAAAAATAAGGCTTGCAACCAAACCCGGAAAAGCTGCTATTGAAAAAAGGATTGAAAGCAAAAAGAAAAATGCCGAAAATAAATTATTCCGAAAAAAAGTTAATCACCGCAATCATGAATAAGCAATCAGTATACAGTGTTATCTGTTTATTCGTGATGTTCATTTTATTTTCGGGATATATACTTCCACAAAAAAAAATAAAATTACAATTCCATCATTTTGCGGGTGCTAAGCCATTGGTATTAGGCGATACCATAGTAAATCCATTTGGCGAAAAATTGGTTGTTGAAAGATTTAAATATTATTTATCGAATTTTATTTTAACCGACCTGTCCGGAAAGAAAGAAAGCATTCCCAACAGTTATTTTCTGGTCGATGAGGCTGATAGTGCCAGCAAAACAATTGAGCTAAATACTAGTTTAAAAAAAATTATTGCAATCGAATTCATGATTGGAATTGATAGCATTAAAAATTGCAGCGGCATTCAAACGGGTGTATTAGATCCTATGAAAGCCATGTTCTGGACCTGGAATACGGGATACGTTTTTGCGAAATTGGAGGGACAATCCAGTGCTTCCAAATCGGCAGCTCATCGTTTTACCTATCACGTTGGGGGTTTCAAAGAAGGAGAAAATGCAATTAAAAAAATTCGCCTTGCACTTACAGAACAAAATCAACCAATCCATGTCAGTGCAGACATTAATAGTTGGTTTAATTCCAGACATCCTATAAAAATCAGCGAATCGCCGGTCTGTCATGCACCAGGGCCACTGGCTTTGCAATTGGCCGACAACTATTCCAATATGTTTTCAATCTTGCCCAAATGAAGCAATTAAAAATAATTTTCTTTTTTTGCTTACTTGTAATGATAGTTAGTGGGTGGATCAATGACGGGTTCAAACCCCATCCACTTAAATTGATTGTTCCCAAAGGCTGGCCCGCACCCATCTATGATTTTAAAACTAACCCGCTAACACAGGAAGGTTTTGACCTCGGAAAAAAACTATTTTATGATGGCAGGCTGAGCAGGGATGGAAAATTTTCATGCGGTAGTTGCCACCAGCAATTTGCAGCATTTACAACAATGGACCATAGTTTGAGTCATGGTTTTAACAATGCCCTTACAACCCGCAATGCACCTGCATTACAGAACCTGGCATGGCAAAAGACCTTTATGGCAGATGGAGGCATCACACATTTAGACCTGCAACCATTGGCTCCTATCACTGCAGAAAACGAAATGGCTGAGACCATCGAAAATGTGATCAACAAATTAAAATCCGACAAAGACTATCGAAAATTATTCAAAGCAGCTTTCGGTAACGATACCATCAATACCCAAAGAATGGGAAAAGCTTTGAGTCAGTTTATGGTATTGCTCGTTAGTAGTAATAGTAAATACGATCGGGTGATGCGGGGTGAAGATCAATTTATTTTGCCTGAACGATTGGGTTACGAGATCTTCAATAAAAAATGTATCAACTGTCACCCCGCACCTTTTTTTACCGATTTCAATTTTCGGAATGTAGGTTTGGCTGTAGATGATGTGCTAAATGATTTGGGTAGGATGCGGGTTACTAGGCAAAGTAAGGATTCGCTTTTATTTAAAGTGCCCAGCTTAAGAAATGTGGCAGTAACTGCACCATATGGGCACGATGGTCGCTTTTTTTCTTTGATAAATGTATTTGAGCACTATCGAAAAAATATGGTTTTGGGACCCACTACCGATTCCCTTTTAAAAAACAGAATGCCGCTGACGAATTATGAGATCGGGCAGCTTAGGGCATTT
The DNA here is from genome assembly GCA_019752295.1 of Chitinophagaceae bacterium. Lineage (GTDB taxonomy): Bacteria > Bacteroidota > Bacteroidia > Chitinophagales > Chitinophagaceae > Sediminibacterium. The sequence goes on along the minus strand of JAIEMK010000012.1, from coordinate 85,275 downwards.
TTAAATACTTTAACAGATTCTGCATTCCTTCGCGACAGCAGGTTTTCAGAATCGGGCGGCAATAATAAGCCTCCTACAAATCATGTTCATTAGCAACACATTCTGTACTTTAGCAGACTGAAGAAGGGAGCACCCATTCAGATTAAAATTTTATAGCATTGAGTGGTATCAAGAAATTAGCGGGGCAAACACTTTGGTATGGACTTAGCTCCATTGCGGCCCGACTAATCAATTACCTTTTAACGCCCTATCTTACCTACAAATTAACGAGTGATATTTATGGAGAGCAATCGCTTATTTATTCCTTTATTCCATTTATGAATGTGGTGTTTACTTATGGGATGGAAACTGCTTTTTTTCGCTTTTCGAATAATAAAGACAAACAGGAAGTATATAATACAACGAGTATCTCTTTAATTGTTTCTACCATCTTTTTTTGCATCTTATTGGTTTTATTTAAGAATCCGATTGCAGAGACACTGCAACTGAACGCTCATCCCGAATATATCAGTCTTGCTGCTGCTATTATTGGAATCGACGCGTTGTGCGGTATTCCCTTTGCTAAACTTCGTCAGGAAAACAAGCCATTGAAATTTGCGTTTACAAAAATCGCCGGCATTTTAGTAGTGGTTTTTAGTACTTATTTTTTTATAAGTGTTTGCCCAAATATTATTGCAAATAATCCGAATCATTGGATAGCAAAATACTACTACCCCGAATGGAGTGTTGGTTATATTTTAATAGCAAATTTGATTCAGAATATTTTTGTACTTCTTTTACTTAGCAAAGAATTTCTGGGCTTTAAATGGAAATTTAATCGGGATTTGTGGAAAGAAATTATGTTATATAGCCTACCCCTGATTATTGTTGGTTTTGGAGGCATGATCAATGAGGTTTTTGATAGGATTATGTTGGGTTGGTGGGCACCGGTAGCATCTGTAAAAGAAGCGAAAGTAGAAGTTGGTATTTACTCGGCCTGCTATAAATTGTCGATACTTATTAGTCTGGCCGTACAAGCATTCCGCATGGGTGCTGAGCCATTCTTTTTTAAACAATCGCAAGAGAGTAATGCTCCCAGGGTATATGCTCGTGTAATGAAGCTTTTTGTTATTACACTCTGCTTTATGTTTTTGCTGGTAGCATTATACCTGGATGTTTGGAAAGAATTTATTCGCAATCCAAAAATGTGGGTGGGTTTAAAAGTAGTTCCAATTTTATTGCTTGCCAATATGTTTCTGGGAATTTATTACAACCTTAGTGTTTGGTATAAACTTGGAAATAAAACCATGGCAGGTGCATGGATTACCCTAATTGGAGCTGCAATTACTATTGGAATAAATTGGTTATTCATTCCTTACTTTAGTTATATGGCCTGTGCCTGGGCCACATTTGCCTGTTATGGAAGCATGATGGTGATTAGTTTTATATGGGGACAAAAAGAATACCCAATACCCTATGCATGGAAAAAACTTCTGGCATATATCTTAATTGTTACTTCCTTTTTTCTCATTCAAAAAGGGCTGCTCTATTTCTACAATCCATTCTGGTTTGAATTTGTAACAGGCAGCATTCTACTCTTAGTTTTTACGCGATTTATTTTACTTGTAGAAAAAAAAGAATTCCAAAAACTACCGCTTATTGGCAAGTATATTTCCTGAATTATTTTTCGTTCAATAATGCTTCCTTAGCTTTTTGCAATTCCAACTTTACTTCTTTCGATACTCTGGGGTAAGCAATATCTAATTTATGAAACTGTTGATAGATGGCCATCTCAACAATTATACGCATATACCATTTGTCATCGGCAGGAATTACAAACCAAGGAGCATAGTGCGTAGAAGTATTATTAAACATTTCTTCATACGCTTTTTGGTATTGATCCCAATAAACTCGTTCCTTCATATCTGCGATCGAAAATTTCCAGTTCTTTTTGGGGTCATCAATCCGATCCAGAAATCTTCTTTTTTGTTCGTCTTTCGATACGTGCAAAAAGAATTTCAAAATAATGGTACCGTTATCGTGCAGGTTCTTCTCAAATCTTCTGATCTGCTCATACCGATTATCCCAAAACTTTTTCTTGATATCTTTTACAGAATTGATTCCCGGAATATTTTCTTTTAGAATATACTCGGGATGTACTTTTGTAACTAAAACATTTTCGTAGTGCGAACGGTTAAATATGCCAATCTCTCCGCGTGCAGGAAGTTCTTTATAGTGCCGCCAGAAATAATCGTGATCTAATTCTGCAGATGAAGGAGATTTAAAACTCGATACTTTTACGCCTGTAGGATTCAATCCCGACATAAGGTGTTTGATAGTGCCGTCTTTTCCTGCAGCATCCATTGCCTGCAACACAATCAATACACTATACTCGTTGTTTGCATACAGTTTATCTTGAAGAATAGACATTTCTAGAATACCTTTTTGTAATAATTCTTCTCCCGTTTTTTTATCAAGCGGCTTATTTTTTGTAGTGGTAGCAAAAGACTTCAGTTTATTTTTTTTGCCGGGCTTAATTTTATATTCTTCCAGATTGATAATTTGCTTGCTTGCCATAAAATTTATTTGGTTGTAGAGAAAGACATAAAAGTTACAATATTTTTTATTACATACAGCATTTACCCTTACTTCGGGACTGTGCTTTTCAAGGGAATGAGATATTGACATTCTGTTTATCTTTGAAAAATGTCGGACGACTTACAAATATCTCAAGGCGATAAAGCCGAACAATATCAAAACCTGATACCCCAGATCAAAGGCTTACTCAGTGGCGAACCCGATCTGATTGCAAATCTTGCAAATATTACTGCTGCTTTAAAGGAGCAGTTCGGATGGTTTTGGATAGGATTTTATTTGGTTAAAAATGAGGAACTGGTACTTGGCCCGTTTCAAGGACCAGTAGCCTGTACCAGAATAAAAAAGGGTCGAGGCGTTTGCGGCAGTAGCTGGGCCGAAGAAAAAACTTTGATTGTACCGGATACAGAAAAATTTCCGGGTCATATTGCATGCAGCAGTTTATCAAAATCAGAGATTGTTTTACCCCTTTTTAAAAATGCATTGGTTTATGGTGTACTGGATATTGATAGCTCCGAGCTCAACCAGTTTGACGAAACCGATAAGCTGTTTCTAGAACAAATTTTGGCCCTGATTGAGTTACCCTGATCATTGTTTTACAAGCCTAAATCACTGATAGTCAGTACCAATACAGTTCTTAACAACTGGTTCGATTTATTTAGCATAGCTTTGCAGCATTCATATAGGCTCTCTACCGACTGATTATCTACTTCCGTGACAAAGTTTCATCAAGTCAATTCCGGGAAGGTTATATACCACCTGAGCGAATTCAGGTGTTCACGTTAAAACATTTTTATTTTGTTATTTGAACAATTAAGCCTCATTGAGCCCATACTAAGTGCGCTCAAACACGAAGGCTACACAACGCCCACACCTATTCAGGAACAAGCCATCCCCAGTATTCTGGAAGGAAGGGATCTGTTAGGTTGTGCTCAAACAGGCACCGGTAAAACTGCGGCTTTTGCCATTCCGGTTTTACAATTATTATGCAAGGAAAAATATACCGGCGAAATTAGAAAGACCGGCATCAAGGCATTAGTACTTACTCCAACTCGCGAGCTGGCAATCCAGATCGAAGAAAGTTTCAAAGCCTATGGTAAAAATCTGGGCTTAAAACAACTTGTTATTTTTGGAGGTGTTTCGCAGCAACCACAAACAAATGCATTGCGTCATGGAGTGGATATTTTAATTGCTACTCCGGGTCGTTTATTAGACCTGATCAATCAGCGTTTTATTCGCTTGAATGATGTGGAGTTTTTTATTTTGGATGAAGCAGATCGTATGCTTGATATGGGTTTTATACACGATGTAAAAAAAGTGATAGCACTCTTACCCACTAAGAGACAAACTTTATTTTTCTCTGCAACCATGCCTCCTGAAATCAGTAAACTGGCCGACAACATATTGAAGAATCCTGTGAAAGTAGAAGTTACTCCAGTATCCTCTACTGCCGAAACCATTCAGCAGGCCATTTATTTTGTGGAGAAAGAAAACAAGAAATTATTGTTAGCCCATTTGCTGAAAGACCCCGTTATTAAAAGTGCGTTGGTTTTTACCAGAACCAAACATGGCGCCGATAAAGTAGTGAAGGACTTGCACCGCAGTAATATTATTGCAGAAGCAATACATGGCAATAAGTCGCAAAATGCCCGTCAGCGAGCATTAACAAATTTTAAATCGGGTCATACCCGTGTATTGGTTGCTACCGATATTGCTGCGCGTGGGATTGATGTTGACAACCTTTCGCACGTCATCAATTTCGAATTACCGAATGTGGCCGAAACTTATGTACACCGTATTGGTCGTACTGGTAGGGCTGGTGCCAGTGGCATTGCTTTTTCTTTTTGTGATGCAGAGGAAATCGCATACTTACAGGATATTCAAAAGCTTATCAGCATTCAGGTTCCGGTAGTTTCGGAACATCCCTATGCAATGGCCAATAGTTTTTTACAGAAAGCCCCATCTTTAAAACAAAAACCGGTTCAGCGTCACTATCAAAACAACGAACGCAGATCGTTCAGAGGTGGCGATAGCAGAAGGTATGCTGGCAATCAATCAAGAAATAGAGATTAACTCTTCAAACAGTAACGATAGTGATGGAAGTTAAACACCATCACTATTTTTTATTTACCGCCGAATATTCTGCAGATTTTAATTTTAAATGATTTGCCCTGCTTAAAAAAAGCTAATTTTATTACTGAAAGGTTAATTTATTACAATGACCAGGAACAGGATAAAAAAGATGTTGACGAGCGGCCTGATAGTAGGTATTGTTTTGTCGATCTTGTCTTACGGCGGTCTTTTCCTTGCTGTAAACATTAAATTCTTTACCCCATTTTTTGTAGAGTACCTCAGCGGGGTTTTTATTTCAGATAAATCAAGAGACCTTTTCTTCTATTCTCACGCAATGCTCATCAGTTTTGCACTCGCTTTTTTCTGGGACAGGTTTAAGCCGGTATTTCACGGACATTTTATTAAACGTGGATTGGAATTTGGTTTGGTATATACCATTACGGGTTTACTACCCATTTTGTGGATGACTTATAGCCAGATAGATGTATCCGAAACGATGGTGTTATCTTGGCTTGGATTTGGTATGTTTCAATCGAGTATTGCCGGAATTATTTTTGCCAAGTTGAATCCCTGATTCCTTAGGCAATTGGCTTTAGCTTCAACATAAATTCCACCAATAATTCATCCTTCGCCCTAATCACTCCTCCCAGTTTACTTGGCGGTATTAATTTAAAATCCGAAAAATGAATCTCCTGATTTCCTTTTAGATGTAATAACATTTTCTCATCTCCGCTAAAGAGGTAATTGATATCAAAGCGCTTTGTAACGCCCGCCAGTCCTATCTCTACCACACCAACAATCTTTGTTGGATTCTTAAAATCAGGGAAACTATTAATCGAAATAAACTTAATAGAAAGAATGGGGAATTGTTTTGCTTTTAAAGTTTTCCTAAGATCGCTGGTCATCATTTTATTATGACAGTCGAATGCTTCGATTTCCAAATTCAATTTGCCATTCATTGTAACTGATACTCCTTTCTGTGTGCTCCGGCCCAAACTAATGGTATCAGGTAAATTATAATTCGAAATATCGCAGCGAAAGCTGTTCACGTTGGTGCTGCCGTTAACCGTTAAAGTACTGCCCTGCATTACAACCCAACTTGCTTTATTATCCGGATGATTAAATCCCGATAAGATCAGAATCAGTCCGATATAAAGCAATTTTTTGCCCATAAAAAAGATGTGTTTTTCCATTTTCCAAAAACAATAGCCGAATGAAATTAATTCATCCGGCTATTATACACCATAAAAAACCATTTTTTTAGAATCCTACAATGGCTTCAATCACATATCCATTGAATTTACCAGTTGCACGGTAGTCGGTAGTAGGGAAATCAAGATATTTCTGATCTACGATCTCACCTTTTAATAATACACTCTTAGTTAAGAACCAACCTGCTGCGAAAGATGTTCTGTTTACTTTCACATCGTTTGCCATACCTGCAAGTCTTGCTGTAACTCCATTATAACGAGCACCGATGAATAAATTCTCGTCTTTACCAAATCTGTAGATTCCTTCAACGGCATATTGTGTTGCTTTTCTGTCGTCTGTTTCGGCTTTAGTTCTACCTTTTGAACCTTCATAAGTACCGAAGAATTCAAAACCATATACTTTCACGAAAGCATTGATCATAGTAGCATTGATTTTTTTGCTGAATCCTGGGTTGAAACGTCCTGAGAAAGCAACTGCAGTTGAAGCTGGTAAAGCCCCTACCACACCTTTTTCCATTACGTTCTGATAGTTAGAACCGGTACGGTCGCCACCATAGATGGTTAAACCGCTACCTGCATTACTTGTATTGCTATAGAAGCTACCAGTTAAACGTACACGTACATTCTCGTTCAGTTTTTTATCAAATCCAGCTTTTAAATAAATAGAAGGATTTCTATTTACATTAGGATCCAGAATAGTTGCCTGTGGAGAATCGATGCTTCCTTTGATCATACCAGTAGTTAAACCAACCATACCAAATAATCCGTTTTTCTGTAAGTAAACCTCACCACCGATTTCTGTTGTAAACTCATCGATGATATAGTTATCCATAAACGGATTGTACAATGCCTGACCACCATCAGTTCTGCGGAAGTGTTGATCACCATAGTTCACTTCGAAGTGACCGATTTTAACAGTAGCAATTTTCATCAAATCGTTCCAGAACTGGCCTTTAAAAGGAACTTTATCGAATTGGATATATCCACCTTTTACCCAAGTTTCGTTGTGGTGACGGGCAGATAAATAACTAGTAACGTTTAATTTAATACCATCAGCCAATTGCACATCCATGAAAAGATTTGCCTGAGCTGTCATAAAACCATTTGTTAAAGGATACAAGTGGTTTGCTTGAGTAGCACCATTGTTAAGCGCACCTGGATTTTCGTGTTTTAAATTCTGGAACTGCTGAGTAAAACCAGCACCCCATCTTACTTTCAAGCCATCGAATGGAACGGTATCAGCTTTTGAAGTTTCAAACATGTTGATTCCACTTTTATCGTAAGGGCGGAAGTTTGAAATTTTAGGTTGTTGTGCAAAGAGGGCAACAGGTAAAACCCCAAGAACTAATAAACATACATTTTTTGTAATCCTGTTAAATTGAAATTTCATAAAAATAAATTTGGTTAATAATAGTGTTAAGCAGATGATTAATTGGATTATTTAGAAAGATTTAAATCGAATTTTAAAGTCACATCATTTCCGGTTTTAATAGTACCCATCATAAATGTTGGAGGAGCCATTGCAAAGTCTTTCATGCTGATCTTTTTAGATCCCATTACATAAATTGTTTTGTCGGCTTTTACTTTACAGGTTGCTGATACTTCAGCGTCAAGTGTTGCTCCGGCAATAGTTAATTTGCCATTTGCTTTTACAACATAATCAGTTGCACCCAATGAAGTAACAGTTGCAGATGTGCTAGTAAATGTGATGGTTTTAGACTTATCTGTTTTTAAAGCTTTATAAGCATTTTTGTCCATCGCATCATGACCACTTTTTAAAGATTCTGCAGCAGTAGTAAATGAAATACCTGATACTGCTGTAATAGCGCCTGCAGCATTCAGTGTAAATACTCCTTCAAATGAGCCCTGACTAGATTTCATATCCCAATCGTGTAAAGTAGAAGTACCACTTACGGTAAGTGTCAGATTATTTTTACTCGTGTATTTAACCTGAGCAGAAGCTCCAAGGAAAATAATCAAACTGAGTCCTAAAAAGGCTAGTTTTTGTAGTTTGTTTTTGTAGTTTTTCATATTTAAAGTTTTTGAAAGTTTGCTTATTAAAAATTTGATCTTGTTTTTGATCCTTTGCTTATACAAAAGTCCGATAAGTTGTAGTTCTGTTAAATGATGTGCATCACAGATTTTTATGATTCTAATCAGAGAAAAAGCTGATAATTGTCATATTTACATTTTATGAAAATCAGTTTACTGTATTTCAAAAATTGATGCTTAAACACGGGCCTAAGCGTTTGAATGAAATAGTAAATTTAACTAATGTTTAATCATTAAATCAATTCTGATTGAAAAATTCTTTCAAATCCCCTACTTTTGCGCACGGTCGGGAAATATCCTAAGTAATTTTCCGATGAAATAAGGTAAGCGGATGTGGCGAAATTGGCAGACGCACTAGACTTAGGATCTAGCGCCGCGAGGCGTGTGGGTTCGACCCCCTCCATCCGCACAAATAGAAAGGCCTGAAGTTCAGGTCTTTTTTTTGCTCAATCAGTATTCATTTGTTTTAATCCGAATGTCGTATACAAAATCCTCGATGCGAAGGATTCCGAAAATTGCGGGATCCAAATTCACCGGATTCAGCAATAAATTATATTCCTGCGGCACAATCACAGAGGGGATTTTTATAAAAGGATACTCCGCTTTTTTTAATATTTCGGTGCCAAAGTCTTTTGTGGATGCGGGTGCAGGGAACCCCTGCCAATTTCCGGGAAGCGCTTCCGTCTTTATTGTGCGAATAAAAGCATCAGCCACTTCAATACATGTAATACTGAGTGCCCGAGGAATATCTTCAGCTTGTATGTTTACGGTATATTCCAAAATTGCCAATGCCCTACTCTCTGAACAATATAAGCAGGGAGTAAGTTTATGGTTCCACCTGCCTCCAAATAGTCTGGCACCATCTCCACTGAGGTCGCTTGCGAATTTGGTTTTCCCTACTCTGTAAACAATCATAGCACAGATTTAAGAGTATACACCATATTCGATTCTTCCAATGATACTTTTAACTTCTTCCCTACCAAACTGATTATCCATCAGATTAAAAGGAAGATCTCCATCAATTGCCCGATTGGGTTTGAACATCCAGAGATTAAAACGGGCTTCATCTTCAAACACTTCATATCCATAAGAATAAATTTCGGCTAATCCAACAATGCGCTCACTTAAACTGCTGTTGAATTTTTCTGCTTTTTCTTTGTTAATCAGTGTGGCCCTGGTAACAGATAATGCCATCGCCAGTTTATCATAATCTAATGAAGCCCTTTCTTTAAGCCGCTCCAGATCTTTTTTACTAATTCCATTTCGAACCAATTTCATTTTCTCAATCGCCGTCATCTCAGCCTCTCTTTTTTGCACCGCATCTTTTAATATCATGCGATGATTGAATGCTGATTCTGCAAGGTTTCTTACATGCAACCCTCCTTTTTTTATAACCTGTAATTGGCTGCTTGTGTTTGTATATGCAGTTGCCGGTTCGGTTACTATTTGATTGGATACTGCCGAAGCTTTAGCAACCTGCTGTGAAGTTTTATGTGCAACAGGGATTAGTGTTTTTGGAGTTTTTTTTCTTGCTCCGCCTGAGTTAATGGTTGACATAGTATTTATTTTTATCTACCTCAGTACAAATTTATACTTTTTTCTGGATTTTATTTTATTTTTTTTGAATTCCAGCGTCCCCTCCTTGGTATCGAAGGCCATCAGACCCCTGATTTGACCTAAAAAGAATCTATTACAGCTTTTTGCTTCAATCCCTTACCTTTGCAACCCAAAATTTAAGAAATAAAAAAAACAAGTATGGCAACAATCATCCGTGAAAATATTGGTTTACTGAACGATAAATTGACTGTGAAGCTGAATAAGGAAGACTATTATGGCAATTTTGAAAAGAATCTGAAGCAATATGCCAAAACCGCCAATATTCCCGGATTCCGTAAGGGCATGGTTCCTGTTGGAATGGTAAAGAAATTATACGGGCAGGGAGTTTTTCAGGACGAAGTACTGAAAACTGTGGAGAAGGAAATGAATGAATACCTTACTAAAGAACAACTTGACATTTTTGCCCAACCAATTCCATTGGAAAACGAAGGAAGCAAACTGGATATGAATAATCCTGGAGAAGTGGGTTTTGCTTTTGAAGTAGGTTTAAAACCTGTTTTCGAAGTTGATGCTGCAAAAATTAACGTTACCAAATACAATGTGATTGTTACAGATAGTATGCTGCAGGAAGAAGTAGAAAGGCTGCAAACCCGCAATGGTAACATGACCGAGCCCGAAACCGTAAGCAGCGAAGACCATGTTTTGAATGTAACATTTACAGAAGTTGATGCAGATGGGAATATACCTGAGGGTGGTATCAACAAAGCAAATAGCTTGCTGGTAAAGTATTTTGCAGAAAGCTTCAGACCACAATTGATAGGCAAGAAAAAAGACGATGTAGTAGATGTACACTTGGCTACTGCTTTCGATGATAAAGAAAGAGATGTGGTTTTGGCCGATCTTGGTTTGAATAAAGACGAAGCAGGATCTGCAGACAGAACTTTCAAGATGACCATTACCAAAATAGGTTTTGTAGAAAAAGCCGCATTGGATGCAACCTTCTTTGCAACAGTTTATCCCAATAATGAGATCAATACCGAAGAAGATTTCCGTGCTGCTGTTAAAGCTGAGATAGAAGCTCATTTTGCTCAGCAAACCCGCAATCAGATTCATGACCAGATTTATCATCACTTATTAGACAATACTAATATGGAGTTCCCGGAGAGCTTCCTGAAGCGTTGGTTGCAGGTAGGTGGCGAAAAACCAAAATCTGCCGAAGAGGCAGAAGCTGATTACCCAACTTTTGTGAATCAGTTAAAATGGACCCTGATCAGCAGCAAGCTAATTAGTGATAATAAAGTGGAAGTAACGCCTGAAGATATTCGTGAATTTGCCAAACTCCAATTGTTCAGTTATATGGGCGGGCAGCTAGGCGCATTGGGCGATAACCAGCAATGGGTAGACGATTATGCAAACCGCATGATGCAGGATAAGAAGTTTGTGGAAGACAGTTACCACCGCATTAGTGCAGATAAATTATTTACTGCACTGGAATCGCAGGTGATCGCTACCGACGAAGCAATTAGCATGGAAGCATTCTCAGAAAAACTGCATCATCACCATCATTAGGAAGTCAAAATTCAAAAGTAAAAAGTAAAAATAACAATCAAAAGAGGCTGTCCGCTTGAGGCAGCCTCTTTTTTATGGCCAAATCAGAGTATACAGCAACTGACTGATTGTCCGCCAAAAATTCTTTGCACAGTATTTGAATAATCACTTATTCAGAAATGGCAAAACACTTATCTTCAAAGCGAAAATCATAGTATATGACACGCCCTTAAAAAAAAATGATTCTAGGACAAGGATGATCTAGGGCGTTGCATCCGACCTAATTAATAACAACTAAAATTACACGGATGAATCTTGGAAAAGAATTTGAGCAATATGCAGTCAAACACAGAGGTATCAGCAGTGCTGTATTGCACAATTACCAACAGCAGGTAACCAACCTCACTCCCTATATTATTGAGGAACGCCCCATGAATGTTGCGAGCATGGATGTTTTCAGTAGATTGATGATGGATCGTATCATTTTTTTGGGCGAAGGCATCAACGATTATGTGGCAAATATTGTAACAGCTCAATTATTATTTTTAGAGAGTACCGACAGAACACGCGATATCCAGATGTATATCAATAGCCCCGGAGGTAGTGTTTATGCGGGTTTGGGCATTTACGACACCATGCAATTCATTAGTCCAGACGTTGCAACCATCTGTACCGGAATCGCCGCAAGTATGGGAGCAGTTTTACTTTGTGCCGGTGTGCAGGGTAAAAGAACCGCTCTAAAACATAGTCGCATTATGTTACATCAACCCAGCGGAGCCATTGGCGGGCAAGCTACAGATATCGAAATCACAGCACGAGAGATCAAAAAATTAAAGATCGAATTATACGAAGTAATAGCAGAACATACCAATAAATCGGTAGAAGTTGTTGCAGCAGATTGTGATCGCGATTTTTGGATGAAAGCCATTGAGGCCAAGGAATACGGGCTTGTAGATGAAGTATTACTGACCAACCCGAGAAAAGCAAAAAAGGATTAATCTTTAAATAGGATAAATTAAAATATTATAAAATGATCGACACAAAATATATTATCAACCCGTACAGAATGGACGACGAAGAGGAGAATGAACCAAAAGAAGAAAAGCAGGAACCGATGGGTAGTTTTATGATGAAAAAGATGGAGAAGCTATTCTTTGCAAAAAGAGCAGTATATCTCTGGGGTGTTGTGGATGATAAATCTGCACGCGATATCGTTAGCAAATTATTATTGTTAGATGCCGACAAACCAGGCGAAGAAATTAAATTTTATATCAATAGTCCCGGTGGAGTTGTTACCAGCGGAATGGTGATATACGATACAGTAAGAATGATTAGCAGTCCGGTGAGCACCATTTGTATGGGACTCGCTGCCAGCATGGGTTCTATTTTATTAAGTGCCGGCACAAAGGGTAAACGATTTATTTACCCGCATGGCGAGGTAATGATTCATCAACCAAGTCTTGGGGGTTATATGCAGGCTACTTCTGCCGATATTGAAATTCAGGCAAACCAGATTCGTAAAACCAAGGAATTGGGAGCAAAAATACTGGCCGACAATTGTGGCAAAACAGTAGAGCAAATCATGGCCGATTTCGACCGCGACTACTGGATGGATGCCAATGAAGCTGTTGCTTACGGCATTGTAGATCAGGTTCTGAATAAGATCTAACCCTTTTTAAAAAGATTTGAGACCCGATATTCCCCTAAAAAGCGGGAACTATGGTACATTTGCCTTTTAGAAGCATCAAATAACTGATAAACTTGGTCTGCATTCTGGAGGTTAAATAAATTATTATGGCGAAACAAGCTCAATTACACTGCTCTTTTTGCGGCCGCAGCCGCGATGAGGTGAAGATTCTGATAGCAGGGCAGGAAGGGCATATTTGTGAGAACTGTGTAGAGCATGCTCAGGAAATTATTGTTCAGGAGTTAAACCTGAAAAACGACTCGGCTGCCGGCAATTCTAATTTTAAATTAAGCGTACGCCGCCCCGCAGAAATTAAGAAATTTTTGGATGAATACGTGATCGGACAGGATGACGCAAAAAAAGTGTTGTCCGTTGCTGTGTACAATCATTTTAAAAGAATTGTACAGAAAAAACAGGCAGATGATGTTGAGATCGAGAAAAGCAATATCATTATGGTGGGTGAAACAGGCACCGGTAAAACCCTATTGGCAAAATCTATTGCACGTTTATTGAATGTGCCTTTTGCCATTGTAGACGCCACTGTTTTTACAGAAGCGGGATATGTTGGTGAAGATGTAGAAAGCATGCTAACACGTTTACTTCAAAATTGTAATTACGATGTTGCATCTGCAGAAAGAGGAATTGTGTATGTAGATGAGATCGACAAGATTGCACGTAAAGGCGATAATCCTTCGATCACCAGAGATGTGAGTGGCGAAGGCGTTCAGCAGGGTTTATTAAAAATGCTGGAAGGAACCGAGGTGTTGGTGCCGCCACAGGGAGGACGTAAACACCCCGAGCAAAAAATGATTAAGGTAGATACCAAAAATATTCTGTTCATCTGCGGTGGTGCATTTGATGGTATCGACAAAGTAATTGCACGCAGAATCAATACCAATGCCATTGGCTTTAGTGTTAACAAAGAGGAGCAAGAAAATCAACGCAAAAATTTATTGCAGTTTATTAATGCAACCGATCTGAAAAGTTTTGGTTTGATCCCTGAATTATTGGGAAGATTGCCGGTTGTTACCCATTTGAATCCACTGGATAAAGAAACACTCCGAAGCATTTTAACCGAGCCAAGGAATGCGTTGATCAAGCAGTTCACTAGATTGTTTGAAATTGAAGAGATAAAGCTGATTATTGAAGATCCAGTGCTCGATTTTATGGTTACTAAAGCAATGGAATATAAGCTTGGTGCAAGAGGATTAAGAAGTATCTGCGAAAGTATCTTAACCGATGCAATGTTCGAATTACCGGGCACAGACGTGAAAGAACTGGTGATTACCCTCGACTACGCAGAGAGCATGTTTGGAAAAAGCAAATTGAGTGTTTTAAAAGTAGCATAAGATCATAAAAAAATAAAGAACAGTGGGTATAAGTTCTCACTGTTTTTTTATGCCCCTATATTAACTTGCGCTGAATAATAAAAACAAACATTCTAAAACAAATACTATGAACGAATTAATTGAACGCCTTATAAAAGAAGCTGGATTAGATGCAGGCCAGGCACAGAAAGCAGTTGCCACTATTGCGGCATTTGTAAAAGAAAAATTTCCAATGCTTGGTGGTGCGGTGGATCAGATTTTTTCTGCGGGAAGTAAAGAAGATTAATCCAACATTATTTGGGCAGTTGTACTGTAAATACGCTGCCCTCGCCCTTTGAGCTCTCAATTTGTAGCGAGCCCCCTTGTTTTTGTAATAAGTCTCTGCAAAGTATCAGGCCAAATCCACTTCCCTTTTCCTGAAGTGTTCCGGTTCTGGTAAAGTATTTCTGGGCATTTACTTTTGCCAACACTTCTTCACTCATACCAATACCCGAATCCTTGATTCGCACATAATTGTAATTGTCGTCTGTGTCGAACGATATTTCGATCCGTCCATCGAGTGGTGTAAATTTAATGGCATTGGTAATGAGGTTCCTGAAAATAATCTTGATCATTTCCTTTTCTGCCAGTATCGAATTATCGTTCTGTGTATTGTTAATGAACTTGATACGTTTGCGCATGAGCGGTACTTTCTGTTCCAGGTGCATGCCATTCATCAGATCATAAATATTGATCTCGGATTTATCCAATTCTTTACCGGTGATCTGACTCTTCAACCATCCCAGCAGGTTATCCAGTAAGCCGGTAGTATTGATGTATTGGGTTTCCAGTTGTTCCAACAAAACCCTTGATTCATCTGGTTCTAATGCGCCTTTATTGATTAGCGATAAAATGGTTTGCGTATTTGTGATTGGATTTCTTAAATCGTGTGAGATAATCGATAATAACTTATCCTTCGTACGATTGTCTTCTTCGAGCAACTGATTCTTTGAGATGATTTCTTTATTCAAGCGGTCGAGTGCAGACGCATTTTCTTCGATAATGGAGTTTTGTTTAAACAACCTGCGACTGAGTAGCATTTGCTTGCGATAGCTAATAAAGGAAGCAATTACCATAATCGCCAATATCAATAATAAAAAAGTTCCGATGATGATAATGTATAATTGACTGGCTACTCTTTTATCGGCGCTTGCAATAACTTTTTTTACATTCAGTTTTTGATTTTCATTTTCTCTCACCAGCTCCACAAAATTATTTGCATACATCACTTCATTATCAACTTTCAATTTCATGGTATTGATAATACTATCCTGCCACGCAATGGTATTATTGGCGTCGCTTTTTTTCCGATAAATATCTCTGAGTAGAGTGCTCAGTATTACCATCTGGCTGTAAGCACTCGACTTCTGTGCATTTGCATAACCTTCTTTCGCTAAAGCAATGGCCTCGCCTATTTTCTGTTGCTCTAACAAAAGTTCTGTTAGTTGAATTTGATTCAGTGCCATCCCAAAATGATCTTTCAACAAAAGATCCAGCGAAATGGAATTGATAAAATAAGAACGAGCTGTGGC
The DNA here is from genome assembly GCA_019752295.1 of Chitinophagaceae bacterium. Taxonomy (GTDB): domain Bacteria; phylum Bacteroidota; class Bacteroidia; order Chitinophagales; family Chitinophagaceae; genus Sediminibacterium. The sequence continues at coordinate 69,674 of JAIEMK010000012.1, read as the reverse complement.
GGTATCCCTTTTTGCTTTAGCTAATAAACCAAGGTTGTAAAAAGACTTTTTCTGGCCGTATGTGTATTTCTCAGCCAAGCTAACCTTTAATGCTTCTTTCAAAATTGATTCTGCTCTTGCATAATTCCCTTTCTTGATTTCAATCAGTCCAAGGCTATTCTTGATATTTGCGATCTCTTTGTTCTGCCCATTTTTGGTATTTTGTTCAAGGCATTCTTTATACAATTGAATGGCAGAATCTAATTTACCATCACTAATCAACGCCGAAGCAATTTGTTGGTTGATGCGGTTAATATTAAAGCTGTCTTTATTCTTGGTACTGATACCCAGTGCAACTTCATAGAGGATATGCGCCCTTTTCTGAAATCCATTTAACTGATAAATACCTGCTTCGGTATAATAAGCTGATGATAATCCCTGATGATAATTCACTTTTTGTGCTAGTTCTTTTGAATTATTCAGGATGCTTAATGCTGCATTAACATTTGAATTTTTTAGTTTAAAAGCAGACTCGTTCAAAGAATCTACCATATGCACTGTTTCGGTAGAATCGTTGCCGAAACGGTAAGCAACCTGAGCAAAAGGAAGGAATGGGTAAACAACTGCCAAGAGACAAAATATTACCCTAGGGATTTTCATCAATGAAAACAAGTTAGTTATTAAGATAATCGACATTATTAAGGACAGTTAAAAATATGGATTATTTAAAAAACGAACTACTTTAATATCTCACGAGCAATAACCAGCTTTTGGATTTCGGATGTTCCTTCACCAATGGTACACAATTTTGCGTCTCTGTAAAACTTCTCAACGGGATAGTCTTTGGTATAACCGTATCCTCCAAAAATCTGCACTGCATCTGTTGCAATCCTTACAGCCGCTTCGCTGCTATAATACTTTGCCATGGCACTTTGCTTGCTTACCGGCTCGCCTCTCAGTTTAAGATCGCAACATTGCTGTATCAACAAGTCAGAAGCCATGATCTCGGTTGCCATATCAGCAAGCTTGAAACTGATACCCTGAAAATGAGCAATAGGTTGATCAAATTGATATCGCTCCTGTGCATATTTTAAAGAAGCTTCATAAGCTCCCTTTGCAATACCTACAGCCAATGCTGCTATAGATATACGCCCCCCATCTAAAATTTTCAACGACTGTCTAAATCCATCTCCAACCTCTCCTAAACGGTTCGCATCGGGAATCCTGCAGTTGTCGAAAATCATTTCGGAAGTCTCGCTGGCACGCATTCCCAGCTTATTTTCTTTTTTGCCACCACTAAATCCCGGTCTGTTTCTTTCTACTACAAATGCAGTAGCATTACCACTTGTTCTTGCTTCTCCCGTTCTGGCAATTACTACCGATACATCGCTCGAAATACCATGTGTGATCCAGGATTTCGTACCATTCAACACCCATTCATCTCCGGTTTTTACTGCGGTTGTTTGCATGTTTCCTGCATCGCTTCCGGTATTCGCTTCTGTAAGCCCCCACGACCCAATCCATTCTGCTGTAGCTAATTTTGGCAACCACTTATTTTTTTGTTCTTCGTTACCAAAGCTTAAGATATGATTCGTACAAAGCGAGTTATGTGCAGCTACACTTAATCCAATTGAGCCACAAACTTTTGCTATTTCCTGCACAATGGCGTTGTATTCTGCATAGCCCAATCCAGCACCTCCATATACTTCGGGAACCAATACGCCCATCATTCCCAGCTTTCCCATTTCTTTAAAAAGGGCAATGGGAAAAATTTGCTTTTCGTCCCAGTCCATAAAATAAGGTGCAATAAACTTTTGTGCAAAGTCGCGCGTAGATTGCGCAATATGCTGTGTTTGTTCTGTGTCCGAAAAATTCATAATGTGGGTTTTAAACAGATGAAGGTTGCCCCTACCAAGCAATCGTTATGGGGCAACCTTCAAAAAATTAACTATTGTTAGTTAGTTTTCGATACAAATATAAATGAAATACAATGCCCTCCAAATTTTGCTGAATTTATCTACTGCATTTCTAAAACTAAATAAGGTTGAATGGCTCTGAACACCGAATCCGACAGTCCATATGTCTTGCCCAACTGATCAATTGAGGTAAAGCCTCCCAGTTTATTTCGAAACTTAATAATCCTTGCTGCCAACGCCTTTCCGATACCGGGCAATGCTTCCCATTCGGCAATTCCGGCCTGATTGATATCGATTTTTTGCAGTTGTTTTTTTTCAATTGCAGGAACTTTATTTTCAAAATGCATTTTTGGTAATTCACGCTCCTTGTAAACCGTTTCAGGAATGCTAACATAGGGAATTAGTCTGTCTGCTTCGGAAGTGGTCATTCCCCAGATTTTTTTTAAATCATCGGCCTTCCTAAACCTTCCCCCTTTTTGCAAATAGTGCTGAATAGTGTTGATGGTCTTCTCTCTTAACCCTAATTTTTTCCATTCATTTACAGAAATGGTATTGGGATTAAACTCAAATAATATACCTCTGAATGTTTCACCCGATGAAATTGCCTGATTCCTTTGTTTAAAAAAATGGTTAGAGGAATCATTTGCCAATGCATTTTCATCTATTCCGTTGTTCTCTGTTTTATGCGGCAGTTCTATGATGGGGGCCACAATATTGTCGTCATAAAAATCTGGCAATACCCAGAAAAAAGCCATCAGGCAGCATAACAGAATAATTGCTACTCTTTCGCGACTATTAAAACTAAAATAGTCCTTTAGAATCCTTTTTATCATACCATCATTTTAATGGTTAAAAAAAGGGGCTACAAACTTAGCTGCAGGCCATCGTAGGCCAGTTTGATATGTGGGGGAAGTTCTTGGTTAATCGTATCGTTAAGTCCTAACTGGTGGCTGATATGCGTGAAATATACTTCAGGCACGGCAAGTTCAATACTAATATCAACCGCCTGTTCAAGTGTAAAATGCGAAATGTGTTGTTCTCTTCTAAGTGCATTTAATACCAATACTTTTGATCCGCGTATCAAATCCATTTGTTCGGCTTCAATTCTATTGGCATCAGTGATATAAGTAAAGTCTCCAATTCTAAAACCGAATACCGGCATTTTATGATGGTAAACCAAAATCGGCAGCACCCTTAAATCGCCCACCATAAACGGTGTTTCATCAATTGTAATTAAATTCAGTTCAGGCACTCCCGGGTACTTTGTTTCCAGAAATGCATAATAAAAATCGCGGCGCACGGCTTCTTCGGTCAATGAATTTGCATAAATATTCATGGGCTTTTTGGTCAGAAAATTTAAAGCCCTGATATCATCTAAGCCAGCCATATGGTCTTTATGCGGATGTGTGTACAATACCGCATCTAAATGCCTAGTATTAGTGCGCAGCATTTGGTAACGAAAGTCGGGGGTAGTATCAATGATCAACGTAGTAGTTTCTGACTGAACCAATACACTACTCCTCAATCGCTTGTCTTTGGGATCGGAAGAGCAACACACAGTACAATCGCATCCGATCATGGGAATGCCCGTACTGGTACCGGTACCCAAAAAACTAATCTTGATAGGTGGCGTTAACACCTAACAAATCTAAATCATATTAAGGAAGTTGCGATGTCTCTAAAATAAATTTATCAGGGCAATAGCAACTAGTCGATGATGATCTCAGCCTTTTTTACTACCGCTTCATAAAGTTTTTGCGACTCGTGAGTGAGTTTATCAAAGTCGATATTCAATTGAGGGATGATTTCTAAAAGGGTATTGATGCGGCCTTCTACATTCAGAAATTTATTCAGCACAACCACTTTACGGGCTTCCAGTAAACACCAGCCACTCTGAAAAGTACCTCTCTCATATCGAACCACATAAGATGATTCTCCAAGGATATCTTCTAATTTATTCAGGGTTGTTTGTGTGTACTTCATAGAAATTACTGTGCTGTAAAACTTATTCGAACAATCAAAATTAGTATAGTGGCCCAAGCTATCAGCTTTCATTTATCCACAAACAGGGGAAATTTGGCGTATCGCCCCCTATTTGCTTTCCATCTTGATTACGGGAATAATCATCTCTTCCAGACTAACCCCACCATGCTGAAAAGTATTCTTATAATAGTTCACATAGTGATTATAATTATTGGGATAACAGAGAAACCCATCTTCTTTGGCAAAGATAAAACTGGAATTGATGGTTGGAATGGGCAATCCCGCTTCTTTAGGGTCTTTAAAAGCCAATACATCACGGGCTTCAAAATTCAGGTTCCTCCCATGCTTATATCTTAGGTTGGTGGTGGTTTGCTTGTCTCCGATTACTTTATGTGGTGTTTTTACACGAACACTACCATGGTCGGTGGCTAAAACCAATTTCACATTTTTATCGGCAATTTTCTTCAAAGCCTGATTAAGTGGACTGTGTTCAAACCAACTTCTTGTGATACTTCTGTAACTGATTTCGTCGCTAGCCAGTTCTTTCAACACTTCCATTTCTGTGCGCGCATGACTCAGCATGTCTACAAAATTGTACACAATTACGTTGATATCGTTCTGCAAAAGATTGTGTATGTTATTCACTAACTGCTGACCATCCTGATGGTTCACAATTTTGTGATAACTAACTTTCAAATGGTCTTTTTTCAGGCGCTTTAACTGAGCTCTGAAAAAATCTTCTTCAAATAAATTTTTGCCTCCTTCTTCTTCATCGTTCTTCCATTTATCGGGAAATTGTTTTTCAATTTCCAATGGCATCATCCCAGCAAAAATGGCGTTACGACAGTATTGTGTGGCCGTTGGTAGAATGGAATAAAATGATTCTTCTTCCATAATGCGGAAGTTCTCAGCAAAAATGGGTTCAATAGCTTTCCACTGATCGAAGCGTAAATTATCGATCAATATAAAAAACAAAGGGCTACCCTGACCCGCATGTGGCAACACTTTAAACTGAAACAAATGATGACTCATAATCGGCGCATCGTTGCTTCGAGGGTTGACCCACGACGCGTAATTTTTGCTAATGAACTTAAAGAACTCGGTATTGGCTTCCTGCTTCTGTGTATTAAATACTTCCTGCATTTCGGGGCTATCGCTCTTCTCCATTTCGAGCTCCCAGTGCACCAGACGTTTGTAAATTTCCATCCACTCCTGATGATTGGGATTATCGCTCAAAGCCATAAATAATTCCCTGAAATTCTGTTGATACGAAGTGGTTGTTTTTTCAGCAACCAGTCGCTTATTGTCGATCAGTTTTTTTAAACTCAACCAAACCTGATTGGGATTCACCGGCTTGATCAGATAATCGCTGATTTGACTGCCAATCGCTTCATCCATTAGATTTTCCGTCTCGTTTTTAGTAATCAGCACAATTGGCAATTGTCGATTAATGGCTTTGATCCGCGCCAGCGTTTCTAAACCCGATATACCCGGCATCGATTCATCCATCAAAACCACATCCACATAATTGGCTTTTACATACTCAAGGGCATCGAAGCCATTGGTGAGCGTAATTATTTCATACCCTTTTTGTTCCAGAAATAATTTCTGCGATTGAAGGCTTTCGATTTCATCGTCTACCCAGAGAATTTTTGCTACAGACATATTCAAATTTATAGATCAGGCGCTGTTAAGAACCTTAAAGGGTTCACAATTTTTTTACCAATTGAAATTAAGGAGAAATAACACGGATAAGATTCAGGGTTAAATCACCCATTTTAACAAGCTTATACAAATGAACCTGTTGAATCGTTTTGGTATTTGTATTTTCGTGAATTCCAAACAGTTGATTATCCAATTCAGCACCAGCATGAATCAGACTAAAAGAAAAATCATTAACGACCCGGTATATGGCTTTATCACCATCGATCATCCGTTAATTTTTGCCATACTTGCACACCCTTATTACCAGCGTCTTCGACGCATACACCAAATGGCTTTGGCGCAATTGGTATATCCCGGAGCTGTGCATACCAGACTGTTGCATTCGTTGGGCGCCTATCATTTAATGTGCAATGCAGTGATGGAGCTTCGCGCAAAAGGGGTAGAAATTACAGATGAGGAAGCAGTTGCTGTGAAAGCCGCAATCTTATTGCACGATATCGGACACGGACCCTATTCACACGCATTGGAGCAGGTTTTGGTACAGGGAGTTCACCACGAACAACTCTCGAATCAGATTATGCAGGAAATGAATGGCGATCTGAAAGGGGATCTGGATTTGGCCATTCAGATATTTACCAATCAATACCCCAAACCCTTTCTGCACCAGTTGATCAGCGGTCAACTCGACATGGACCGGATGGATTACCTGAGTCGCGACAGTTTTTTTTCGGGAGTGAGTGAAGGAGTAATTGGTTACGACCGGATTCTTAAAATGCTGGTAGTACACCGCGGACAATTGATGGTGGAAGAAAAAGGCATTTACAGCGTAGAAAAATTTTTAGTAGCCCGACGCCAAATGTATTGGCAGGTTTACCTCCACAAAACAGTATTAGCCGCAGAAAAAATGCTGGTAAAAATTCTGGAAAGAGTTCGTGAAATCTATAAAAAAACCGATCCCTTCATACAAACCCACACATCACTTGATTTTTTTCTGGGCGATTTTGATGGGGAGATGAATACCGACGCATTAAAGAAATTTTGTTCCCTCGACGACCACGATGTAATGCACGCCGTGAAGGTCTGGAGCCGACATCCCGACAGGATTCTACAGATTTTATGCAACAGGCTCCTTAATCGTAAATTGTATCGATCCAGAATACAGTCTGAAGAATTTGAAGAACTCTTTATTCAGGAAAAACAAAAAGAAGCAGTTCGCGATTTTAAGATCAGTCCCGACGATGTAAGGTATTTATGTTTCACAGGAGAAGCAAGTAACACCCTTTACCAAACCCTCGACGAAAGAATCAATATTCTGTTCAAAGACGGCATGGTAAAAGACATTTCGATGATTGATAATGCATTAATCCAGCAAAACCTTTCCGCGCCAGTCAAAAAATTTTACATTTGCTTATTGTCTTAAGTTTTTAGGCTGTTGAAAACAATTCAAAAAGCAGGGAATTGCTTTGATGGGATTGTTTTTTGCTTAAAAAGACCCTTACAATAAAACAGCAGTATGCAATTTACAGCCGCACAGATAGCTTTGATGATTAATGGCAAAGTAGAGGGAAACCCTTCTGCGGCCGTTGCTGCATTTGGAAAGATAGAAGAAGCTACCGCAGGTCAGTTGTCTTTTTTATCAAATCCCAAGTACGAAGAATGGCTTTATCAAACCGGAGCTTCAATAATTATAATAAATGAAACGCAGGAGTTAAAACAGCCCGTAAGTTCTACTTTGATCCGTGTTGCGGATGCTTATTCGGCTTTTGCCACATTGCTTTCAAAGTATCAGGAGATCATGACACAGCAATTGGTAGGCATACAAGAGCCAAGTTATATTGCTAAAACGGCGAAACTGGGTGAGGATATTTTTGTAGCAGCATTTTGCCATATCGGCGAAAACGTAAAAATCGGCAATCGTGTAAAACTATATCCGGGTGTGGTTATTGGAGATGGTTCGATAATTGGAGATGGCTGTATTTTGCATGCCGGAGTAAAAATTTATCATAACTGTATTCTCGGTAGCCGGATTATTATTCATGCCGGTACAGTAATTGGTGGAGATGGCTTTGGGTTTGCACCGCAGGCCGATGGTAGTTATCAAAAAATTCCGCAAATTGGTAATGTGATTATTGAAGACGATGTAGAGATTGGTTCAAATACTACAATCGACAGGGCTACAATGGGCTCAACCATAATTCATAAGGGCTCAAAGCTTGATAATCTGATACAGATTGCGCACAATGTTGAAATTGGATCGAATACTGTAATTGCAGCACAAGCCGGCATCAGTGGCAGTGCAAAAGTGGGTAATGGGGTGATGATTGGTGGACAGGTAGGTACGGCCGGACATATTGTTATCGCCGATGGAAGCAAGATCGCCGGTCAGGCAGGTGTTACAAAAAGCATAAAAATTCCCAATCGTTCTCATAATGGTACCCCGGCCTTCGACTTTTCCAGTTCCTTACGGATTCAAGCACTGACAAGGAATCTGCCCGAAATGGAAAAGCGAATCAAAGAGTTAGAAAAGAACATTCAGCAATTGCTTAGCGAAAAGCAGCAATCCAATGCATAAGGGTAAGCAGTTTTAATTGTACTTTTGCGCTCAGTTTTATTAGAAAGTTCCAGTGTGCGACGCAAGTGAAGCTCCCCAATGTTTCTACTGCCGGCTACAAAAACACATTATTAAATATATGGATAGCAATTTCAATCCCGACAAACAACATACACTGAATGGAGCCATTAGTATTAGTGGTACCGGCTTGCATACAGGTGTATTGGTGGATATGACCATGCGACCCGCTAATCCCGGGTTTGGTATTCAGTTTCAACGCATCGATCTGCCTAACCAACCCGTTATCAAGGCCGATTGCGACCTGGTTACAGATACTAGTCGCGGTACCACATTGCAGGTTGATGAAGCCAAAGTAAGCACAGTTGAGCACGTTCTGGCTGCACTGGTGGGCATGGGTGTAGACAATGTACTGATTGAACTGAATGGCCCCGAGATTCCGATCATGGATGGCAGCTCCACTCCTTTTATTGAACTCATCGAAGATATTGGTGTGCTGGAGCAGGAAGCTGCAAAAGCATGGTATAGCATCGACGAAAATATTTTCCATTACGACGAGCAGAAGCGCGTTGAAATGGTAGCACTTCCCGCAATGGATTATCAGATTACCACACTAATCGATTTTAATAGTCCGGTTTTAGGCACCCAACACGCAGGTTTAAAAACCATTCGTGATTTCAAGGCCGAGATCGCTCCTTGTCGCACTTTTTGTTTCCTGCACGAATTGGAAGCCCTACTGGATCATGATCTGATTAAAGGTGGGGATATCAATAACGCGATAGTTGTTGTGGACAAAGCCGTTACCGACGAAGAGATGAGCCGTCTGGCAAAAGTGTTCAAGAGAGAAAAAATAGAAGTAAAAAGCGAGGGTTATTTGAACAACTTGGAACTGCGATTCCCGAACGAGCCGGCACGACATAAACTGCTGGATGTGGTTGGAGACCTAGCGTTGATTGGTTATCCTATTAAAGCGAGGATCATTGCTAACCGTCCGGGGCATAGCACCAATGTGGACTTTGCAAAAAAAATCAAGCAATATATTAAGCGGAATAAGCACGTGAAGAATGTACCGATCTACGATCCTACCATTCCTCCGGTTTTTACTTTAGAAAAAATCGAAAAGACGCTACCGCATCGCCATCCTTTTTTATTTGTTGACAAGATCATTGAACTTACCGACACTTATATTGTAGGTATCAAGAATGTAACATTCAGTGAATACTTCTTTCAGGGACATTTTCCGGGAAACCCGGTGATGCCGGGCGTTCTACAGATCGAGGCGTTGGCACAAACGGGTGGTATTCTTTGTATCAATTCGATGCCAGAAGGAAATTATGATACTTATTTCTTAAAGATCGACAATTGTAAGTTTAAGATGAAAGTGGTACCCGGCGATACCATGATTCTGAAAATGGAGCTGCTATCTCCTATTAGAAGAGGTATTTGCGAAATGAGGGGAACGGTGTATGTGGGAGGTAAAGTTGCCACCGAAGCAGATCTGGTAGCACAAGTGGTAAAACGAACTTAAATCTTAACGAAATGCCAATAAACATAAATTTGTAAAGTCCATTATAACTTTGGCATCTTTTTTAGAGTCTATGCGCTTATGGACGCACTAATAACACCAAAACCAAAAGCAAGGATGACGCATCCCTACACTTACATCGATCCCAATGCAAGGATTGCTCCGAATGTTAAGATCGACCCCTTTACCGTGATCCATGGAGATGTGAAGATAGGCGAAGGCACTTGGATAGGCAGTAATGTTACCATCATGGATGGAACCCGTATTGGAAAAAATTGCCGCATATTTCCCGGTGCCGTAATTGGTGCCATCCCGCAGGATTTAAAATTCAGCGGCGAAAAAACAACGGTGGAAGTTGGAGATAATACTACTATTCGTGAATTTGTTACCATCAACAGGGGTACCGAAGATCGCGGCAAAACCAAGGTTGGCAGTAACTGTTTGATCATGGCTTATACGCATTTGGCGCACGATTGTATCATTGGCGATCATTGCATTCTGGCCAATAGTGTACAAGTTGCAGGGCATGTAACCATGGGCGATTGGGCCGTTGTAGGAGGTGTAAGTGCCGTACACCAGTTTGTACAGATCGGGCAGCATGCATTTGTTGCCGGAGGTAGTTTGGTAAGTAAAGATGTACCACCTTATATCAAAGCAGTTCGTAATCCATTAAGCTATGGCGGAGTTAACAGCATCGGTTTAAAGCGCCGTGGATTTCCTTTACAGCAGATCAATCATATACTTGATGTGTATAGAACAATTTATAACAAAGGCTTCAACACATCTCAGGCACTGGAATATATCGAGGAAGAATTACCCGCAACCGACGAACGCGACGAGATCGTAACTTTTATCCGCGATAGTGGCAGAGGTATCATTAAACGTTTTGTAAAGGGCGCAAACGACGAAGATTAATTGTGACACAAAATATTTAAACCCACCACCCCGGAATCTACCGGGGTTTTTTAGTTTCTTTGTCCACCATGCCAACCACAGTCACTACAACCATACAAATCGCAACCCAAACCAAATTGGATAATATTATATTAACTGATGCCGGCAAACGTTTTAATCGGGAGTGGATTTACAGGCATTGCAATTATCAATTTGAGCAGGGTAAAACTTATGCCATTACCGGACCCAACGGGAGTGGTAAGAGTACTTTATTACAAGCCATTGCGGGCAGTATGCAATTGAGCGAGGGAGCGATTGTATGGAATAATAAAAACGGCTCCATCGAACCCGAACAGATTTATAAGCAGCTCGCAATTACTGCACCTTATCTGGAACTAGTAGAAGAGATGAGTGCCAAAGAATTTTTGGAATTTCATAGTCAGTTTAAACCACTGGTTGCCGACATTTCGATCGATGAAATCTTATCAATCATTGGGCTTGATAAAACTGCAAACAAGCAAATCCGGTATTTCAGCAGTGGTATGAAGCAAAGGGTGAAACTGGCACAGGCCATTTTCTCAGACGTTCCCATTTTATTATTAGACGAGCCTTGCACCAACCTTGATGCAACGGGCTATGCACTCTATCATCAACTCATCGAAAACTATTGTAGTAATAAGTTGATTGTTGTAAGCAGTAACGACAAGCAAGAATTTGATTTCTGTGAAGAAGTATTGAAAATTGTGGATTATAAATAGTACTACTTTAGATTGAAAATAAACTTCACACTGTAAATCCTTCAAACTAAAAATATGATCTCAAACGAACCTATTCAGATTGCATTGAGTAAAAGAAAAATAACGTGGCTGTTTTCAGGATCGCTCGTTTTTATTGCACTCGGTCTCTGGTTTGTGGTAAGTCCCCCAAAGATTGAAAATGGTTTATTCGGGAACCCTTTATTCATATTTGCAACAGGGGTAGCATCAATCGTTCTTTTTTCAATTTTCGGTTTCGTTACCGCAAAAAAATTATTGGATAAGAGACCGGGATTGATCATCGACAAAAACGGAATATTGGATCAATCATCTGGTGTTTCTGCGGGGCTTATACCATGGAGCGACATTCAGGAAATTAAGACCACACAAGTGTATAATCAAACCTTTATCATGATTTTCGTTCAGAATCCGAATGATTATATTGCCAGAGAACCCGGTATCTTTAAGCGTAAGATGATGGAAATAAATTTTAATACTTATGGCTCTCCCATCAGTATAACCGCAAACACTTTGCAATGCGATTTCAATGAGCTACTAAATTTACTGCAAACTCATTTGCAAATAAATAAGCCCTGCTAGTATATTGATACTTTTTTGAGTAAATTAGAATTCATTTCTATAAAGTATTCATCCACATTATGCTATCAAGAAAAGAATTTTTAAAAACAACTTTAACAGTTACTGCCGCTTCCCCATTCTTATCGTTAAAGGGGCTGGAATGCTTTGGCGGGGAAGCTAAAAAAGAGTTCGTTTACTTCGATTGGCATTGCCATCCGGGCTGGTCGTTTGCAAAAAGAAATTTTGCAAATGATGCCAATACCATGTTGAGCAAAACAGTAAATGAAATGCAGGAAGGGCATCTTAGTGGGGCTTTTTTTTCTTTGGTGGCTGATGCAGGATTACTCAAACCTGGCCCCACGGGAATTAGTGTCACTGGAAAATATGCGGCCGAGGAAGGATGGAAAGAATATAAACGGCAGCTCAATCAACTCAAAGAAACATTTCAGGATTTACCGGTAAGCCTTTCAACAGACCTGCATAATTTAAATTCACGAAACAAAAATACAATTGGCTTTATTGCTGTAGAAGGTGGTGATTTTTTAGAAGGCCAGATTGCAAGAGTGGAACAAGCTTATCAGGATGGAGTTCGATCTATACAACTGGTTCATTACGCACCAAACGAAGTGGGCGATCTGCAAACCGCCGATAATAATTTCAACGGACTTTCCTCTTTCGGTAAGGATTTGGTAAAAAAAATGAACGAGTTTGGAATGGCCATTGATGTGGCCCACGCATCTTATCAAACTACAAAAGATGTTGCTGGCATTACTAATGCGCCAATCATTTTGTCGCACAGCATCCTGGAAATGGATCCGGATCGCCCGATTGCGAAACGCGCCATTTCAAAAGATCATGCGAAAATAGTTGTTGATACAGGAGGTATTATCGGCGCATGGCCATCGGCCTTTAATAAAAGCTTTGATGAATTTGCAGACAATATCAAAAGGTTGGTAGATGTTGCCGGAATTGATCATGTAGGTATTGGCACAGACATGGATGCTAATTTCAAGCCCGTTTTATCCAACTATACACAGTACCCCAAATTAGCTGAGATCCTGCAAACTAAAGGACTTTCTAAAACAGAAGTTGGAAAAATTATGGGAGAAAATGCCAAAGTTGTATTGGCTAAAATATTTAAAAAGAAAAGAAGCGGCTTATGAGAAGATTAGTTCTGATGACCTGAACACGATGGATGATTTTAATTTATTTATATTACAGCATCAAAAACAATCTTTTCTCAAAAACAAATTCATAAATATTTACCATATGCGATTATTTAGCATTGCGCTCATTATTTGTTTTGCATTTTCTTGCAAACAACCAACATCAAATTCAGATAATAAGATCAATAACTATTTTAGTTATGGCGATTCAATTGAATCGGGGGGAGTAAAAATGATTCCCATCAAGACACCTGTTGGTGAGTTCAAAGTATGGACCAAACGTTTTGGTAAAAATCCTAAAATAAAAATTCTGTTATTACACGGCGGGCCTGCGATGACGCATGAGTATATGGAATGCTTTGAAACTTTTTTTCAGAGAGAGGGTTTTGAGTTTTATGAATACGATCAGTTGGGCTCTTATTACAGCGATCAACCAAAAGACAGCAGTCTCTGGACAACTGAAAGGTTTGTTGAAGAAGTAGAGCAAGTGCGTCAATCCATTGGGGCCGATAGCAGTAATTTTTATGTATTGGGAAATTCATGGGGTGGCATTTTGGCGATGGAATACGCATTAAAATATCAGAAAAATTTAAAAGGTTTACTAGTAGCCAATATGGTAGCAAGTGCCACTGAATATGCTAAATATGCAGATGAAGTACTTGCCAAACAAATGAAGCCAGAAGTGCTTGCAGAAATAAGAGCACTCGAGGCAAAAAAGGATTTTACGAATCCGCGTTATATGGAATTACTCATCCCCAATTTTTATCACGAACACTTATGCCGTTTACAAGAATGGCCCGATGGATTTAACCGCTCTATGAAACATGCTAATGGCGAAATTTATACCATGATGCAGGGTCCTAGTGAATTTGGCATTAGTGGAAGACTCGCAAATTGGGATATCAAAAACAGGCTCAAAGAAATTAAAGTAGCTACACTGATGATTGGTGCTAAACACGATACGATGGATCCGAAAGCTATGGAAGAACAAAGTAAACTGGTGCAAAAAGGCAGGTACCTCTACTGCCCCAATGGAAGTCATTTATCCATGTGGGACGACCAAAAAGTATTTATGACAGGTGTTATTAAATTTATAAATGATGTTGATTCAGGTGGTTTTTAAAGCAAAAGAAACAATAGTTTTGAAAACTTTAGAAACCTACGAATACGATCACTCACAACATCAAACAATGAAGACACTTTTTAATCAACCAGATACGACAGAACTTTTAAATCGTATTGATTCATTAAGTCAGGATAGTAAAAATCTTTGGGGTAAAATGAATGTATGTCAGATGCTGGCGCACTGTGCTGCCGGGATAGATATGGCGGCAGGGCGTAATAATCCGGCAAGAGCGTTTATTGGAAAGTTATTGGGCAAGCTGGCAAGACCCGTCTACTCTAGCGAAAAACCTTTTGTGAAAAATTCACCTACCGATAAAAGTCTGATGAAATTGGAAGCGAATGACTTTGAAATGGAAAAAGAAAATCTAAAAAAAATACTCCAAGAATTTACTAATTCCGGTGCTGAAAAATGTACAACCCATCCCCATCCTTTTTTCGGAAAAATAACTACTGAGGAATGGGGCATTGGCACGTATAAACACATTGATCATCATCTTCGTCAATTTGGAGCCTAATTTTTATAATCCTCATTCATGGAAAAAAGTATTATTCTTCAGTCAATCATAACATGCCCTCTTTGTTCTGCTCAAAAAGAAGAAAGCATGCCAACAGATGCATGTATGTATTTTTATGAGTGTACCAATTGTGGAAGCAGGCTGCAACCCAAAGAGGGCGACTGCTGTGTGTTTTGCAGCTATGGTTCTGTAAAATGCCCGCCCATGCAAACAGGAAAAACATGTTGTTAAAAAAAATAAAACAATGATCATAGAAACCTTAAAACTTATATTTCAGAGAGACCTGACTCGTTTAAAAACCGAGATCGAATCATATCAAAATGAAGATGCTATCTGGCATATAGAGAAAAACATTTTAAATTCTGCAGGGAACCTTTGCCTTCATTTAATCGGAAACTTAAACACTTTTATTGGCGCAGAAATCGGTAAGACTGGCTATATCAGAAACCGGGCTTTGGAGTTTTCATCGAAGGGTGTTTCAAAGAAAGAACTTGTTCAAAAAATCGAAGAAACAATAAAGGTTGTTGTTACAAGTCTGGATAACCTTACTGAAGAAGATCTGGGCAAAGAATATCCCATTTTGGTTTTTGAAAGTAAAACTTCTACTGAATATTTACTGCTGCACCTGACTACCCATTTAACTTATCATATGGGGCAGATCAATTACCACCGAAGGTTGCTGGATCAATCAGCACAATAACCTCGGTTAACATTCAGATTTAATAACATGTAAACTATTACATATAACAACCAATCATACATGCGATCTGACGAAGGTTAAGTTTAGAATGAAAATAATATTGTACTTTCAAAACCCTAAAGATGCGCGTCATGAAATCGTTTACAGTTGAAGCAATCAATCAGGTTTTACAAGGAACATTAGTTGGAAATACTACCACAAAAATTACAGGGCCTGAGCAATTGGAAATGGCAGGCAGTTCACATATCAGTTTTATCGGAAGCAAAAAATACCTGAAATTTTGGGAAAGTTCAAAAGCTTGTGCTGCAATTATCAATCAGGACTTTGAACTGGAACCCGGCGAAAACAGGGTATTGATAAAAGTAAAAAATGCCGATCTGGCGATGGCACAGTTATTAGAAATGTTTGTTCCTGAGGCTCCTCGCTTTGATCAGGATATTCATCCTAATGCAAGTATCCACCCTACGGCTACTATCGGGCTAAACTCGCGCATTGGTGCGGGGGCTTATGTAGGTGCAAATACCGTGATAGGGAATAATGTGATACTTTATCCGAATTCAACTGTTTTAGATGATTGTAAAATAGGAGATCATACCATTATCTGGTCAGGCGCCGTTATTCGTGAGCGATGCATTGTAGGGCATCATTGTACAATTCATCCAAATGCTTCTATCGGTGCTGATGGGTTTGGATTCAGACCAAGTGATGATGGCCGAGGTTTGGTAAAGATTCCACATATTGGAAATGTGGTGCTTGGTAATTATGTTGAAGTGGGATCTTGCACTTGTATTGATCGCGCAAAATTTAGTTCTACCATTATTGGCGATGGCACTAAACTGGATAACCTTGTTCAAATTGGACATAATAGTAAAACCGGTAGATGTTGTTTGATGGCAGGAAGTAGCGGATTAGCCGGCTCAGTAACTTTGGGCGATGGCGTAATTATTGGCGGAGGTACTTGTGTAAGCGATCATGTTACAGTAGGCAACGGAGTTTTGATTGGAGGCATGGCCGGTGTGATGAACGATGTTCCCGATGGTAAAAAAGTTTTGGGATTCCCTGCAGTGGAAGCAAGAGATTGTTTAAGACAATGGGCCTATTTAAAAAATGCTTCCGCAAAAAAATAAGTGGTAAAAGAAGCACCCAATACAGAGCGCTTCTTTTTATATTGTAAAGGAATCCGCTTCGCGATAAGCTTTGATCAATGCTATTTCGCCCTCTTTTCCAGGTAAAGCTATTCCATGTTCCATTCCCAGCACACCCTTGTACCCTTTGCTGTGTATGTGTTTGAAAATGTTTTTGTAATTCATTTCTCCAGTACCCGGTTCGTTTCTTCCCGGATTATCTCCTATCTGAAAATACCCGATCTCGTCCCAGGCCCTGTTAATATTCGGTATCATATCTCCCTGATTGCGTTGCATATGATACATATCGAAAAGTATTTTACAAGCTGGACTATTAATCGATTTGCACAAAGCATAAGTTTGATCTGATTTTCGAAGGAATAATTCGGGCGTGTCGCTCAGGGGCTCTAAAACCATCACCAGTTTATTTTTTTCAAGAATTTCAGTTCCCCTCCGCAAGGTATCGATCACATTTGCCAATTGAAAGTCCAGCGAAATGCTATGATCATAATTGCCTGGCACAACTGTCATATATTTTGCATTACAACGCTTTGCAACTTCAACCGCTTTTTTACAGTGCGATACAAATTTTTCTTTCCACTCTTTATTGCCACTGGTCATTGAAACGTGCAAGGGCCAATTATCAAAATTAATTACAAATACACCCATCTCCATGCCCAGCTTTGCCATCGCATCGCCAATCTTCTGTTGCTCTTCGGGACTACGATCCATCATGCCATTGTCTTCCATCGCTCTAAAGCCCACACTGTGCGCAAACTTTATTTGATCGATAAAATCTTTTCCCGAAAGGTTATTGAACATTCCATCATGAATGCCATAGTTGCATTTAAACGGTGTATTATCATCCCAATGATCCTGTTTTTTACCTGCTGCCTTTGCGTTTGACGCTGCTATGATTGCTCCGCCTGCTAACAGGCTTTGTTGCACGAATTTTCTGCGTTGCATGATTTAATTATTAGTTACTAAATTTAACAAGAACAATTTAAATCAACCGCTTGTACCGCAATTATATTTTAACGATCTCTGCGCTTTGCATTGCTATTGCATCGTTTAGTCAAAAAAGAAAATTCAACTTTAACCAAAATAAGATGGGTTCTAATTTCAGTCTGATATTAGTAGCATCTGATTCCGCAATGGCTTCAAAAATTGCCGTCAACTGTTTTGCACTTGTCGACTCTTTCGCACAGATCTACAGCGACTATGACGTCAATAGTGAATTGAGCAAGCTTAGTAGTCAGGCAGGTAATGGGCCTCAAAAACCATCTCCCGCGCTATGGGATATGCTCGTTCAATCTGACTATGCATATAAAAACAGTCAGAAAAGTTTTGATATTAGCGTAGGCCCCTTAAGTTGGATTTGGCGTAAGAGCAGAAAAGAAAAAATATTCCCCGATCCCAAACAGATCGATTCTGTTCTGCTATTTGTTGGCTTAAATAAAATGTTACTAGATACAATCAACATTACTGCCACACTTTTGCAAAAAGGAATGCGTTTGGATCTGGGCGGAATTGCAAAGGGATATATTGCCCAGCAGGTAGTTAATTATCTTAAGAAAGAAGGCATTTCTTCTTCGCTTGTTGATGCAGGAGGAGATCTGGCAATGGGCGATGCTCCTCCCGATACAGAGGGATGGACAGTAGGTGTGAATATTCCCGAGACGACCGACGATCTGATCAGGTCAAGATTACTATTGAACAATATGGCTGTTGCTACATCGGGAGATGTTTATAGATATGTTGAACATGATGGTAAAAAATATTCGCATATTGTTGATCCCCGAACAGGATACGGTGTAACCTTCCAAAGAAATGTTACGGTAATCGCAAAAGATGGTACTACGGCCGATTGGCTTGCAACTGCTTGCAGTATCTTATCTGTTAGGGATGCAAAAAAAATAGCCCGTAAACAAAACGCTTATTTGTTTATCAGTACCATTGAAAATGGGAAGATAAAGACTTATACAAGCAGGGGGTTTGATCAATTTTGGAAAAAATGATTACGCCAAATCATCAAACCATATTTGCCACAGAGGCACAGAAACACAGAGTTGCAATTTGAATGTTTATCAAAACAGGTAGTTATCAATCTTATTATTTCATACCTTAACCAATTAAAAAATTACAGGTGATACGATTTTCTTGCTTTGCATTCTTACTCTACAGTACGGCAATATTTGCGCAATCCAATAGTACTGATTTTAAACCTTATTTACAACCAATTACAGGTAGTTCTCAGAATTTTAAAATGGTGCCCATACCTGCCGGAAGTTTTATAATTGGCAGTTCCGCAACAGAATTAAAAAGGAATGCAGACGAAGGACCACAGAAAAAAATCTTTCTTTCTGCATTCTGGATGGGCGAAACAGAAGTAACAAGAGACGCTTTTGATGTTTTTCTGAAAGACGATCAGACCAGCCAGAACTCAGACGTAGACGCTATTACAAGACCCAGTCCGCAGTATGTTGATCTTACTTGGGGAATGGGCAAAGAGGGCGGATATCCTGCAAACAGTATGAGTCAGAGAGCCGCGATCATGTATTGCAGATGGCTTTATAAAAGAACGGGGATATTTTATAGATTACCTACCGAAGCCGAATGGGAATATGCATGCAGGGCCGGTACAACCACTAAGTACTTTTTTGGAGACGATGTGAAAATGCTGAAGGAATATGCATGGGACAGAGAAAGTGGTGATGATAAATATGAAAAAGTAGCGCAAAAAAAACCTAATCCCTGGGGGCTCTATGATATACTGGGAAATGTGTTGGAATGGACATTGGATCATTACGAACCAAACAGATATGAAACAATTGCAGATAATGCAAAAGATCCAATGGTAGAAGCAAACTTATCAAAATATCCAAAAGCTTTGCGTGGCGGTAGTTTTATGGAGAGCGGCACAGATTTCAGGAGTGCAAAACGATTTAAATCAGATCCCAGTTGGAATAGAAGGGATCCACAAATTCCTAAAAGCAAGTGGTGGTTAACCGAAGCCAAAAATGTGGGCTTTAGATTAGTGCGTCCATTTGAACAACCATCAGCAGAAACAATCAATCTTTTTTTTCAAAAATACCTTGGCCTATAAACTTTTAAAATAAACCATTATGTCTAACGATTCGCTGAACAATTCACGTAGAGATTTTGTAAAAAACTCCACCCTCATTGCAGGTGGCCTGATGGCAGCCCCTTTTATATCGCGTGCCAATTTTTTTTCGGGTTCTAATGATGAAATTAAAATTGTATTGGTAGGTTGTGGTGGCCGAGGAACAGGTGCTGCCATGCAAGCTTTGATGAGCAAGCAAAATGTAAAACTGGTTGCGATGGCCGATGCTTTTCGCGACAACCTCGACAATTGCCTCAAATCATTGATTGAAGAAGCTAAAAACGATGGCAAGGGATTGGAGAAAAAGATCGATGTTCCGGAAGAAAGAAAATTTACCGGATTTGATGCTTATAAAAAGGCAATTGCTCTGGCAGATGTAGTAATTCTTACAACTCCTCCCGGATTCAGACCAATACATTTTGAAGAAGCCATTCTGCAGAATAAACACGTATTTATGGAGAAGCCTGTGGCTACTGATCCTGCAGGTATTCAGAAAGTATTGGCAACGGCTTTGATTGCCAAACAGAAAAAATTAAACGTGGTAGTAGGTTTACAACGTCACTATCAAAATTCTTATCGCGAATTGTATAAACGTAAAGAAACGATTGGCGATATCACATCAGCGCAAGCATGGTGGAATAACGATGGAGTATGGGTTCGCCCAAGAAGAGCCGGACAAACAGAAATGGAATATCAAATGCGTAACTGGTATTATTTTAACTGGCTTTGCGGCGATCATATCACCGAGCAACATATTCATAATATCGATGTCATCAACTGGTTCAAAGGCGGTCATCCTGTAAAAGCACAGGGTATGGGCGGACGGCAGGTGCGCAAAGGAAAAGAGAATGGTGAAATTTTCGATCACCATTATGTTGAATTTCATTATGCCGACGGTTCTATCTTAAATAGTCAATGCCGTCATATTCCAGGCACTTCCAGTAAAGTGGATGAATTATTAGTAGGTACAAAAGGAAAGATTTTTTGTGGTGCTGCAAAAATTGTAGACTTAAAAGGGAATCCACTTTACCAGTACGATTTGAAGAGCGAAAACAATCCTTATCAAACAGAACACGATGAATTATTTGCTGCCATCGCAAAAGGTGAATACAAATTTTCGGATGCAGAAAACGGCGCAGCGAGTACCATGACTTCCATACTCGGAAGGTTGGCAACATATAGTGGTCAGATAATTGATTGGGATAAAGCCATCAATTCGGGCATCGATATTCATCCAAAACTCTATGCCTGGGATGCAACTCCACCAGTTGTTCCCGATGCCGACGGATATTATCCGATAGCTGTTCCAGGTGTTACGAAATATGTTTAATTCAAAAGTAAAAAGTCAAAATTCAAAAGCGTATTTTTTTACTTTTGAATTTTGACTTTCCTTTTTGACTTTTTACTTTTGAATTTTGACTTTTTACTTCTACACGTCATCAATTCTCTTCAGAACATGTTTCTCTAGTTCTTTCACTTTAGCGCCAGTATAATATTCGTAAGTAAAACTTCCGCCTTCCTTGTCTTCCAATACAGGTTGATCTTCTCGTTTCTTCCATCCCATCAGAATATATTGAGCCCTCACTTTATCTCTTTGTTCAACAGAGTGTATTCCCAAATAATCCGAATTCCATTTCCCGAATAACCAAACCTTATGTTCTGCCTTATACACCACAACGCCTTCTTTATTTCGATGCATCTTAATGCGATAATGGATCTTACTCTTTCTGTAAAAAAAATAAGCGAAGGATAAGAATATTACCAGCGCTCCAAGTAAGTTTTGGCTATTTAAAAAATTATTTATTGCTGAATAAACATCCATCGTTTCAAAATTATTTTATCATTATCTCCTGCTTGCAATTAGCAAATTAAGATCTGTAAATTTCAAATCAAATTTCTGGCTGATATAGATATCGGTTAATGCGCCTTTGAACAAATAAATTCCTTCACGCAAATTAAAATTGTGCCATACCATTTCTTCCAGACCACCTTCATCGCTAACTTCCAAAATTAAAGGCATTAAAATATTACTGATAGCCTGACTTGCAGTTCTTGCAAAACCGCTTGGAATATTTGGTACACAATAATGAATCACGCCATGCTTTAGGAAAGTAGGGTTTTCATGACTTGTTAGTTCACTCGTTTCAAAACAGCCCCCACGATCAATGGCCACATCAATAATGATACTTCCAGGTCGCATTGCAGCAACCATTTCTTCAGAAACCACAACCGGGGCCCTGCCAAACTCATTACTCAATGCGCCAACGGCTACTTCGCATGTTTTTAATTGTTTTGCTAATATGCGGGGCTCTAAAACAGAAGTCCAGATACGCTGACCCAAATTATTTTGTAATTGTTTTAATCTTGTTACATTGTTATCGAACACTTTTACAGAAGCTCCTAATGCCAGTGCATTTCTTGTTGCAAATTCACCAACAATACCGGCTCCTACAATCACCACTTTAGTTGGAGGAATACCGCTGATGCCTCCTAACAAAACACCCTTGCCTTTATTAAAGCTGCTTAGATATTGGCCGGCAATCAGCATCACCGCACTTCCCGCAATTTCGCTCATGCTTCGTACTATAGGATATGTTCCGCTGTCGTCTTTAAAATTTTCGAAACTTAGGGCGGTAATCCTTTTAGCCATCATGGTTTCGATATGATGTTTTTTGAGAGCCGATAAATGTATGGGCGAAATAATGGTTTGGTTCATTTGCAAAAAAGGCAAATCTTCTTCAACAGGAGGCGCACTTTTTACCAATACCGGAGCTTTATAAATTTCAGCTTTCTCATAAACAATTTTCGCTCCCGCTTCAGCATAGTCCTGATCTGTGTAATTACTACCCTCTCCCGCTTTGTGTTCTACTGAAACGTGATTTCCATTTGCAACCAATACACCAACAGCATCGGGCGTTAAAGCAATCCTATTTTCTTGAAAAGCAATTTCTCGGGGAATGCCAATAAAAAGTTTTTCGCCTTGAGGTTTAATATCCAATGTCTCTTCCATGGTCTCGTACACGAAAGAAGCACTGATAGAAGGTTTAGAAGTAGCCATTGTTTAATTGATTGAAATTGAAATAGTAAATCACTAGTTTAAAATTAAACGATTTAAAGCAAGATTATCAACTTCTCTGATATAATGAAGTTACCTCTTTTTTAATTTTCAGGCTCTTCCTTGCTCGTATAAATCCTTCGCATTTTCTCGTCCAGTATTTCCATAAATACTTCAAAGCAGTTGTTGGGTAATAAAGCCGCGGCTTTCTCTGGCCATTCAACAAAACACAAGTTGCCGGAGTTTAATGCATCTTCTATTCCGGCCTGAATCGCTTCTTCTTCATCGCGCAGGCGATACCAGTCCATATGATAGATGCTTCCTACCTCCTCACTTTGGTATTCATTAATAATGGCAAAACTGGGGCTACTCACAGTATCTTTTACCCCAAGCAATTCGCACAAAGCATGAATGAAACTGGTTTTGCCAGTACCCATGGCTGCATGAAAAACCCATACTTTTTTGAGCTTACCTTCTTTCCAGATTGCCTGAGCAACCGCATTTATCTGTGCCAGTTCAAATATTGCGTCCATCCAACAAAGATAAAGAACCCTGCGAAATGCAGTCCCGCCTTGATTTCTGCAATTTTTGACACCATGATGTAAAAATATTATCCCCTTTTCGAAAGTCGAGGAATGGGGGTTATAGTACCTTTGTTGCAAGCAAGTGCACTAAAAAGCATTTAAAAATATTCCCCCATGGAGAAAGTGAATTGGAAAGTAGAAGGAATGAGTTGTACGAATTGTGCCCTCACAGTAAATAAATATCTTACCGGCAAAGGCATGCAGGATGTGAAAGTAAACTTTATGGGTGGTGATGTTAGTTTTGAACTGGCAGCAGATATTCCAAAAAACGAGCTGGCAAAGGGTATTGAAGGATTGGGTTATCATGTAAATACTGGTGAGTTATCCGACGAAAAAAAGCCTAAAAAATTATTCAAAAATCATTTGCAAAGGTTTTTATTCTGTATTGTTTTTACTGCACCCCTGATGCTGCATATGATTGTGCATATCCATTTCTTAATGGATCCATATGTGCAGCTTGTTTTAACAATACCCGTTTTTATTGTAGGGATGGATTTTTTTGGACGTAGCGCCATCCATAGCCTTTTAAAAGGCATTCCCAATATGAATGTGCTAATTGCATTGGGTTCTGTTGCTGCTTTTGGTTATAGTTTATATGGTACGCTAATTGGCGACGCTGCACATTATTTATTTTATGAAACTGCAGCTACAATCATTACGCTGGTATTTCTGGGTAACTGGCTCGAAGACAAGTCGGTAGAAACCACTCAGGCTGCTTTGAAAAAATTGGCAGTATCACAAAAAGTGATGGCCAATATGATTGCATACGATGATGAGCATCAGGAACATATTTTCCCAGTTGAAAGTAAAAATTTGAAAGTGGGTGATCTTGTGTTGATCAATACAGGGGAGCCTGTACCAATGGACTGTAAAGTTTTATGGGGAGAGGCCAGTGTAAACGAATCGATTATTACCGGTGAAAGTATTCCGGTTGAAAAGAAAATGAACGACTTATTGATTGGTGGGAGCACAGTAGAAAATGGCTCTATCAAAGCATATATCACTGCTGTTGGTGAGGATACAGTTTTATCGAATATTTTAAAATTGGTTAAAGCTGCTCAAACAGAAAAACCGCCTGTTCAACAATTGGCCGATAAGATCAGCGCAATATTTGTTCCTGTAGTTGTAAGTATTGCTGTAATTACATTACTCGCCAACTATTTTATCGGAGACCATAGTTTCAGTGAAAGTTTATTGCGCGGTATTGCCGTGCTGGTCATCTCCTGTCCTTGTGCTATGGGACTTGCAACACCTGCTGCCATTGCAGTTGGACTGGGACGGGCTGCCAGAAACGGGGTTCTCTTTAAGAATGCAAAAAGTTTGGAAGTTTTTAAAGATATTAAACAAGTGGTTTTCGATAAAACCGGAACACTAACTACCGGCAAATTTGCGATCCGTGATTTTAAACTCGTTGGCGAATCAAATGCCGATAGTATTAATCAATTTAAACGGATTGCTTTTTCGTTGGAAAAATATTCTACGCATCCCATTGCAAAATGTGTGAGCAGGGAATGGAAAACGAAAGATGATATCCGTTGGGCAAAAATGGATGAACAAAAAGGGTTGGGTATGTTTGCTTCCGATAAAGCAGGTAACCAATACGCAGCAGTATCTTTTAAGGGAGCTCAAAAATTTACTCATGAGCTTTCGCATAATGTATATATCATTTATAACAATGAACTCCTAGGGTGGATTGATGTAGCAGATGAAATCAGGCCTGAAGCAGAAGAGGTAATTGATATGCTTCGCTCAAAAGGGATTAGAACCATTTTGTTAAGCGGCGATAAAAAAGAAAAATGCGAACAAGTTGCTCGCCTTTTGCATATTGATGAATGGCTTGCAGAACAAACTCCTGAACAAAAACTTGAAGCAATTGCTGCTTATAATTCAAAAGAGCCCACCGCCATGATCGGTGATGGCATTAACGATGCACCTGCTTTGGCCAAAGCCACTGTTGGAATTTCGTTAAGTGATGCATCGCATATCGCCATGCAAAGCGCTCAGGTAGTGCTAATGAATTATGGAATAAAACATTTACCTCTGGCACTCGGACTTGGCAAGCACACATATATTACCATCAAAGAGAATCTTTTCTGGGCATTCCTTTATAATATTGTTGCAATCCCCGTTGCTGCATTTGGATTTTTGAGTCCCACTTTTAGCGCACTCACAATGGCAATGAGCGATGTAGTTCTGGCGATTAATTCGGTTCGCTTAAACTTTAAAAAAGTGATCTAAAATATTTTTATGATGATTTGAGCATCCTCCGCTACGATATACTAGCTTAGTTGTTTTCAAATCAATTATTGCATTTTGCAAAATGCCGGATAGTCCAAAAAAAATATTAGCTCAGTACTGGGGGTATGATTCTTTTCGACCGATGCAGGAAGAAATTATTCTGTCTGTACTGTCGGGAAGAGATACCATGGCGCTATTGCCAACCGGTGGAGGAAAATCGATTTGCTTTCAGGTTCCGGGATTGATATTGGAGGGGGTTTGTTTAGTGATTAGTCCGCTCATCGCCCTCATGAAGGACCAGACAGAGAATCTTCAAAAAAAAGATATCGCTGTAGCCAGCATACACAGCGGACTTTCGTATTATGAAGTAAATACAATTTTAAAGAATGCTGCCGAAGGCCACTACAAGTTTTTGTATCTGTCGCCCGAAAGACTAGAAACAAAGGCTTTTAAAGAATATTTACCACATTTAGATATCAGTTTAATTGTAGTAGATGAAGCACATTGTGTTTCGCAATGGGGCTACGATTTTAGGCCACCCTATTTACGCATTGCAAATATCAGAGCGCATTTAGATAATGTGCCCATGATTGCACTTACGGCTTCTGCAACAAAGGATGTACAGAACGATATAGTAGCAAAACTGGAACTGAAAAATGTTGCCATCTTTAAACAGTCGTTCGAAAAACCAAACCTCTCCTACAGCGTTTTCAAAGTAGATAGCAAGGTCAATAAACTGATAGCTATTTTGGAATCAGTTCCTGGAAGCAGCATCATTTATTGCAATAATCGAAGGCAATGTAAAGACCTTTCTGAATTATTACAACTTCAAAATATTAGCGCAGATTTTTATCATGCCGGCTTAAGTTCGGAAGAAAGAACAGCGCGTCAGGAATCATGGATCAATAATAAAACGCGTGTAATTGCCTGCACCAATGCCTTTGGCTTGGGAATCGACAAGCCCGATGTAAGAACCGTAATACACTACGATGCCCCTGAATGTTTGGAAAATTATTACCAGGAAGCGGGGCGGGCCGGAAGGGATTTAAAAAAATCTTATGCTGTATTATTGTATCAACAAGCCGATATCGAAGCATTGGAAACTATGCCCGATAAGCGCTATCCGCCCATTCCAATCATCAAAAAAATCTATCAGTGTGTTGCCGATTTTCTACAACTACCCGTTGGTGCCGGTGAAGCTCAGTACTTCGATTTTGACTTGTCGGAATTTGTGAAAAATTTTAAACTGGATCTTTATCAGGTAACCAACGTTTTAAAGATACTGGAGCAGGAAGGCCATTGCATGCTTTCTGAAAATATTTTTTTACCTGCAAAAATTCAGTTTACAACTAATAAGGACAGCCTTTATTTATTTGAAGAAAACTATCCCGATCTCGAAGAAATGATTAAAACACTTTTGAGAACTTATGAAGGAATCTTTGATAATAAGGTTTCGATATTTGAAAAACAAATTTCAAGGATATTGCGCGAACCCTTAGACGAAGTAGTTCAGAAACTGCAAAATTTACATCGGTTTGGTATCATTGAATATGCTCCGCAGAAAGAAACCCCGCAGATTTATTTTGTTTTGAATCGAGCCCCAGCCGAATACCTTCATATTGATCAGGATCTATATCTGAAAAGAAAAAAGCTTTATCAAAACAGACTGGATGCGTTTATACATTTTGTACAACTCAGGAAGGCTTGCAGAAGTAATGCTATCAGCAATTATTTTGGAGAAAAAAATGTTGCAGCATGTGGTATTTGCGACAACTGTTTGGATGCAAAGAAAAAAACACTTAGTGCTGACAGGTTTTCGGAAATCGAAAAATCAATTATGCAGCTCATTGCAAAAGGGATCTCGGTAAACGAACTGATAAAGGAATCCCCACAATTTAGCGTTGAGGAATTGCAAAAAGTGCTGGCGTTTATGGAATCAGAAAATAGGATCGCAATTGCTGAAACCGGGGAAATAAGGCTTTGCTGATACTAATTTATTTTTGCTTTGTAGTTCAAAAATATCAATTAAAGCCAAAAAATTAGCGGAACTTACGTTGTGAAACGAACGATTCATAAATGCCATTCTTGCTTTTTAACAAAAGATTGAGCGGGTTCGGCATTAAAATGGATATGTTTTATCTTTATTTGATTAATAAATAAGACGTTATGGAAGATAAAAGAAGCAAAATACTCTTGTGTGAAGATGATACCAATTTGGGTATGGTATTGAAGAATTACCTGGAGCTAAACGATTATGATGTTACGCTTGAAAGAGATGGTCGCCTGGGGTTGGCTGCATTTCAGCGTGAGAAATTTGATATCTGTTTACTGGATGTGATGATGCCAAATATGGATGGATTTAAACTTGCTGAAGAAATCCGTGATGTGGATTTGGATATCCCCCTGTTTTTCCTGAGTGCAAAGACCATGAAGGATGATATTATTCAGGGATATAAATTAGGAGCTGATGATTATATCACCAAACCTTTTGATAGTGAAGTATTGTTACTCAAAATCAAAGCCATTTTAAAACGTAACGAAGAGGATAATCGTATCAGCGACAATATCGAATTCGATCTGGGAAAATATCATTTCAATCCTAAATTGCGTGAACTAAAAAGAGGCGACAACACTCAAACACTTTCTCCTAAAGAAAATGAACTTTTGAAAATGTTGGCAGAACACAAGAATGATCTGCTTCCCCGCGAAAGAGCATTGAAAAAAATATGGGGCAGCGATACCTATTTTAACGGTAGAAGTATGGATGTGTATATTGCTAAATTGCGTAAATACCTGAAAGAAGATACCGATATCGAAATCGTAAATATTCACGGAAACGGTTTCAGACTAGTGGCTCCTTAGAAAAATCTTTTTATAAAATAAAAACCTTCCTGCTATTCGGGAAGGTTTTTTATTTTATGTAAATAAGGTTGGGTCGTTGCGTTGATTGGGTTCTCTGCCCAAATGGTTATAGGCTTTTAAAGTAGCTTCCCTGCCCCGGGGTGTTCTTTGCAAAAATCCTTCCTGTATCAGAAAAGGTTCGTAAACTTCTTCAATCGTTCCGGATTCCTCACCAACAGCGGTAGCAATAGTGGTAAGTCCTACCGGGCCTCCTTTAAATTTATCGATGATGGCTGCCAGAATTCTGTTATCCATCTCATCTAGTCCGTGCTCATCCACATTCAAAGCTTTTAACGCGTGTTGTGTGATACCAATATCAATTGTACCATCGTTCAACACTTGTGCAAAATCGCGCACCCTTCTTAATAGTCCGTTAGCAATACGCGGCGTTCCCCTGCTTCTTCGAGATATTTCACCGGCGGCTTCAGAACTAATCTCTGTATTCAAAATGGCTGCACTTCTTTCAATGATCTTCTTTAATGTTTCTGCATTGTAGTATTCCAGGCGACTCTTTATGCCAAAACGCGAAAGTAGCGGTGCAGTTAATAATCCGCTTCGAGTAGTTGCGCCAACTAAAGTAAAAGGATTTAAATTGATCTGGATGCTTCTTGCATTGGGCCCCGTATCGATCATGATATCGATTCTAAAATCTTCCATTGCTGCATACAGATATTCTTCCACCACTGTACTCAGTCGATGAATTTCATCAATAAATAAAACATCATTGGGCTGCAAGTTTGTAAGTAGGCCTGCCAGATCACCAGGCTTTTCAATAACGGGCCCTGAAGTTTCTTTAATATTAACGCCCAGTTCGTTTGCAACAATTCTGCTTAATGTGGTTTTTCCTAAACCGGGTGGACCGTGAAACAATACATGATCCAAAGCTTCACCACGCAGTTTGGCTGCTTTGATGAAGATGGTAAGGTTTTCAATCAGTTGGGGTTGTCCAGAAAAATCATCGATCTCTTTTGGCCTGATCGTATTTTCGAACTCCTTATCTGCCGGGTTTAAATTTTCTGGAGAATTATTAAGATTATCGTTGGCCATACTGTTCAAAACTACAAAATACTATTAATCCATAGCTTTGCTAAAAAAGCTGATGTCACAAAAATCTGCATTACTACTTGGTGCCAGCGGCCTAACTGGTGGACATTTATTGAATCTATTGTTGGAATCTGATGCTTATCACACTGTTTACATATATAGCAGAAGGCCAATTGGTATACAAAACCCCAAATTAAAAGAGCTGATTATAGATTTCGACAGTTATGAAGCCGCTGTTGAAGCAGATACTGTATTTTGCTGTTTGGGTACCACCATTAAGAAAGTAAAGACTCAGGAAGCTTTTAAAAAAGTGGACCTCGAGTATCCCGTAAAGTTTGCCAAATTACAGTTCGAGGCCGGAAGCAAACGTTTCTTAGTAATGAGTGCCATGGGAGCGGCCGCCGATTCTCTGTTTTTTTATAGTAGGGTAAAAGCCGAAATGGAAAAACTCTTGAGCAATATCGGCTATCCGGTATTATGTATTTTCAGGCCCGCATTAATTACCGGTAATAGAACAGAACATCGTTCGGGCGAAAAAATAGCCGCTACTATAAACGAGATACTCAATTATGTATTGGTAGGGCCACTCCGAAAATACCAGTCCGTATCAGCATTGGCCATCGCTAAATCCATGCTTTCGTTTGCCGGCAATCATTCTGTTTTTGGTAAAATCATCATTAGTTCTGATCGCATTAAAGATTTTGAATAAAAAATTTATTTGTACATACAATTATTATAACTATTTTTGTCCTGTTCATGAAAACATCGGATAGCAAATATTCAAAATGCATTTATTTTACCAGCAATGCGTTGGCCCGGAAAATAGAGAAGCTGGCCATCGAAAGCTGGAAGCGGGTAAATTTGTCGCCAAGTCATGGGTATTTGTTGATGCTATTATTGGAAGAGCCGGGTATGCAACCGGGTAATATTGCGGCACAAATGCAGTTAACACCCAGTACCATTACACGTTTGATAGAAAAGTTGGAAGCAAAGAAATTGGTTGTTAGAACTGCAGATGGAAAAATTACCAATGTGTACCCCAGTCCCAGAGCAAAAGAAATGCTACCCGAATTAAAAGCTTGTGTAGGTGATTTTTATAATTCTTACAGCAAATTATTGGGAGCAGAAGAAAGCAATAAACTGGTTCAGAGCATGAATAGGATATCAGATAAGTTAACAGATTAATTTTTTTTACTTAACATTTGTATATACAATTATTAACAATAAAACAAGCAACATGAATTACGTTATCACAGGAGGAGCAGGAAACATTTCAAAACCTTTAGCTCTTCAATTATTAGCAGCCCATCATCAGGTTACTGTTATTGGCCGCTCGGAAGCAAATCTGAAAGATCTAATTGATGCAGGGGCGATAGCAGCAATTGGTTCGGTGGAGGACGTTGATTTCTTAACCAAAACATTTACTGGAGCAGATGCTATCTACACAATGGTTCCTCCAAAGTTTGATGCAACAAACTGGAAAACTTTTATTGCAACAATCGGTGCAAACTATGCAAAAGCTATAAAGGCAAGTGCTGTAAAAAAAGTAGTTAACCTGAGTAGTATTGGTGCACATATGCAGGAGGGATGCGGACCGGTGTCGGGTTTATTTTTTGTTGAAAAAGAGTTGAACGAATTAAGCGATGTGGCCGTCAAACATTTGCGCCCTGGCTTTTTTTATACCAACTTTTTGGGTAATATCGGGATGATCAAAAATATGCAAATCATTGGTGCAAATTATGGAGAAGGCAGTTTGCTTCCACTGGCTAATCCGGCAGATATTGCCAGCGCTGCGGCAGAAGAATTACTTTCACTTTCCTTTGAAGGGCATAGTATTCGCTACGTGATAAGTGACGAAAAAACAACCAACGAAGTTGCTTCAATACTAGGGGCCGCTATCGGAAACCCCGCTTTGCCTTGGGTAAATTTTACCGACGAACAAACTTATGGCGGCATGCTACAGGCAGGGTTGCCCGATGAAGTTGCAAAAAACTACACCGAAATGGGTGCAGCTATGCGAACCGGAGAAATGGGTAAAGAATATAATCAAGTTGCTAAACCTGCATTTGGAAAAACCAATTTGGAAGATTTTGCAAAAACCTTTGCATTGATATACAATAGCTAATTAAGCTAACTAACTAAACGAGGGCTCCTGAATAAAACAGATCAGGGGCCCTTTTTGATTGGAATAAACTCGCCATCATTTCGTTGCCATTCAGCCTTTTCTTCGTTTTCATTTCCAAATGCCTCCTATCTTTAAAGTCAAAACTAAAATCATGCATATGAACAGGAAACTATTTCTATTTATGATCCTCTGTTTGAGTTCACTAAATCAAATAGATGCGCAATCAAATGCATTGTGGCTAAGATATCCAGCCATTTCGCCCGATGGGCAAATAATTGTATTCAGCTATAAGGGCGACCTTTTTACTGTTCCATCTGCTGGCGGAGTAGCAACTCCCCTCACTATGCATGAAGCACACGATTTTATGCCAGTTTGGAGCCACGATGGAAAATCCATCGCTTTCGCCTCCGACCGTTTTGGCAACTTTGATATTTTCGTAATGCCTGCCACGGGAGGAGCTGCAAACAGACTTACTTTTAATTCTGCAAACGACTACCCTTGGGAATTTTCGTTAGATGACAAACAAGTAATTTTCGGAAGTGGTAGAAACGACCTGAATACTTCTGTTCGTTTTCCTGCCGCTAGGTTATTTTCAAAATTATACGCTGTTCCTGTAGCAGGAGGTAGAAGTAAAATGTTATTAAGTGCAGGTACCGAAAATGTACATTACAATAGCAAAGCCACACAACTCGTATTCCAAGATAGAAAAGGAACTGAAGACGCTTGGCGCAAACACCATACCTCTTCTGTAACTAGAGATATATGGACCTATGATATAAAAACTAAAGAATATAAAAAAATCAGCGATTTCATTGGAGAAGACAGAGAACCCATTTACGCTTCAGACGACCAATCAATTTTTTATCTGAGTGAGAAAAAAGGCAACCAAAATATATTTAAATTATCGCTTACCCAAAAAGATGAAAAGCAACTCACAAACTTTAAGGATAATCCAGTAAGGCATTTGAGTAGATCTCGAGACAACACATTATGCTTTTCGCAGAATGGCGAAATCTATACTTTAAAAGAAAATGGTCAGCCCAAAAAAATAAGCATTCAGGTTAATGCAGACGCAAGAAATAATGATGAAAAAATTGTGGCAATCAATAGTGGCGCGACTGAAATATCTGCTTCCCCCAATGGAAAAGAAGTGGCATTTGTTTTTCGTGGAGAAATATTTGTTACTTCAGTTGAAGGGGGTATTACAAAGCGCATTACAAATACAGCCCAACAAGAAAGAATGTTGGCTTTTGGTAAGGATGGAAGAAGCCTCTACTATTCTGCTGAACGAAATGGGAGTTGGGATATTATGAAAACGAGTATTAGTAGAAAAGATGAGCCCTATTTCTATGCAGCTACATTACTAAATGAAGAACCGGTTATTGCAACCGAAAAAGAAGAATTTCAGCCAATGCTCTCACCTGATGGAAAAGAAATTGCATATCTGGAAGAAAGAAATACGTTAAAAGTATTTAACCTAGAGAAAAAGGTTTCTAGAACCCTAATCGCCGCGGGGCAAAACTTTTCGTACCGTGATGGCGATCAAGAATACAATTGGAGTCCTGACGGAAAATGGATAGCAGCAAGAAGCAACAAGGGCAGGTATGGTGCTAGTGAAATTATGCTATATAAA
Source organism: Chitinophagaceae bacterium (assembly GCA_019752295.1). GTDB lineage: Bacteria > Bacteroidota > Bacteroidia > Chitinophagales > Chitinophagaceae > Sediminibacterium. Next base: position 36,475 of record JAIEMK010000012.1, on the reverse strand, counting down.
GCTGATGGAACAGATAGTAATGGCTTCGACCTTACGCAAAGTGGTTTCGCTGAGGGAGCTGTGCAATGGGCTTTAGGAGGCAAAGCAATATTATGGGAAACTACAAAAGACGGCAAGGGTCCTCTAGCTTATCAAGGTGCAAAAGAGACTGATATATATGCTCAATTCTTTGATAAAGAAGCATATGATCGTTTTCGTTTGAGCAAAGACGATTTCGCTTTATTAAAAGAAAAAGAAGATAAAGAGAAAAAAGATAGTACTAAAAAGAAAGAAGATTTTAATCCCGATATCACGGATTTAGAAAACAGAAAACTGCGTTTAACGATAGGCTCTGCAAACATCAGTGATTACAGTTTATCTGCCGATGGCAGTAAATTGTTTTATCTGGCTAAGTACGAACAAAATATCGATTTATGGATGATTGATACCAGAACAAGAGAATTGAAATCCATTGCCAAATTGGGTGCAATGAGTGCAAATCTTGAGATGAGTAAGGATGGTAAAATTTTATTTGTCTTAGCCGATGGGCGTATCAATAAAGTAGAAGTTGATGGCGGGAAAATAAGCCCAGTTAATATCAATGGCGAAATGGTATTGAATACAGCAGGCGAAAGAGCTTATATCATGGAACATGCATGGAGACAGGTTAAAAAGAAATTTTATGATCCTAAACTGCATGGCGTTGATTGGGAAATGTACAAAAATAATTACCAGCGTTTTTTACCGCACATTAATAACAATTACGACTTCCAAGAATTACTAAGCGAATTATTAGGTGAATTAAATGCATCTCATACAGGAGGTCGTTATTCTCCCGTAAATCCAAATGCCGATCTCACGGCTTCGCTTGGATTATTTTATGATGAGACCATTGAAGGTGATGGTCTGAAAGTAACCGATGTAATTGCCGGTGGCCCGCTCTATACAAGCAAGAGCATGATTAAAGCTGGTTGTATTATTCAAAAAATAGATGGAGAACCAGTAACATCAAAATCAGATTGGGCAATATTACTTAATAGAAAAGCCGGTAAAAATGTATTACTAACAGTAGCTAGTGCAGATGGCAAAAGCACATTTGAAGAAACTGTAAAACCTATCCTTCCTTTACAAGAAAATGCTTTATTGTATAAGAGATGGACAGCTACAATGTCTGCAATGGTAGATAAATTGAGTGGGGGAAAAATTGGCTATGTACACGTACAAGCTATGAACGACGGCAGTTTCAGAGAAATGTATGAACAAGTAATGGGTAAAAATGTAAATAAAGAGTCGCTGATTGTAGATTCAAGATTCAATGGTGGTGGATGGTTACACGATGATCTTGTAACTTTTCTGAATGGGAAAGCTTACTTATTTTTTGCACCTTACGGATTTAAAGCCACCGGAAATGAACCTCAAAACAAATGGGTTAAACCAAGTTGTGTACTCATGAGTGAAAGTAATTATAGCGACGCCTTCATTTTTCCATACGCTTATAAGCAAATAGGTATTGGACCATTGATTGGAAAACCTGTGCCTGGTACAGGAACCGCTGTATGGTGGGAAACACAAATAGATCCAACCATTGTATTTGGTATACCAATGATTGCAACAATTGGAAAGGAAAACAGACCTACTGAAAACTTACAAGTATATCCCGACATTGATGTAGATAATCTGTACAATGATGTATTGTTTGGAAAAGATGCTCAACTGGAAAGAGCAGTAAAAGAAATGCTGAAGAACATAAAATAAATTTATTCTACCTAATAAAAGAGATGGCTATGTAGCTGTCTCTTTTATTATTAATGAGTTAAAGTAGAGATAAAAATTTATGCTATTTCAGTGCTCCTGATTTAAATTCTTTACAAATATGGTCTACTGCTCTTGTAGTAAGCGCCATATAAGTTAGTGATGGATTCTGACAAGGAGAAGAAGGTAAACAAGCACCATCAGTAACAATTACATTCTTACATGCATGTACCTGATTCCATTTATTTAAAACAGATTCCTTTAAATCATTTCCCATTCTTGCCGAACCGCTTTCATGAATCGTTCTTCCCGCAACCGGTGGCGAATTAAAAACGGATACATGTTTGAGACCGCATGCTTCCAGCATTTCTTTTGAGGTTTTTGCAGCATCCTCACGCATGATTCGCATATTCTCATCGTACTGAACGTCTAACACTACTTGCGGAATTCCATAAATGTCTTTCTCGGTTTTACTTAGCGTCATATTATTTCGCTTATCTGGTAGCGACTCACAAAGAGCCGCAAACACAGATTCCCAATTACCCGGCTGTGTTAAACGCTTCTTGAATTCAGCTCCGGCCCCATTCATGTGCTTTCCTTTTTCCCAAGATTTCTGTGTGGAGAAACATTCAAAAGCATAGCCTCTAAGAAATGATTGCTTATCGCTCCCTACATTTCTAAACCTTGGTATATACATTTGATTAGGCCGCTGACCAACAAAAGTTTTATCAGTATCTCCTTCCCACATCGCCCAGGCACCAACACTATCTGTATGATCGGTCAAATAATGCCCTAATACACCGCTATCATTTCCTAATCCGGTTGGAAATCTATTGGAAATAGAATTCAGTAAAATGGCCGTTGATCCAATAGCTGATGCATTTACAGAAATAATAGATGCAAAATATTCAATGCTTTGCTTGGTTTCTGTATCCACTATTCGAACACCTGTTGCTTTATTTTTTTTATCGTTGTATAAAATACTTTCTACTGCAGAAAATGGACGGATCGTAAGATTTCCCGTTTTTAAAGCTGATGGAATTGTTGCTGAATTACTGCTGAAATAAGCTCCAAACGGGCAGCCTCTTCTGCACTGGTTTCTCGACATACATGGCCCCCTTCCATTGTGCATTTTTGTTAAAACCGCTGCTCTGGCATTAATATATTTTCTATCCTTGTATAATTCATCAAACCTATTGCGAATATGTTTTTCAACGCAATTCATTTCGTAAGGGGGCATGAGAATCTGATCTGGTAAAGAATCTAAACCACAGTTCTCTCCACTGAGTCCCACATAATTTTCAACATAATCATACCAAGGCTTTAAATCTTTATACCTAATGGGCCAATCATTGCCATGACCATCTTTTAAATTCGCCTCAAAATCTGTATCGCTATACCTATAACAGTTTCGATTCCACATCAAAGATTTACCACCTACCTGATTTGCACGAAACCAATAGAAAGGCTTTTCCTGTATATATGGAACATGATTGTCGTTGATATAAAATGTGTGATTGTCTCTGCCAAATTCCCAGGCATTAATTTGTATAGGATAGTCTTTTTGTTCTTCGAGAGTTAACTCATTTGCATAATCCAATTCCCAGGGTGCAGCAGTTGATGAAGGATAATGAGGATGAACCATACTCCTTCCTCTTTCCAATAACAAGGTTTTCAATCCCCGCTCAGTAAATTCTTTTGCTGCCCAACCACCACTAATACCAGACCCAATTACAATTGCATCATAGCTATTTTGTTCTTTACCCTTACTCATTCAGTTTAATTTATCCAAGATTTACCAATAGTTGAAAGTTCAATACATCCGTTATAAGTGCCAGGCACAGCCTTATAATACAAATTTTGCATGACGGCTTTTTGATTCGTAAAATAACCTTTCAATGCCATCAACTTTGTTTGTCTAATAAAATCACAGTAGGCCCTTTTGTCTGCTGTGTCACATAGTTCATCCGCAATCAATTGATTTGTCAAATCCTCATTCACTTTTAGGAGATTGATTGATTTTGCGTTTAGATATTCCCGATATTTCCTTAATTGATCGAGGTAATTATTCTGTCGCAGCTCAGTATAACAATTCTTTACATAGAGGTCAATAAAATGAGGCACACCTGCCTCGATAGCGCCAATGGTATCTGTTTTTGGTAAAATCGTTTCGGATATCATGGCAAGAAATGCAAAATCCTCTTCGCTAAAAAAAACTTCCGGTAATCCTTCCGCTATGCCGGCGCCATAACTTTTCAAAGCATTAGCAAAAGGCAATGATGCCAGCAATCCGGTCTTCATCATCAGTTCGAGATAGGTTCTTCGATTCATATGGTTGAAATAAAAAATTGACTTCCTAAATATAGCATTTTTAAGAGTCATTTTAAAGCTCCAGAAATGCAAGAAGGTGCCACTAAATTTATTTACAATCAGTAATCCAGTTTGCTGTTTTGTCTTTTACCCAACCATTGTCATCTACACTTTCTAACTGTTCCTTTGTGATGCAAATTTGATTTAGTTTGGGATTAAGAGTGCAGTCAAATTGTTTTAAATATGCAATCTTTCTAAGATCAAGTTTTGCTAGCAAGTTTTGAGTACAACTGAGTTCTTCGAGGAATTCATTTCCACTTAAATTCAATTCGCTTAGTTGATTGTTTGAGCAATCCAGTTGCATTAATTGATCGTTCTGGCTAATATCTAATTTCGATAACCCAATTTCAGTACATACCAATTCGGTTAACATACTATTGGCATGCAGGTCAATACTACCCAATTTGTTTTGTGAGCAGTCTAGTATTTTTAATTTTTCAATCTTTGTCAGGTCTAATTTATTAATCCCTGTATTTGAACAACCCAGCGTTGTTAATGCCAGATTGTTTGATAGGTTAATTGTTTTGAGTGGGTTATCAAAGCAAGCCAACTGTTCAAGTAAGGGCAGCATACCATAGTCGAGTGAGGTTAGCTTGTTAGCGCCGCAATCGAGTACCCTCAGGTTTTTAAGTTTGCTGATAGAAAGTGTTGCAATTTTATTATAGGAGCAAATCAGTTTTTTTAAGTTGATGCTATTACTCAAATCAAGCTCGGTGATTGCATTTTTATGACATTCCAACCAAACCAATGCGCCATTTTTTCTGATGTCAATTTTAGTGAGTTGATTATTGCCGCATAACAGTTTTTTAATGTTGGTAAAAGATTCAATTCCGGTAAGATCCTTTATTTGTCTGCGTCCGATTGATAAGGAATCAACTGCTTGTGCTTCACTCAACTGAATTTGCCCATCTTTATTTTTATCAACGCCCAACCCAATCAATGCGGCTTTAAAATTGGCATCCGGAATATTTACAATCTGGCCAAAAGAAACGAGCACCGTTAATGCATAACAAAATATCGCCAGAGATAGCTTTTTCATAAACAGCATTTATTGATTTATAATAAAGCACTTAAGTAACAAAATTGAGAGCAGGAATAATATGACCGAAATCATTGCATTTCAAGCAAAAAAAATATAAAGCTACAGTACAAAAAGCTCAATCTCCCCCTTAAACCTGTAGAAATTACAGCGGCCTACTTTTTCTTTTTAATTTTTAAAATGTAAAACTAATGCTATGGGGTTAGTGCCATTTCCTAACAAAACATTCCCAATTTCATAATTATCTAAATAAAGTAAGTTTCTTGAGTAACTATCGGGACTCCCTCCATAACCTGAAATTGTAATAAATCCATTTGAAAATGACCAACTTGTTCCTAAAGTTGTTGAAATATTAGTGGGGAAACCACTTCTATCATCCCAAGCAATAATTCTTTTTATGTTATTCGCCGCAATTACTCTCTGGAGTTCAACTGTTACTTCGTCTGATTGAGACTGAGGATTTACTGTTTGTTTTGTGCACGAAAACAAAGAGATGGTTAAGAATAAGAATGTTAGTATAAATACATATTTTTTCATAGGATAAATATTTTTAATAAAATTAAGACTCAGGCATCACCTCTAAATAAAAGTCATCTTAAATTATCATTATCTGTTAAACAAGAAATTTATTACTAAAGCAGTTAGCTACAGGCAGATGATGGCTAGCCCTTTTCGCAATCAAAAAAGCCGCTCTAAAAGAACGGCTTTGATTAAATAGAATTTGAGAAATTATTTAAGGGCTCCTTTGGGAATCGGTTTTTCCAAAAGATATTTATAAATAAATTTTGTTTTTAAATTGGCAAAGTGCAATGCTTTTGCACCTCCCCATCCATGGCGCCCACCGGGGTACAACATGAATTCAAAATCTTTTCCTTTTTCTTCCAAAGCATTTACCAATTGAATACTGTTTTGCATATGCACATTATCATCCATTGTACCATGTACCAATTGCAGCACTCCTTTGAACCTGTCAACATAAGTTAATACACTACTTGTTTTATATCCCTGCGGATTTTCTTCGGGCGTGTCCATAAATCTTTCAGTATAATGACTATCATATAAATGCCAGTCAACTACACTACCACCTGCCATCGCATGTGTAAATACATCCGCACCATAGGTTAAAGCATAACAACTCATATAGCCACCATAACTAAATCCCGTGATACAAACTTTTGTGGAATCAGCCTGACCATTTGCGATAAACCATTTGGCCATCGTTTTATAATCTTCCATTTCCCAATAACCCAAATTACGGTGCATATAATTTACTCCGGCTTTACCAAAATGTCCACTGGCGCGATGATCGAAGGATACTTGTATCAAACCTTCCTGAGCATAGAACTGGCGATTGGTACTCCAACTCCAGCCGTCCATAACAGTGCCCGCGTTTGGTCCGCCGTAGATGCTAACCAAGATCGGATATTTTTTATTGGGATCCATATTCAAAGGCCAGGTAACAAGTGCAGGCAATTCAAATAATCCATCCGCACTTTTAATTCGAATCAATTCTGTTTTAGCCAGATTATATTTATCAAGTTCTGTTGATTTGGCATCGCCCAGTTCTTTGATGATCTTTCCTTTATTATCTACCAGACTAACTTTAGCAGGTGTGTTTGTATTGCTATAAGTAGTGATAAAATATTTTCCTGTTGGAGATAAACTGATAGCAGCATGATTGTACTCGCCAAATGTTAAGCGTTTAAAATCCGATCCATTTAAATTAACGCTATAGAAATCAGTTCTGGCAGTATTTTCACGACTTCTTGCAGTAAAATAAATCTTACTGTTTTTCTCATCAATATACTTAATACCGGTAACTGTGAAATTTCCTGTAGTGATTGGGTTTTTCAAAACACCATCGCTGCTGTACAGGTACAGATGATTCCAACCAGTTCTGTCGCTTTGCATAACGAACTGTGTATTGTTGTTGATGAAATTAACTCTCCCACTCACCCGGTCTTCGAGATCGATCCATGTTTTTTGTTTCTCGTCGTAGATCTCTTTCTTCTTTCCGGTTTCAGGATTTACATCATACATCTTCATATTATCCTGCCCGCGATTCATCCAATAAACCAATAAATTAGTAGTGCCCGGTTTCCAAACAGGCCATCCGAAATACTGATCCTCTTTATCGTTGAAATCAGCCCAAACAGTAGAGCCTCCTTCGGGACTAATAAAACCAATTTTCACTTCCGGGTTTTTATCTCCGGCTTTGGGGTAACGTGTTTCTTCCAGAAAACCATGTGTGCCCTCACTATTATAAATAGGGAACATCGACACCATGCTTTCATCGAAATGCATAAAAGCGAGTTGCTTGCTATCGGGTCTCCACCAAAATGCGCGATAGTGTGTAGGGCGACCAAAAATTTCTTCATAATACACCCAACTAGCCCATCCATTCAACATAGTTGCTGTGCCATCTGTAGTCAACTGATTTTCTTTACCTGCAACAATATTATAAGTGTACAGATTATTATTCTTGGTATATGCTACATAATTACTGTCGGGCGAAAACGTTGGGTTCTTTTCTTCAGCCTTATCATTTGTGAGTCTTTTTTCAACACCTCCTACTTTATAAAAAAGGTCGTTGTCTTTTACAATAATTTGTTTTGTGCCGAAAGACGATGAAGATCCTCCGGAAGCATTTTCATTCGCTTCAGTAAACTTACCCGTTTTTACATCTAACAGATATTTTTTGAAAGACGAATCTGGATGAATTTTCTGATTCAGAATTACGTGCTCATCGTCAACCCATTTTACTGTTTGGGGCAGGCTATTCATAAAGTTCTTAGGAATTTTATTAGCAAGCAGATCAGCCTGACTAAAACTAATTTTCTGTGCTCCTGCTACAAGGCCTATCGAGCCAACAAAAGCAGTAAGTAATACATGTTTCCAATTCATAGCATCAATTTTGGAACAGCAATGTAATAAATGCGTGGGGAATTGTACAGAATTTTACACAAACGAAAACTGCCCCATCAGGGCAGTTTTATATCTAAATTGAGTAGCTATTAGATTACTACATTGATCATCTTTCCCTTTACAAAAATAAATTTCTTCAAGGGCTTACCCTCCATCCATTTCTGAACAAGCTCGTTGGCCATTGTTATTTTTTCTACCTCATCGGCAGTTGCGTCGAGAGCAATATTGATATTGGTACGAACACGGCCGTTGATGCTTACCGGATATTCTTTTGAAGATTCAGTTGTGTATTTTGCCTCGAACACAGGATAGGCTGCATCCAATATGGAACTATTGTTTCCTAACTCTGCCCATAGTGCTTCACATACATGGGGAGCATACGGAGTTAATAATATGAGCAGCGGCTCAAGAACGGCGCGCTTATTACACTTCAGATCAGCGAGTTCGTTCACACAAATCATAAATCCACTAACGGCTGTATTAAAACTAAATCGTTCCGTATCGTCTTCTGTTTTTTTAATGGTCCTGTGCAATACTTTTAATTCATCTGCTGTTGGGGCGTTTTCGTTCCAGACCTTTCCCTTCATCTCATCATAAAATAAGCGCCAGAGTTTTTTAATAAAACGGTGCACGCCCTCAATACCCTTGGTGTCCCATGGTTTACTCTGTTCAACAGGCCCCAGAAACATTTCGTACATTCTAAAAGTATCGGCTCCATACTTCTGTACCAGTTCATCGGGGTTCACAGTATTGAACTTCGATTTACTCATCTTCTCAACTTCTGTTCCGCAGATATATTTACCATCTTCGAGTTGAAATTCAGCATCAGCAAAATCTGGTTTCCATTTTTTAAATGCTGTTGTATCCAACTCAACGCCATCAACAATATTTACATCTACGTGTAATTTATCAACCGTTTCAAAGTCTTTAATCAACCCCACAGAAACATACAGATTCGTACCCTTCAAACGATATATAAATCTCGATGAACCCTGAATCATTCCTTGGTTCAACAATTTTTTAAATGGCTCATCAAACCCAATATAACCCAGGTCGTACAAGGCTTTCGTCCATAAACGGCTATACAATAAATGCCCAACAGCATGTTCCGTTCCACCAATGTATAAATCAACTTGATTCCAATAATCGCTTACTTTTCGATCGCAAAAAGATTCGGTATTATGCGGATCCAAATAACGTAAAAAGTACCAGCTACTACCTGCGTATCCCGGCATGGTATTGGTTTCTAATTCTTTTGCTACCCATTCAGGAATATTGGCCAGTGGGCCTTCGCCTTCGGGACCTGGGGAATAAGAATCTACTTCGGGTAATAACAATGGCAATTCAGTTTCGCTTAATGGATAAGCAGTTCCTTCTTTCCATTTCACAGGAAATGGTTCGCCCCAATAACGCTGTCTGCTAAATGCCGCATCGCGCATGCGATAGTTTACTTTGGCTTTACCAATACCCATTTCTTCCAAGCGTTGGTTTACGATTGCTATTGCTTCGCGCATAACAATGCCATTCAGGAAATCGCTATTCTGCAATTTTGCATCTTTGGTTGCATTTGCTTCTTCGCCATTAAATGCATCGCCCAGAATATTGGTGATAGGAATATTAAAATGTTTTGCAAATTTAAAATCGCGGTCGTCTCCACAAGGAACTGCCATGATTGCACCTGTACCATATCCAGCCAAAACATATTCTGAGATCCAGATAGGAATTTGTTTTCCGTTGAAAGGGTTGATGGCAAACGCGCCGGTAAAACAACCACTGATTTTTTTCTCTGCCTGACGCTCTCTTTCACTGCGGCTTTTTACAAAACTGCAATACTCATCTACCTCGGTTTTCTGTTCCACGGTAGTAATCTGATCAATGAGTTCGTGTTCGGGTGCAATCACCATAAAGTCTACTCCAAAAATGGTATCGGGTCTGGTTGTGTATACTTTTAGTTGTGCCGCTTCAGCACTATTAGAGCTGCTAATTGCAAAATCAATTTCTGCGCCATAGCTTTTGCCGATCCAGTTGGTTTGCATCTCTTTCATAGAGTCGCTGAAAGCCACACTGTCAAGGCCTTCCAGCAAACGGTCGGCATATTCTGTAATGCGCAGGTACCACTGACGCAATTTCTTTTTTACTACCGGATGCCCCCCTCTTTCGCTAACACCATTTACCACTTCGTCGTTGGCAAGTACCGTACCCAAGGCTTCGCACCAGTTTACTTCTCCATAGCCGCAAAAAGCCAGGCGATAGTTCATCAGAATTTCCTGCTGTTGTTTTTCGCCAAACAGTTTCCATTCATCAGCACTAAAATGTGCAGGCTGATAATTTACTGCAGCGGGAAATGGGTGAATGCTGTTCCCCTCTTTTTCAAAAGAGGCAATCAACAATTCAATCGGCTCTGCTTTTTGCAATGCACGATTAAAAAAACTTTTATAGAGTTGCAAAAATATCCACTGAGTCCATTTATAGTATTGCGGCTCGCATGTTCTGATTTCTCTTTCCCAGTCAAAGCAAAAGCCGATATTATCCAATTGTTTTCTGAAAGTATCAATATTTTTATGCGTACTTATTGCAGGGTGTACACCATGCTCAATGGCGTATTGTTCTGCGGGTAGTCCAAAAGCATCATACCCCATTGGGTGCAATACATTAAATCCTTTTAGGCGTTTAAAGCGACTATAAATATCAGAAGCGATATAGCCCAAAGGATGCCCCACATGCAAGCCAGCTCCACTTGGATAAGGAAACATATCCAAAACATAGTACTTAGGTTTATCGCTAATATTGCTTACCCGATAAGCATGATTTTCCTGCCATTTTTTTTGCCAGTCCTTCTCAATTTTCCTAAAATCGTATTCCATCTTTATACAGTGTCTTATTTTTCTCGAGTTCGCCCAAATCAATCCTAACAAATCTTTAACCCATTTACGGCTTTAAAGCGCTATTTTAAGATGTAAAATCGGGTTTTGAATGGTTGCAAATGTAAGTGTTTAACAGGCAAAAGCCTACATTTGCCTATCAGTAGTGGGGGCAAAGAACCCCACGAGGAAAAAAATATCATTATGGCCGTTGTTGGAAAATCATCTTTAAAGCGCAGTAAACCCAATTATATCTATAGTATTGTGGGTGTAGCGTTGGTTTTATTGATTTTGGGAATTATGGGCTGGTTTTTTTTGAATATCAGCTCTGTTGGAAATGCATTTAAGGAAGATATCCGCCTGAGTGCCTATCTCAGAACTTTAAACAAGGATACGATTGGCCAGATCCAGCAATTTATTGCTTCTAAACCCTATGCCAAAGATGTGGTATATGTTGATAAGAACAATGCAAAAATAATCTGGAATAAGGAGAACAATGAAGACTGGGCGAAAATTCTTGATGTGAACCCACTTCCAGAAAGCATTGATTTTTATGCAAAGGCCAATTATGTAAACAAAGACAGCTTAACTAAAATATCTCAGGAATTAATGGCTGCTTATGGTAATCAGATTACCGAACTACAGTATCCTCAGAGTTTAGTAACCAATTTAAATGAACGCGCTTCAAAAATCGGATTGATCTTTTTAGTGGTTGCCATCATTCTTTGCGTGATTGTTATTTTCAGTATTGATAATACGATCAGGCTTGCTATGTTTAGTAACCGATTTCTGATCAAGACCATGCAAATGGTTGGCGCTACCAGAGGATTTATATCGAAGCCAATGAATATACAGGCTGTGATTAACGGGCTGATCAGTTCACTGATCGCAATTGCACTTTTGTTTACATTAATTGGATGGGCCGAAAATCAGTTCCCGCAGTTAAAAGCAATACGAGACATTAAGTTGACTTTAATTCTATTCGGCGGTATGATTGTACTTGGAGTGGGTATATCGGTGTACAGTACCCATCGTTCGGTTTTAAAATATCTGAAAATGAAACTGGACGAATTATATTAATTCAAATAACTAATTAAATTATCAATTAAAAATTCTGTGATGAGCGAACAAAAAAAACAATTAGCAGCCCCTTTATTTGCAAAGGACAATATCGTTTGGATGTTGATAGGTGCAGTAATCGTGGCCTTGGGTTTTCTATTAATGAGTGGTGGAAAAAGTTCCGATCCGCGCGTATTTGATACGAAAGAAGTGTATAGCACTGTTCGGATAACCATTGCACCCATTTTAATCATAGTGGGTTTGATCGTAGAGATCTATGCCATTTTCAAAAAACCTAAAGCTTAATCAGCTCTTATTATCTATGTTTAAAGCGGTGCTATCACCGCTTTTTTATTGAATTACTAGCATCGAATCCCTAATTTCACAGAATTAGAATCGTTGAATAACTAACTGAATAAAATAATACTCATGACCATTTTCGAAACTATTGTAATTGCCATAATAGAAGGACTAACGGAGTTCTTACCCATTTCTTCTACCGGGCATATGATTATTGCCAGTTCTTTCATGGGCATTGCAAAAGACGACTTCACCAAATTATTCGAGATTGCTATTCAACTTGGCGCGATACTTTCTGTTGTGGTTTTATACTGGAAAAAGTTCTTCCCGCTAAATCGTTGGAATTTTTATATTAAACTAATAGTAGCAGTAATACCCGCACTGGTATTGGGTTTTATATTTTCTAAAAAAATTGATGCATTACTTGAAAGTCCCTTAACCGTTTCTGTTACCATGCTCTTGGGCGGCATCATCTTACTGTTCATTGATAAGTTGTTTAAGACACCTACTGTTGAGAAAGAAGAAAATATCAGTTTGGCAAAAGCATTTACGATTGGTGTTTGGCAGTGTTTGGCAATGATTCCGGGCACCAGTAGAAGTGCTGCCAGCATTATCGGTGGAATGCAACAAAAACTTACCAGAAATCTGGCCGCAGAATTTTCATTTTTTTTGGCAGTACCAACAATGGCTGCCGCTACCGGTTATAAATTATTAAAAGCCTTAAAAGAAAACCCGGAACTCTTAAAAAATAAAGACAATTTAATTGCTCTTGGGGTAGGAAATATTGTAGCTTTTATTGTTGCCATGCTGGCCATCAAATTTTTTATCGGCTTTTTACAAAAACACGGATTTCGTTTATTCGGATGGTATCGAATTATTGTTGGCATTATTCTGCTGACACTCATTTATACCGGTCAGTTGAAATAATATGTGGCTAATCAATGGTTCGCATATCTGAATCATCTGCCTTCTTTGCATTATCTTTAAAATACCAAAACTAAAGGCATGCAAACCGCGTCTAAAAAAGTAATTAATGGTTGGGCAATGTACGACTGGGCCAATAGCGTATATAACTTAGTTATTACATCCACTATTTTTCCGGCATACTACGAGGCTGTTACAGGCGATGGTAACGATGCCAGCAGCAACGATGTCGTTCGCTTATTTGGTCGCGAATTTGTGAATACCTCTCTGTACAATTATGCACTGGCAATTGCTTTTTTAATTGTTGCAATTATGTCGCCCATTCTTTCTTCGATTGCGGATTATAAAGGCAATAAGAAAAAGTTTTTGTTTTTTTTCTGCACCATGGGTAGTGTTGCCTGTAGTGCCATGTATTTCTACGATAAAACGAATCTGGCATATGGCTTAGCCTGCATGATCATTGCATGTGTAGGCTTCTGGAGTAGCCTTGTTTTTTATAATTCTTACTTACCCGAGATTGCCGCTCCCGAAGATCAGGATCGGGTAAGTGCCAAAGGATTTGCGATGGGATATATCGGCAGTGTGATCTTGCAGGTAATTTGTTTTGTATTTGTACTCATGCCCGAAAAATTTGGTATTAATACAGGTAAAGCATCGCAGGTATCTTTTTTATTGGTAGGCATCTGGTGGTGGGGCTTTGGTCAATTATCGCTCAGCAAATTACCAAAGGGAAAACCTGCTGTAGAAAAACCAGGAAAAGTAAGTGTTTTAACGGGTGGGTATAAAGAGCTCAATAAGGTTTGGAAACAGCTCAGCGAGATGCCCGTTTTAAGAAGATATTTAGGTGCCTTTTTCTTTTACAATATGGGGGTACAAACTGTTATGCTGGCAGCAACTTTATACGGAAAAAGCGAATTGAATATTCCAACTACCAACCTCATCATTGCAATCCTGATTATTCAGTTGGTAGCAATACCCGGAGCATACCTGATTGCAAAGCTTTCCGAAAAAATCGGCAATTTTAAAGCACTGATGTTTACCATATTTTTTTGGATACTACTTTGCTATATCGGATATACGATACCTCGCAATGGTATCAATCAATTTTATGTTCTGGCCATATTAGTTGGCTTTGTAATGGGCGGTATTCAATCGTTAAGTCGCAGTACCTATGCTAAACTAATGCCAACTACAAAAGACACAACATCGTTCTTTAGTTTTTATGACGTAACAGAAAAAATTGCCATTGTAATCGGGATGTTTAGTTTTGGACTGATCAATGAATTAACCGGCTCGCAAAGAAATTCGGTTTTGGTGCTGGTTGTATTTTTTGTATTTGGATTTTTGATGTTATGGTCGGCAATGAAAAAACAAAAAGCAGCAATGCAATAAGCTATGCAACTCTACACAATTGATGCAGGATATTTTAAATTGGATGGCGGTGCCATGTATGGTGTTGTTCCAAAAACAATGTGGAGCAAATTAAATCCACCCAACGAAAACAATTTATGTAATTGGGCCTTGCGCTGTTTATTAATCGAAGACGGTAATCGTTTGATCCTGATAGACAATGGTGTTGGGGATAAACAGGATGCCAAATTTTTTGGGCACTATTATTTAACGGGTAATACCGATATCAATAAGGCCCTTGCTGTGCATGGCTTTCATAGTTCTGATATAACAGATGTATTTCTCACTCACCTGCATTTCGACCACTGCGGAGGAAGTATCAAAAGAGAGGGCGGAAAACTGGTAACAAATTTCCCGAATGCGGTTTATTGGTCAAATCAAGAGCACTGGCAATGGGCCACAGAACCTAACGACAGAGAAAAAGCCTCTTTTCTAAAAGAGAATATTTTACCCATCATGGAGAGTGGGCAATTAAAAATGATTGAAATACCAAAAGAGGGTTTGGAAACCACTGGGGTTTTAGGCCGCACAAAATTTACAGATACGGTCGATATCCGGTTTGTAAACGGGCATACCGATAAAATGATGTTACCGGAAATACGGTATAAAGGCCACAAGATCGTTTATATGGCCGACTTGCTACCTTCGGTTAGTCACCTCCCAATTCCATGGGTAATGGGCTACGACATGTTTCCACTGACCACCATTCACGAAAAAAAATCGTTTTTGAAAGAAGCTGTTGAAGCTGATTATATTTTATATTTTGAGCACGATGCTTTGAATGAATGTTGCGAATTACAACAGACCGAAAAAGGGATTCGTCAAAAAAATTGTTTTAAACTATCCGAATTATAGTGGCCAAAGTTTAATGAAAGCTAATATTAGAGCTCAATGGGTAACGAAGGTTACGGTATCGCATCATGTCAACTTTTACACTTCCCACCACTATCGGGCTTTCAATTCTGAGAGGTACATGGTTGGCATCATCGCTTACCCAGACGGTCATTTTTTCGCCTCCCGAAAACATGGTTCCTTTTACCAGTAAAGGCTTGAAGCGAATAGCGCGAAATTTTCCATACCTTGTTTTGATCACTTCTTTACCCTCGTATTTGATGTATAAGTTATGTACTTCATTATCGAGGAACATGCTGAAAGGAATCTTGTCATCTACTTTATACTTGCTATAATCGATATTACGTGCATAATAAATAGCGCTTAACACATCCTGGATACAGCCGGGTACTTTAAAGCTTCCATTAGAGGTAACAGCAGTATTGGTTTGTTGATTGAAGCTTACATTTTCGTTGTGTTTGAAACCACCTTCATCTACACTTCTAATAAATTTCAAGGGCTGCAAATTCGAAGTATCAAAAAAAGTTTCATACCGGTCTCTAACCTTGAATATCCAATCATAGCTAGGATTTGAGTTTCCTATTCCAACAACATGATAAACCGTCTTGTTATTCATGCGCTCCAACCCAATAGAAAAATTAGCTTCGCCTGCATTCACATACATGCCGATGACGTTGTAAAAAACAACAAACGATATATTCTCGCCCTCCTGAAATGAAGTATTTCTAATGCCACAGAAATCGTCTCCAGCAGTTAGTCGCGATACAACCAGTAATAAAACGATCAGAAAGATTTTTTTCACACTAAAAATTCAAATAATTAAATATTAAAACACCAATTATTATCTAACAATGCAAAAATTATTCCTTCTTAATCTGTTTATTGTTAAACAACTTTACTCCCAAAATTAAAACACTTCCTGCAATTGCGGGTATAATCAAATTTACGATCCAAATACCAGCAGCAGTAGCTATAATTCCAAGATGGTTTGTACTCAGCAATCCAAAGAGTTGCAAACTAACTTTTCCACGAAATCCCAGATCAGCCAGTGTAATGGAAGGTACCATCGTTAATACCAGAAAAAATACGGCAATCATCATTACCAGATTTAGTATGCCTGCTTTTACGCCAAACACTTGTAATAATAAGATATACTGGACAATAAATACGGTATAACGAACAAAAGAAAGTAGCAAAATTCTTGTTAATTCTCTCCAGTGGAGCGCCTCCAATTTCTCAATAAAAAATTTGAATCTGGCAATAAAGGGAATTCTTTCAATAAATTTTATGAATAAATTTATATTGAAATACAATACCGAGAATAAAACAATCGCAATTACCATTGCAATCAACAAACCATCCAGCCAAAACTGATTCAGCCCTTCCAAAGCATGGATCTCTTTTAAAATGCCAAACCTAAACGCTATTAACGCAACGAAACCCATTATCAATGTAATCAAACTTTGACTCATCGATCCTACCAACGACAAAGCAACAGCCCTTAATCTATTACCTTCGTGCAGGTACAATATTCTGCCTACAAAGTCGCCCGATCCATTAAGGGTATTAAGCGCAAATGCCTGACCCGATAAAATTGCACGATATGCTGCTCCATAGCTAATCAACTCTACCCTGCTCACTAAAATTTGCCATTTGCGGGCTTCAATGCCCCAATTCAGGAGCATCAATATAGCAACAACCATTAGCTTCCAGATGGATTCTCCCTGAAAAGCTGCTTTAATCAACTGCCACGACTCTTTTACATCACCCTGTGTACTTATCTGGTGGTAAATAGAAAAAGAGAGCCATACAAATAGAATGGGGCCAATAAAATAATTCAGAAATATTTTAAGTTTTCGAGAGTGCATCTTTTACATTAAAACATTGCAAAGAACGGCTAACAAGGCGAGATTGAAAAATAGCTGGACCGAATAGATTATTTTTACGGAGATGAACAAAAAATCGCAGATCATTTTAGGTATCGATCCTGGAACTACTGTAATGGGTTATGCATTGTTGCGCATTGAGAACAATCAACCACAAGTATTATTAATGGATGTATTAAAACTGGCCAATCAAAAAGATATTTATGCCCGTCTCGAAATGATTCACACAAAAGTAATGGAGCTTATTAAATTGTATCAGCCCTCTACATTTGCCATCGAAGCGCCATTCTTTGGAAAAAATGTACAAAGTATGTTAAAGCTTGGTAGAGCTCAGGGAGTTGCCATTGCTGCTGCAATGCAGGCAAAATTATCTGTAACAGAATACTCTCCCAAAAAAGTAAAACAGTCGATTACCGGAAATGGTAATGCCGATAAAGATCAGGTTTGGAAAATGTTACAAAGGGTTTTATCGATAGATGAACAGCCTGCTTATTTTGACGCAACAGATGCACTGGCTGTGGCACTCTGCCACCATTATCAAACATCTTCCGTTCTTGGAACTGCTGTAAAAGGATTAAAAGGATGGGATGAATTCATCGCCAAAAATCCCGGCCGTGTAAAAAAATAGATGCTAGAGATTATACAAAATCAGTTCTTGTATCTCCTTTAATTCTTCAGGGCTTAGTTTTAATTTTGCTCTTGTAAAATTCAAATCATCCGCATTATTGATAGGAACTAAGTGCAAATGAGCGTGTGGTACTTCCAATCCCACAACACTGATGCCACAACGATTACAGTCAAAAGTTCTTTCAATTGCTTTTGCGATAGGTCGGGCAAATAATAAAATTTCAGATAAATAATCTGCCGACAAATCAAAGAACTGATCGGTTTCAATTTTTGGCACTATCAATACATGACCCTTTACCAATGGAAAAATATCGAGGAGGGCAAAGAACTTTTCGTTCTCAGAAATTTTATAAGAGGGGATTTCTCCGGCGATGATTTTGGAAAAGATAGTCATACAGTTTGTTTTAAGAAACTCAAATATCCTAAAAAAATGCCCCATCATGAATTTTATGACGGGGCATTTTAAAAAAGAGTATCCCTTAGATGGTGATATTTTCGATTTTGAATTTGATAATGCCATTAGGTGCCTGCACTTCTGCAATCTCACCCACTACCTTTCCCAACAACCCTTTACCTATCGGAGAGCTAGCCGAAATTTTACCCAATTTTAAATCGGCTTCCTTTTCGCCAACAATCTGATATTCTACCGTTTTTTTAGTAGCAGTATTGGTGATGGTTACTTTGGTGAGGATGGTAACCTTACTGGTATCGATGGTACCCGGATCAACGATCTTGGCATTACTGATTACCCCTTCCAGTTTCTTTATCTTGGCTTCCAGCATTCCTTGCGCTTCCTTGGCTGCATCATATTCGGCATTTTCTTTCAAGTCACCCTTTTCTCTGGCTTCAGCAATTGCTTTTGAAGCAGCGGGACGTTCAATAGATTTCAGCATGTGCAGTTCCTCGCGCATCTTATCAAAGGTCTCCTGTGTTACATAGTCGCTCATACTCATTTTGTTTAGAAGCGGTAAAAAAAATACAACGCCACATTTGATTGTAGCGTTGTAGGTCTGCAAAAATAGAAAATCTTTCTCAGAAAAAGTGAAATACAGTTTTCAAATTCGCCAATCTTATTCAAAACCCAGTTTATCAAGCACAATTTTGGCCATTTTATAATAAGCTTCATGACTATAGCCTGCAATATGGGGGGTTATTAATGTGTTTGACTGCGATAATAGCCAATTAAGGGTTTCTTTCTCTGCCTGAGTATAGGTTTCGAGTTTTTCGTTTTCCAACACGTCCATCCCTGCTCCCCTGATCTTTCCCGATCTTAAAGCATTCTTCACTGCCATAGTATCTGTTACTTTACCTCTGCAGGTAGTTAGAAAGTAAGGTTTGCGTTCGAGCGATTCAAAAAACCGATCATCAGCCATATGAAACGTTTCCTCTGTCAAGGGCACGTGCATACTTATTACATCGGCATACTTGGCCAACTGAGCCATCCCCGCCTCGCGAACATAATCCTTCGCAAAATCGAATTTGTATTTATCATAAGCCAACACCGTTACATTAAAGCCGGCAAGAATTTTGGCAAATGCCGAACCCGTATTTCCATACCCGATGATGCCTACTGTTTTGCCACTCAACTCTTCGCCCCTATTCTCGCTTCGAAGCCACTTGCCTTCTTTTATTTCTAAAGCACTGGTATGAATCTTATTCATCAAACCCAACAAAATACCCAACTCATGTTCGGCTACCGCATTGCAATTGCCTTCGGGACTACTCACACAAACAATCCCTTTCGATTCGGCATATGCAGTATCAATCAATTCCATTCCACTACCCAATCTTCCAATCCACTTTAATTTAGGGGCATGGTCAATAACCTCTTTTGTAATTGAGCGGGTAGTTACAATCAGTCCCTCAATATCCGCAACTGCATGCAACAAAGCTTCGTTGCCGATGCCGGGAATAAATACTATTTTAAATCCATAGCTCTGCAATTTCTCTTTCAGATAAGCATGTACATTGGCCGTTATCAATACAACTCGTTCCACTATAATTATTTATTTAATTTATTATCGCATTCTAAAAGTCAATGCAGCAAAGTCTTCTACGCTTAACTGTTCTGCCCTTTTATTAAAGATCTCGTCCACTAAAACAGTATCTTCAAACAAACCACGAACTGCATTGCGCAACATTTTTCGTCGCTGGTTAAATGCTGCTTTCACCAAAACAAACAAAGCTTTTTCCGATTTCATATCCACTACTTTGTCCTTACGCTTTAAACGAATCACACCACTCATTACTTTAGGTGGAGGATTAAAACTTTCGGGAGGCACATCAAACAAATATTCCACTTCGTAGAAAGCCTGCACCAGCACACTCATAATTCCATACACTTTTGTTTTGGGCTTTGATGCAATGCGTTGTGCCACTTCTTTTTGAAACATTCCGATTAATGCCGGCACTTGCTCTTTCCACTCCAGTACTTTAAAAACAATTTGTGTAGAAATATTATATGGAAAATTACCCACCACAGTAAACTCATTTTCAAATGGAGGAGCAATATTCAGAAAATCATCGTGCACAATCTTTCCTTTTATTGCCGGATAAGTGAGTTCTAAGTATGCCACTTTTTCCGTATCCAATTCCACTGCTTTGAAGTGGATGTTTTTAATGGGTAAAAGGTATTTGGTGAGGGCACCGGCACCGGGTCCTACTTCTACGAGTTGCTCAAAAGAATTTGATTCAAGCGCCGCTACAATTCTGCGGCAGATTGATTCGTCCTTAAGAAAGTGCTGACCAAGTGATTTTTTTAATCGATACTCCATTTCCGCGAAATTAGGTTTTTTAAGCTAGCTGGCTCTGCTGTTAACAGAATAGGAAGCTCCTGTCGCCGTTTAGTTCTGATAACTTGCCGTTAATAATCCTTATTTTTACAGCATAAATTTTTTGAATGAGCAATGAATTGCAAAAGCCTGTAATAGGATTTACCTGCGGCGACCTGAATGGGATAGGCATCGAACTGATTATAAAAACACTGGCAGACCACCGTATCCTGGAAGTATGCACACCTGTTGTGTTTGCCAGCAATAAATGTGTCAATTTTTATAGAAAAACAGTAGCTGATATTAATTTCAGCTTTTCCAGCGTAAAAGAATTACAAAGACTCAATCCCAAGCAGGTAAATATTTTTAATTGCTGGGAGGAAGAAGTAAATATTAATCCCGGACAACTCAACGAAACGGGCGGTAAGTACGCACTTGAATCCCTGATTCAGGCAACACAGGCTTTAAAAGAAGGACTGATTGATGGCCTAGTAACTGCGCCTATCCACAAAAAGAATATTCATTCAGACAAGTTTCCATATACCGGACACACACCTTATTTAAAGGCTTTCTTCGGAGTGAATGATGTAGTGATGCTGATGATCGCAGAGAATATGCGTGTTGGACTGGTAACAGAACATGTAACTGTTTCAGAAATAGCCAATCATATTACGAAGGAAAATATGGTACAGAAGTTGAAGATCATGCACAATAGTCTTCAAAAAGATTTTGGTATCGACAAGCCAAAGATTGCTGTGTTGGGTCTGAATCCGCATGCCGGCGATGAAGGGCTGATTGGTAACGAAGAAGAAACCATCTTAAAACCCGCCATCAAGGAAGCCAGAAATTCGATGCTGGTTTTCGGGCCCTATAGTGCGGATGCTTTTTTTGCAAGAGGGCAATACGAAAAATTCGACGCTGTATTGGCAATGTACCACGATCAGGGATTGATACCCTTTAAATCGCTTGCAATTGGTGAAGGAGTAAATTATACTGCCGGCTTACCTGTTATACGCACCAGTCCCGACCACGGAACGGCCTTTGATATTGCAGGGCAAGACAAGGCCGATGCCAATAGCTTTATCGTTGCTGTGTTTGCGGCAGTAGATATTTATCGCATGAGGAATGGATACAAAGAAATGCGCATCAATCCACTCAGAAAAATCAGTGCCCGCATGTTAGCTAATGCGGTAGACGAACGCATTGAAGAAAACGAAGGATAAAAATACATACATGTTTCAGATTTCTAACCACCAACTTACTGTAACAATTAGTGCACAGGGAGCAGAGTTGCAGAGCATCTATCACAAAACAAATGCATTGGAATATATGTGGAGTGGAGACCCCGCTTTTTGGGGAAAGAAGAGCCCTGTACTATTTCCAATTGTAGGTGGTTTAAAAAACAATCAATATCGCTATCAGGGAAATTCATATGCGCTTAGTCGCCACGGATTTGCAAGAGAACGAGAATTCAAACCAAGCCATCAAACTGAACAGAGCATCCGCTTCAATTTAGTATCCGACGAAAAAACAAAATCCATTTACCCTTTCGATTTTATTTTCTCGATCGAATATAGTTTGAGGGGGAATGAGTTATTTGTAAAATACATTGTTGAAAATGTGGGCAACACAAATATGTTTTTTTCGGTGGGTGCACATCCCGCATTTAAAGTTCCGCTGATTGATGGAACAAGTTTCGAGGATTATCATTTATTATTCGGTAAACACGAAACTGCAGGTATTTATCCACTCTCAACCGAAGGACTAGTTGAAAAAAATAGCGAACCCTTACTCGTTAACGCCAACATATTGCCACTCACAAAATCACTATTTTACAAAGACGCATTAGTTTTCAAACACCTGCAATCAGAATCGATTGCGATAGTTAGCAACAAGTCTGCGCATGGACTAAAACTTCATTACAGCGAGTTCCCTTATATGGGGATCTGGGCAGCAAAGAATGCCGATTTTGTTTGTATTGAGCCATGGTGTGGTATTGCCGATAGTGTGGATGCAACAGGCGATCTAAGCAAAAAGGAAGGCATTCATGAACTTATGCCGAATGCTTTATTCGAAAGGGTCTGGTCGGTTGAAGTGTTTTAAACTATTTAACAAAGATGGCATCTGCAATGCCTTTGTTGACGATATAATTTGAATAGGTAATTTCCACCCTTCCTTTTTTATTTTTTAGTTTTTGCGCATCTGATAAAGATTTTTCGCTGTCGTCGAACTCCAGTGTAATTCCCTTGGGTAATTTATAATTCTTGGTATTAAAACTAAAGATTACTTTATCGGGCAACCCGTATTTTGAAAAGTTACCGTAGTTCATTTCCATTTCATAAGTACCATTTTCTTTGGTAGTGGTAATGGCTTTACGAACCAATAAATTGGCTTCATCAATATAAAGTGTAGTCAGCACAATCTCACTGTTTTCGTTGGTTGGCAAAAGTTTTACGATTCTGGTATTTGTTCCGCCAATAACAGACTCTCCTGCAGCCAAAGCCACAAATTCATTGGTAGCAATAATGCTGCTCATATTTACCGAAACGCCACCCTTTGGCAATAAGGAAATTCCACCTTCTTTTTTAAGGCGAAATTTATTGGGCTTTTTAAAATATACTTTTACTTTTCCAAGAGGTGCTTTGATAAAACTTACGTCTGTCTTCATATGCCCCACGGCTTCATAGTCGGTAACCAGATCAAGCTTGGCTTTCACTTTTGCAATCAGGGTTGTCATATCCTGAGCATGAGTGAAAAGTGAAAAATGAAAAACGAAAAGTGAAATCAATAATTTTTTCATGAACGAAAATTTTGCTCTACAAATTAATTCTCAACAACTCTAACTCAACACATCTTTTTTGTTAAAGATCCAGATAGAAGCACCCAGAAAGGCAAGAATATGTACAATCAAAACCAATGCCGAGTTGATAATTCTTTGCGGGTTTTGAATACTACCCATGATCGCTTCATTGGAATCATTTACTTTCAGATCAAAGAATTCTTTCCAGCTTATCAGGTGTGTTGTAAATAAATATGGTTTTAGTGCATTAAAGATGGGGATATTCAATGTACTTAGGATTGTAAAGAATACAATGATGCTCATGGTTGCTACAATGGGACCAATGCTATTCTCTGCAAAGATCGAAAGAAAGAAACCCAAAGCAGACACCGTAATCATTGCCAAAGTAGCAAACAGGAATGCTCCTGCATAACGCCAGAATACATCGTTCTGACTAATCAAAACTACATAGCTGCTCTTCATCAAAAACATATCGCCTACCCCAAAAATCCACATGCTTACAAATAAAGCCAGAATGGCCAACCATACCAATAGCATGATGGTATACACGGTTGAAGCAAAAAATTTGGCCAGCAATAATTCGGTTCGGCTATAAGGCTTCGATAATAACAATCGAAGTGTACCCATATTGGCTTCTCCCGAAATCATATCCGCCGATATCAGTGCAACCAGCAAGGGAACATGCACCAGCAAAAGTTGCAGCATAATATAACAGATCAGATACCCATTAATGATATTGCCATCAATTTCCATCGATCCACCAATGTCCTTCATTAAAAAATCGGCATAGCTTTTACCGTCTAATTTTAATCCGAACTGTATAATGCTTATCAGTGCAGCAATGGCAACAAAAGCAATATAGGTTCTTGGCCTTCGGAATATTTTATAGAGCTCAATTTGAATAAGTGTCCACATGTTGATTACCGGATGTTACTTGTAAAAAATAGTCTTCCAAAGAATTACGTGGCTGCAAAGAGATTAACTGAATACGCATGGCAGCAAGGTCGGCATGCAGTGTTGGAATGAGTTTTCTATCTACTTTCAGCAGAATGGCATTGTTGTTGCTTTTCTGCAGCATGTCGGCCCATTTACTGCCTTTCAATTGCATCAGTGCATAAAAATTATCGAGGGTTTGTATTTCAACAATGGTTTGGGCAGGATCGAATAATGTAGTAGCGTTTCCTTCCACCAGTTTTTCGCCCTTGTCGATGATCAACAAACGAGTGGCTATTTGTTCAATCTCGTTCAGCAAATGAGATGAAACGATAATCGTTTTTTTGAACTCTCTGCTGAGCTGTAAAATTAAATTACGGATGTCTGCAATTCCCTGCGGATCCAAACCGTTTGTGGGTTCATCCAAAATAATCAGTTGTGGATTGTGTATCAGCGCAATTGCGATACCCAGTCTTTGTTTCATTCCCTGCGAGAATGTCTTTACTTTGTCTTCAGCTCTATTTCTTAAACCAACCATTTCCAATTGGTCCATAATCAATTTCTGTGTTGGCTTTATTCCGCTCAGGCGGGCAAATAGTTGCAGGTTATCGTATGCCGAGAGGTATTTGTACACGTCGGGTTTTTCAATAACGGCTCCCACATTTCTTAAAATTTCTCTTCTATGTTTTTCAAGATCCATTCCAAACATTTGAATGTTTCCAAATGTGGGTTCAATCAAACTAAGCATCATGCGGATAGTGGTGCTTTTACCTGCACCATTCTGCCCCAGAAAACCATAAACGTCTCCTTCATTCACCGAAAAAGACAGGTCATTAACTGCTGTAAGATTTTTGAACTGTTTAGTGAGGCCAGTTACCTGAACGATTTGTTGCATTTTACTGTATAACCACAAAAGTAAAGAAGTGGTGCTTAAGAAAGCAAATTGTTATAAAAACTTATCATTCCACATGAAAATTCATATATAATTAAATATTAATTATATTACCATCCAAACAATCCAATTATGATTTCCAAAGCTACTTATGGTGATTACTCAAAGTCTCATATCACTGGTATTCCAGCCGATTTGAACAGCGAGGAAGCGCTGCATTATAAAAACACAATCCCCCTATTTCCCGAAGAAGCTGTGTATATCTATTCTTTTAAATTAGGTAAGATGATTTATGCAAGTAATTGGGAAGAATTATTAGGATATCGTGATGATGAAATCAATATGCTTACCATCACTAATATTACTACTCCAAAATATGCTGCTTTTTCAAATGAATTGAATGATAAGGCATTGCTATTTATCCAATCTAAAACAAAAGATTTGGAAAAATATAGTTTTACGATAGAGTTAAAAAAAATGCATAAAAATGGTACTAAAGTGCCCTTGATTTCCAGAGTCGGGGTGTTAAAAGCTGAAAATGGGAAGGTAACTGAAATTATTGGTCGCTCTCAAATTAATCGAAGTATCAAATTTGGTAAAGTAATGCGCTATGCAGCTTATGGCCCCGATAAATCAAAATTTGAGGAAGAACTAAATAAGGTTTTATTTGAGTATTGTGCCATATCCATCAAGGAAAAAGAAGCATTGGAATTAGTGAGCAAAGGGTATTCCTACAAAGAAATAGCGGATCAGTTTAAGGTAACTCAGTCGGCGATAGAAAAAAGAATTCTTCCGCTTTATAAAAGGTTTGAAGTAAAAAGTTTAGCGCAGCTTATCAGTTTTGCCTATGATAATCATATTCTTCCATAATTAAAACTGCGTAAAGTCGCAGTTGTTTGCTGTGAAACGGATAACTATTTTCACACTTAGAAATATTTGCAAACCGAGATATTAATCCTGAATCCATACTCGGAGCTTATTGACGAATAAGCTGAAAATAAAAAAGGACGTTGGTAGATAACGATACTACTGCGGGTTTAGCAATTACACAGCCGCATAGAAATATAAACTGGAAACCTTGCAGACCGGCAAGTAAATAAACCGCAGACATGCTTTCCACAGCGTTAGAGAGGGGAGGAAAAACATAATATTCCAAAAATGAAAAAATTAAGTCAGAAAAAAATTGAATCAATTACCGGCGGTTCATGGACTCAAATGTCTACTATAGCTGGTGGTGCTTGCGCCGCAGCTGTTACAGGGGCCTTTTTTGGGCCTTTTGGATTTGCAGTTTCCGCTGCACTTTTCGGGCCTACTTGTATTGGCTTAACCATTGCAGCAGCAATAAAATAAATTTTAACAATAAAAATGAATTACGATGAAAAAAATTGAATTGACAAAAATGGAAACAATTGAAGGTGGTAGTTGGCTCGGAGGGTTTTGTGCTGTACTAGGTGTGGGTGGAGTTGCAGGCTATCTATTAAAAGGGGCAGCAGCCTTCACAGGTGTTGGTGGTGCAGTTTTAACTGTATCTTTAGTTGGTTGTGCAATCTATGGACTAGCAACTGCATAATTATTTCAATTTACTAAAAGCCATTCTATTGCAGAATGGCTTTTAGTAATTAATCTGAAAATATCAAATAGTGGAAATTTTGTTGAAATCGATTTCAAAGAATTATAATTCCAAAGAAGTTTTAAAAAATATAAACTTAAAATTTGGAGAAGGTATCAATTGCATTTTAGGAATTAATGGAGCAGGGAAAAGTACTTTATTAAACATAATATTGAATCTAATTGAGCCAACTGAAGGGGAGGTATTTATTGATGGGCTAAGATATTCAATCGAAGAAGAGTCTGTAAAGATTAAGTTGATAAGCGGCGGGTTTACAGATATTAATAAATTGATTCCTGAACTAACTATTGAAGAGTATTTATACTTTTTAGCCGATTTATATAAATTAAAAAGAGAGGTTTCTACAAAAAGGATTAAATCTTTAGTAATGTATTTTTTTGATGATTATGGAATATCACAAAAATCGATTGGTTCATTATCTACAGGAATGCAAAAAAAAGTTGAAATAATTTCATCCTTGGCACATAACCCTTCACTCATTGTTCTAGATGAACCATTTTCCGGCCTCGACCCAATTTCGGCAAAGGCACTAATTAACCTATTAAATAGCTTAAAAAATAAAATTATTATTCTAACATCACACGATATAAATTATGTAGATGAATGTGCTGAGTACATACATGTACTAAATAATAAAAATCTTGAATATTCAGGCTTGCTGAAAGATTTTAAAGGTGAAAAGTTGACTTTACTTGAAAAATTTATCGAGCATTCAAAACAAACAAATAAAAGCCTCGAAGAAATTAATTGGTTAAACTAAATGAGTAATTTGAAAATTTACGAGTCCCTTTTTTTAATAAAATTGAGAAAAAGAGTTTTTGCGGACAATAAAAGAATTGATACCTTCTTAGTTATTTGCGTGGCAATAGTTGTGCTACTTTTCGGAGTATACAATGGCTTGATGCTTAAATATTTATGTACACAAACCGGAAAAAATATCTCCGCTAAAGTTTTATACATTATAGCTGTCTTTCTATACTCTTTCCATGGAATTTTTCCTGGACTTAAAAAAATTGGCACCGCTCTTTTAATAAATATTTACCCTCTGAAAAACATAGAAAAAATAACTTTGACCTTTTTAAATGAAGTGCTAACAATTAAGTTTTTATTTTTTTCAGCATTTATAATACCTATTGCAGTATTCAGTTTAAATGGTTATGAGTTCTTGATATTTGTCCAATTTATAATTTCAATTTTAACAATCAATTTTTGTATACGTGTTATACTTAGTATACAACACAATGATTTAATTAAACTCTCCTATCTTGTTTGTCTGACAATGATTTTCTTAGATTTCTTTCTTTTGCATGGCGATCTAGATATTATTAAGTATACAACTTTTATATTTGCTATATTTTTATTTTTTTTTCTAACACTTCGCAAAATTAATTTCAGGAAGACCTTTCATAAGCAAAATATTCAGGCTAAAAAATCAAGTAAAAGCCGTGTGTCCTTTCCATTTCTAAAAAATTCAAGTGTAAGATCAATTTTTACTTTTACCATAGTTTCTAAAATAATTTTAGCATCTCTTATTTCCATAATTTTTTATAAATTCATATTTGGGTATAGTTTTTTTTTGACACTAATCCTTTCACCACTTTTATGGTTTAATTATTTGTTTAATAATTTTATAGGAATAAACCAAACTCTTTATGTAAATATTCACATTAGCGGGATGAGTAAAAAAAATCTTTTTCGAGAATATATTTTACTTATATCAAAGATTTGCCTCCTTGACTTTATGCTTTCCGTATTTCTTTTTTTGATTTTTTCAAATCTTCCATTTGGAAAATTTGAAATAACCAAATATTCTACAGGGTGGTTAATTTTAGTTTATTGGCAAACTATACTTCTCTTAATACCATTTGCGTTTATAAGTTCATTTTATTTTTTTATTAATATAAGTGAGAATTTTTTTTCGAAAAATTCAACCAGCTCTTGGGCATCTTTGATCTCTATTCTCTTAGTTACTTGTATTTCAACTGAACTTTACTTTGAATCTATTATTTATAAAATATCGTGTTTTATATTTTCATTCATTCTTTCTTTCTTTCTATTTGCAAAAGCCGGTAAAATCTATACCAGAAATAGAGTTTCAATTTTAGAAAAATTTAAAAACTAATTATTAATGGGTAATAATTTAAAGTTCAATAATTATACAACATTTTTTATACTATTAGCAACATATTATGTGTTATTACTCTATATAAATCAGTACATTTTTACTGAAAATTTATTCTACAATTCGTATAGCGCATTCTTAAATGAACGAAGAATTAGTGAATTATTAGAGCATCAAAAGAAAATGCGCTATTTGCAATATATATTTTTCCTTGTTTATTTATTTATTAAAATAGTTTTCTCATCCTTTTGTTTTTTTACTTATGGATATTTTATTGATGCAAAACTAACCTGGCGTAATGCAGTACAAATCGCATTAGTCGGCGAAATTGTCTTTGTAATACAAATGTTTATGAAAGTTATATATTTTACATTTGTTGTGCCAGAAAAATTAGATGATATAAGTGGCTACACTGCAATGTCATTAAAATATTTTTTTTCATCAGGTGTTCCTCAGTTTTTTAATTATTTATTTTTAACTGTAAATGTTTATGAATTAATATATATCCTTCTAGTCGCACGACTGATTAGTAAGGAGACTTCCAATAACTATATTAATGGTGTCATTTTTGTTTTGAAGTCTTATGGTATTGGAATGATATTGTGGATGTTAGTGATAACTTTTTTGTTAATTCAAATTGTTTAGGATGAAAAAAAAATCAATTCGCTTTGTAAGAGGAATAATTGCTATATCATTTTTATTACTAAGTGTGCTTATTTACTTAAAAATTTTACAAAAAAATACAATACAAAAGGAAATACAAATATTACCTAAGTTGCCTTTTTCATATTTCCAGTACTCCTCTTCAAAAACAACTGCACACAAAATTATTTATTTCTTTTCCCCTTTTTGTGACCACTGTAAATACATGACTTCTGAAATTATTAATAATAAAAAAGCCTTTTCTAATTCAACAATCTATATGATTACTAATGATGATAAGGAAAGTGTAATAGATTTTGCAGAAACTTACAGGTTGAAAGGAATGCCATTCCTTAATATTATGATAGACACATCCTTTGATTTTCAAAAAACGTTTGGCAGTAGTGTTATTCCATCCTTTTATATTTATAAAAATGATACTCTGACTAATAAATATTCTGGTGAAATATTAATAAAAACAATTTTAGACAATATAAAGTAAAATGGTCTGTCCTGAAATTATATTACAACAAGGAGAATCTGATTGCGGCGTGGCATGTTTGATATCAGTCATAAAATACTATGGTGGTTATAATACTTTAGAAAATCTTCGCAAGCTAAGCGGCACAAACATTACAGGTACTACATTGTTAGGTTTATATCAGGCAGCTAATCAAATTGGGTTCACTGCTGAGGGTTGCGAGGCTGATATCGCAGCTCTAATTAAACACCCTAGCCCTGTGATATTGCATGTGATAATGGATATGCAATTGCAGCATTATGTTGTTTGTTTTGGAACAACAGAGATGAATGGAGAAATTAAGTTTATTATAGGTGATCCAGCTAAAGGAATCATCTATTTATCTTGTGAGGAATTAGCGGCTATTTGGCAATCTAAAACCTGCCTAACATTAGAACCCAGTAAAGATTTTAAAAAGGCAGAAGATACTACCATTCAAAAAAAACAGTGGATCAAGCAATTAATTAAAGAAGATCTTCCACTATTATCTATTGCAGCAGCAATTGGTGTGGGAATTGCAGTACTTGGTATTGTAATGAGCTTATTCTCGCAACGTTTAATTGATGATATATTGCCAAAGAAAAACTTTGGTAAATTAAATCTAGGGATTGCTTTGGTGTTTTTCTTATTAGTTGCCAAAGAAGGCTTAACAGCATTGAGGCAGTATTTTTTACTGCGGCAATCCAAAGACTTTAATACAAGAATTATTGGTAGTTTTTATTCTCAATTATTACAATTGCCTAAGCCTTTTTTTGATACCCGTAAAATTGGAGAATTGACCGCAAGGTTAACAGATACCTCAAGAATACAGAGAGTCATCAGCCAGTTAGCGGGGAATGTAGTAATTGATACCCTGGTTACGTTAGTAGTATTTGTTTTTCTATTCTTTTATTCCTGGAAAATAGCAATAATCTCACTGCTGGCATTACCAGTTTACTTTATACTTATTTATAAGCATAATAAAAGCATCATTGATGGTCAGCGAAATATCATGAGTAGTTATGCTATGAGCGAAGCCAATTACATTTCCACCTTACAAGGAATTGAGCCCATTAAAAACTACAGTAAACAAGATTTGTTTGCCAGCACCAATAATATAATATACAGCAAATATCAGGATACTATTTTTTCTCTTGGTAAGATACAGATCAGACTTGGTTTTATAGCAAACGGTTTTGGCATCTTTTTTTTATTAGCCGTTTTATTATACAGTAGCTATCAGGTTCTATACGGTAATTTAAAAACCGGGGAATTGATGGCAATTTTAGGTATGTGCTCCACATTATTACCAAGTATTGCAAACCTAGCTTTAATTTCTATTCCCATTAATGAAGCCAAAATTGCTTTTGATAGGATGTTTGAGTTTACTAGTATTGAACCTGAAGCAAATAATCATTCTACAGAAATAGCAACATTTCAGTCGTTAGAAGCTGCTCATGTTTTATTTCGTTTTGCCGGAAGGAGTCCGCTTTTTAAAGATGTTTCTTTTAAGGTAAGCAAAGGAGAAATAATTGCCATTATGGGAGAAAATGGCTGCGGTAAAAGTACCATCTCACAAATAATTCAAAAGCATTATGAATGCGAAAGTGGAGAAATTATAGTTAATCAAGGCAATTCTTTAAAAGACATCTCAATTAATAGTTGGCGGAAAATAGTTAGTGTAGTACCTCAACAGATTCATATTTTCAATGCCACTGTTCTAGAAAATATAGCATTTGATGATGCAGCAATAAAACCACAAGAAGTATTGAATTTTTTAAAGGAATATGGTTTCGATGTTTTTATGGATAGCCTACCTCAATCTGTTATGACATTAGTTGGTGAGGAAGGTATTAATTTGTCGGGGGGGCAAAAGCAAATGATTGCACTAGCAAGGGCACTATATCACAAACCAGAGCTGTTGATTTTAGATGAAGCTACGGCAGCAATGGATAGGGAGTCGGAACTTTTTGTTCTACGTCTTCTAGCTAGTTTAAAACAAAAAATGGCTATCCTATTTATAACGCACCGTTTGCATGTACTTAGAACTTTTTGCGATCGAATCTACATTTTGGAAAATAAGCAAATTGTTGTTTC
This sequence comes from Chitinophagaceae bacterium, assembly GCA_019752295.1. Lineage (GTDB taxonomy): Bacteria > Bacteroidota > Bacteroidia > Chitinophagales > Chitinophagaceae > Sediminibacterium. Next base: position 4,105 of record JAIEMK010000012.1, on the reverse strand, counting down.
CGGAAACCATCAAACATTATTAACAAGTAAAAATCTTTACAGTGATTATTGGAAAGATTTAATTCTACATGCTTAAAAACAAATACTATGAAACATTTATCAGTTATTATCGGGTTGGCAGGATTCTTATTCATTGGAGCAATAGGGCATTGCCAGAATAGAATTTCTGTTACCGCCGGGCAAAAAATACAGCAGACAACCAACCAAAATAGCACCATTGTTCAAACAGTACAGGGAAATGAGATGGAAATTACATCCAATGTAAAACTAGCTGTTGATTTGGAAGTAAAAAAGAGTAGTCCCAATATTGAACTAAGCAATACCGTTACACGTCTTCAATTACATACTGAGGCGATGGGTAACAGCACCGATTTTGACTCTGATAAACAAGAAGACAAAGATGGTCAAATAGGGCAAATGTTAAAGGGTGTGATTGGTAAGCCATTTGAGGTAAGCATGTCGGTAGATGGAATTGTTTTTAAATCAGATAAAGACAAATCAGAAAAAGAAGCGGCATCGAATATATTAGGAGGCAATATAGATGACGTTGCTAAAGAGAGTTTTTTAGCTATTCCTGCGTCTATAAAAGTTGGGGATAGTTTAGTGGTAGTTGGCGATATTACAGATAAGGACAATAGTAAAACTATTACCTATTCGGTTGAATCAATCACTGGCAACGATGCTGTCTTAACATTTAAAGGGAGCGAAACTTCTAAAAAGACTAAAAGTATGCAAAACATGGAAGCTGTTGTTACATCCACTTCCACTTCTTCAGGAACAGTAATAGTAGACACAAAATCTGGGTTAATCAAAGAAAAGAAATCAACTATTGAAGCTAAGGGAACCACTGAAGTGATGGGCCAATCTATTCCATTTAGTTTAAAACAAACTGTAGTAACAAATAATAAATAAACACTTACCGTTTATCGCCATCATGGGCAGTAAATTAACAATACGATAAACACAAAAATGTCAATCATGAAACAACAATTCATCAACTTCAACAAATTTATGAGCCCCTCAAAATTTTCTATTCAGCTTTCTCCTAGATGGAGATATTTACTGATTACTCTTTTATGTGTTCTGGCGTTGGCAGACATTGCACACATCTACCAGTTCGCTGATTTAACTGGTAGATCAGAAGCTTATAGGTTTGGTTTTCTATTTGCCCTTTTTGTTAAACCACTAATGCACGGTTACCTAGCTTATGTATTGTTTATCACAAGGTCTAGGAATTGAGCGCTACATCACTAATACGTTTTACACCTTTCAAGGATTCCCACATGTAAAACTCATATTGGAAAACAAAAAAAAACGCATCGTAGAATTTATAGGAAATGAGGATCTAAGATTTATTGATTATTTGAATAAATATGGTCTTAAAATAGAGGGCACTGCCTAGTTGTATGTTTTATTGCCTTTCACTCTTGTATTTAATGATAAGGAAAGAAAAATTAAAAAATTAGAAATCACAAAATTAAATTGCCCTATAATTAAATGATATGAAATTGTTTTTTTGTTTATGCTTTACCCTTGGGCTTTTCTCGTTAATAAATGCTCAGGAAACTGCTAGATTATATACATTTAATTCTGACTGGACTCCAGCTAAAAGCATGGAAGTGGCTACCTATTTCATGACTGCAGAAAAAGAAAACGACACGCTCTATGCATGCCGTTATTATAATATGCGTGGGCCAATGATTTTATGGGAGTCATATAAAGATTCTGCTTTAGAAAAACCAAATGGACTATTTGCATGGTATGACAAAAAAGGTAAATTAGATAGTTTAGGTCAAGTGCATAATGGTAAGAAAGATGGTGAATGGACTTATGGATTTTCTGATAGTGGTGAAGCCATTATTACAAAAATCTATGAAGAAGGGGTTCTTCAAAAAACCATCAACCACACTTCTAAATTAGTATTAAAGTCAGGAGGAGATTGGGAGCAATTAACCAACGAAATAATTGATACAACTGATCAACATCCAGCAGAATTTACTGGAGGGGTTAAAAAATGGGGCAAATTTTTGGAGAAAAATCTAATTACCCCGAAAAGATTTATGAGTATTTCTGGACCTAATTCTCATCAAACTGTAACGGTTTCATTTAGAATTAATCCTATTGGAGAAGTGTGCAATATTTTCATAATTAACTCCTGCGAATGGTCAGCAGATATGGAAGTAATCAGAATTTTAAAAATCAGCCCTAAGTGGATACCTTCAACCATTAAAGGGAAGCCTGTTCCGTATAATCACAAGCAAAATATCACGTTTCAAGTTGGATATTAAAATAAATTTCAAGGAAAGAAAATGCGCCGCTATGTCCTGTTTCTAGGGCTTAATTATCCAAATTATTTGATTACGAATAAGAATTTCATTTGTCAATTTTAACAATTTTATTTCAACAGAGAAAGTACTATAATGGTTTTTCCCAAGGGGGTGCAACTCGAACTTTCGCGGGTTAATTCTTTTGTATAAAATTCGTCTCTTAGATACATTAACCCCAACGCTCCACGCATCCAATTAGAACTCCATTATCACTTAGAAGTTATCACAGCATATGGGCTAAAGCCCAGTGTTATCATTGGTTTCAGAGGATCCCCAGCTTAAAAGCTGGGGTTAATGCTTATCCATTTGAGTTTCCTATATAATGCTTTTTTGAATGCGAAAATTTGAATTGCTCTCTTTCCGAATAACTAAATCAAGGATCATTAAAAAATGCAAGCTATTTTTTTTCATTGGTGCTTTCTTATACTTTTAGATATGCTTGCAATGCTATTACATAATTTTCAAAAGCCTCAATACCCTTCGGAGTAATCTTGCAAGACGTTTGTGGATAGTTGTCTTTAAACTGCTTTACCACATCAATATAACCTGCTTCCTTGAGTTTTTGCAGTTGTACACTAAGGTTGCCGGCAGTAGCATTTGTCTTCTCTCTGATAAAGGTAAATTCAGCTTCCTTTACACTGATGAGCAAGCTCATTACCGCAAGTCTCAATTGTGCATGCAATATCGGATCCAGCTCTTTAAACATTCGCTCTTTCTTGTTCGGTTAATGTTTTTTCTTCGGGCATGGTTAAGAATTTTTCTTTTGAAAGCGTACACGCAATAAATGACCTGGAATAATATAACTCGTAAGTATGGCTAATGCGCCAATTAATAATTGATAATCGAAATTGAAACGAACCGAAATGGCCGATAAAATAAAATTAAACCCTCCTCCAATTACTAGCGGACGAAACTGCATTAGTTTACCGCTCACAAAAGTGCCGATCGCATAAAGCAAAATATAATAGGTAAAAGGAATTTGCCAGCTATTGGGGTAGCCTGTATTGATGAATATCATCGTAATAAAAGCCAAGGCGAGCCCGATCCATAAATAATCCAGCGCGTCTTCAACAAAGGTTCGCACTTTCACTTTTTTTGAATTGCGTATACCATACCCTATGGAGAAAACAAAGCCAAGAGGCATCAGCCACCAAACCCAGTAATGATGCGTTTCCTGGAAAACCACTTTCAGCAGGTATTCTGCAATACTGCAAATAAAAACAAGCCATCCCCAGAGCAAAAAGTAAAAACTATTATTCGCAACATGACCTTTTGTTTTGTCGATCATGGATTGGATCAGTTCCAGACTTTCCTGCGGCGAAAATTCTTTTTTGTTTTCCATATGTTTCAGATGGGTAATGTTGCAAATTTGCTTAGAGTACAACCGTTCTGCTTGTTTTAGTCTACTATTTTTTACACAGACTTTGCACTTTACTATATTTCGAAATAGTTCATCCGCAGTGGCTATCACTACGGATGAACTATTAGTTTATTTGTTGCAGAGGGCTAAAAGCGAATCAGCTTGCTCCTTACCCCAGCTAGGATGCAATTCCGAAACCGGCTTAAAGGTCTTAAACAATTCCACTGATTTTGTAAATATCGCTTTCCCAACTTCCTTGCCACCTCCGAATGCTTCAGGTACATTCATTTTATATTGCCCTTCCACTAAATAAATTCTGGGATTATTGGGATCTGCTTTTTTAGCATTCTCAATTGCCTCAGCAGCCTGTGCCCCGTATGCTTGCCAGCGCGACATTGGGTCGACTGTCAATTGCTGA
>JAIEMK010000002.1 GCA_019752295.1 Chitinophagaceae bacterium | reverse complement strand
CCAAACTTTACTCCCGACGGAAAGCATATTATTTTTTGCAGTAACCACGAGTACAAAAGAGGCTTCCCATTCAATATGTATTTAACCGATATTAATGGAAAAGGCCTTGAGAAAATTAGTCGTGACAAGGGTTTTGACGCTTTCCCAATGTTTAGTCCTGACGGAAAGAAAATTTTATTTTCCAGCAACAGAAACAACGGCGGTACGCACGACACCAATTTATTTGTGGCAGATTGGGTGGAATAAGATATTTTAGATTCCACAAAAAAATCATTCTTAAAACTTAAATAAGCTTTATGTATCAGGGATTACTTCATTTACATAGTCTTTTACGCTGGATCATTTTGGTATTATTAGTGGTGAATATTGTTCGTCATTTTGCATCGGTAAACAAACCGTTTACAGCTTCTGATAAGAAATTGGGATTGTTTTTAATGATTGCGGCACATAGTACTTTGTTGTTAGGTTTATATCAGTGGTTCACCGGCCCTTGGGGTTTGATGAATATTCTGGACAAGGGGATGGGGGTTGTAATGAAGGATAGTGCTCAGCGTTTTTGGGCAGTAGAACATCTTACCGGAATGATTATTGCGATTGTGTTGATTACAATCGGCAAGGGAGTTGCAAAAAAAGATTTGACTGATGCCGTTAAACATAAACGCAGTGCGGTTTTGTTTTTAGCAGCGCTCCTTATTATTTTAGCAACTGTGCCATGGCCATTTAGAGAAGGTATTGGACGCCCATGGTTTCCGGGAATGTAAATCATTAGCGGCTTCCCAATTCAATTATCTCGCAGTCTTTAATGTCTTTGCCATCAATTGCAAATCGTATCAGTGTGCGTATTTTATGCCATCCCTGTTTGCCTGCTGCACCCGGATTCATGTGCAGGCATTGGGTGGTAGCATCAAACATAACTTTTAAAATATGTGAATGTCCGCTGATAAACAATTGAGGCTTTAACTCTTTAATCAGTTTTTTTGAATTGGGGTTATACTTTGGCGGATAGCCTCCAATATGCAACATCAATACCGATACCTCTTCGCATTTCCAGCATAAAGTTTCTGGATATTCGCTTCTGATATCGTAGCCGTCAATATTTCCATAAACGCCGCGTAATGGCTTGAAATTTTTTAGTTCATCTGCTATTGCAACCATTCCAAAGTCGCCGGCATGCCAGATCTCATCGCAGTTTGCAAAATGTTTCTGATAAGCAGTATCAAGCCATCCATGTGTGTCGGAGATAAGACCGATGCGGGTCATTTTGAGTTGTTTTTTACAATTGTTAATTTGCAGTTGCTCAAATATAGTACAACTCATTTTTAAAACAGACTCATCGCGCCAGCATCTAACTATTAAAACTGGTGCTGATGAAACAAAATGAGTGGTATTAGTTTTATATCTTCAATCCAAAATATCAAAAAGGATGAAGTATATTTTATTCGCATTGTTCTTATTGAATGGCAACAATATTTTCTCGCAGGAATTCGGAGGAAATCCTGCTAAAACAAAATGGCTGCAGGTTGATACTGATTCTATTCGGGTTATTTTTCCAAAAGGGATGGAAGATGCTGCAAGAAGAATTGTTCGAAATGCGGCGATTATTCAATATCAGGATAAGAGTAGTTTGGGTTCGGGACAGAGAAAAATAAATCTTGTTTTACAAAATGGGAAAACAATTTCAAATGCTTATGTTGGCCTGGCTCCATGGCGCTCAGAATTTTATACTACAGCACCTCAAGACCCTTTTATATTGGGTGCATTTAACTGGATCGATAATCTTTCTATACACGAAACTAGGCACGTTCAGCAATACAGCAATTTCAATAAGGGCTTTTCGAATTTTGCATCTTTTATTTTAGGAGAACAGGGGCAGGCACTTGCGAATGCTATTGCTGTGCCTGATTGGTTTTTTGAGGGTGACGCTGTATATAATGAAACAAAATTTTCTCCACAGGGCAGGGGTAAACTGCCACTTTTTTTAAGTAGCTACCAATCGCTTTACAGGGCTGATAAGCATTATAATTATATGCAGTTGAGGAATGGATCGTATCGAAAATATATTCCTGACCACTACGATTTGGGATATCTTTTAGTGGCGTATGGAAGGAAGCGTTTTGGCGATTCGGTCTGGAAAGATATTAGTTCAAACGCTGCAAGCTTTAAACCTTTTTTCTATCCCTTTCAAGGAGCTTTTAAAAATGTCACTCACATAAAATTTGATCAGTTCGTTGATGATGCAATGAAATTTTATGAATCAAAATGGACAGTTACAAAAGAAGAAAAAATAAATTGGCTTACGCCTCTTGTGAAGAATGACGTGGTTGATTACCGATACCCTTATGCGGCGGAGGATGGGGCTATGATAGTGTTAAAAAAATCTTTAAAAAATATTCCTGCATTTTATTTGATCAAGAGTGATCGGTCTGAAACAAAAATTGCAAATCGTTCAATTGCAGTGGATGATTATTATTCTTACAACAACGGAAAAATCATTTATGCTGCCTATCAACCAGATCTACGCTGGGGTAACCGCGAATATAATCAACTAAAGTTGTTAGATATCAGTACCGGTCTGGAACAAACCATCGTAGGAAAATCTAAATATTACTCGCCCGATATTTCGCATGGCGGATCAAAAATTCTGGCGATTGAACCCGACCCTGTTGGCGGATCTAGTTTGCTTGAACTGGATTTGAATGGAAAAGAAATTAATAGAATTACAAAAAAAGATTGGGTGTTTGCAAGCCCAAAATTTTCAGCTTCCGATCAATACTTATATGTTACTGCCAGAAACAGTAGGGGCGAGATGAGTCTTTTAAAGAAGGCCGTTGGAAATAAAGATAGCTTGCAAACCATTTTGCCATTTGTGAATAAACTTATTGGCTACCTGCAAATACATGGCGACACGCTGATATTTACTACCACAAATAGCGGCAACGATGAGATATGGGCTTTACTAAATGCCGAAACGGATAAGGGTGCTTTTAAAATTTTCAGGATGGCGGTTTATCCAACGGGCTTGTATCAGGCACTGATTCGGCAAGATGGTAAATTAGTTTGTTCTGCATTTACTGCCGAAGGATATCGGCTGGCAGCATTTGAACCTTTGTGGAAACCAGTGAGATACGAGGATGTACTCACTAATTTATGTCTACCCGAAATTTTTGAACAGAACGATCAAAATAAATTGAAAGACGCCGCCGATCGCAGTTTTCTGCCTGTTACAAAATACAGCAAATCGAAAGGGTTGTTGCATTTCCATAGTTGGAGGCCTTTATACAGCAACCCTGAATATTCTTTTACTTTATTCAGCGATAATATACTAAACACCTACCATTCAGAACTGGCTTATACTTATAACCAAAATGAGGGTAGCAGTAAATTGGGCTATAGCGGCGTATATGGAGGAAGCTTTTTTCAACCTGTTTTTGGGATCGACCAAACCTGGGGACGAAGCGGATTGTATCATGTGGATACAACGATTCATTGGAATGAGACCAACGCTTATATTGGCCTTCAGTTACCCCTTGATCTGTCTGGCGGGAATGCCTACCGTTTTCTTACAGTCTCATCCACTTACAATCTACAGCAGGTTAAATGGACAGGAATTGGGCAGAAATTATTGAAAGATCTGGATTTCAATTCCATTCAATCAAGGATTGCTTATTTCGGACAGATTCAAAAGTCGAAGCAGCAGATTTATACGCATTGGGGGCAAAACCTGATTGCGCAGTACAAAGCACAGGTTGGAAACTATAGTTCCAATCAGTTATTACTTGCAGGCACTTTTTACCTGCCGGGATTTAGTAACAATCATAATATTCTGGTATCGGCAGCTTATCAAACCAGAGATACATTACAGCAATATGTTTTCACCAATAATTTTCCTTTTTCAAGAGGTTATACGGCAATCGACTTCCCACGAATGTGGAAATTGGGCCTGAGCTATCATTTTCCCCTTTGTTATCCGGAATGGGGTTTTGGTAATTTGGTATATCTGTCGAGAGTTAGGATGAATGTTTTCTACGATTATACGCAGGGTAAAAGTCTTCGGACGGGTAATAAATACGAGTTTGCTTCGGCCGGGTCTGAAATATTTTTCGATACCAAGTGGTGGAATCAACAGCCCGTGTCGTTTGGAATCCGGTTCAGCCGACTCCTAAACAACGAATTCAGGGGAGTAACGCAACCAAATGTTTGGGAATTTGTGCTTCCGGTAACTTTGTTTTAAAAGGGGATGCCGATGGGTGGCGAAAAATACCGGGGATGCCATATTCTGGAATCAATTGGCCAAATAGTTAAAAAATAGTACCGTATCATTGAAGATTTTAAGGCATATTTGCACCAAAATCAGCCCTTTAGGAATGATTTTCCACATTTTCAAGAATTTTTTCCACTTAATTTTCTTATTTCCGCTGCAAACTAATATCTTTGCAGCCCCAAAAATTGTATGTCGAAACAACCACTGATTAAACAAGATGGAGTAATTCTGGAAGCTTTGAGCAATGCTATGTTCAGGGTGAAATTAGAAAATGGCCACGAAATACTGGCTACCATCTCCGGGAAAATGAGGATGCACTATATCCGAATTCTACCAGGTGATAAAGTGGGGGTTGAGATGAGTCCGTACGATTTGAGTAGAGGAAGAATCATCTTCCGATACAAATAGTCGGGTGGGCAAGGGATAAAAATTATTAGGTACCAATAAGCCGGAAGCGTAGCCAAGGCGAAAGCAAAAAACACTTTTATGAAAGTTAGAGCTTCTATCAAAAAGCGCAGTGTAGATTGTAAGATCGTGAAGCGTAAAGGAAAACTGTACGTGATCAACAAAAAGAACCCTCGTTATAAACAACGTCAGGGATAATCAGCATTGGGCATCCTAATGATGTTCAGAATTAAACTAGTATAAAACTTAAAATTAGAATATGGCTCGTATTGCCGGTATTGACTTACCAAAGAATAAAAGAGGAGAAATTGGACTAACCTATATTTTCGGGATTGGCCGTTCTACTGCTCAGTATATTCTTACTAAAGCTGGTATTGACTTTGATAAAAAAGTAAACCAGTGGAACGATGAAGAACAGGCTTCTATTCGTAACATCATCAACTCTGAATTCAAAGTAGAAGGTGCTTTACGTAGTGAAGTTTCAATGAGCATCAAGCGCTTGTTGGATATTGCTTGTTATCGTGGATTGCGTCACCGCAAAGGTTTGCCTGTTCGTGGTCAGCGTACTAAAACGAATAGTCGTACTAGAAAAGGTAAGCGTAAAACAGTTGCCGGTAAGAAAAAAGCCGCTAAGAAATAATTAGTCGAACGATTAGGGTGCTTGCGCCCTAATCGTTCGTATTAAATAATCCGTTTAGCTTGGATCTTCCGAATAGGAAAGGAGAGCGAAACGGTTCCCGAATCAGTTCGGGATTTTTCATTGTTAACAAGTCCTGATTTAGGTTAGGATGAACACCTCAAAACAAAAAAATGGCAAAACCACAAAAAACGCAGAATAGTGCTAAGACCGCTGCGAAGAAAAGAGTTGTAAAAGTTGATGCTGCTGGTGAAGTACGTATCTCTGCAACTTTCAACAATATTATTATCAGCTTTACCAACAAAACCGGACAGGTAATCAGTTGGAGTAGTGCTGGTAAAATGGGATTCAAGGGTTCTAAAAAGAACACTCCTTATGCAGCTCAAATGGCTGCTGCTGATGCGGCAAAAGTTGCAGTAGATGCAGGCCTGAAGCGTGTAGACGTATTTGTGAAAGGCCCTGGTGCCGGTCGCGAAAGCTCTATCCGTTCCATTTCACAATCAGGTATCGAAGTAACATCTATTAAAGACGTTACCCCTTTACCACACAATGGTTGCCGCCCCCCTAAACAGCGTAGAGTATAATTTTAGCCGATTGGATAGTCATATTCTTTCGGCAATCACTATAACAGGGTTCGGTATCTATTTTAGATTTTTACGATACTGCGCCGTCATTAAAAAATCAACAAACAAAAAGAAATGGCACGTTACACAGGTCCCAAGACCAAAATTTCCAGAATTTTCGGCGAACCTATCTTAGGTAATGCTAAGTGGTTAGGCAAGAACAGCAACCCTCCGGGTCAGCACGGTGCGGCTCGTAAGCGTAAGACCTTAGGCGAATACGCTTTACAGTTACGCGAGAAGCAAAAAGCAAAATATACTTATGGTGTGTTAGAGCGTCAGTTCCGTAAAACATTTGAAGAAGCTCAGCGTATTAAAGGTGTTACCGGTGAAAACCTGATCAAATTGCTGGAATCACGTTTAGATAATACCATTTTCCGTTTAGGTTTAACAGCGAGTCGCCCGGAAGCGCGTCAGTTGGTTAACCACAAACACATTTTGGTAAATGGTGAAGTGATGAATGTACCTTCTTACACTTGTAAGCCAGGCGATATCATCACCTACAAACCAAAGAGCGCCGACAACTCTGCTGTTACCAGTAAGAGCCGTGGTAAGAACCCTAAATTTGGCTGGTTGGATTGGAATGAAGCTGAAAAGAAAGGTACTTTTATCACAATGCCTGAGCGTGAAAGTGTTCCTGAAAATATCAAGGAGCAACTGATCGTCGAATTGTACTCTAAATAACCTAGAGCCGGAGTGTTGCTCTGGTATCTTTTTCAAAATATTCCTTTAATCTCTTGTGGGTTAAAGATTCATAAGTAAAAAACAAGTTTTAATATGGCCATATTAAGCTTTCAGAAGCCAGACAAAATCGTTTTACAAAAAGCAACAGATTTTGAAGGACAGTTTGAATTCCGTCCGTTAGAGCCAGGCTTTGGCCTGACAATTGGTAATGCTCTTCGCAGGGTGTTATTGAGTTCTTTGGAAGGTTTTGCTATTGTTGGTATCAAGATCGAGGGCGTTGACCACGAGTTTGCAACCATTAAAGGCATTACAGAAGACGTAACTGAAGTGATCCTGAACCTGAAACAAGTTCGTTTCAAGAAGCATGTTGATCATGATGTAGCTAACGAGAAAATCACACTGTCTATTAAAGGCCGCACCGAATTCAATGCAGGTATGATTGGCGAAGGATCGCAGAACTTTCAAGTGATGAATCCCGAACTGGTTATATGTACCATGGATAACAGTTCTAAACTCGACATCGAATTAACCGTTGCCAAAGGCCGTGGGTATATTCCTGCCGAAGAGAACAAAGTAAAAGATGCTGCATTCGGATATATTGCGATCGATTCAATTCACACACCCATCAAGAACGTGAAATACGCAATTGAAAACTATCGTGTGGAGCAAAGAACCGATTACGAGAAACTGGTACTTGACGTAGCTACCGATGGAACCATCCATCCCGAAGATGCGGTTAAGCAGGCTTCACGTATTCTGATTCAACACCTGATGATCATCACTGATGAGAATATCACTTTCGACAATAAAGAAGACAAGAAAGAAGATGTTGTTGATGAGCACGTATTACAATTACGCAAAGTGTTGAAAACACCATTGGAAGATTTAGACCTTTCAGTTCGTGCTTTCAATTGCCTGAAAGCTGCTAAAATCAACAGCTTGAGCGAATTGGTACAATATGAGCAGGAAGACCTGATGAAGTTCAGGAACTTCGGTCAAAAATCGCTGTCTGAAATAGAGCAGGTATTGACTGAAAGAGGATTGAGCTTTGGTATGGATTTAAACAAATTAGGATTAGACAATCTGGATAATTAATCCGGAACCCAATCCCATTCATCACATCTTGTATTCCTGACACGGTACAAGATATATAAAACTAAAAGTCATGCGTCACGGAGACAAAATCAATAACCTCGGCCGTAAAAAGGCACATAGAGTAGCGTTATTGCAAAACTTAGCTAGTCAGTTAATCACACACAAACGTATTGTTACTACTTTGGCAAAAGCTAAAGCACTCAGAACTTACGTTGAGCCGTTGATTACCAAAACCAAAAAGAACGAATCTGCAGCACAGATCAGTCATAACCACCGTTTGGTATTTGCTGAATTGCAGGATAAAGCTGCTGTAAAAGAATTGTTTACAGTAGTTGGACCAAAAATCGCAGCACGTCCGGGTGGCTATACCAGAATTTTAAAATTAGGTATTCGTCCGGGTGATAACGCTGAGAAAGCAATGATCGAACTGGTTGACTTTAATGAGATCTACGGTAAGGGTGTTGAAAAAGCAGGTGAACCCGCTAAGAAAACACGTCGTGCTGGTAGCAAGAAGAAAGCAGAAGCAGTAGTAGAAACGGCTCCTGTAGCTGAAACTCCGGCTGCTCCGGCAGAAGATGCACCAGCCGCAGAAGATAAAGCTGCTGAATAATTCAATGAATTGAAATTTTAAATACGGCAAGACTTTATCGGTCTTGCCTTTTTTATATCCAATGTGTAAAAAAATATCTGATTTATAAATGCAGATGCGTTTTTTTTGCAGCATTAAACACACCCATTCAGAATGTCTCAATCCAATCAACCCGCAATTTTAGTACTCGCTGACGGTCATGTATTTTATGGTCAGGCTTTTGGAAAAATCGGAACCGCTACCGGTGAAATCTGTTTCAATACAGGAATGACAGGGTATCAGGAAGTATTTACAGATCCCAGCTATACAGGCCAGGTATTGATCATGAATAATGTTCATATTGGTAATTACGGTGTAAAAAATGCTGACGTAGAAAGCAAATCTGTAAAGATTCATGGATTAATTGCGCGTAATCTGGAAGAAAAATTCAGCAGGTTTCTGGCAGATGGAAATTTGAAGGATTATCTGATCGCCAATAATATTGTTGCAATAGATGATATAGACACAAGAGCATTGGTTGCGCATATTCGTACAAAAGGAGCTATGAACTGCATTATTTCTTCTTCAGAACTGGATGTTGAGAAGTTGAAAGCTGCTCTGGCAAACGTACCCGATATGGACGGATTGGAATTAGCGAGTACGGTAAGTACTACAGAAGAATACGAACTTGGTGATAAGAATTCAACCATAAAAGTAGCTGTACTTGATTTTGGTGTTAAGGAACATATTTTGGAATGTTTGGTAAGCAGGGGCGCGCATATCAGAGTGCATCCTGCAAAAACTCCAATCAGTCGTTTGCGTGAGTTTAATCCAAATGGATACTTTATCTCAAATGGTCCTGGAGATCCCGCGGCAATGCCTTATGCGATTACTACCGTGAAAGAAATTCTAAAAGAAAATAAACCGCTTTTTGGAATTTGTTTGGGGCATCAATTACTGGCATTAGCAAACGATATTCCAACTTTCAAAATGCACCACGGTCACAGGGGATTAAATCATCCTGTAAAAAATATTATTACGGGCCAATGCGAGATCACTACTCAAAATCATGGTTTTGGTGTAGATCCCGAAGCTGTTCGTAAGCACGAAAATGTAGAGATCACACACCTGAACCTGAATGATGATTCCATTGAAGGTATTCGTTTAAAAGATCGTCAGGCTTTCAGTGTACAGTACCATCCGGAAAGCACTCCTGGTCCGCACGATAGTCGTTACCTCTTTGATAATTTCCTAAGTATGATGCGTAACTAAGCTGAATTTATTTCGGTTAAAAGACTTCTATGAAAATGAAATGGATATTCATATCAATCTTGTTTTTTGGGATCTCCTGTAAGCCGATTAAGCAACTGATTAACCCCACTCCATCTGAACCTGTTCTTACAAATAATATTTCCGGAATATGGTATATTGTTTCAGTGAATGCCGAAAAAGTAGTGGAAACTAAAGCCGGAAAGGAAATGCCTTTTCTGGATTTCAATGTTACAGATAAAAAAGTTTCGGGGTCAACTGGTTGTAATCGATTAACCGGTCAGATTATAATAACCAATAGCAGTATTGATTTCGGACAGTTGGCTGTAACCAGAATGATGTGCAGAAATGCGATTTACGAAACACCCATTCTACAACTGTTAAGGGGTAACTTATCGTATAAATTAGAAAACGGGAATATTAATATTTTTAAAGAGAGTCGGGTTATCCTATCACTAGCCAGATAAGCGTTTAATTTTTCACTAGCGCATAACACTGATTTGCAATTTCAAGTTCTTCGTTGGTAGGGATTACAAGAATTTTTACTGCATTGCCTTCCTTATTTAATTCAACAATTCCTTTTCTTCGCTCGCTATTTTTATTTTCATCTAATTCTAATCCGAGATAGGATAGGTGCTTGGTTGCCAACTGTCGCGCAAGCTCATCGTTTTCTCCAACGCCTCCGGTAAATACAATTGCATCTAATCCATTTAATACCGCAGCAAAGGAACCGATATATTTTCGAATATGGTAGCCGTACATTTCATAAGCCAATTCAGCTTCGGTGGAGCCGTCTTTTATTCGGGCTCTTACATCGCGCATATCGCTAAACCCCGTAAGACCCAGCATACCACTTCTTTTATTCAATACATTATGGATCTCTTCAATCGGGTATCCCAATTGATTTACAAGATAAAAAATAACGGATTGATCGATATCGCCTGCGCGTGTTCCCATAATCAAACCATTCATAGGCCCCAGTCCCATGCTGGTATCAACACACTTGCCATTCAGTACAGCACTCATACTGCAACCGTTTCCTAAATGAATAGTGATAATCTTAGTTTCTTTTTTGTTCAGATATTCGATTGCTTTTTTAGAAACATATTTGTGACTAGTTCCATGAAAACCATAAGCCCTAATGCGATGCTCGATATAGTATTCGTTAGGGATTGCAAAACGATAAGCTACGGCTGGCATGGTTTGATGGAAGGCGGTATCGAATACTGCAATTTGTTTCGCATCGCTAAAAATTTGTTCGGCAACTTCGATGCCCAAATAGTTTGGTGGATTATGCAATGGTGCAAGTGGGAATAATCGTTTGATTTTTTCTTTTACTTCTTCTGTAATGATCATCGTATCTGAAAAACTTTCTCCTCCATGAACAACACGATGCCCTACTACATGAATTTCTTCGGGAGATTTGATAACTCCTATTAAAGGATCGGTAAGTAGTCGAGCCACTTCCTTTAATCCCCAAGAATGATTTTTAATTGCGAGTGTTTCTGATGTTATTAATTCTGCTCCTTCAATAAATCTTTTGTGTGTGATGGCGGAATTATCTGAACCGATTCTTTCGATCAACCCGCTGCAAATAGTAATTGCTTCGGGCATATTAATCAACTGATATTTAATGGAGCTGCTTCCGGAATTAATAACGAATATGTTCATGTGTCTAAACTAATTATTGTCTTGTGATTGGATAGCGGTGATAACAACGGTATTAAAAATATCATCCACTGTACAACCACGACTTAAATCATTTACAGGCTTGTTTAAACCCTGTAGCATCGGGCCGATTGCAATGGCGCCAGTTTCGCGTTGTACGGCTTTATAAGTGTTATTACCGGTATTTAAATCTGGGAAGATCAAAACACTTGCCTGACCGGCTACTTCTGAATTTGGCATTTTCTTTTTACCAACAGAAGGGTCTACTGCTGCATCATATTGTATGGGTCCTTCCACTTTTAGGTCGGGTCTTTTTTCTCGCACTATTTCTGTAGCCCTCCGTACCTTTTCAACATCTTCACCTTCTCCGGAAGTGCCCGATGAATAGGAAAGCATGGCGATCTTGGGCTCAATGCCAAACATGATACTGGTTTCGGCCGATGAAATTGCGATTTCAGCAAGTTGTTCTGAAGTGGGATTGGGGTTTACTGCACAGTCTCCAAAGATCGATACCCGATTTGGCAAACACATGAAGAATACTGACGAAACCGTATTCACACCTTTCTTGGTTTTTACAAATTGTAGAGCCGGGCGAATAGTGTGTTGTGTGGTATGCAATGCACCCGAAACCATGCCATCAGCATCGCCTTTATAAACCATCATGGTTCCAAAATAAGATACATCCAGCATCAGGTCTCTTGCCATTTCCTTTTGTAAATTTTTCGATTTACGCAGTTCCACCAAACTGTCTACATACGCATCATATTTATCTGATGTGGCCGGATCTATAATTTGAATTTTTGAAAAATCGAATGTCAGGTTTAATCTTTTTGCAGCGGCAATAATATTTTCTTTAATACCCAGAATGGTTAACTTAACAATATCCTGTTTTACCAAAAGATCTGCTGCCATTAAAATTCTATCATCGCCACCTTCAGGCAGTACAATATGTTTTTTGTGTTCTTTTGCCCGTTTCACAATTTGGTATTGAAACATTCTTGGTGTAATACTTCTGCTTTGGAATGTATTGATCTTTTCACCAATTGCTTTGATGTCGATATATTTATCAAAAGTGTTGATGGCCAATGAGATCTTTTCTTTGTTGTAAAAAGAAATTCTCGATTCGGTAGCTGCCACTTTATTTACAGTTTCAAACGTTCCTGACTCAACTGAAATAATTGGAACTACTGTATCCAAACCTTCGATCAATTTTATAATGGAAGGTTCGGGGAGCAAGCCTCCTGTTAATATCATACCTGCAACCCGAGGATAACTTTTAGAAATATTTGCCTGCAACACTCCTATAATAATATCGCCTCTGTCGCCAGGTGTAACAATCAGTGTATTTTTCTTCAGACGCAGCAAGCAATTATGCAGTTGCATAGCGCCTACAATGGAATGATCTACCTGATTTGAAAATAAATGTTCTCCAAATAATACTTTGCCATTTACCGATTCATAAATCTCTTTAATGGTAGGGTTGCCCAAATCTTTATCTTCTGGAATAGCGGTTACAATCAGATCTTTTGGCAGACTCTTTTTAATTTGAAGAGAAACCGAGTAAGCAATTTGAGGTGCTACTTTATTTACAATTACTGTTAAGATCTGAACACCTTCATCTAAGAACAATTTAAAAGTAGAAACAGCCGTGTTGGCAATTTCTTCCTCCGACTTGCCTTCACCTTTTACAATCAGAACCACCGGGATCCCTAAATTTTTTGCGATGGTAATATTATCATCAAATTCCAGATTGGTACTCCTGCCCATGAAATCGGCGCCTTCAACTACCACAAATTCGTTTGACTCCTGTAGCTTCTTAAATTTTTCGATAATCTTATCAATCATGAAAGCCTCATTACCTTCGTTACGGTGCTTTATCACTTCTTCTCTTGTAAAAGCATACATGTCTTCGTAAGGAGTGCTGAGTCCAAACTGCCTGATCATAGTATCGAGATGATTATCTCTTTCTTCTCCTGTACTGCTGATGATGGGTTTGAAATAAGCTAATTTCTCAGTTCTGCCTGATATGAGATTCATCAAACCTAATGCAATGATCGATTTTCCCGAGTATGGTTCTGTTGTGGTAAGGTATATTGCGTTTGTCATTTTACTGCCTATTTCGTACTTGCAAAAATATCAGTTTTAAATATCCTTGTATATGATCATTATCAGCGATTTTTTCAATTCGATATGATTTTAATCATTTTAAAAACAAGATTGGTTTTAAACATACATTTTTTTCTGTTTTAAGTTGATATTTCTTTCCTTTACACATAGACCTTGTTAAATTTACACATATGGAAATTGAATTGCTGATTCCGATTGCTTTTAAACAGACACATTTTTCGAACGACGCAAATATTTTAGTCCTGGCGGGTGATATTGGAGGTACCAAAGCAAATATGGCGCTATGCGAGTTTAGAGCAACGGGGATGGAAGTAGTAAAAGAAAAAAGGTATATTAGTAAAAATCATAATTCCTTTATCGATATTATTAGTGATTTTATAGAAGGGTATCCCAATCCTGAAAAGGTTTGTTTATCTGTTGCTGGCCCTGTTATTGATGGTAAAGTAAAATTTACCAACCTTAGTTGGCAAATTGATAGAAATGAAATCTCTAAAAAATTAGGCGGAAGTCCGATTGCTATTTTGAACGATCTTGAAGCAACTGCTTATGGTCTTGCAGCACTAAAACCGGAAGAGCTATACACATTGCATAAGGGAACCAATGAAACACCAGGTAATATAGGTATACTGGCGGCTGGTACCGGATTAGGAGAAGCCGGAATGTTTTATGATGGTAAAAATTATCATCCCTTTGCAACAGAAGGTGGACATTGCGATTATGCACCGAGAACCAAACAGGATCTTGGTATTTTATATTTTCTGCAAGCCCGGTACGAACACGTGAGTTGGGAAAGATTATTAAGTGGCAATGGCATTGTAACAATCTGGGAATATCTTACAGAGATGGAAGAAAAACCAAGACCTAAATGGTTGTTGGATGCCATGAAAACAACAGACCCGGCTGCAGTAATAAGTAATGCTGCAAAAGATGCCAAGTGTACTACCTGCATTGAAGCGATCAAATTATTTGATCGTTTTTTAGCGATAGAAGCGGCAAATATGATTTTGAAATTTAAAGCAACAGGGGGCTTATATCTTGCTGGAGGCATTGCTCCAAAAATTATCAGCCTCCTAGATCCTGCCAATTGGAAAAACGTATTTGAATCAAGTGGAAGAATGAAACACTTGCTAAATACAGTTTCGGTTCATGTAATGATGAACGAAAAAGCGCCGATGTTAGGCTCTATCTATTATGCAGGATTGAACATGTGATTTCTTTATGGAGGCCAAAATCAATAAAAAATGAAAATAGCAATTATCAATGGCCCAAATTTAAACTTACTGGGAACCAGAGAGCCCAGTATCTATGGAAGCCAAAGCTTTGAACAATATTTTACAGATTTGCATAAAATGTTTCCTCAGGTAGAATTCAGATATTTCCAAAGTAATATCGAAGGGGAATTGATTGATGAGTTACAAAAAGTTGGGTTCGAATACAATGGCATCATTCTTAACCCCGGGGGGTATACGCATACTTCTGTAGCCATTGGTGATGCTATTGCTGCAATTAAAGCTCCGGTAGTAGAAGTACATATCAGTAATGTGCATGCCAGAGAAGAATTTAGGAAGCTTTCACACTTGTCGGGTAAATCTGCAGGAAGCATTATTGGCCTGGGGTTGAAAGGGTATGAGCTGGCTGTACGCTGGTTGATCGACCATTTGTAATTACAATTATGCAAATCAATTTCCCATCATATTCAAAAAAGGTAATTGTTCTGATACTTGTTTCAATTGCATTTAAGCTATTGATTGCAGGGTTATTGGAATTAGGAAATGATGAAGTGTATTATTGGACATATGCCATTCAACCCGACTGGAACCATTTCGATCATCCGCCGATGGTAGGTTGGATGATTCGATTATTTACATTAAATCTTCATTGGGTTTCTGATATATCGTTAAGGTTAACCGGAATTATTGGAGCAGGTATTGCTACCTGGTTTGTTTTTTTGACGACAAAATTGATTGCTAATGAAAGAGCCGGTTGGTTTGCAGCATTGATTTATCAGTCTGCTGTGTATACCAGTATTATCGCGGGATTATTTATTCTTCCCGATTCGCCTCAAATGCCTTTCTGGACTGCTTCCTTATATTGTATGGCAACCTTGTTGTTTGTACCGGATGCTGAAAATAAAATCAGCAATTGGCTGATACTCGGAGCCTTAATTGGATTGGCAGGATTATGCAAAGTACATGGCTTGTATTTATGGGTTGGTTTTGGAATTTGCATTTTATTGTGCAGAATAAAGTGGTTGTTAAACTGGCGGCTCTATATTGCTGTTTTACTAACCGTTTTAATTTTACTTCCGATTGTTTTCTGGAATATTCAATACGATTTCATCACGTATAAGTTTCATTCGGATAGAGTAACTCATACCAGTTTGCAATGGGATATGCTTGCTAGAGAAATAGTAGGTGAATTTGCTTATCAAAATCCAGTAATTTTTATCCTTGTTTTTTTTGCGTTAATTGCGTTTCTAAGAAATGGATTTAAAGTTTATAAAAAAGGAGCAGCAACCTGGTTGCTTAGCATGAGCATCCCCATGATATTGCTTTTCTGGGGTATTGCAGTTTTTAATCCAACACTTCCGCATTGGAGTGGTCCGGGATTTATTCCTTTGTTTATACTGGCTGCTATTTATCTGGATAATCGTTCAAAAAATAAAATGCCTCCAATTTTAATTGTGGCAGGTTCTTTTCTGGTAGCCGTGCTTATTACCGCTGTTGCAACTGTTCGACTATCTCCGATCAATTTTGGGAGTCAGGAAGAAGAAAATTATGGAGAATATTGCCCCACGCTCGACTTAACAGGCTGGGCTGATTTTAGTGACGAGTATGCAAGCTTGGTGAAAAATGACAGGGAACATAAATTAATGAAAGAACATTCTTTTATTGTAGTGCCAAAATGGTTTCCCGGAGGGCATTTGGAATTTTATACAGCTCGAAAAACAGGGCAAACTTTGATAGGAATTGGCCCTCTGCAGGATATCCATAAATTCGCCTGGTTAAATAAGGATAGAATTAAAATGCAATTGGGGGATGACGCATATTGTATTGTGCCTTCCAATCTGCCCTTTGATGTAAATACTGAGTACGCCCAATACTTCAATAGTATTCAAGCTCCGGTAATTATCAATCAAACACGTAATGGGGGAGTGGTAAGACATTTTAAAGTTTACCGATTAATGGGGTGCAAAAAAATTCCCCAAACGCAAATAAAATAATTGATTATTTCTTATCTGGCACAGTGTTCTCTGCCGGCGTTTTTATTTCAACAGGATCTTGTTTGGTTGCAAAGAACTGATCAAAGTCCTTTCTGTAAGAGATACTTACGCCTTGTCTATTTCTTCTTCCAAATGTTGATCCACTAATGTCCAGACTATTTTTAGTAAACACGATCGCTCTCAATTTGCGATCTTTTGTAAGAATAAATTCGATATTGAAGTCGGGCAACCATTGAAAGTTGCCATTCTGAAAAGAAGTGCTATTCCCCAGATTAAAGTCTAAATCACTTCCAAGCGTTACAACAATATTGTTGTTAGCAAATGCATAACCCAGTTTCAGGTTCACTCTGGTTCGATCTAATTTATTACTATTTGCCGAAACGCCGCTGTTGGCATCTAGCAGTGAATTGCTGCTATACAAAGAAGTGCCGAGATCAAAACGCAGACTTTTATCTCCTGTGATTTTGTAAAGAATATTCGAGACAACTTTATTTACTTCTTTAGTCAATACCTGAGAAATGGTATTAACACCAAGAGAAGTGATCATATACGGATTGGTAATATTATTAGTGCCAGAATTTCCGGTAGGAGCAAATGAACCCAATACAATTAGGAACGACACCTGTTTCAATATCTCATTATCATCTTTTTCGATTCTGTTCAGGAATGCCGCAAACTCATTGTCTGTTTTAATTGGACTGCCCTGTGGAAAATCTAATTTGAATTTAATGCTAGGTTGATTTAGTTTATCGCGTAGTTGGGCTATTACATAAACATCTCCCCGATAAGCTTTTACAGCCCCGCTAAAATTGTTGTTGCCCACCAGATCACTCATACTAATCCGTTCGGCTGTGTATTGGGCATCAATATGTACATCTGCTTTAAACGGATCTCCATTCCATTCAATATAGTTACCTGCATCGGCAAGCAGTACAAAGGGTTTTCGAATAAACGATTGAAAATTAAAATCATAATTTCCACGATCAATATTATACCTGCCTCTGATTGTTAAAGGGTCTGTAGTGCCCGCATGAATCCGCAAGCGGCCATTACCAACCGCTTTGATCACATCCCCCGTAAGGTCGTCCAAAATTACATCGATCGAAACTTTGTTATTGGCAGTAAGGTCCAGATCAACAGTAAGATTAAAATTGCTTTCAGATTTTGTAGATTCCATTTCTTTGCCGTACTGTTTGAAGACAATAAAATCGGCGATCCCGTTTTCTTTGCTGGTTGAGTTTGGTAAAACGATATGGGAACTATCAGTTGCTTCTGCAATAATATTCATCCTAGCATCATATTCAGGGCCTTTAAAGCTCATTTGTGCAGCACCGATTGCTGTTCCATAAAACTGTTGATTGTCTTTTAGTTTTGTATCTATCAACAATAATTTTCTGGTGTTCATGTCAAAATCAAACGCGAGGTTCTTGAAACCTTTATTAAATAATTTGCCTTTAACTGTTGCTTGGTTTTTATATTTATCCTGAATATTAAATTCACCAAAATCAATACCGTCATTTTCGAATTTTACTTCTGCAGAATCGATTGTATAATGCACTTTTGTATAGTTCACTGTCATGCCTGCTTTTCGTAGACTGATATTCCCTAACAAGTTGGGTGAATTCGGATTGCCGCTTATTTTTAAATTACCTTTTGCAATACCGGTTATGTCGCCAAACAAGTCGCCAATGAATCGGTGTAAAATATTGATCTTGGTATTTTCCAATCGAATATTCGTGTAGAGAGGTGCATCAACACTATCCTTGATATTATATGATCCGGTTGCATACAGATTGTAGCCTTCATTAGCCGACTTAACAGTAAAGGGAATCTCACCTGTTTCGTTATTATAACTTGCAGTTATTTTTACGAGTCCAATACTGTCCTCATCCAATCTAAATTGTTCTGTATTCAATCTGGCATCTGCATTGAATTTTCCAAAAAAGTCGCGCAGCACAATATCACCGGTAGTGATGCCTTCCATTCTTGGGTTTTTGAAAAGTGCAGAACTGATATCTCCCAAGAAAACGTTTTTAAGTTTAACAATCAGGTTGCTGGTATTACCACCATCTTCTTCTTCGGTTTCTATTACTATATCCTGAAACCCCTGTGTTAAGTGAATATTTTTAGCATCAACAAAATTATTTCGTATGACCAGTTCCCCATTTTTTTCAATTGCCCATTTCTTTTCGTTGATTACAAAGTCAGAGGGCCTGAAGCTTATTCTCGCTCCATCTTGAAGTGTATAAACATCGGCAAGAATAGAGGCATCGTTCAATGTATTTTCGGCGCTTGCTTTAATGGATACAATGGAGTGATCGTTCATTGATGTTACTTCAAAATGCGAGTTGGGTAAATGGAAACTGTCGCTTAACTGAATACTGCTGATGTCACCACTGATATGTAGTGTATCAATGTTTCCTGCCCCAAGTATTTGAGCACCCGAGATAATTAGTTTTTTATATTTTCCATAAGGTACATTCAGATTTAATCCCAGAATATTTTTTCTGGTATCGATCGATCCCTTCAGAGAAGCATCATTAAAACCACTGATTTTTTTGTTGATCAACCGAAGGTAGGGTTCAAAATAATCAGTGCTGATCGATACCTGAAATGTTTGATTTTTAGGAGTTGCTTTTGGCGGTTTTACATATGCCGGATAGTAGTGGTTTAGAAAGGATTGAATGCTGGCAGGCAAATCCATGATACTGAATTTCCCAATAATAGAAGCATTAAAATCGTTGCTTTGAAGTATTAATGATTTAACACTGTCGATATAACTGGAACTTAGTTTTAAGGAATCGAAATTAAGTGCCGTATTTTCTCCTTTGATATCTGCATTTAAGAATTTGGCCGAACCGGAGAAATTATCAATATTGGTTCCTGAGAAATTTGCATCTAATAATCCGGTAATTTCTATACGTTCGGGATAAAGGTTTAATGCTTTTAAATTACTATGTACTAAGTCGCCAACAATATTATAACTGGGTTGTGCCTTATTCAAGTCAATTTCGATATCGCTGGTAAAATCCAGATTGGGGTCATCGATCTTAACTTCACCATTAAAATATTTTTTCTGAAGCGTTCCTTTTGTGATGATATTGGTATAAGTATAATTATTAAAGTCAAGAGAAGTGATTTTACCATCGAGTTCTGTTTTAAGTTTATTGATGTTAAAACTGGTACCACTGATTTTTCCTTTAAAATCAACTAACCCTAATTGATCATAGTCTAAGAACTTTCCAATATTAAAACGATTTGTTTCAATATTTCCGGTATAAACTGGATCTCCCTTTTTGGGGAGTTGCATGGTGATATTTGTTTTTACTCCGCCCAAAGCTGTGCTAAATACGCCATCTGTTATAAAATTATAAATGCTTCCTTTAAAGTTGCCGCGATAACTAATCGTGCCAAGAGCAGCAAGATTTGGAGCAGTAATGTTTTTTAGAGCTGGTATAATTCCCAGATCGAAATAGTTAGTCTGTAAATTGCCATTATTAAAATCGATATAAGTGTTTTTTAAATTGGGTAGTCCTTTCATACTTAATTCACCAATTAATGAACTACCTGCACCTCCTTTGGCATTTAAATTCTTCACACTAAAGTTTTCGACTGTTCCGATAAAACTTCCGTTAATGGTCAACTGTTTGTTCCAGTCTTTTAACTCTGGTGCGAAATAAGCAATGTCGTCACTGTTTAATTTTGCTTCTTTAAAATGTGCCACCATCGATACATTCGAAATGTACCTTCCGAAGTCTTCATTAAAGTCTTTAAACTTCATTGCATAATAAGACCCAATCCTGCTTTTATTTGTTTGAAGATCAAGTGAAGAAAGTTCCATGATCTGGGGCGTAAAACGGAATTGTGCTTTTAGTTTCTTTAATTCAAAACCCGATCTATCTTTTGCTGAAAGTTCTATAGAGGCGTGTATCGTATCTTTTTTGAAATTTAGATTTTTAATCAGTCCATTTAGTCTGCTTAGTCTGATATGCTCTCCATCAAAAATATTTGAAGGTGCGTCTGCATTTGCTTCAACCCAAAGTTGGCCTTCGTTTATTTTTATTTGCGCAATCTGAACAAAAATATTGGAGGGGTTCAAGTACATCGATCTGTCTTTTTTTACCGGCACTGCTTGTCTTCTTAAAGAATCAGGTCGAAGCGCATCTATTTGCTGAATGGTAAAAAAAGGTTTATCAATTGCAATTTCATTGACTTGGAAAATGTTTTTGGCAAAATCCATATTCTCTGCATCCATCAATAAACTACCCAATTTCAGGTCCATCATTTCCCCAACCCAAACGTCATTCTGGGTGAAGTGTATATTTTTAAGATCTATTTTTTTTAGATTCAGGGCGATGTTACCTGATTTCTTTTTTTGATTTTTTGGAGATGCAAAATAGTCGACCAGAAATTGGTAGTTCCAGATACTGTCTCTTCGATTTAGTTTTACGACTGCATCTTCCAATCCTATATATTTCAGTACTATCTTGTCTTTGAAGAAAAACCAATCAGTAATTCTTACTTTAAGCTGACCGGCAGAGAGTAGGGTGTCTTTTTGTTTGTCGCGAATCAATATGCCTTCCAGATTCATGCTATTGAATAAGGAGAAGCTTACATTTTTTATGTGCACTTCCGTACCCAGTTGCTTAGAAAGTTTACCAATCACTACTTGCACAATTCTATTCTGAACAAAGTCTGTTTGGATGGCAATAAATACCAGAAGCAAAAGCCCAATGATACTCAGCAATATTTTTCTCGATATGTTTAGAGTTCTCTTCAGAATTGAGGGCTTTGATTGGTAAAAATACAGAATCGTAATTGACAGGCAAATTCAATACCAAACTCTCTTTTCCCTGAGAAAATAGTCAATTTTGATTTGAACTGCCTGAGAGCCTGTTTTAAAGTTGGCAAGATCGATCAATGGGTCTTGTTGCCTGATTGCATTTGATTGTTGAATGCATCGCTTGCACCCTTTGCTATGCTAAGACTAATCCACTTGTCGTTTTTGATCCATCTTCCTATATATGCAATCTGACCAACATGATAGGGATAGTGGGCCATCTGCCTTAAAATGGCATCATATACAAGAAGTGGTTCTGTTCTTATATGAATGGTTTTGATTAGATCAGTAGGGCTTAGCGATTCAAGGGTATTGAACAAACAATTCCAACCTTCATTCCAGATTGCTATCAGTTCTTGAGTGCTGAGCTCTCCTGCCTCGAATTCAGTATCCCTGTTTCTCCATGGCTTTTCTCCGTCTTCTGTCAGGAAGTTTGTCCACCTACTCAACATATTGCCATGTAAGTGTCGAATAATTACAGCAATGCTATTGCTTTCGGAAGAGGGCTGTATATAAAAATCATCATCACTTAATTGCTCAAGCGTTTTATCTCCAAGCTCTTTATAATAGCGTAACCTTTTGATACTATCTTTTAGAAATCCCGATTCAAGATTCATTTTACCTGAGTTAATATTTTGTAAATAAGATTTATTGAATTCTACTGTTTAAAAGCCCGCAACAGAATCATCCCCTCTTTTATCAGCGGCGGTTTCTCTTTTGCCATCACTCAAAAGCCGTATAGCTTCGGTTCTGCCAATGCCATCACGTTCATTAATCTTATATCCCATTCCAATTAATTGTTTTTTGGTGTTGGCATCGAAATCCTTTTCAACCATTACCATATCGGGTTGCCACTGATGGTGAAATTTTGGTTTGTTGATGGCATCACTGGCCGTCATATTAAAGTCGATAACATTCACCAGTCCTTGGTACACCGATGTTGGTATGGTAGTGCCACCCGGTGTTCCGATAATTAAGTAGGGTTTTCTATTTTTTAATACCAAGGTAGGAGTCATCGAACTCAGCATTCTTTTACCGGGTTCAATGGCATTTGCTTCTCCTCCAATAGCGCCATACATATTTGGCACACCGGGTTTTACACTAAAGTCATCCATCTCGTTATTGAGTAAGAAGCCGGCTCCATTTACGACTGCTTTACAACCATAACCGCCATTTAAAGTGGTTGTAATGCTAACCATATTACCTGCTGCATCAACGATACTGATATGCGTAGTTTCCTCGCTTTCATGAATGATACCTGCTTTTATTGCAGAACTAACTCCTGCCTTGTCTGGCGAATAGTCGCTCATCCTTTCTGCCAGATATTTATCGCTTGTCAGGGTTTTTACGGGTACCTTCCAGAAATCAGGATCGCCCATGTGTTCAGCACGATCGGCATATGCTCTTCTTTCGGTTTCGATCATTAATTGTACCGATTTTAAAGATTGAAAACCAAAAGACCCCATCGGATATTTTTCGATCATTTTAAGCATTTGATTAATCAAAATACCGCCACTGCTAGGTGGGGCAAAGCTGATGATATGATGACCTCTATAATCAAATTCCAAGGGGTTTCTGAATTTGGCTGTATAGTTTGAAAGATCTTCAAGACTAATAATTCCATTTCCCTTTTGCATTTCTGCTACAATCAGCTTGGCTGTTTCTCCGTCATAAAATCCTTTGGCGCCATCTTTCTGAATTCTTTTTAAAGTTGCTGCGAGTTCTTTTTGAATTAAAGTATCGCCTAATTTCCATTTGTTTTCTTTAACAAATGCAATTGGATGATTGTTGTTTTTGATAAACACATCACGCTCGCTATTAAAACTATTCACTTGTTTTTCAGTGATTACAAAACCTTTTTCTGCCAGATCAATTGCAGGCTGAATCAGGGTTTTGAAAGGAAGCTTTGCATAAGGAAGGGTTGCAAATAATCCTGCAATGGTACCGGGAATTCCGGAAGCCAACTGCCCGAATTGGGAAAGACTGGTAATCGCATTTCCGTTTTTATCCAGATACATATCCCTGCTTGCTTTTGAAGGGGCAGCTTCACGATAATCCAGACCAATCATTTCTCCATTGTTCTGACGAGCCAACATAAATCCACCACCGCCAATATTTCCTGCTGTGGGATATACTACTGCTAAAGCTAACTGAGTAGCAATAGCTGCATCAAATGCATTTCCGCCCTGCTCCATAATAGCTGCACCAACCATACTTGCCAGAGGATGAGCCGAACTAACAGAAGCCCTTCTGAACTGTCCATTTTTTACTACTTGATATTTATAGGGATCTACTTTTTTTCCGACGCCAACGATTGGAGTCTGTGCCATGGTTTGGGAAAATAAACCGATAACCAGGCAAATGCTGAGGGTTTTTAGCAGTTTCATGGCTGAAAATTAATCGATTTGCTACAAAAGCAGTTTAAATTTTATGCATCATGTGTAAAAATATACCTCTGATTAGGGTGATGGCTTTTTTAGTTTGATTACATTCACGGCTTATTTTTATACTTATGAAGAAAGCCTGTTCGTTTTTATTATGTATTGTTTGTTCAGTCACTTTATTTGCGCAAGGCTTACAAAGCCCTGAACAGTTTTTGGGATATCGTGTTGGATCAAAATACACGCGACATCATAAAGTGGTTGAATATTTTAGATCGGTTGCCATGGCAAAGCCCGAAATGGTAAAGCTTGAAAAATATGGAGAAACCAATGAAGGACGTGAATTGATCATGACAATAATTGCCAGCCCGGAGAATCTCAAAAGAATTGAAGCAATACGCAAGAATAATTTGCAAATGGCTGGAGTTCTGAAGGGGCAAGCAAATGAAAAAATCACTAACCCGCCTGCGATTGTTTGGTTGAGCTATAATGTGCATGGTAATGAAACTTCTTCCTCAGAAGCTGCCATGCTTACTTTATATACCTTATTAGATCCCAATAATACTGCTGCTAAAGAATGGTTAAAAAATCTGGTAGTGATCATCGATCCATGTATCAACCCAGATGGAAGAGACCGGTATGTAAACTGGTTTAACTCGATGGTAGGGGTTCATGCCAATGCAGAACCTCTTTCCAGAGAACATGTAGAGCCATGGCCTGGCGGAAGAAGCAACCACTATAATTTTGATTTGAATAGAGACTGGGCATGGCAAACTCAAATTGAGTCGCAACAACGCTTGATAAAATACAATGAATGGTTACCTCAGGTGCACGTAGATTATCACGAGCAGGGATACGATCAACCCTATTATTTTGCTCCTGCAGCAGAACCCTATCATGAAGTAATTACACAGTGGCAGCGCGACTTTCAGGGGATGATCGGGAAGAGTAATGCAAGTTATTTTGATAAGAATGGATGGCTATTTTTTACGAAGGAACGATTCGATTTATTATATCCTTCCTACGGCGATACCTATCCGATTTATAAAGGTGCAATCGGAATGACTTTTGAGCAGGGCGGAATCAGAAGCGGATTAGCAATTGTAAATAAAAATGGAGATACTTTAACGCTTGCTGAAAGAGTGATGCACCATTATACGACAGGTATTTCAACTATCGAAACGAGTTCGAAAAATCAGGAAAGACTTATTCAGGAATTTAAACAATTTTATGTGGATAGCCGTAACGGAAAGATCGGCGAATACAAAACTTATGTGCTTACAGCAAAAGACGAAAATAAATTATTAGCTGTAAAAAAGTTGTTGGATCAAAACGGTATCGAATCAGGTACACTGAATTCGAAAACATTTAAGGGGTATAATTATTTTTCGGGAAAAGAAGAAAACTTTATTGACGAGGGGCATCATTTGGCTGTTAGTGCTTATCAGCCCAATTCAATTTTGGCCAAAGTGTTATTAGAGCCCAAAACAAAAGTGGTTGATTCTAATACCTACGACATTACTGCTTGGGCAATTCCATATGCATACGGAGTGAAAGCATATGCTGTGAAAGAGAAACTGGAACTGACCGTAGAAAATAAACCGGCGATTGTTATTAGCAATCAAAGCTCTGATTATGGTTTACTGGTGCCCTATACTTCTTTAAATGCTTCAAAGGTATTAGCTTATTTATTGAAGAATGCTGTTAAAGTAAGATATAACACCCAACCTTTCACTTACAAGGGCAAGGAATACGACAGGGGTACTTTAATAGTTTTAAAAACAAGTAATTCAAAAGTTGACTGGAATGGAATTACAAATGAAGCCTGTATGAGATTTCATGTTCAATCTGTAGCAGTGGAAACGGGGATTATGGAAAAGGGATCCGACTTTGGTTCTCCTGATATCAGAATTATCAATGCCGCACCCAAAGTGGCTTTGATTAGTGGAGAGCAAACTTCTAGTTTAGGTGTAGGTGAGATCTGGCACTTTTTTGATCAGCAACTCGGCTATCCTCTTACATTAGTGAATGCAAATGATATAGGCCGCTTTAATTTTAAAAACTATCAGGTGTTGATTATTCCCGACGGGTTCTACAAGAATCTTACTGATAAATCAACTACAGAAAGACTAAAGGAATTTGTGAAAGCAGGAGGGAAACTCATTGCTATTCAGTCGGCTGCAGAACAAATGTCGGCTGCTGATTGGGGCTTTAAATTAAAAGAAGATAAGTCGGAAGATAAAGACGAGTATGCTGCGCTCAGAAAGTTTGCTGATCAGGAAAGAAATTCGTTGACAGGCTCGATACCCGGAGCAATTTACAAAGTGAATTTAGATAATACACATCCATTGGCATTTGGCTATCCTGATTTTTATTATACACTCAAGCAAGACGCAAATTTATTTGAGTTTATAAAAGATGGATGGAATGTAGGAGTGTTAAAAAAAGATGCCTACGTTACAGGTTTTAGCGGCATAAAGGTGAAAAATAAATTAAAAGATGGTACGCTTATCGGTGCATCGCAACTGGGTTCTGGGTCTGTTATTTTTCTGGCCGACAACTTAATGTTCCGTCAGTTTTGGGAAAATGGCAAGATGCTGTTTTGTAATGCAGTGTTTTTTGCAGGGCAATAATTTGTTTAAACGGTTTTAGCTTTCATTTGCGGAGGGTTATCTTCGCTAACACCATAATGATATCATTTATGAGAATCCCACTTCGAATAGCTGTTATTTTATTTGCGATTGCACATCTTTTGTTGAATAAATGCATTGCGCAATTACCTGTAGTGAATAACAGTTCAGATATTTATATGCAGTTGCAGAAACTGCAGGTACTTGGTAGCGTGCTCTATATTGCCGCACATCCCGATGATGAGAACAATGGATTCCTTCCGTATCTGGCCAAAGAAAAATTGTACAGAACAGGTTATTTAAGTCTTACAAGAGGAGATGGCGGACAGAATCTGATTGGTAGTGAACAAGGAATTGAATTGGGGTTGATACGTACGCAAGAGTTATTAGCAGCTCGTAGACAGGATGGCGCTGAACAATTTTTTAGCAGGGCTTATGAATTTGGGTATAGTAAGAATGCAGAAGAAGCATTGAGGGTCTGGAATAAAGAAAAAATATTGAGTGATGTGGTTTGGGTGATTCGTCAATACCAGCCCGATGTGATTATTGCACGATTTCCGGGCGATGCAAGAGCGGGTCATGGACATCATGCTGCTTCATCCATTTTAGCGAACGAGGCATTTACAGCAGCAGCCGACCCTGCAAGATTTCCGGAGCAATTAAAATACGGTGTAAAGCCCTGGCAGGCAAAACGCATTCTTTGGAACACTTTTAATTTTGGTGGAAATAATACAATCACTAACGATCAATTTAAAATAGATGTTGGCGGCTTTAACCCCTTATTGGGAAAGAGTTATGGAGAAATTGGAGCAGAAGCAAGAAGTATGCATAAAAGTCAGGGAGAAGGCCGACCAAGAAGAAGGGGTGTTGCTTATGAAAACTTTGCAACGCTTGGAGGAGATGCACCCAAAAACGATTTGATGGATGGAGTGGATATCAGTTGGAGCAGGGTAAAAGGTGCCGAATTGATTCAGGGAAAAATAAATAATATCATTCAACAATACCGTTTTGATCAGCCCGAAAAATCGGTAGATAGTTTGGTTGCTTTGTATAAAGCCATCTGGAATATTTCGGATAAAACAGTATGGGTTGAAAAAAAATTGGAGGAAGTAAAGAATTTAATTGTTGCTTGTTCAGGTTTATTTTTTGAAGCAACCAGCGATGAGGAATATGCGGTGCTTGGTGAGAAAATGAATATCAATTTTTTTGTAAACAAAAGAAGAGATGCAAGAGTGCAGATCGAAGCAATCCGAATGAACAGTTCCGCATCAAGCCCATTCGATACCGCCATGCATTACTCGCTTTCTACCAATACCAATTTCAGTCTCAACGAAATATTTTCGGTTGAAAACACTAAAAGAGTTACGCAACCTTATTGGCTAACTAATAAACAAGAAAGCATTGGAAGTTTTAATGTAGAAGATCAGATGCTTATTGGAAAAGATGAAAACAGCCCCGCTTATTCGGCGAGCTTTACTTTTTCGATCAATGGCGTAAATCTAACTTTCCAAAAGCCTGTACAATATAAATATCTTGATCCTGTTAGAGGAGAACTATATCAGCCTTATATAGTTATAACACCACTAATTGTATCACTTACTCCTGATATTATTTTAACCAATATCAAGTACGGATCCAAACAGATTGCCAAACCCACGTTACAGTTACATTATAAATCGAATTTTGCAGCCGAACAGATTCCTGTTTCCATTCAATTAAAACAGGATGACAACGAAATTTATTTAAAGGATACACTGATTAATTTCGAGAGAGGTAGAGTATACGCTTTGAGTATTCCACTCCCATCTGGTTTTAAAAAAGACTCAGTTCCCAATATTACTGCCGAAATCACCACATATGTGAATAATAAAAAACACATTTATACATCGTACTTGAGAGCAATTAAATACGATCATATTCCTTCAATACATTATTTCTATCAGAACAGTTCGAAAGTGATTGCAGATGAGTTGAAGGTTTCGGGTAAAAAAGTGGCATATATAACGGGCGCGGGAGATAGGGTTCCCGATGCTTTGCTGCAAATGGGCTACGATCTTCAATACTTGCATGAGGCAGACATTACTGACGAAAAATTAAAAGAGTTTGATGCCATTGTTTTGGGAATTAGGGCATATAATATTTTTGAATGGCTCAGTAATAAAAACGATGTTTTTAATCGTTACGTTGAAAATGGGGGAAACATGATTGTGCAATATCTGAAAAGCAATCAGATTGGTTTGAAAAAAATAAAAGTGGGGCCTTATCCATTTATAGTAAATGCCCTTTCAAGGGTTACTGAAGAAAATGCTGAGGTGAATTTTTTATTACCCAACCATTCCGTGTTAAACTTTCCCAATAAGATTGGCCAAAAGGATTTTGAGAACTGGGTTCAGGAACGAAGTACTTATCAGGCTGATCAGGTTGATGCCCATTTCGAGATGCCCCTAGGAATGAGCGATACAGGCGAAAAACAAGGCACTGGATCTTTGGCGATTGCTAAATATGGCAAAGGCAATTTTGCTTATGTTAGTCTGGTCTTGTTTCGTCAATTACCTGCGGGAAATATCGGTGCTTATAAACTAATGGCGAACCTGATAGCCATTCCTAAAAACAAATAATCATATGAGTCAACAACCAAGAAGAAGAATAGGTGCAGTAACCTTAATATTAATTGCTGTGGGCTTGGGCCTGTTACTTAAAAATGTAAAAGTGGGCCTGATTATTGGGCTGGGATTGGGATTGTTGTCGGGAGGATTAATTAGTAGTAGACATAATAAATAAGAGATGCGCCTTAACAAAATTTGCTAGCAACCGAAATGCTATTTTGCAATACGCTGGCCACAACCAAAAAAAATTACAATGAATGGCAAAAATAAAATACCTTTTTTTTCAAGCTGGCTTGGATGGTATGTTTTTGTTCTTGCCATACTGGCCAGTTTAATTTTATTTTTCACCTGGTTTACTAATTTTTTTGCATGAGCAGGCTCGACTGGATAGTATTAACTGTTACACTCATGGGCATTATTGCGTATGGGTTATACAAAAGTCGTACTGCAAAAAATCTGGAAGGGTATTTCCTGAGTAATCGAAGCATGCCATGGTACCTTGTGCTGCTCAGTATCATGGGCACACAGGCAAGCGCTATTACTTTTTTGTCGGCACCGGGGCAGGCATTTACAGATGGTATGCGCTTTGTACAATACTATTTTGGTTTGCCGATTGCGATGGTGATTTTATCTATCAGTTTTGTTCCCCTCTTTCATAAACTAAAAGTGTTTACGGCATACGAATTTTTGGAGCAACGCTTCGATATTAAAACCAGGGTATTTACATCCTCCTTATTTTTAATTTCAAGGGGCTTGTCTACAGGGATTAGTATTTATGCACCTTCCATCATACTCTCTTCACTTTTGGGCTGGGATATTTTTTGGACAAATATTGTAATGGGAGGGTTGTTGATCATATACACAGTAAGTGGCGGAGCAAAAGCAGTTGCTTATACACAGCAATTGCAATTGATCATTATTTTTATTGGAATGTTTGTTGCTGGATACCTGATTGTACATTATTTGCCTACTGGTATTGGTTTTACAGATGCACTAAAAGTAAGTGGGGCGTCAGGCAAATTAAATGTAATTACAACCGGGTTTACAGAAAAAGGTTTCGATTGGAAGGATAGATACAATATCATTAGCGGCATCATTGGAGGATTTTTTCTTGCATTGTCATATTTCGGTACAGACCAATCGCAAGTTGGGAGATATCTTACTGCAAAAGATACTACCGAGAGTAGGATCGGACTTTTAATGAACGGACTGGTTAAAGTGCCCATGCAATTTTTGATCCTGCTTCTGGGTGCCATGTTATTTACTTTTTATCAGTTTAATCATGCACCGGTATTCTTTAATAAATCGGTGGCAGAAAAAGCCGCCACAACTATTTATAAAGATTCACTAAATGCAATCGAAAATAAATTTAATCAGCAGCAAACTACCCAGGAAAAATGGAGCAGGGCCTATGTAGTACCCGGAAATGCAATCTTCAAAGACAGCTTGCAATTGGGCACCCGGCAAATGAATGCTACTCAAAAAGAATATAAAGCAGTTTTAAAAAAAGCATTGCCACTGGCTGATACCAACGATACAAACTATATTTTTCTTCGCTTCGTAGTTGATTTTCTGCCGAAGGGTTTGGTTGGATTGTTGATTGCAATTATTTTCTTGGCTGCCTGGGGTTCGATTGCAGCCGCTTTAAATTCGCTTGCATCCTGCACCATGATTGATTTTCACGTGCGATTTACAGGATCGGCCTACGACAAAAATAATATTGCAAAATGTACTTCGGAATACAAAGTGTCGAAATATTATACACTGGGCTGGGGTATATTCTCAATTATTACTGCCGAATTTGCAACCGGAATGGGAAGCTTAATTGAAGCTGTAAATGTTCTGGGATCTCTTTTTTACGGAGTAATTCTCGGAATATTTTTAGTGGCATTTTATCTTAAAAAAATAAAAGGCAATGCAGTTTTCATTGCCTCCATTATTGGTGAATTGATTGTTATTTGTTTTTTCTTTCTCGACAAATACGAAATTATCGGACTTGGCTTTTTGTGGCTTAATGTATTAGGAGCAATGGCGGTTGTAATCTTAAGTTTACTAATCCATCAATTGCTACCTAAGACTTCCAATTAATCCATTCTTTCAAAAGGCCATTCCTGATTCCGGTTTGATTTTATGAGGTATGCAATTATGCCTAACCCAATTACACATAGTCCTCCCAGTATCATTTGTTGCCCTGTTGAAATAAACACGAATGCCCAAATACATATGGCCAGAACGATTGGAAGCGGATACATTGGCATTCTCCATGCAAAATGTTTTTTGCCTTTTCTCTTTACCAGAAGAATAAGTCCGATGGCCTGACCGATAAATTGAATTAGGATTCTCATTGCTAAAATTGCGCTGATTATTTCGGATAGCCTTAGTAAAAGACTAAATACAAAAGCTACAGAACCCAATACCAGTAAAGAGATATAAGGAAAGTGTTTGGTGGGATGCAGTTTTGCAAAAACCTTAAAAAATGCACCATCACTTGCAGCGGCATAAGGTATCCTGCTATAGCCTAAAGTTGCAGAGAATACTGATGCAAATGCTACCCAAAGAATCAATATGGTTGCGATATTTGCAGCGGTTGGTCCAAATAATACTGCAACAAATTCACTCACCACAAATTTGCTTTTTTGAATTTGTTCCAAAGGCAAAACAGACGCCACACTAATATTCATCATGAGGTATAAAAAAGCAATGCCAAAGATGGAGATGAACATGCTTTTTGGAATATTTTTTTTGGGATTGATGATCTCGCCTCCCAAATGACAAACATTATAATATCCCAGATAACTATAAATGGTTTTAACACTTGCAAAACCAAGCGCTGCTGCAAACGCATGATCTATTTTTAATCCATCGTTGATATGCAAAATCGGTTGCAGAAAATTTCCATGGTAAATACCCCCACCAATCAACCATGCCATTGTTATTAAAACTCCTAACCACAGCAGCACACTTATTTTTCCGATGGCTTCGATTTTTCGATACAATAACAATACAATCATTATTACTAAACTGCCACTGATTGCTTTTCCCTGCCATTCGTTTAATGGAATAATATATCTGAAATAGGTTGCGAATCCAATTGCTGCAGAAGCAATTACCAGTGGAGCTTGAATCATTGTTTGCCACACAAAAAGAAAGCTCATTAATTTACCCCATTTAGGGCCAAACCCTTCTTTTAAAAAATTATAACTACCGCCGGCAAGGGGATAGGTGGCGCCCAACTGGCTCCAGACCATGGCATCAACAAATGATAATACGGCTCCGGCTACCCAGGCATAGAGAAACCAAGGACCCTGCATAATTTCAGCAACCATGCTTAATACCACAAAGGGTCCAATGCCTACCATATCAGTCATATTAATGGCTGTGGCCTGTAAAATGCTTATCTTCCTGTCCAGTTTTGGTTGATTATCGATACTCATATCGCTATAAAACTATTTCTTTGTAAGGATACCAAATAATTATGAGTCATATTTTTTCAACAGTCGATTGGGTGAAGGGTTCAAATATCTATGAAGTAAATATCCGGCAGTACACCAGAGAAGGAAGTTTTGCTGCTTTTGCAAAACATTTGCCGCGACTTAAAGCAATGGGTGTAGAAATTCTTTGGCTGATGCCCATTACACCTATCAGCGAAAAAGTGCGACAGGGAAAATTAGGAAGCTATTATGCGTGTAGCAGCTATACAAGTATTAATCCAGAATTCGGATCACTAAAAGATTTTAAAAATCTTGTTGACAATGCACATCAATTGGGTTTCAAAATTATTATCGATTGGGTTGCAAATCATACCGGATGGGATCATCACTGGACCTTCGAACATTCTAACTGGTATTTGAAAGATCGAAATGGAAATTTTACGGAGGTTAATGGTTGGCACGATGTGATTGATTTGGATTTTTCGGTTCATGCAATGCGCAGTGCAATGATCAAAGCCATGCAGTATTGGGTAAGAGAATGTAATATCGATGGATTTCGTTGCGATATGGCACACTTGGTTCCATTGAATTTTTGGATTAGTGCTAGAAAAGAGTGCGAGCTAATAAAACCTTTATTCTGGTTGGCAGAATGCGATGTTGCAGAATACCATCAGGTTTTTGATGCTACTTATGCCTGGAACTGGATGCACCTTACAGAGCAGCAAAAAAAGAATGAAGCGAGTTTAAATGATATCAGAAATTGTTTACACAACTATACCCAATATCCTAATAATGCAATCAAATTATTTTTCACCAGTAATCATGATGAGAATAGTTGGAATGGTACTGAGGTAGAAAAATATGGGAACCTTTCAAAAGCTTGGTCTGTGTTTAGTGCTATGTGGAAAGGATTACCATTGATTTACAGCGGGCAGGAAATTCCGAATACAAAAAGGTTGGCTTTTTTTGATAAAGACGAGATTGATTGGGAAGAGCCTTTACAAATGGAAGGATTTTATACAGCTCTTTTGCAGGTATGTAAAACAAATAAAGCCATTTCGCAGGGAGAAACTTTTATACTGCCCTCAGAAAATGATGATGCATTGATGGCCTTTATCAGAAAGTATGAAGAAGACACAATCCTTGTTATTTTAAATTTATCCAACAAAAGCAGGTTGAGGATACAGGTGCAACATGGTTGGCTGGAAGGTTTATTTGAAAATGTTTTTTCGGGCCTTTCTTTTCCATTCAAGCCCGGCGAAATATTCGAATTGCAGGCAGGAGAATTTTTCCTCTATCAAAAAATTATGTAAATAAAATCCATAAAAAAGCTGCCCGATTGAGCAGCTTTTCTATATCATCAGATCCGATTTATTCTCCGCTTAAATTCAAAGGATAAGCATAGGAGCCTTCATAACCTGGATAGATTCCTTCCAGTCGAACAGTGCCGCCCTTTGATGCTAGCAAAGCTGTTCTTAACTCATCTACATTTTTTACCTCTTGTCCGTTAATGCTAGTAATAATAAAGCCTTCCTGCATTTTGGTATTCTGTAAATTTCCTTTGCCAATCTTCTTTACTACCACTCCACCGCTTAGCTCGTTCGCAGTAGCAACTTTCTTGTCTACATTTTCAAGTTCAGCTCCTAACTGATCAAGAATGGATACATTTTTAACCACATCGGTATTGCCTGCTTTATTTTTCAGGGTTAAGCTTACGGTATTCTCTTTTCCACTTCTTTTATAAGTAACCGTAATCTTGTCACCCGGTTTGAATTTAGTAACCTGTTCCTGTAATTCGGGACCGCTATTTACGGTGGTTCCATTCACTTTTGTAATAATGTCGCCCTTTTTAATAGCTGCTGCACTTGCAGCACCGCCAGTTGGTACATTGGTTACCAGTACACCGTCACCTCCTTTGTAAGTAATTCCTGATTCTTTTTCCAAAGCTTTAATCTCTTCTTCGCTTAAATTTTCAGGGGCATAATTGATGCCGATATACGCTCTTTGAACGGTTCCGAACTTAACAATATCGGTAACAATTTTTTTAACGATATTAACTGGAATCGCGTAAGAATAACCTGCATAAGAACCGGTTGGAGAAGCAATTGCAGAATTAATACCAACAAGTTCTCCATTGGTATTAATTAAAGCACCTCCACTATTGCCCGGATTCACAGCAGCATCTGTTTGAATAAATGATTCTACAGGATTAGCACTCTGTTGTTTATTGATATTGATTGATCTTGATTTTGCACTAACAATTCCTGCAGTTACTGTTACATCCAAACTGAGGGGATACCCAATGGCCAATACCCATTGGCCGAGTTTCAAATCTTCGCTATTGCCATACACCAAATAAGGGAAACCTTTTCCTTCTATTTTAATTACAGCGATATCGCTACTCGGGTCAGCGCCAATAACAGATGCTTTGTATGATTTTTTATTGGGGAGTGTTACATTTATTTCATCAGCTCCGTCAATCACATGGTTATTGGTAACAATATACCCGTCGTCTGTAATAATTACGCCACTTCCACTGGCCCTTTGTTCAGGTATTACCCTAGGGCCACCAAAGAAGTCACCAAAAGCATCATCGCCCCCAAAAAAATCTGAGAATGGATTGCGTTGCTGGCGTTGACTATTGGAAACCTGTTTGGATTTAGTTCTTGTTTTGATATGTACTACAGCAGGAGTGGCACTGGTTGCAGCCGGAGTAAAATCAATTGGAGTTCCTGGTGCTGAATTACCCATAAAGCCTGCATAATTAACAGGCAATTTGGTTTGGTCCTGTACGCCGGCATACTGGTGCTCTACCCATTTGCCATAGCCCCACACACTTGCAATAGCGGTAGTAGCGCTAATTGCCATAATGGCTAAAATGTTTTTGAATTTCATATTTATGCTCATTTTTTTTCTATTATTTCAAATTCTGTGCCCTATTCTTCGCAAATAAATAAACCTGATTAAATGACAGTACAGCTCGAATCGCTTTTAACAAATGTTTTGCGGAATGATTTTCTGTCAATTTAATTTAAATGTAATCTAGTTTCTTTGCCCAAATGTATGGATACTGTTAAAACAAATTATAGTGCTGTTAAAAAGGCCATTGTATCTATTCCATCGGCATAATCGCTCAGCCTGGGACTTTGCGCCATTCCAAAAGAAATTAGGCCATGGCCCACTAAACATTGAATTTCTTCATTTTTTTTCAAGGTTTCTATCAACAATTTTTTATCTGAATATTTTTCATAGTGTACCTGACTCACGGGCGAAAAAGCTGCAATATTTTCAGTAAGAATCAGCGAATTATTATTCATATAATATTTGTTACTCATGATTAGAATGGCAAGATGGTAATCGAAATTGTGTTTGTATTTATGGAAGTCCATAAAATATTCATACTTACGCAGTGCATCTAATAACGGAATAAAATCATAATTTTCTGGAATATATATCTTAGTAACATTCCTGCATCCCAGTCCAAAATAAAATTGAATATCGTCGGACAGTGCTTCCAGTTCTTCACTCGATTCGCTCCCGTCTAGGATGGCGATGGATGTTCTGTTCTTGCGAATGATATTCGGATATTTTCCAAAATAATATTCAAAATACCTGCTGGTATTATTGCTACCAGTAGCGATATAAGCATCGCAACCCTTTAAGTTTTCTGCAAATTGAATCAATTCTGAAACGGATGCGTCCCATTCGGTCATGACGGCCACCAAGTGTTTGATTAAAACAGTATCTTTTGACGAAGGTTTCACGGTTGTTTTATGTCCCGAAATAAAGCAGCAGAGCAGGTCGTGAAATCCTACCAGTGGAATATTTCCCGCCATTACCAATCCAATATTTTTAGGGCGTACAGGTGTATCTTTAACTGAGTAGAAATTGGCCCACACCGTCAGCAATGGAGCTTTTAAAAAATTTTCGCCAATTTTTTGGACAGAGATTTCAATGAATTCCGGGATAAACCATGGATTTTCGCGATAAGCCTTTTCCTTGCATTCCAGCCAATCCTCATTGGGGTTTAAAATATATGCTCCTAATCGGTCTAATATTTGAATTCTTGTTTGTAAAGTCATTGTTCAATCGTAATTTTGGACTGTAAATGTAGTTACAAACTCAACAAACCAATTTTGTATGGCTATCAAGATAACAGAAGAATGTATCAATTGCGGGGCTTGCGAACCCGAGTGTCCTAACAATGCGATCTATGAAGGTGGCGTAGAGTGGGCTTTAGCAGACGGAACTACCGTAAAAGGTTCTTTTACTTTATTAGATGGAACAGTTGTTTCAGGCGATCAGCGTTTTGCGCCTCTGAGCACCGACACTTATTACATCACACCTAACAAGTGTACAGAATGTCAGGGCTTCCACGAAGAGCCGCAGTGTGCTTCTGTATGTCCGGTTGACTGCTGTGTTCATGATGAAGAGTATCAGGAAACAGTAGAGAACCTGATGGCAAAAAAAGAGCATTTGCACAGCTAGTGCACCAGAAAATGTGCTAAACTATTTTCCGGAAAAAGCTTGCAAATAGTAAAAGCATAGTATAACTTTATAGTACTTTAATTGTTGCCATTCAAAAGGCTACAACTTGTAACAGCGGGTGATATTTCCCGTTAACGTGAGCTGAAGAAACGGAGAGTTTCTTCAGCTTTTTTTATTAGCAAAGCTATTTTGCCCTTGTTGCTTTCACAGTTATATTTGTTATTATAATATTCAGGAAATGAAAAAAAAGATTGCATTAGTTACAGGTGGATTGAGTGGGGAAGCAGAGATCAGCTATAATAGCGCAATTACTGTTTCGAGTCACACCGACAAAGAAAAATTTGATTTGTATCGAATTGATATTAACACGGAAGGATGGTGGTATGAACCGGTTGTGGGAGAAAAATCTGCGGTGGATAAATCAGATTTTACGGTGATGGATCAGGGGCAAAAAATACATTTCGATGCTATCTTACTTTGTATACACGGAACCCCCGGCGAAGATGGAAAATTGCAGGGTTATTTCGATATGTTAAAGTTGCCATATACCAGTTGCGATGCAGCTACTTCGGCACTAACATTTAATAAGCGTTTTACAGTTGCTGTTGCTGCTTTTGCGGGAATACATGTAGCAAAATCGATGCACATTTTTAAATATAACCCTGTAACTGCAGCAGGCATTTTGGAGAAACTGCAGTTGCCTTTATTTGTGAAACCCAATAATGGTGGAAGTAGTCTTGGGATAAGCAGGGTTGATCAGGCAGCAGATTTGGGAGCAGCACTTGAAAAAGCTTTTAAAGAAGATGATCAGATTCTGGTTGAGGAATTTATAAGCGGTAAAGAATTCACAATCGGCGTTTTTAAGTCAAAAGGAGTTACCACTGTTTTGCCAATCACAGAAATCAAAACAGAAAATCTTTTTTTTGATTTCGAAGCAAAATATCATGGCAAGAGTAAAGAAATTACTCCCGCAAATATCAGCGAAACAATGCGCGCTCAATTGGCTGATGCTGCTAAAAGAGTATATGAAGTACTCAACTGCCGAGGGGTAGTTAGAATCGATTTTATTTATAATGAAGAAGAGGGGCAACCGTATATGTTGGAGGTAAATACCGTTCCCGGACAAAGCGCAGCGAGCATAATTCCGCAGCAGGTAAGGACTTTAGGGTGGGACCTGACAGACTTTTATACGGCAATTATTGAAGAAGCATTAAAATAATTTGATTTTATACTTTTCCTGCAGGCAGGAATTGGTATATTCATTTTTAAAATGGAATTTCCCGAAATCAATTTCCAAAATTTCTTCTGTGTTTAAATTCATAACAACTAAGCCACTTTGGGCGAATATACTTGCGGCAATAGGATTGGTATTATTACTGATACTATTATTTTTTGGTTCACTTGATTGGATTACCGGATTTGGAAAATCTGAAAAAGTACCTGGTGTTGTTGGCCAGAATGCATCGGCTGCACAAAAAATATTAGAGGATAAAGGATTTCATGTTGCACTACAGGATTCGGTGTATGTTGACAGTATTGCAAAACTTGCAGTAGTAAAACAATCACCCGAACCTGATGCCATTGTAAAGAAAGGAAGAACCATTTATCTAACTATTAATAGGAGTATTCCTCCTATGGTAGAAATGCCCAATTTAATTGGCTTCTCTATCAGAAGCGCAGAAATGTATTTACAAAGTTTGGGTTTGAAACTGGGTATTATTAATTACAAACCCGACATAGCCCGAAATGCTGTTTTAGAACAATCAATTAAAGATGTTGCCGTAAAAGCCGGAACTAAAATTTCTTTGGGAACTGCAGTTGACCTTGTTTTAGGAAGTGGTGTGGGGGGAGGAGAAATGGAAGTTCCGAATTTAATAGGACTTACTGTTAATGAATCAAAAAGTTGGCTATCGTCGTTGAGTTTAAATTTCGGATCGGTAATTCCTGTGGGCGCAATTACTGATACTGGTGCTGCATTTGTAGTGAAACAAAATCCGGAGCCCTATGTAGAACCGACACCAGGGCAGAAATCGGCTAATAAAATTCGCAGTGGACAGTTATTGGATATTTATATCAGTGCAGTTGCTCCGGTAAAAGACAGTTTATCTAAACCTGTAAATCAATAATACTTTTAAACAAAATAATATGCAAACAATTTCAGTAGAAGCCTTGAAGGAAAAAATTGATTCAGGCGAGAAAATTAATTTAGTGGATGTTAGAGAGCCGCATGAACATGCCGATTTTAATATAGGTGGTATACTATTGCCTCTTGGTCAGGTTCAAACAATGCAGGTAGATGCAATTGAAGGTTTTAAAAACGAAGATTTGTATGTGTATTGTCGCAGTGGTAACAGAAGTGGTCAGGCTTGTTTGATACTGGAAACAATGGGCTTCAGTAACCTGATAAATGTTTCTGGTGGAATGCTTGCATGGCAGGATAGAATTGCAAAATAAAATAATATCTAAATAAAAAAGAGGCTGCCGGTTTTTTCGGCAGCCTCTTTTTTGTTTATAAGTTGATGTTTAATGCCAGCATAAAATTAGTTCCTGCCATCGGATAAAATGCATTGGCGTTTGTTTGCACTTTATTGTTAACATAAGTGTATGAATAACCACTGGGTTGGTACTTCGCATTAAATACATTATTGAGCTGGCCAATGATATGCCACTCTTTGAAAATTTTATTTTTTATCGTGTATGCCAAACGCAGATCCTGCACAAAATAAGCATCCAGTTTTCTTGATTCGTTTTGCGAATTATCGAGATACTGTTTGCTTACATACTTGCTTAATAAATTCAGATCAACTCCTTTAATCAAATGCAAATTAAAGGTCAATGCACCAATCATATCCGGAGAAAAAGAAATGCTGGTGTTTTGA
Source organism: Chitinophagaceae bacterium (assembly GCA_019752295.1). Lineage (GTDB taxonomy): Bacteria > Bacteroidota > Bacteroidia > Chitinophagales > Chitinophagaceae > Sediminibacterium. The sequence goes on along the minus strand of JAIEMK010000002.1, from coordinate 66,898 downwards.
TGCGTGATGGCATCCTGTAAACCCGTATCCCAATTATCAATGTATTCGGTAAATGCTTTGATCTTGTTTTTGCTGAAGCTAAGATTACCGGATATATCAATCCATTTATTAATTATTGCGGATGCTTGCAATTCCAGTCCCAGCCGATAACTCTTAGGTATATTGGTGCGTGTATAAGAACCTACATCGTTTATCTGTCCGGTTAATACCAGTTGATCGATATAGTACATATAATAAAGTGTAACACCATAACTGAATTGTTTATTTTTTTTCTCTATTCCGAATTCAAAATCGTGTAAGGTTTCTGGTTTTGGTTGACTCACCGGACTTGCCTGAAAATCGTCGCGGTTGGGTTCTTTACTTCCCAAAGCATAACTCAAATAAGTTTGCCATCCGTTATGCGTATAAGTAATGCCGGCTTTAGGGTTAACGAAATCAAAGCTTCTGTTTACTTCCAAATTCGCATTTCCTTCAAACCCTATCATGTGATGATTGAGATGCCTGAATTGTAGGTCTACAAAACTCTGCCATCTGTTATTTATTTTATGCAGCCATTTTGCATAAAGGTTTGCATCTGTTTTTGTTGCAGGATAATTGTAGTAACGATAATCGGAAGAAACAGTGCCTGTTTGCATCCAGACGATATTGCCAAAATGTTGTCCCTGATATTTTGTCCAGCCGCCGCCAACATTAAATTCGTTTTTTAAATCCTTATATTGAAGCGATGCGATTTGTCCGTGAAAGTTGTTATCTAGCCAACGTTGCCTAATCAAATCCGTTGTGCTGATAGTTGATCCACCGCTATTGATATCTGGCAAGCCATAGTCTGCAAAAGCCTGCCCTGCCTTATATTCTTCATAATAGCCCTTGCCCTTAGTGATGAAAAAAGCGGTGTTAAAAGACCATCTTTTTGCCAGTGCATAATTGAAAAATAATTGATAATGTGTTTGTGTATAATTATCTGTCTCGTTATAATAAGGCGATCCCGGTCTTTCGGTTCCAGCAGGGTTATAAGTACGATGCACGGGGAGTGAATCTTCCGGCACACCATACCAAGCCTGATAGGTTTTTTCTTTTCCTGAGAAAATGTTTAATCGCAATGATGATTTTTTATTGAGATATGCAGTACTGAAATAAAATGATTGAAGGTCGGAACTTGCACGATCGATATATCCGTTGCTACTGATCCTGCTGAGTCTTGCATCAACAGTAAAATGTTCACCAATTAATCCCGTACCAACCTTCAACGTGTTTTTCCATGTGTTGAACGAACCAAAACTATTGTTCAGTTCAGCATATGATTTTTCATTGAATTCGTTGGTAGCCAGATTTAGTGTTGCGCCGAATGCACCCGCACCATTTGAAGAAGTACCTACTCCTCTTTGAATTTGAATACTGTTTACCGACGAAGTAAAATCGGGTAGGTCTACAAAATAAGTGCCCATACTTTCTGCATCGTTATAGGGTATACCATTGAGGGTTACGTTAATTCTGGTTGCGTCAGAACCCCTGATATGTATTCCGGTATATCCTACCCCATTGCCGGCATCGGAATTAATTACTGCTGAAGTTGTTTGATTTAAAAGAAAGGGAAGGTCTTGCCCCGTATTTGATAGTGCAATCTGATCTTTACCAATATTGGTTTTTGCAAATGGGGCATTTGCCGAAGCCCTGATTGCTTTTACTTCGAGTGCTTGTAAATAAAGATCAGATTCTTTTAACTGAATGTCAAGCAAAATCTGCTCGTCTTCGATCGTTATGCTGCTTGCATAAGTTTTGAAGCCAAGGCTTGAAACTGTTAATTGATAAGTTCCTTGAGCTTGTTTTGAAAAACTAAAGAGTCCGTTTTCATCTGCAATAGTTTTTGCATTTCCTAATTGAATAATGGCCGATGCTAATGGTTTTAAATTAGAGGCATCCCTTACAATGCCTTTTAAAATGGTTGGTTTTATCGGCTGACAAACAGCGATAAGAGTGAGGAATACAATCATGGTTGTTCCCAAAAACTTTTTCATTTTTTTTGATTTAAAAGTTAAAAATGGGAACAGGGAATAGCTAATGGAGAGGACCTGAAAAACGGTACACCTTCCCTTCGCAGGCATTACCCTGTTCAGGTTCAACGGGTATTATCTCAGCCATCCGGCTTTAAACCGTACAGCACCCCGAGAATGTTCGACTGCAAAAATAGCTATTAAGAAAATATAACCCAATTGTAACTTTGGATAGATTTGAACGTTCTAAACAAAATCGCATTTATGAAGAAGTTGTCTTTTCTGCTGATACTTATGGCGGCACTGTTTGATGTGCATGCACAGAATGAAAAAAATCTGGTATATGATGCCAATGCTCAGGTTCGGGCTGTAAAAGATTTTCATGCAGTTGAAGTGTCAGGTGCAATCGACCTGTTTCTTTCGCAGGGAAATGAAGAAGCGGTAGCTGTAAGCGCAGGTTCGGGTGAAGCTGTTGATAGACTTAAAACCGATGTCAGGAACGGCGTATTGCACATTTATTTTGAAGGAAGGGGCTGGAATTGGAAATTGTGGAATAACAATAAAATGAAAGCGTATATCACTTTTAAAGAATTACACAGAGTGGAAGCTTCCGGAGCTTGTAATATAAAAACTACCGAAACGATTAAATCAAACGATCTGAAAATACAATTATCGGGTGCCAGTGATTTTTCAGGTAATATAAGCGTAGGTGTTTTGAATATTGGTGCAAGCGGAGCTTCGAACTTAAAAATTTCGGGCACCGCCGATAAAACTGATATCGATGTAAGTGGCGCCTGCGATGTGAAAGGCTATAATTTAAAGACAGATTATTGCAAGGTGGATGCTTCAGGCGCATCAACGGTAAGGATTACGGTAAATAAAGAATTGAATGCTAGTGCAAGTGGGGGAAGCAGTATATACTACAAAGGCACTGGGTTAACAAAGAATATCAGCACCAGCGGTATTGCATCTGTAAAAAGAAAAACCGAAGATTAAGCAAATAATTTTGGTTAGTAAGCTTCATCGACCTACTTTTGCAACCCATTAAGATAGTGAGTAGGTTGGTGAGGGAGCATCTTTTTTGGAAAAGCGATAAATAGATTTAACATTATATCGCGAGATAGAGCAGCGGTAGCTCGTCGGGCTCATAACCCGAAGGTCGGAGGTTCGATCCCTTCTCTCGCAACTTAAAAGGCCTCTATTGAGGCCTTTGTTATTTGTTACATTTGATATTAAATAGCAACTAAACGAATCAGAGCAGAGCCTTGTAATTTTATACAATCGGCTTTAAATTTCTTAAAATATCATCTTCTGGGATACAATGAAAGCAGGTTTTGTAAACATATTTGGTAAGCCTAATGCCGGCAAAAGCACACTGATCAATGCATTGGTGGGCGAGAAGATGGCCATTACCTCCCCAAAAGCGCAAACAACCCGCCATCGCATTAAAGCGTTCTTGAATAAACCCGATGAGTATCAAATCATATTCTCTGATACTCCGGGCATCATCGATCCGCAATACAAATTGCACGAACATATGATGGGTTCGGTTAAGAGTGCTTTAGAAGATGCTGATATTGCCTTGCTGATTGTTGACGCAAACGAAGATCTAGTAGAAATTGATGGCATCTTTCAAAAGTTACGACTGAAAGTGCCTGCCCTAATCGTGCTGAACAAGATCGATAAAGCAGGCAATGGCAGAATTGCTCTAGCCGAAAAATTCTTTTCTGAAAAAAACTATTGCAACAAGATCGTAAAGATCTCTGCTTTGCAGAAAGTGCATCTGAATAAATTATTAGCGGCCATTCTGGAGTTATTACCAGAGGGGCCTCCTTTTTATAGTCAGGAAGATTTGAGTGATCTGCCAACTAAGTTCTTTGCCTCTGAAATGATCAGAGAAAAGATCTATGAATTGTTTGGCGATGAAATTCCTTATCATACAGCAGTATTGATTAATGAGTTCAAAGAAAGAGAAGATATTGTGAAGATACAGGCTGATATAATTGTGCAAAGGGAAACACAGAAATCGATTATTATCGGCGAAAAGGGTAAAATGATTAAACAAATCGGAACTTTGGCAAGAGCCGATATTGAACATTTTATCAGTAAAAAAATATTCCTGGAACTGTTCGTAAAAGTGCGCCCCAAATGGCGCGATAACGACCTGCAGTTGAGAGAATACGGATACAAATAGTTTTAGAGCGGTTTTGTAAATATTGCCGATCATTTTATTTAAACGGAGGATTTTTATGAGTTATACTGTAGCCATTGTTGGAAGACCAAATGTTGGAAAGAGTACTTTCTTTAACCGCTTGCTCGAACAGCGAAAAGCAATTGTGGATGATATTAGCGGGGTAACTCGCGATCGGCAATATGGTGTTACTGATTGGAATGGCAAGACTTTCAATGTAATTGATACTGGCGGATTTGTACCGCATTCGGATGATGTTTTCGAAAGAGAAATTCGCAAGCAAGTAAAGATTGCGATCGAAGAAGCCAATAGCATTGTCTTTATGGTGGATGTAGTTACGGGGATTACAGATTTGGATGAAGCTATGGCCGATATTTTACGCAGAACCACAAAGCCCGTATATCTGGTAGTAAATAAAGTGGATAATAGCGCGCGTCAATTAGAAGCCACAGAATTTTATGGACTTGGTTTAGCCAATACTTTTTTCATGAGTAGTATTACCGGAACAGGATCTGGAGAAGTACTAGATGCGATAACTGCAGATATGAAGGAAGATGATTCAGACGAAACACTACGTGAAAATGAATTGCCCAAATTTGCAATTATTGGGCAACCAAATGTGGGGAAATCTTCGCTCCTGAATGCGCTGGTAGGCGAGGAGCGAACCATTGTTAGTGATATTGCCGGAACAACACGCGATACCATTCATACCCACTATAAATTATTTCAAAAAGAATTTATTCTGATTGATACAGCGGGTATCCGTAAAAAAAGCAAAGAAAAAGACGACCTCGAATTTTACTCCATTATCAGAGCTATCAAAGCCATGGATGATGCCGATGTTTGCCTGCTGTTAATTGATGCCCACAAGGGTGTAACCGCACAGGATGTAAGTATATTTAGTTTGGCTACCCGAAAAGGAAAGGGAGTTGTAGTGCTGGTAAATAAGTGGGACTTGGTTGAAAAAGATACCAATACTGCCCGTGATTATGAAAAGGCATTAAAGGCCAAACTGGCTCCTTTTACTGATGTGCCGGTTGTTTTTATCTCGGTGCTTGAAAAGACCAGAATTTTTAAAGCAATAGAACTTGGCTTGGAAGTGTACGAAAATAAGAGTCGTAAAATTCCAACCTCACAATTAAATGACGTGATGCTGAAGGCAGTTGAAGCTTATCATGCACCAGTGGTAAGAGGTAATACTGTAAAAATCAAATATGTTACCCAATTGCCAACTGCAGTACCTTCTTTTGCCTTTTTTACTAATTATCCCGAGGATATTAAACCGGCTTATAAAAACTATTTGGAAAATCAACTACGACTTAAATTTAAACTTACAGGAGTACCTATCCGGATTTTCTTCCGAAAAAAGTAGATACATTCAATTAAAAAATATATTTCGAATTGTTTGAAAAACTATTTGGGAGTATTATATTTGCCCCTATTAAAAAATTTTTTAAAAACAAGTACAATGAAAAAAGTATTCGCAATTTTAGCTGTAGCAGGTGTAATGGCTGCTTGCAACAACGCTGAGAACAAAGAAGTTAAAGCTGATTCTCCTGCAGTAAAAGTTGATTCTGCTGCTGCAAAAGTTGATACTGCTGCGAAAGCTGCTGTTGATACTGCAAAAAAAGCTGCTGTTGACACTGCTGCTAAGAAAAAATAATTAGTAAATTGTAGATACTCTACTTGTTTTCTAATATTACTTCTTAAAGAAGGTCCTTCCGTCAATCGGGAGGATTTTTTTTTGTGCCAGTTTGTACTAAAAAAAGGGTTTTGATGTCAGTGGCATTAATATTGTAACATTTAGCTTCCCTTAGTTTCACGGGATTTTGAGGGTTAGAGTGACATATTGACCAAAGAATTTATTTTATGTTGAAAGAAAAGATGTTTTTTAGAGCGGAGGATGATACCGATTTCATGCCGATTATCCCAATCAATGAAAATGATGGCGAACAGGATAAGAACCTTGTTATTCCCGACTCGCTTCCGATATTACCATTAAGGAATACCGTTTTATTTCCAGGCGTGGTTTTGCCCATTACTGTTGGTAGAGATAAAAGTATCAAAGCGGTAAACGATGCATATAAACTGGATAAGCTGATAGGAGTTCTTGCACAAAAAGATGCGAATATCGAAGAGCCTGCTCCACACGACTTATGCAAGATTGGTACGGTTGCCAAAATTGTAAAGTTGATTAAAATGCCCGATGGAGGAACAACCATTATTATACAGGGAAAGAAACGCTTTGAATTGCTTGAAATGCAGGCAGAGGATCCTTATTTCAGGGCTTCCATAAAATTATTTGAAGATGATATCCTGCCGGTTGCCGACGACTTTAATGCCTATGTGAGTAGTATTAAAGACCTTGCTGCACAGATTATTCATTTATCACCCAATCTTCCTACAGAAGCTTCTATCATTTTAAAAAATATTGAGAACGCATCCTTCCTGATACATTTTGTTAGCAGTAATCTAAATAGCGATCTTACTGAGAAACAAGGATTACTCGAAACAAACGACGTGTATAAACGCGCGGAGCGACTGATACATATTTTAAACAGGGAGTTGCAGTTTGCAGAATTGAAAGACAAAGTAACAAATAAAACGCGCACTGAGATCGACAAACAGCAACGCGAATATTTTTTGCAACAACAATTGAACAGCATCAAAGATGAATTGGGTGGCGATAGTAATGATCGCGAGATTGCTGATATGAAGAAAAAGGCCGAAGCAAAAAAATGGCCCGAACCCGCAAAGAGTTTGTTTAAGAAAGGGGTAGAAAAACTTGAAAGGATGAATGCTTCTACTCCCGACTATTCGATTGTGTACAATCATTTGGATTTGATGCTCGACTTGCCTTGGAACGATTATTCTGCAGATAACTACGATTTGAAGAATGCACAAACGGTCTTAGACAAAGACCATTATGGGATGTCGAAAATAAAAAGCAGGATTATCGAATACCTTGCTGTATTGAAATTGAAGGGAGATATGAAGAGTCCAATTCTTTGTTTTCTTGGCCCTCCCGGTATTGGTAAAACATCCTTAGGAAGATCAATAGCGCACGCGATCGGAAGAAAATACGTACGTGTTAGTTTGGGAGGTTTGCACGATGAAAGTGAAATTCGCGGGCATCGTAAAACCTATATCGGAGCCATGCCCGGAAGAATTCTGCAGCAGATCAGAAAATGCAGATCTTCAAATCCTGTAATGATTCTGGATGAGATTGATAAGATTGGTACTGATGGAAGAAGTGACCCTTCTTCTGCTTTATTAGAAGTATTGGACCCCGAGCAGAATCATACCTTCTATGATAACTATCTGGAGCTGGAATACGATTTGAGTAAAGTTCTTTTTATTGCTACGGCAAATAATATTCAGAATATACAACCTGCATTACGCGATCGATTAGAGATTATTGATTTGAGTGGTTATGCAGTAGAAGAAAAAGTAGAGATTGCTAAAAGGCATTTACTGCCAAAGCAAAAAGAGGCGCATGGGCTCGATAAGATTAATTTTAAGATCAGCGAAAAAGTACTTGAAAAAATTATCGAAAACTATACCCGCGAAAGTGGCGTTAGAGAACTAGACCGCCAACTTGCGTCCATTATGCGCTATCAGGCAAAAGAGCTGGCAATGAAAAATAAAGTAAAGAGTGTTTTAACTGTTGCCGACGTGGAGAAAATTTTAGGTCAGTCAAGATATAGTAACGAAATCTATAAAACCGCGAATATGGCTGGTGTGGCGGTTGGCCTTGCATGGACATACGTGGGCGGCGATATTTTGTTTATCGAAGCAATTTTGGGAGAAGGTAAGGCGGAAATGAAATTGACTGGTAATTTGGGTAATGTGATGAAGGAGAGTGCAAGTACCGCTTTGAGTTACTTACAGTCGAATGCACGCAAATTTGGAATTGACCCTGATGCATTTACGAAGAAAACAATACATATTCATGTGCCCGAAGGTGCTACACCAAAAGATGGCCCGAGTGCAGGCGTTACCATGTTAACAGCATTGGCTTCAGCATTTACTGGTAGAAGAGTAAAACCTTATCTTGCTATGACCGGTGAAATTACATTGAGGGGTCAGGTTTTACCTGTTGGAGGAATTAAAGAAAAAGTGTTGGCAGCAAAAAGGGCAGGCTTAAAAGAAATCATTATGTGTGCTATGAACGAAAAAGATGTACAAGAAATTGACAGTACATTTATTAAAGGCCTGCAATTTCATTATGTAAAAACAATGCAACAGGTTTTGGAATTAGCATTGGTTTAGAATCTTGTAGAAACAATTTAATATCCGAAATCCTCCATACACTGGGGGATTTCTTTTGCGAATTTGGAGTGCTTCTGCTTAGATTTGATTTCGAATAAAATGCATGCATAGAAAATTATTAGCGATATTATTTTTGCTGAGTTCTCAGATAAATGCCCAGACCTTGGGTGGTAATGCAGTATTCAATTTTTTATCACAACCCAACACTGCACATCTTTCTGCTTTAGGAGGCGTTAATGTTAGCTCCATTAGCTCGGATATTGGAATGGCTTTTCACAACCCGGCCCTGCTGCGTGATTCAATGAATCAGCAACTAAGCAGTTCTTTTTATACCATTTCGGATGCAGTGAAACAATTTGGGTTGAATACTGCATTTCATCTTGAATCAATTAAATCCAATATTGGCGTAGGCGTACAGTATTTAAACTATGGATCATTAACTCAAACTGATGCTGCAGGAAATATTATCGGTAGCTTTAAACCTACTGATTATGTAGTACAGTTAATGTTCTCCAAGTCCCATAAAGAACATTGGTGGTATGGGCTTACAACAAAATTTATTAGTTCTTCATATGGGCAATACAAATCGAGCGGACTGGCTTTTGATGCAGGACTTGCTTATTACGATGAAGAAAATCGATTACAAGTTTCTGTTGTTGCTAAAAATATGGGAACACAGCTTGCAACCTATAATGGGTCAAATCAAAAAGAAGAGCTCCCTTTTGATTTGCAAGCAGGAATTACAAAGCGCCTTTTGCACGCGCCCTTTCAGTTTTCTTTAACTGCACATCATCTGCAGCGTTTCAATACTTTTTACAACGATACCCTATTTAATGCGCTGGAAGGAGATGACAGATTTAATAGCAATTCAGGTGTTCAAAAAATACTCTCGCATTTTGTTTTCTCAACTGAAATATTTTTTAGCGATCAGTTTCAACTTACTGCAGGTTTGAATTTACTTCGTAGACAAAGCCTGAATGCTTTTAATATGAACAGTGGACTAAATGGGTTTAGTTTTGGCTTCGCAGTTTTACTAAACAAAATTCATATCCGTTACGCTACAGGGTTCTACCAGCAAAACCTTTTTCATCAGTTCTCACTCAATTTTAATTTAAAGGGCGATCCACTTTGATCTTACTAAACGAAGGCTTCCCATTACCCCATTATCGAATCTGGTTGTATAAAAGTTGATAGCAATTGAAATAACATCTTAGGATTTTGGTGCTGCCAAAAAGAAAAACTCTTTACCGGTTTCGTAATATGTGTGGAAACTGTTGAAAGTCAAACTGCTTTTATGTGCTAACCAGTTATGGAGTGTATAAATATCGTACTGATAATCTATGCTTAGTAAATTAAAGATCTCTAAAGCAGAAAATCCATAAATATCTCCTCCTATTTTTCCGCATTCAAAAATGATGATGGGGCGGCTACTCCTAATCGTATTCTCTGCCCCTTTCAGAACATCAAATTCTCCTCCTTCTACATCTATTTTTATCAATGAAATTTTTTGGTTTGCAGGAATATGATTGTCCAATAAGTCGGTTTGTACTTCAATGGTAGTATCACTCTGCATTTTGTGGTAGGGCCTTTTTTTTAAACCGCTATATGCATAATCGGTTAATACCAGATTAAACTTGCTGATTGATTTACTATCACTAAGTGCCAGTTGAAAAATATTTGCAGAATGCCGAAATGTTTTTTCTAAAGATTCGAATAAAACAGGAATTGGTTCAAACGCAAAGTGCATTTTATCGGGTGTTGCTTTTATCATCCAGCTTAAAATTTTTCCTTTGTTTGCCCCGATATCGATAAAAGCTTCACCAGGTTTAGCGGAGAGGAAAATAATTTTTTTGGTAAGGCGATCGTATTGTTCATTCATGCCAAGGGCAATCGGCGAGATAGCCCTCAATTTTTTTGCAATTAATTTTATGTAGTTTAAGATCTGCAATTAGTTTTCGTTTCGATTACCAATATAGGATCTCCATTTTGCAATTACTTTTTCCATATCATCGGGTAGTGCAGACTCAAAGAAAATTTCCTTTCCTGTAGTAGGATGAATGAAACCGAGTGTTTTAGCATGTAATGCACATCTGGGGCATGCTTCAAAACAATTATCTACAAATTGTTTATAGCGCGTATAAATTGTTCCCTTCAAAATTTTATCTCCACCATATTCAAAATCGTTAAACAGGGTATGTCCGATATGTTTCATATGCACACGTATCTGGTGTGTTCTTCCGGTTTCAAGAATGCATTCAACCAGTGTTACATAATTGAACCTTTCTAAAACACGATAGTGTGTTACGGCGTGTTTCCCAATTTCTCCATCGGGATATACGTCAAACATTTTCCGGTATTGTTTGTGCCTTGCGATGTGACCCGTAATCGTTCCTTCATCTTGTTCCATATCACCCCAAACCAACGCAACATATTTTCGCGAAACAGTATGATTATAAAATTGCTTTGCAAGATGCGCTGCGGCTTCACCAGTCTTCGCCAAAACAATCAAGCCTGTTGTATTTTTGTCAATCCTGTGTACTAAACCAAAACGGGGTAATGAGTCTTCGTCGAGATGAGGATTTTGTTGTTTTAAATGATAAGCAACCCCATTTAAAAGTGTTCCGGTAAAATTACCTACTCCAGGGTGTACCACCATATTGGGTGGCTTATTAATTACCAACAACGCATCATCTTCGTAAACAATATTTAATGGAATGTTTTCGAGTTTCAACTCGGTATGTTCTGGATTGATATAGCTGAGAAATACGATCTCGTCGCCGGGCCTTACCTTATAATTCGATTTTACGATCTTTCCATTTACCGTTAAAAAACCGGCTTCAATGCCATTCTGCACTTTGTTACGCGTAGCACCTTCTAAATGCATTTTTGCAAATTTGTCGATGCGAAGGGGTTCCTGACCTTTGTCTACTTTAAACGACTTCCTTTCATACAGGTCATCTGTTGTTTCATCCGAAATGATATCTAATTCAGGTTCCATCCTGTAAAAATACTATTGTTCTAGGAAATAGGGTCTTTGAGTTCACTGAATAAATATCAATTGTTGAAATGTGTTAAGCTTCGAGTGCAGAGGAGTGTACTAAATACGTAATTTTATGTTATGCAGCAGCAAGTACAATTTAAAGACCTTGGTACAAGACGTTACAAGGAGATCTGGGATTTTCAGGAATCTTTATTGAAGGAGAATGCAGATATCAAAGCGGTATTCCGAAAAGCTGCCGACAGCAATGCTGAGATGATACCTACCAATCATTGGTTGTTATTTGTTGAACATCCGCCCGTATATACATTAGGAAAAAGTGGTAAAGCTGCACATCTTTTGATTAATGAAAACGAGTTGAACAAAAAGGGCATCGAATATTTTCATATCAACAGAGGAGGCGATATTACTTTTCACGGCCCCGAACAATTAGTAGGATATCCTATTTTGGATCTCGAAAAATTTAAACCCGATTTGGGTTGGTATCTTAGAAGTCTGGAAGAAGTGATTATTCTAACGATGGCCGAATATGGATTAAAGGGAGATAGGAGCCCCGGTGAAACCGGTGTTTGGATGGATCCTCATCTACCCGGCAGGGAACGAAAAATTTGTGCAATGGGCATCAAATGCAGCAGGTGGATTACGATGCATGGCTTTGCATTTAATGTAAATACCGATCTGAATTATTTTCACAATATTGTGCCCTGCGGTATTGAGGATAAAAAAGTTACTTCTCTTGAAAAAGAACTGGGTCGTACCGTATTAATGGAAGAGGTAAAGTATTTACTGAAGAAAAATTTTGAAAAAGTATTCGATTGCGAGTTGGTGGCAGAGTAACTTAAAACGGATATTATTTTAGAAATATTTTATTTGCTTCCAATACCTTATCATCCTCGTATAATTTAAAAAGAAACCAGCCCGAGTGCATAAAATTGGTTTTGTCTAAAGTTAATTCGGGATCATCAATTCGGGGTATTTGAAATAGCTCAGTACCATTTGTTTCGTAGAATATAATCTTATATAAATGCTTGTTGGTTTCTGTTAACCTGATTTGAATGAAACCCCTGTTATTGCTGTTCACATATTTTGAAGCAATATAATCTGGTGAAGAAATGAGATTGTTATTTTTTACATTGCTTTTTTGAAGCTCTTTTGTTTGATGGGTTTCTGAAAAGAAAAATTTTCCTCCTTTCAAAGAGTAAAATATTCGGTAGTAAACGATTTTATTTTTTGGAGATTTAGTGTCAGTAAATCCGTTTTGATATAGATTGGGATTTCTTGCAGAAATGATTGTACTAAAGCTTTTGTTATTTTCGGATCGTTGCACAGAAAGTTGTACACAGTTTTTGAAAGGGTTGATCCAGTTGATGACTACCTTACCCGGTTCGATTTCTTTTAAGCTAAATTCGGGTAATTTACCCTGTGCACTTGTATTGGTATTGCAGAGGGTCATCATAAACAGGGAAAAACTAATCAGGAATTTCATGCTGTGCAAATATATGTGTAGGATTAATAAGGCAAGCAATTTTTGGCTAATGAAAGATTGCCCTGTAATCCTCCGCTGTGAATTACCAGTAGCCGGTCTTCTTTTTTAAAAAAACCATTCTGTATTAGGTTGTCGATCGCATAAAATAGTTTGCCTGTGTAAACGATATCTGTAGGAATGGCTTCCCGTTCCCAGAATTTTTTCATGAATTCGATTAATTCCTGAGGATGTTTTGCGAAGCCTCCAAAATGGTATTCGTGCAAAAGCAGGAATCGATGATGATGTTCAGTTGCAACAAGTAATTTTACCTCATCTTCGAGTTGCTCATTATTTTTTTGAGAACTTATTCCAATTACTTTTATATTATCATCGCTCCTGTTCAACAAGCCCGCTGCCATTGTTCCGGAACCAACAGCGCAGATTAAATGCGTATATTGCTGTATGGTTATATTGTCGAGGATGGTTTCTGCTCCCTTGGCCCCAAGTATTCCGTACCCGCCCTCAGCAATCCAATATCTATTTGCCTCTTGATTATTTTGAATGATTTCTTTCTTGTTCTTGTATGCCGCTCTGCTCATGTAAACCAATTGCATTCCGTAAGATTTTGCAGCCAGCAATGTTTCTGAAGGATTTGCCGGTTCTTCTCCTCGAATAAATCCAATACTTTTTAATCCCAATTCTTTGCAAGCGCATGCCATTGCAACAAGATGATTGGAATAAGCTCCGCCAAAGCTGGCTATCTCTGAAAAGCCCAAATCCATTGCCTCTTTAAGATAGAATCTTAGTTTGTACCATTTATTTCCACTAATCACAGGATGAATTCTATCGATCCGAAGCACATCAATTTTTTCAACCATTCCGCTATATGATTGAAGGGATTCGATACTTGCTTTTTCCAGATTTATTTCCACCTATTCAAATATTTTTTAAAGATTATCAAGTAACTTTATAGTATTAAATTTTTCATATGAAATAAGCATAACAAAAATTTGTCACCAACCGGGATGTTTGTTAGCGAATTACATGTAACCAAAATAAAATACTAAACACATGAAATGAGCCGTATAAAATTTTGATACCAATCGAAATGTTTAAAGGCGAATTCCATTTGGCAATTAAAAAACAATAAAAATATTCAAATGAAACCAACGCTTGTAATATTGGCTGCCGGTATGGCTAGCCGCTATGGTAGTCAGAAACAAACACAGTCATTTGGTCCCAGTGGCGAAACTATCATGGATTATTCAATTTACGATGCAATAAAAGCAGGATTTGACAAAGTTATATTTATTATTAGGGAGGATTTTGCAGAAAATTTCAAAGCAATCTTTGAACCCAAACTTGCCGGCAAAATTAAAACCGATTATGTTTATCAGCAGTTGAGCTCTTTTGTAGGTAACAGAACCATTCCGGCCGAAAGAACCAAACCATGGGGTACTGCGCATGCTGTTTTATGTTGTAAGGGAAAAATCAATGAACCGTTTGCAGTAATTAATGCCGACGATTATTATGGCACAGATTCGTTTGTTAAGGCATACGATTTTTTGGTGAACCAGTGCAACGAGCAAACCTATAGCATCATCGGATATGAGTTGAAGAAAACTTTGAGCGATTTTGGAAGTGTGAGCCGCGGAGTTTGTGCTGTGGACGCAAATCATAATCTTACCGATATCAATGAGCGTACAAAAATATTCAGGAACGAGAAGGGAGTAATTACATACGAAGATGAAACTGGCTTGCATGAAGTAAGTGAAGACGCTTTGGTGAGCATGAATTTTCTTTGCTTTGCTCCGGGATATATTGATTTTTGTGAATCACAGTTTGGAGAGTTTTTGGACAAGAATATGAACAATCCTAAGTCGGAATTCTTTATGCCAATTGTAACAGGCGAGTTTATGAAGTCGGGCAAAGGCATCGTTAAAGTGGTTCCTACCACAGCACAATGGTTTGGTGTAACTTATAAAGAAGATGCACCACATGTTCAGGCAAGCATCAATGCATTGGTAGCCAGGGGCGTGTATCCTGCTAATTTGTGGGCCTGATTGCGGAATAAAGAATAAAGAAAACAAATAACCCCGCCAGAGGCGGGGCTATCAGATATATTTAACCAACCGAATTATTTTTTGCTAAATGCTTTTACATTAAACACGCAATCTGCTACTTTGCTGATTTGCTGTTTACGCTGAATACCTTTAATATTAGCGTGCATGGGTAGTTTAATATGCTCCAGTGCGGTATCGGTTGATCTGAGTTCATCTATAAATTGATAGATGTTCTTTGATTTTACTGCAAATGCAACTCCATCGGCCTGAGCCTGACGAGTACTCAATACGCCAATCACTTCTCCATTAGTATTCAGAACCGGACCGCCTGAGTTACCAGGATTAGCGCTGATCTGAATTTGATAGGATAATGAGTCGCCGTTATAACCGGTTTTAGAAGCCAAATAACCAACTCCGTAAACAATATCATTACGAGGATAGCCCAGCGTAAAAATTTCGTCCCCCAGATCTGCATTCGACTTGCCGATGCTATATGGTAAAGACTTTAAAGGTTTAAAATCTTCGTCATTAATTTTTAGAATTGCCAGATCTTTTTTGGTATCGATATGTACAATTGCTGCGTTATATTCTTTTCCTTTATTATCAACTACGATTGCAGCGGTACCTTTTAAAACGTGTGCATTGGTAATGATATAACCCTTTGTATCGATCAGGAATCCGGAGCCACCACTTATAATAGTAACACCCATTGGAATCTTGCTTTTAACTTCATTGATTAAAGAGCCCTGATATTGCTGGTTGCGTTTTATGATTTCGATATCCTTACTCAACTGTTGAATTTGGTTGCCGTTTACCACCGGAGAAAAATATGCAACCAGTCCGCTAATTACTAATGCAATGACACCACCTACCGAAGCTGCAATTGCAGTTACTCTTTTATATCTATTCCACAACTGTACAACTTGCACTTTAGTGGAAACAGCTCCACCTTCGTTCAAATCTCCTGATTCAAGTAATTTGTTATGTGTTTCGTGTAAACTGTGTTTGATATTTTGGTAAGCCGCATAGCTATCCATCTGGTGCTGAAACATGCTGTGTTCAACAACCATCTGGTCAATCTCTGGGGTCTTCTTGCGTAGGGCATCAAAAATAGCAACTTCAACAGGAGTCATTTCTCCGTTGAGGTAGCTTTCGATGTTTGCAAGTAATTGAATGTCGTCCATGGTACTTATTCTCCGATATTATATTGCGAAAAAAACAATTTCTTCAATCTCATCAGGCATTTGTACTTCTGGTTTTTGGCGTTATCAGCATTTGTGTAACCAAATTCTGCAGCCAATTCCTGCATGCCCATTTTTTTAATATAGTAGCCCTCTAATAAACTCTTACAAGGTTCCCCCAAGCTTTTCATCGCTCGATCCATTATCGCAAACTCAGCGTTGCGCTTTTGGTGAATCTCCAGATCCTCTTCAACAGGAACAGTTTCATCAAGATTATCGACTTGATTGGAGAACCTTCCCATTTGTTGTAGCTTTTTAAGCCATAATCGCCTGCATATGGAATATACATAAGTTTTAATTTGACAGGTTAAGACAAATGATTCGCTTTGTGCCTTTTCATATAGTGCAATCATTGCTTCCTGAAAAACGTCTCTAGCATCGTCGTATGAGCCATTATTGTTTAAAACAAAAGCCTGAACCATATTAAAATTGTCTTTATAAATGGTTTCAATGGCTTTCGAATCGTTGTTCGCCAGTCCTTTCAATAATGCTTGTTCGTTCTGTTCAGCTTTCACTTTGCTGTATTTAATACTATGAAGTGGATAAAAGTAACCCAAAATGGTAGTGAAATTTATTTTTTAAAAAAAATTAGTTCTTTAGGTTACCTTTTATCTCCTTAGGGTATTAACAATAAATTACCTCAAACAAAAAACACAAAAAATGAAAAAAGTATTATTCGTTGTAGCACTTGGTGCTTTCGCAGCTTGCGGTTCTGGCGCTAACAAAGATGCTAAAGTTGATTCTCCTGCTGTAAAGGTTGATTCTCCTGCTGTAAAGGTTGATTCTGCTAAAGTTGATACTGCTGCTAAAGCTGCTGTAGTTGATACTACTAAGAAAAAATAATTAATTAAAGCTAAGTGCTGAGGATTTCGTAGAGACTCAGCTTGCCGGTCAGAATTAGCTTATACCGATTTTTCATATGGCAAGCAATCGTTAGAGGTCGTCCTGTTTCTACAGGATGACCCTTTTTTTGTAGCTATACCCTGTTGATTTACAAACTAAGGTTTGTTAGCTAAAAAATTTCGCAAATTGACTTGGTTAGTATAAAATGATGAAGTACATTTGACAAATCATGCAAACATTGTTGAACAACACCCGATTTTATTTTTTCTTTTATTTCTACTTTAAACAGAGTAGCCGGGTATTGTTTGCTAAAGCTTAATAAGAAACTTGAAACATCATATCCCGGCCAAAAGGTCGGGTTTTTTTTTGCCCAATGGGCAGAAACAGAAGAACAGGAATATGGAAAACACAAAGAATACAAAGACAGGTACCGGAAAATCGGTTTTTGAATCTGCAAAAGGAATTGCCATTCAGGGCTATGAAGGCAGCTTTCATCAGGTTGCCGCACGCAATATGTATGGCAAAAATGTGGAAGTAATACCCTGTGCAACTTTTCGAGACCTTATTCGTATTGCTTCCGATAAATCGGCATCGAGTGGCGCAATCATGGCTATCGAAAATTCAATTGCCGGTAGCATCTTGCCCAATTACAATTTATTACAGCAGAGTAAATTAAAAGTAGTGGGGGAAGTGTATCTGAGTATTAGTCAAAACCTGTTGGTCAACCCAGGTGTTCTTCTGGAGGATATTAAAGAAGTGCATAGTCATCCGATGGCCATTTTACAATGCCTGGAATATTTGGAAAAATATAACTGGAAACTGATTGAAACAGAAGACACTGCCTTAAGTGCCAAACTAGTACATCAACACAGAAGCAAACACGTGGCAGCAATAGCCAGTAAGCTGGCTGCTGAACTTTTTGAACTAGATGTATTGGCTCCGAATATTCAAACCATGAAAAATAACTACACCCGTTTTCTGGTTTTACAAAGAGAGAAAGAAGCCATTGTTATTACTGATGCTGATAAGGCTTCTATTTATTTTCAGACAAATCATTCAAAAGGAATTTTGTCGAAAGTATTGACCATTATTGCTGCGGCGGATATTAATCTGAGTAAGCTTCAAAGCATGCCAATACCGGGTAGTAATTTTAAATATGGCTTTTATGCAGATTTAGAATTCGAAGGCATTAATCAGTTTCATGAAGTAATGCAATCAATTGATAGTTTAACCAATAGTGTAAAAGTATTTGGCGTTTATAAAAAAGGAAAACTTGTAAAAGGATAATTATGGCAATTAGTGTTTCGAAAAGATTGGAAGGTATCGGCGAATATTATTTTTCGCAGAAGCTACGCGAGATTGATGAATTGAACAAGCAGGGCAAGGCAATTATTAATCTTGGTATTGGTAGTCCCGATTTACCACCGCATCCCGATGTAATAAAAGTATTACAGGAAGAGTCTGCAAAGCCCAATACACATGCTTATCAGAGTTATAAAGGATCGCCGGTATTAAGAAATGCAATCAGCAAATGGTATGCAAAATGGTATGGTGTATCTGTGGATCCGGATACCGAAGTGCTGCCCCTCATCGGAAGTAAGGAGGGCATTATGCACATTTGTATGACTTATTTAAACGATGGAGATCAGGCACTGATACCAAATCCGGGATATCCAACTTATAGCAGTGCGGTGAAACTTGCCGGGGGTATTGCAGTTCCTTACGAAATGTCGGAAGCCAATAATTGGGAGCCTGATTTTGCCGCGCTTGAAAAAACCGATTTAAGCAAAGTAAAATTATTGTGGGTGAATTATCCGCATATGCCAACCGGGCAATTACCCAACCCTGCATTGTTTGAGAAGATTGTAGCTTTTGGAATCAAACATCAGATTCTAATCTGTCACGATAATCCTTATAGTTTTATTTTGAACGAATCGCCGGTTAGTTTGTTGAGTGTTGCCGGTGCAAAAGATATTGTGATTGAGCTCAATTCTTTGAGTAAGAGTTCTAATATGGCAGGCTGGAGGGTTGGAATGTTATTGGCATCTAAAGAGCGGATAGATGAGATACTGCGATTCAAGAGCAATATGGACAGTGGCATGTTTCTTCCTGTACAACTCGCTGCCGCAAAGGCTTTGAGCTTGGATAAGGATTGGTATGAAAGCATCAATAAGGTTTATTCCGAGCGAAGAAAAAAAGTTTTTGAATTGATGGAACTATTAGAATGCAGCTATTCAAAAAATCAGTCGGGCTTGTTTGTGTGGGCAAAAATTCCGGTTGAATACAAAGACGGCTATGCATTAAGCGATAAAGTGTTGTATCAGGCAAATGTGTTTATTACACCCGGTGGAATTTTCGGATCCGCCGGTAACGGGTATATCAGAATAAGTTTATGCGGAAGCATAGAAAGATTTGAACAGGCAATTGAAAGAATAAAAGCAATTGGATAATTTATATTTTAAATGAAATGATATGCGAGTTGCAATAGTTGGTATTGGTTTAATTGGGGGTTCAATGGCTTTAGCTTTGAAGGAAAAAGGATTTGCAGATTGGATAATTGGAGTAGATGCAAATGAAGCGCACCAGAAAAAAGCATTGGAGTTAAAACTGGTAGATGAAATTTTGCCTTTGAACGAAGCGGCTTTAAAATCCGATCTCATCATTTTGGCCATTCCCGTTAACGCTGCAGAAAAAATATTGCCGGCTCTATTGAACATCACAGATAAGCAGGTTTTAATGGATGTAGGATCAACAAAAGAAGGTTTGTTGAAGTGTATAGAAAATCATCCTAAGCGTGGAAGATTTGTAGCAACACACCCCATGTGGGGTACTGAGTACAGTGGCCCGCAAGCTGCAGTAAGTGGTGCTTTTAAAGACAAAGCAACGGTTATTTGTAATAAGGAAGAAAACGATGCAGACGCGATTGAGCTTATTGAGAAATTATATGCTACCCTGGGCATGCACCTAGTATACATGAATGCAAAAGCGCATGATGTACACGTAGCATATGTGAGCCATATTTCACATATTACTTCTTTTGCTCTGGCAAATACCGTACTGGAGAAAGAAAGGGAAGAGGATGCCATTTTTGAGCTGGCAAGTGGCGGTTTTGAGAGCACAGTACGTTTGGCAAAAAGTAATTCTGCCATGTGGGTACCCATATTTATGCAGAATAAAGAGAATGTGTTGGACGTACTGAACGAACATATCAGTCAGTTGCGCAAATTCAAAGCCTGCTTGGAAAAAGAGAATTACGATTATTTAAAGGAATTGATAGAGCAGGCGAATGGGATCAAGCGGATCTTGAAATAGCCTAGAATAGGCCTCTATAAACAAAAAACAGGCAAAGCCCTATATAAAAAGTACCTTTGCCGCAAATTTTTTAATACATGATGACATTTGAAGGGTTGGGAATTGATGCAAGATTGATTCAGGCAACCGATGAGTTGGGGTATGTGAACCCAACCGCAATACAGGAACAAGCAATACCCATTTTGCTAAGCGGCACACAGGATTTTATTGGTTTGGCGCAAACGGGTACGGGAAAAACAGCAGCATTTGGATTACCATTGTTGCATATTATCGACGCAGCAGCAAGATATCCTCAGGCATTAGTAGTATGCCCTACGAGAGAACTTTGCATGCAGATTGTAAAAGAAATAGAGCTCTTTAAAAAATATATGACCGGCATTTCGGTTGTTGCAGTTTATGGAGGAGCATCTATAGGGTTACAGATTCGTGACTTGAAAAGAGGCGTTCAAATTGTTGTTGCAACACCCGGAAGATTAATTGATTTGATCGAAAGAAAAGCGATCAATCTTGAACAAATTAAGTATGTTGTTTTAGATGAAGCTGATGAGATGCTGAACATGGGATTTCAGGAAGATATCGAATTCATTTTAAAGAATACGCCGAAGCGTGAAAGCACCTGGTTATTCAGTGCTACCATGCCATCGGAAATTCGCAAAGTGAGTAAGAAGTACATGAAGGATCCCAAAGAAGTAACTGTGGGTAAAGTAAACACTGCTAACAAAAATATTGATCACCAATATTATGTTACCACTGCACAACACCGATATGAAACTTTGAAGCGAATCATCGATTTCAATCCGGGCATTTATGGTATCATCTTTACGCGTACTAAATTAGATGCACAGGAAATTTCTGAGCGCTTAACTCGTGAAGGTTATGATATTGATGCGCTGCATGGAGATCTTACGCAAGCACAGCGCGACAAAGTAATGGGTCAGTTTCGCGACAAGAGCCTGCAGTTATTGATAGCTACCGACGTAGCAGCCCGTGGTATTGACGTACAGGGTATTACACACGTTATCAATTTTGAATTACCCGACGACGTTGAGATCTATACCCATCGCAGTGGCCGTACAGGACGTGCAGGCTTACAGGGAATTTGTATTTCAATCGTTCACGCGAAAGAGATGTACAAGTTCAAACAAATTGAACGTATCAATAATTCGCAGTTTCATAAAATGGATATTCCTACAGGAAAAGATGTTTGTAGAAAACAGTTTTTTGCTGTGATGGACAAATTGTTTTCTGCCGATATCAGTCATGGCGACTACGAAACTTATGTTCCAATGTTGGCCGAAAAATTTGCTGATGTGAGTAAGGAAGATGTTTTGAAACGTGTAGCTGCAATGGAGTTCGATCGCTTTCTAAAATACTACGAAAATGCAGAAGACCTAAATGTTCGTGAAAGAGATCGTGCTGATCGTAGCGAACGTGGTAGAAGAGAAGACAGAATGCCTGAAATGGGACGCAGAAGAGAAGATCGTACACATGATGCCGGTCGTGGTGATTCCAGATCGGAATATACCAGAGGTGGAAGCGGTTATAGTCGTTTGTTTGTTAACCTCGGTACCAAGGATGGGTTTTTTAAAGCCAGCTTCCTACAATTTATTCTGGACATGAGCGACCTGAAAAAAGAAGTATTGGGTAAGATCGATATGAAGGACATGAATAGTTGGGTGGAGATCGATAAAACTGCAGCACAACAAATGATTCGTGCTTTAGATGGTAAGAATTATAAGGGCAGGAGAATCAGGATGAACGATGCGGATAGTGGGGGCCCTGCTGGATTCTCTAGTGATCGTTCACGTCGTCCAAGAAGAGGAGAATAAAAAATCAAAAGGCAAAAATAAAAAATGTTAACCCAAGCTTTCAAGCTGGGTGGCTTACATCTAAGAAAAGAAAAACACAAGCGTCTCATTTTATGGAGCAACCAATTGAAAAAGCAACATCAGTGGAAACAGTTTTACAGAAACGTCCATTGATTATTTCCGGTCCTTGCAGTGCCGAGACCGAAGAGCAGGTAGTTAATACCGCTATACGTTTAGCCGCAACAGGCAAAGTTGATATCCTGCGTGCAGGTATCTGGAAACCACGTACACGCCCCGGAAGTTTTGAGGGCATTGGTACCAAAGGTTTGCCATGGTTGCAACAAGCAAGGAAAGTTTCAGGCTTGCCCGTTGCTGTGGAAGTGGCTACCGCAAAACAAGTAGAAGATGCATTGCATTTTGGGGTAGATGTATTGTGGATCGGAGCTCGTACAACTGTTAATCCGTTTAGTGTGCAGGATGTTGCAGATGCTTTGCGCGGCGTAGATGTTCCTGTTTTAATTAAGAATCCAATCAATCCTGATCTGGAACTATGGATTGGTGCAATGGAACGTGTACAAAAAGCTGGCATCAAAACGGTTGGTTTAATCCACCGTGGATTTAGCTCTTATGGAAACACTGAATATCGTAACGCGCCCATGTGGCATCTGGCAATCGAAATGAAACGCCGCTACCCTGGTGTTATGATGATCAACGATCCTTCTCATATATGTGGAAACAGAACCAATTTGCAGGATGTTGCACAAACTGCTATTGATCTTGATTTTGATGGTTTGATTATTGAAAGTCATATTGATCCAGATAATGCATGGAGCGATGCCAAACAACAAATCACACCAGAAGTTTTGGGCGAAATGATCGGCAATATCAGATGGAGAAAAGAAGATGTTGCTTCTGAAGAATATCATGCCAATCTCGAAAAATTGCGTCAGCAGATTAATAATCTGGATGATGAATTGATGCAGATATTGAGTCAGCGTATGAAAGTTGCTGAAAAGATTGGTCAGTATAAAAAAGACAATAACATCACCATCCTTCAAACAAACCGCTGGAATTCAATTCTGGAAAGGGCTTTCGCAAAAGGAGAGAAATTAGGATTGAGCAAGGAGTTTGTAACCAAGTATTTTGATGCAGTGCACATGGAGAGCATTACTCATCAGAATAAAATTATGAATTCATAATTTGTTGAATAAAGAATTAGTGGATTTAATTGCTTGAAAGGAGATCTGCTAATTCTTATTTTTTATACTTTATTCGCGCTATCACAAATCATATTTCATGCGAAAAAGAACTCATACATTTTCGAATAGTTCGGTTGATTATTATTTTGATGCAGACTTTTCACATCTCGAAAAGCTGGTATCAAAAGAGCAGAGTGTAGTGATAACCGATGAACATATTTTCGATAAGCATAAAAGAAAATTTAAAGGCTGGAATACAATTGTTCTGAAGCCCGGAGAAGCTTATAAAGTGCAGCAAACGATTGATATGGTAATCGACCAGTTAATTGCTTTTGGTGCTGATAGAAAAACAACTTTAATCGGCGTTGGTGGTGGTGTAATTACCGATATGACCGGTTATGTGGCAGGTATTTATATGCGCGGTATCAAATGCGGATTTGTACCTACTTCGGTATTAGCGATGGTGGATGCTTCGATAGGCGGAAAGAATGGTATTGATGTAGGATTATATAAAAATATGGTCGGGCTGATTCGTCAACCCCAATTTCTTTTATACGATCATAGTTTTTTAAAAACACTACCAAAAGAAGAATGGCAGAACGGTTTTGCAGAGATCATCAAACACGCTTGCATCAAAGATGTTGCGATGTTTGAACTGCTGCAACAAAATACACTGGCAGGTTTTAAAAGAGATCCGAAACTATTGTCCAATCTCATACAACGCAATGCTTTGATAAAAACCAAAGTAGTTGTAAATGATGAATTTGAACAGGGTGATCGAAAGCTCTTAAATTTTGGACATACACTGGGCCATGCCATTGAGAATATGTACGAGTTAAGTCATGGTCAGGCAATCAGTATTGGAATGACTTATGCTGCGATGATGTCGGCCCAGATCAAAGGCTTTACAGGTGCCGAATCCGTAATAGCTTTATTGGCAAAATACGGACTTCCTACTTTCGCAGATTTTGATAAAAAGAAGGCTTTCAAAACTTTGCAAATGGATAAGAAAAAAAATGCTCAGGGCATTAATTATATTCTGTTACAGAAAATTGGTAAGGGGGTTATACAACCACTTAGTTTTCTGGAACTGGAAACCATTTTAAAACAGTTTTAATTTCCCACAGGATTTGATAGTATGATTGCAACCATTGAACCTTCTGTTATTTCAGGTGAATTATATGCACCGGCCAGTAAGAGTAGTATGCAAAGAGCATGCGCTGCTGCTTTACTAACGAATGGCATTACTACCATCACCAATCCCGGAAAAAGTAATGATGATTTGGCGGCACTGGATACCATACAAAAGCTGGGCGCAACGGTTGAAAAAATAGATGCCAATACCTTACGAATAAGTTCAAAAGGTATTTATCCCAAGCACAAAGAAATTAATTGTGGCGAAAGTGGTTTGGGTATCAGAATGTTTACGCCGATTACTGCTTTAAGTAATGAAGCCATTATCATTACCGGAAGCGGAAGTTTGTTGAATAGGCCGATGGATTTTTTTGATGAAATACTACCAAAACTGGGTGTGGCAATTCATTCGAACCAAGGCAAACTCCCTTTACAGATTCAAGGACCTTTGCAACCTGCAAATATTGAAGTGGATGGTTCTTTGAGCTCTCAGTTTTTAACTGGTTTATTGATGGCATATGGCGCAGCAGGAGCGAATGGGGTAACTATTACCGTAAAAGATTTAAAGAGTAAACCCTATATTGATCTGACATTGCAGGTGATGCAATATTTTGGTTGGGATGTAACACACGAAAATCATGAACAATTCCATTTCAACATAAATGCCTTTCCTGTTGCAGAAAAACAAATAGCTTATACTGTTGAAGGAGATTGGAGCGGAGCTGCATTTTTATTAGTAGCAGGTGCCATTGCAGGAGATATTATTGTGAAGGGATTAGACGTTTTTTCAACACAGGCTGATAAAGCAGTTTTACGGGCACTAATGGATTGTGGTTGCAGAATCTCAATTCAACCAGAACAAATTGAAATCGGGCCGATGCCTTTGAAAGCTTTTCACTTTGATGCAACAGATTGCCCCGACCTATTTCCGCCACTAGTTGCGTTGGCCTCGTTCTGTGAGGGAACAACTGTAATTGAGGGAGTAAAAAGATTAACACATAAAGAAAGTAACCGGGCCTTGACTTTACAGGATGAGTTTGGTAAATTGGGTATTGAAATTGTGTTGCAGGAAGATCTGATGTTGATTAAAGGAGGTTCGGGAATCAAAGCTGCTAAAGTTCATTCAAGGCATGATCACAGAATTGCAATGGCTTGTGCGGTGGCTGCATTAAAAGCTGATGGTAAAGTGTTGATTGAAGAGGCAGAAGCAATCAATAAATCGTACCCCAATTTTTATGAACATTTGGAGTTTCTTGGAGCAAGAATAAAAATTCAATAACACTTAAAAATTATTGTTTTGAATAGTTTTGGACGCATATTCCGTATACATATTTTTGGCGAATCGCATGGCGAAAGCGTGGGATTAAATATTGATGGATGTCCTGCCGGATTGCCAATATCGCTTGATGATTTTATGGAAGACATCAAGCGCAGACAAGGAGGCTCTCAAAAAGGAACCACTCCCCGTAAAGAAGACGACCTCCCGATTTTTAAAAGTGGTTTGTTTAATGGGGTAACTACTGGCGCACCGATCACGATACTTTTTGAAAACAATAATACCAGAAGCGGCGACTACGAAAAATTAAGAGCTGTTCCCCGACCTGGTCATGCCGACTTTACGGCACATGCTAAATTTGGAGGGTATGAAGATTTTAGAGGAGGCGGACACTTTAGCGGCAGGTTAACTGTTGCACTGGTTGCTGCAGGAGTAATTGCCAAAAAACTTCTAAAGACCTATCATGAAATTGGTGCTGATGAAATTGATATTCAATCAACCATTCTCGAAATTGGAGGAGAAAAAGATCTGGAAAAGGGATTGGACAAAGCCATTGAAGCAAAAGATAGTATTGGAGGAATTGTTGAATGCCGGGTAACCGGCTTGCCTGTTGGATTAGGCGAGCATTTTTTTGATTCTGTTGAATCGCTGATCAGCCATGCTGTATTTGCAATACCTGCTGTTCGGGGTATTGAATTTGGAACTGGTTTTGCTGCTGCAAAAATGTTTGGAGTAGATCATAACGATGCAATTGAAGGTGCGAATGGAAAAACAACTACGAATCACGCCGGAGGAATTGTTGGTGGGTACACTAACGGCAATGAACTGGTTTATCGTATCGCCATAAAGCCAACCTCCTCTACACCCAAGGAACAACAAACATGGAATTGGGAAACCAATGAAGTGGAAGCATTTACTGTGAAGGGCAGACACGATTTATGCATAGCTTTACGTGTTCCCGTAATTCTAGAAGCAGTTACGGCAATGGTTTTAACAGACCTGATGTTGATTGATCAGAAAATCAATCGGGTGCTGTAAGAAATCAAAACGACAAATTAAAAAATTAAAAATGGAATCGGATTTTGTATATCATGTTACCTCACCTCAAAAATGGGCTGAGGCACAAACTAAAGGGCAGTTTGAAACTGACTCACTCGTT
Organism: Chitinophagaceae bacterium; assembly: GCA_019752295.1. Classification (GTDB taxonomy): domain Bacteria; phylum Bacteroidota; class Bacteroidia; order Chitinophagales; family Chitinophagaceae; genus Sediminibacterium. The sequence goes on along the minus strand of JAIEMK010000002.1, from coordinate 39,946 downwards.
ACCGAAGGATTTATACATTGCAGCACCGACGCACAAATACCGGGAGTACTGGAGCGATATTATAAAGGACAAAAAGATCTTTTGAAACTGAAGATTCAAAAAGACAAAGTAGAACGCCCTCTAATTTTTGAACTAGCTGGATCGATCAACGAAGTATTTCCACATATTCATGGGGCTATTAATTTAGACGCCATTGTTGAAGTAACTAAAATCTAATCATCATGCATCAATACCTGATTAATGCAAGCATTCAACTTCTTCCACTTGCTCAGGATAAACATCCCTACGAATGGGTAGATGACGCTATTGAAATCATTCAACAATCAGGCATCAGGCACGAGATAGGACCTTTTGCAACTGTGTTGGAAGGAACTTATTCTGAAGTGATGGATGTAGTTAATCAGGTGAATGAATTTCTGTATAGCAAAGGCTGCGCAGAATGGATTACCAATCTGCAAATTCAAATCCGTTGTAATGGCGATATGACCGGAGACGAAAAGATCGAAAAATACAAATAACCTTTAAAAAATCGGATTCACCCCAACATAATTCGCCGGCTCAATTGCTTTCAATTCTTTCTTTAATGCTGCAGAGATTTTAAGGCCTGAAATGAAATTGTGCATTGACTGCTTGTCGATTTTATGATTTCCTCTGGTAAGGTCTTTTAAAGCTTCGTAAGGATTTGGATAATTTTCACGACGAAGAATTGTTTGAATCGCTTCTGCAACAACCGCCCAGTTATTATCGAGGTCTTCTTTTAATTTTGCTTCATTCAACACTAATTTGTTCAAACCTTTTTCTAGCGACTTGAGTGCGATGCTAATATGTGCTACAGGTACTCCAATATTGCGCAGTACAGTAGAGTCAGTCAAATCGCGCTGTAACCTACTAATGGGGAGTTTTGCTGAAAAGTGCTCCAGCAGCGCATTTGCAACACCCAAATTGCCTTCGGCATTCTCAAAATCAATTGGGTTTACTTTATGTGGCATAGCAGAAGAACCCACTTCTCCAGCTTTGGTTTTTTGTTTAAAATAATCCATACTAATATAGGTCCAGATATCTCTACACAAGTCGATCAAAATAGTATTGATACGCTTTAAACTGTCGAAGTGCGCAGCTAGGCTATCATAGTGTTCTATTTGAGTAGTGAATTGCATTCTTTGTAAGCCAAGTCTTGTTTCCACAAATTCATTTCCCAATAAAACCCAGTTCTTTTTTGGGAATGCAATATGGTGTGCATTAAAGTTACCTGTAGCACCACCGAATTTAGCAGCATAAGGAATATAGGAAAAAGTAGCCACCTGATTATTTATTCGTTCAACAAAAACCATAATCTCTTTCCCGAGTCGGGTAGGGGATGCAGTTTGACCATGTGTTCTTGCTAATAAAGAAATATCCTTCCAGTCGCGAGCAAGCTTTTGTAAATGATTTTTGAGATTGATGATATTGGGCAAGTAGTCAAATTCCATACAATGCTTCCAACTCAGTGGAATAGAAGTGTTATTGATATCCTGCGAGGTTAATCCAAAGTGTATCCACTCTTTCAGGTTGCTAATATTTAATTTATCGAGTTGTTCTTTTAAAAAGTATTCTACCGCCTTTACATCATGATTGGTAACCGATTCAATTTGTTTGATTTGTTGTGCATCGGCAACACTAAAATCGTCAGCAATTTTTTTGAGGCCGGCCCGGGCCTTGATTGGAAGCTTGAAAAATCTTTTGTCGGCAAGAAAGAAAAAATATTCGATCTCAACCAAAACCCGGTATTTAATCAGTGCATATTCAGAAAAGTATTCGTCCAGATGATTTACCTGTTTACGATATCGACCGTCGATTGGGGAAATGGCTGTAAGGTTGTTCAGTTCCATGAATGTTTGTTGTAAATGGTTTATTGCGTTTCTTTGCAATGCAAATTTAACCCAATTGAACAAGAAGATACGCGTTGGAGCAGTAAGTTATTTAAATACTAAGCCATTATTGTACGGAATTAGACGTTCGGGCTTGATGGAAAGGATCGATCTCATTGAGGAATACCCCTCCAAGATAGCCACAATGCTATTAAACGATGATATTGATTTGGGACTGGTGCCGGTAGCTGTGATTCCAAAGCTGAAAGAATCGTATATCATTACTGATTTCTGTATAGGGGCAATTGGAGAAGTTGCTTCTGTGGCTTTGTTTAGCGAAGTGCCGATGGAGAAAATTACCACCGTCTTACTGGATTATCAAAGCAAAACTTCTGTTAATCTGGCAAAAATTCTCTTGAAAGAATATTGGAAAAAAGAGGTGATACTTCAGGATGCATCTGAAGATTTTAGATCAAATATCAAGGGATCGGTTGCCGGCATTGTTATTGGAGATAGGGCTCTGGAGCAAAGAAATATTTCTGCATTTCAATACGATCTTGCTACTGCATGGATAGCATTTACCGGACTTCCTTTTGTATTTGCCGCCTGGGTTTCGAATAAGGACCTCGGAGAAGATTTTAAAGATGCTTTCAACAGGGCAAACGCATATGGCATTAAACATATTGAGGAAGTAGTAGCAGGTCAGGATTACCCCGTATATGACCTGCGGAAATATTATACTGAAAATATCAGTTATGCACTAACCGATGAGAAAAGAAAAGGAATAGAATTGTTTTTAGAAAAACTTTCCAGACTCTAACCTCTATCAATTAGTTTTCCTTTTATGAATGCAATTTTATCGAGCGCTATTTGAGTTAGATCAGGTGTTATTTTACTTATATATACAATTGGTGCGAAAAATACAACAAATACAATCGACCTAAAAAAAATATCGATATATAAATTACTCAATTGAGGTAAAGAATGTATTCCAAAATAAAGAGCAAGCGTAATTGCCAAAACATAGAGATGCTTCAATCGATAAGGCTGCATTCCAAATTTTCTCCTCAAAAAAAGAAATCGGCTTCCATTATATAAACTGAGCGCAATTAGATTTGAATAAGCCAGCCCCATCAACCCGAAATATTGGATTAGAAAAAAATTTAAAGGTATCGACAACACAGTGTAAAAAACATTTGTATAAAAGTCAAATCGCCAGTAATTAGAAGTGCCAATGATTTGTCCGTTTACACCGGTAGCAAGGTCCAGTACTTTTGATAGTCCCATTATGAATACCAATGGACTGATAATTTGATAATATTCGTTACCCTTTGATGCAAGATGATTAAGAAAACTCACTAGATTATGAATGTTCAGCCATATTAACCCGAACATACCAAGGGCTATCACCAATAAATTTGAAACACTCTTTGCATAGATACTTCGAATCCTGTTCATGTCTTTGTTCTTCCACGATTCGGCAAGTATAGGTATACTAATAGAGGTAATACTTCTTTGTGGAATTTCCATTGCTGCAGCAACATACAATGCGATTGAGAATATTCCTGTATCTGCCAATCCCCTTAATCCAATTACAAGAAAAGTATCGTTGGTTCTTGCGATTACATTCAAAAATTGAACACCAAATAAAAACAAACAGAATGTGATCATCCTCTTTTTTAACCGCTTTGTTACAGAACTTAGTGCAATAAAATTTAGTCTCCATTTCCCACTTTTTATAAGTGTTATTAAAAGCACAATTGCCGGCAATAAGTATAGTAAACTGAATAAATGAATAAATTGTGTAAGGTCGATTAACTTAAATGCATATAAAATTATTAAGAGAGTTGTTAAAACCCTAATTGTTGTTTCTCTTAAAAAATTTGTAAAAGATGTTTTTTTTAAGCACCAGCTAAATGCTTCCAACCACATGAACAGTAAAAGAAAAAAAGTATAGGGATAAACAGTATAGAAATATCCTGCAAATTCTGGTGACTTCCCCAACTTTCGAATAATAAAATCTTTTGCAAAGAAGCCTACTAAACAAGTGGTCAAAAAACCAAAGCAGCACACTATAGCAGTAAGCATTGGTAAATCGTTCTTTTCAGGGCCAGCATAATCATTATAAAATGGGAAAAATTTATAAATGGCTGAAAGCGATCCGAACGTGCATAAAACAGACAACGTTAATGAAATATCAATCATTGCCCTTGTTAACCCGATTTCTGTTTGTGTAAAAAAACGAGGGAAAAGTACCAGAATATTGACGGCACCAATAATAAAACCAATCAGGATAAATAGGGATGAACGAACGCTCTGTTTTTGAATAATTCCCATTTAACGATACTTTTTTCTGAGACGATTCATAAACATTTTGAAAATGGTGGGTAAAGCAATCCTACTTTCTGTATAAAGCACTTGCTTTTCTGCTACCAGTTTTTTAAGACATTCCAGATACCAGTCATGATGTTTGTCGATGATATAGTTAACTAATTCCTGCCTGTGCGGGATAGTATCGTTTTTATGGGTGGAGTTATTTGTTTGCCTGTAAAACAAAAGCTTTTCTGGTATCACTTCCACCAACCATCCTTTTTGAGTAATCCGGATATAAAATTCCCAGTCTTCATATCCCATTTTCATATTTTCATCATATCCCCCTATTGCATCCCAACAATCTTTTCGAACAATGGCGCATGCAGGGCACTCACTACTAAATAAAAAGTTGAATGCATTGCCCCCTCTTGGTCTGGCAACTTCTCTGTAATTTCCAAATAGCTGAATATGGCTTGTAACAACCGCCACTTCTGTTTTTTCACTAAGCACGGCAATTGCTTTTTCAAAAAAACTGGAATCAAAATAGTCGTCGGCATCCAATGCCGCTATAACTGTTCCTTTGGCATGTTGCACTCCAAAATTTCTGGCAGATGACATACGACCATTGGCCTTGTGTAAAACCGTGATTCCTTGTTTGGAAAGGCCTTCCAGCAATTCAATTGTTTGAACATCGGTTGACCCATCGTTCACAACAATGATTTCAAAATGGGAATAAGTTTGTTGCCTAAGTCTGCTGATTGTTTCTGGCAAATATGCACCGCTATTATAGCATGGAATTACAACAGATATGAATGGTTTAGGAGGCATCAATTATTTTTTGTAAATGCTCTTTATTGATCTAACAAATCTCTTCAAGAATGATTCACGATTTTTTTTGTATTTATAACGATAATCCATCCTGTCATAGAACTCTCCAAATAATTGTTTATCTTTTTTAATGAGAATAACAGAATTGTACCCAAAACTTATCATCTCAAATTCATTTGAAACTGATTCATCAATTGATGAATTAGGGTACGAACTCTTCCCTGACCTAAATTCTTTATTAACGATGTCTATGCACCCTTTAATTTGATGAATAAAGTTGCTTGTTTTTTTATTTGCGTTAAAAGTATACCCATAAATATCGCTTTTCCCCCAGTAAGATGTTTCAATATCTTCTATTATGTAGGCACCTCTAGGGTTTAGCAAGCTCCAAAAAGCATTTAAGGTCTTGATTTGGTGATCAGGATTATGAGATCCATCGTCAATAATTAAGTCGAATTTTATATCTATTTTCTCTTTGAAGGAATTTAATTCTTCATCGCTGCCTTGATCAACCTTAAAAAATTTTACGTTTTCACTCTCAAATTCAATTGGATCTCTATCAATACCATATATCGAAGCATTAGGAAAATAGTTCTGCCATAATTTAACAGATTCATTTTTATCCAGACCTATTTCAAGCAAATTGATTTTATCATCCTTAAAATTATTCAAAATCCAAGGATAGATTCTTTGAAAGCCATGGTGTGAAATCTTATCTGACTTTGAATCCGTATTCATGAATTTTTGTTGAAATAAATTCATACTTATTGTTTTATTGTTTAATGTTTTTTTATGCCGAATAAAAGTAGAATTTCTAATTGATACTGTACCGCTTCAATTTGTAAACTTTTATGTTATAAAACAATGATGAATCCTCGTCATCTAATATTTCTAAACTTAAAATAATTTAAAGGAGCTCTACTTTTTAGCAATCCCTTTGCTAAGATTATAAATATTTAAAGTTAACTAGCATTTTTGATCTCCAACAAAAAAACGGAGCTGCTCAGCTTTGATACTGAATTTACCTATGATGCCTTTAGCTATATTTGCTAGTAGATTACCCATATTTTAATAAATCTATATTGGTGCCTTTAATCAGTATTTGTATACCCGCTTACAAGAAACCAGCTTACGTAACACGTTTGCTGGACTCTGTGTTAAATCAAACTTATCGTCAGGTGGAAGTTATCATTTCTGACGACAGCCCTGATGACAGTGTAAAAATAGCTATTGAGCCCTATAAATCTAAATTAAGCATTCATTATAAGCAAAATAACCCTGCTCTGAAGAGCCCAATGAATTGGAATAACGCTATTGCAGGCGCTTCGGGCGATTTTTTTATTTTATTGCATCAGGACGATTGGCTCCACGACCGGGATGCATTATCAAAATATCTGAAGGCATTTGAATTAAAGCCCGAGGCAGGTTTTGTGTTTTGTAAGAATATTGGAGTGATGGAAAATGGGGAACAAATGGTTTTACAGCATATTCCTTCTTTGTTAACCAGACTTAAAGAGAAACCTCTTCATTTGGTATTGGCACAGGTAATCGGCCCCCCAAGTAATACTATGCTGCGCATTTCCTTAAGGGATCAGATTCAATACGACAACGAGCTAATATGGCTTGTGGATGTAGATTACTATGTAAGGATATTGCAAAAAGGATATGAGTATGTTTATCTGGATGAACACTTGGTAAGTATTGGATTACACGAAGATCAAACAACCGTTTTTGTTCGCAATAACGAAACTATTATTCTCAAAGAAAATATTCTCTTTGCGTATAAGATTGGCAAAGCGGCATTTAACGATATTAAGATTTACGATTATTATTGGCGCCTCCTAAGAAATCACAAAGTGCGTTCACTGGATGCAATTGTGGCCAGTGGTGTAAATGAGCAAAAAATAATACCAGTAATCCGGCATATGCTGCGTTTACAACAAATATTACCCATGTCGATTTTGAAGGTTGGCTTGTTCTCAAAATCGTTTATGCTCTTTAATTATCTTAACCGCTAAACAGAGTTGTATAAAAATTAACACATGAAATGAGCATAACAAAAATTTGTCACCAATTGAAATGTTTGTTAGCGAATTACATGTAACCAAAATAAAATAATAAACACATGAAATGAGGATAACAAAAATTTGTCACCAATTGAAATGTTTGTTAGCGAATTACATGTAGCCAAAATAAAATAATTAATACATGAAACTTTCTGTCATCATCGTAAATTATCGCTCTGCAGCCTATATCATCAACTGTATTGAATCTGCAATGGCGTTTGATAGTGCGCTTGATTTTGAATGGTTGGTGGTAGACAATGCATCAGGCGATGATAGCAAAGAAAGAATTTGCAGCAGGTTCCCTTTTGTAAATTGGATTGAGATGGGCTATAATGCCGGTTTTGCAAGAGCCAACAATGCAGGTATGAAGCAAGCTTCGGGGGATATTTATCTTTTGTTGAATCCAGATATTCTGATACTTGATGATGCAATCGAAAAATGCAGAGCTAAATTTATTCAGCAAGACCATATTGCTTGTGGGGTTCAATTACTTTATAAAGACAGGTCTCTACAGATATCGGGAAGTTATTTTATGAAGGGCGGCATCAACCATCTTTTGTCAATCCCGTATTGGGGTAAATTTTTAAGATGGGTTGCACTAAAAATGCAAACCCGAAAACCCGGAATTGAATTAGTAGGGGAGGCCGTTAAAGTTGATTGGATCAGCGGCGCTTTTTTGATGGTCAAAAAATCTGCCACCGAAAAAGCTGGGTTAATGGATGAAGACTTTTTTTTGTATGCTGAGGAAGTGGAGTGGTGTAGCAGGTTACAAAAACAGGGTGCATTGTATCTTTATGGGAATATACAAGTGATTCATCTGTTGGGTGAATCAATCAAAGATGCTACAAACACAGATGATAAAACTTACGATAATTTATTTGATAAAAAAGGCCTGCAATTAATTGTATCCAATCATCTACGCATTAGAAAACAGTGTGGAGTTGTTTGGTTTTTATTTCAATTGTTGAATTATAGTTTCGGTGTTTTTGTTTTCTTCTTTTTCAGCCTTTTAGAGAATTTGCTTCATTTAAAGAATCCCTTTTGCGATTGGAAAAGAATTTCCGGGCTTGCAAGGAATGTTCTAAAAGTCTGGATTCTTGCTCCGAAGATCATCCGAAATCAACCCCATTTTTACAAGATGCTTTAATTTATTTTTTATCCAATAATCCTTTTAAAGTGTCGATTCTGAATTGGATGATGGGCCAGAATTTTGCGGGATGGCCTTGCAGAAAGTATTTGCAAGCCAATATTATCGCTGCTGCGAGCTTCATCAGGTATTCCAATATTTTTTTTAAATAAGCAGCATTGCCAATTTTTAGGGTTCTTACTTTTTCTCCCCGCCCCATACCACTTGCAACGCGATAGAGGTATTCTTTTGTGAGTTTGGAAACTTCTACAACATGTTGCACTCTGATGGCAGGGTCGTAATAAATAACCCGGTCTATAGCTTTTAGTTTAAAGAAAAAATCTTTCCCTTCACCTCCGATACGCAATGTGCCTACTACTCCTGGAAGTGCTGTATTAAAGCCTCCTACGGCATCGAAATCAACTTTTCGAATGATCATATTTGATTCAAGTGGATACCTGTTTGCACTAAAGATGCTTACCTCTTTACTGTAATCAAAATTGCCTACCATCGACGAAACATAATAGCTCATCCATTTTGGCTCTTCAGGAATATATCTAGGAATGATGCGACCGCCCAATCCACCTGCATCAGGATATTGTTCAAAGAATCGAATAATTCTCTCCAGATAATCCTTCTCTGCAATCGCATCATCATCCATGAAACAGAGTAATTCGCCCTTTGATAATGCGGCTCCTGTGTTTCTGGCGAAGGAAGCTCCTTGCTGCGATTCGTTATAAAAATAAAAATTTGCGTCCTGATGTTCTTTGATATAATTTTCACAGACGCTCTCAGTGTCATCGCTTGAATTATTATTTACAACAATAACCTCATATTGCTCCTTGTCAAGAGTTTGATGATACAAACTATCCATTGCATCCCTGATATAGGTTGCGCGGTTATACGTACAAATCACAACCGATATCCTGATCGCTTTACTCATAATTCTTGTAAAGATAAAACTGCTTTCTGTATAATCTGTTCCCAATTGAATGCTTTATAAAAAGCCTCAGGTGTATCGTTGTTCATGCCAGTTGAACTGCTGCACATTGCATCAACAAATGCGTCCCATTGATAATCCTGAATGAGTTTAATTTTATTATTCGTGTACATCGGGTCTATTGCATTGGTGCTTGAAACAACAGAAATGATATCGATATTATTTGCCAAAGCCTCTACCAGCTTTGTTTTTAGCCCGCTGCCAAGTGTAACAGGGTTTATAAAACAATCACATCCTTTAAAGTAAACAGAAATGTCGGGAACAAATCCTTCAAAAATAATTTGTGGGTACTGCTCAAGCTCTGTTTGCCATTCGGTTGTTATTCTGTTACCACAAATAATTATACGAAAGCCCAAATTCCTTTTTGCGAGTCTTGGTAATAATTCGTTTATTATAACCCTTAACGCATCTGTATTTGGAAGATAATCCAGCGTGCCATTGAATAAAAAAAGTTTGGTATTTTCAATCAGCCTGTGTTTTGTAATAATCGATTCCCTACACAGGGCTCTTTCTACTGCACCCGGTGGGCCGGCAATATCAACACCATAAAAAAGGGTATCACATTTTTTCTCAGGGATATTCCATTCTGTTATTACCCAGTTTTTATCGGTTGTAGCTGTAAACCATAAATGATCCGCTTTTTTGCAAATCCATTTTTCGTATGCCAGATAAATCCACCACCAGAATCTTTGCATGTCCCTAAAACGATGCCCCTCAATATTATGCATTCGGATGATCAATTTTTTGCGGGAAAAAAAACGTAAAATTAATCCCAGCCAACCAAAATAGGAGTGTTCGGAAACGATATAATCAACCTTTTTATTTCTTATCAGTTTTAACAAACGAAAAATATAGATCAAATTAAAATCGCCTTCCCAATGCGTAAAAAGAAAAGGTTCTATCTGGTAGTTCGTTTTTGTTTCTTGTTTGTTATCCTTCGAAACTGCCAAAACAATAGTCGCATGTTGCGATAAGTGTTCATAAAAATCCGCTACACATTTCTGCCCACCCATTAAAGCCGGGAAAACGCGGTACGATACCAGTCCTAAAATGGATGGCTTTTCCATCATGCTTTTTGTTCGCTTGCGCTTTGTTTTCGAAATGAACTTGCAACTGCTACAATCAATAAAAGCCAGATCAAGCCGGATGATACAGTTGCTGCTTTTTTACTTTCGTAATAAGATGCCGGCTTAAATTCAAAACGAATCTTATGCGCCCCTGCCGGAATTGCCAAGCCTCGCAAAACATAGTTTGTTTGTATGATGGCAGATTCTTTATCATCAATATAGGCTTTCCATCCTCTATTATAGAAAATCTCACTGAACACTGCAAATTGATTGGTTTTGGCATTGGAACTGTATTCAAGCAAATCGTTTTCATTCTTCAATAGTCTGATACTCGCAGTTGAATCAGCAACAGGCTCAAATGCAATTTCTTTTTTAGAAGCAGCTTCAATAATAGCAGTATCTTTTGGATTAAAGCGATCCATTGCTTTCATTACACCAATGGGTTCGTTGGCATAGCTGATATGTTTTACGAACCACACATTTCCAAGTGCCTCTGGATTAATCTGCAATGCTGGTTGACCGTTTTGCGGATTTTGTGTAATCACATATTTCGTGTTGAGCATATCAAGCACTTGCTTATTGAGCGGTTGTTTCTTTAATTGAAAATTTAGCAAGTCTTCTACGATGCTGAGTTTAACGGGACTATATCCGCCAATATCGCGATGATGGTATGCAGTTGTGGCATCATTAAAACTACTCACAGTAAGATTGAATACTCTTGGTTTGGAACTGTCTTTCAGTATCTCCGCGTCTATCGGACTGATTTTATAATTTGTTTCATTGTAAGTTTCCTGATCCTGAAAACTTGCGTCGTTCAGATACCTTTTATCGATCGATAAGAGGTCAAAAGAACTAATGATGATCAGGGCTGCCAGCACATAATTATTTTTGATCTTGTTCTGTACAAATAGCCAAAGCAGTGCAAGGGAAGCGAATACCAGAATCAGACTACGAATCAAATCTTTTCCGAATAAAGATTTTCTGTCTTCAATCAATGCATTAAAGAACAAATTAACATCGTCCTGATTCCCTCTGAGCGCTTGACTCAACCCGCCCTTAATACCTGCATCGTTTGCGCCGGTATAATTGAAGCTGATATAAAAAATTGCCAAGAGCGCAAAAATACCTGCAGTAATATATGCTGCTAATTTGAGTTTTTCGGCGGCAGCTTTTTTATCGGTTTCTACAAATAAAAATTGGTTTAAAGCCATCACTGCAACTAAAGGGAATAACAATTGTGGCAGAATCAAAATGATACTAGGCGCTCTGAATTTATTATACAGTGGTAGGTTATTGAAAACAAAATCGTTGAACGCGGCAAAATTACTTCCCCAACTCAATAGCACCGAAAGGATACAAACAGTCAGTATCCACCAGCGATGCCAGGTTTTTAAATATATCATTCCGAATATAAATAAGAAGCAGATTACGGCTCCTAAATAAACAGGGCCTGACGTCATTGGCTGAGGCCCCCAATATGTGCTCATTGAAGAAGCGAACATAGCAGCTTGGTCGTCAGGAATACCTTTTTCAATTGCCACTTTAGCTACTCGAGAGTCTGCAGAAAGTTCTCCTCCATTAGTGCTGCCCCCATATATTCCGGGAACAATAAAACTAAAGGTTTCAGCGGGCCCATAGCTACCGTAATAAAAAGCGTACTGTGTGCTGAGCCCGTTTGTTTTTTGAGGTTTATTTGTTTTTACCGACGCCGTGTCTAAGCTGGTACCACCGCGCATGGTTGCTTTAGCAAAGTCGCTCGTAGTGGCTAAGTTTACAAGATTAGAGCCTGCCCCCACAATTCCCCCAACCAAGGCTAGTGACAAAGCGATAAAAATATGTTTAAAATCTTTTTCTTTGATCCATTCAATCACGAAGGCGATAGTCATAATCGCTGCCATGATTAGAAAATAGTAAGTAACCTGCAAGTGGTTCATCCCTACCAATAGCCCACTGAATAAGGCTGTTAGGGCAAGTCCCCATACATATTTTTTCTTGTAAATAAGCCAGATAGAACCCAATACTGCAGGTAAGTATCCCATTGCAAGCATTTTGGTTTCATGACCGGCAATAATGATCACCGGGCTATAAGTTGCAAAAGCATATGCAATTCCTCCCAATACTCCGAGCCAGGAATTTGCGCCCACTACTTGAGATAAAAAATAAAAGCTGATGCATAATAAAAAGAAATACCCGATTGGTTTTGGTAATCCCAGCATGAAGATATTGTGTAAGAACCCAACCGATACAGGGTTACTTGATTCCATTGCAATCTGGTAGGCGGGCATGCCACCGAAGAGATTGTTATTCCAAAGGGGGAACTGACCATTTTTTTCTTTGAATTGAATCAGATCCTGTGCCATTCCCTTCCAATGTGTTACGTCATTTTGCGATAACACTTTACCCTCTAATGCCGGTTTACAATAAATTACAGCTACAATTACAAAAATGCCAATAGCAATTACATGGGGTAATAGCGATTTCCAGTTAAAATTCTTCATACATCTATTTTATGCGATTGGCAAATTAATGCTATTTTGAACGAAATTTTTTTATGAGGAAACTTTTATTTCTCAATCGACTCGCTTTCATCTGTAATCTTCTATTTTTAGTATGTCTGGTCTTTCAAAGAACACAGGATACCATTGCCAGTCAGGATCTGAAAGGGCTGATTATTATTCTGGGGTGGTTTGTTTCTCCCATACTAAATCTGGCTGCGAACATTTGGTATCTGATTTTGTTGGTTAACAAAAGAACTATCCAAATAGCCGGCTGGTTGGTTGTTACAAATCTGATATTTTTATTATTTCAAATATTTTACCATTTCATTCTATAAAAATGATTCATCAAATACTAAAAGATAAACCCACTAAACTATTTATCAGTATTGCCGCTTTTTTTGTGGCAAATGCATTGATTGCGGAATGTATTGGGGGAAAAATATTTTCGTTGGAAAAATTATTCGGAATGACACCCTCAAATTTTTCTCTATTCGGACAATCGGGTCTTTCCTTCAACTTAACATGCGGCGTATTGTTGTGGCCTTTGGAATTTATCATTACAGATATTGTGAACGAATATTATGGCCCCAAAGCGGTGCGCAGAATTAGTTTTACGGCTGTTGCATTAATCGCTTATGCATTTTTGATGTTTTATTTTGCAATGGGAATTCCTCCGGCAGATTTTTGGATTGGATCTAAAAAAGATTCGGGTGTGCCTGATATGCAACTCGCATTTTCGGGAATATTCGGGCAGGGTATGTGGATCATTTTAGGAAGCCTGATTGCTTTTTTGGTAAGCCAGGTAGTTGATGTTGTTGTTTTTCATAAGATCAAAAAAGTAACTGGCGATAAATGGATCTGGTTGCGAGCAACAGGCTCAACTATTATTTCACAATTGGTTGATAGTTTTGTTGTATTATTTATTGCTTTTAAAATTGGCAATGGCTGGAGCTGGCAATTGGTGCTAGCAATTTGTTTGGTAAACTATACCTACAAATTTACGATGGCAATTGTTTTAACACCATTGATTTATATCGTGGAGAAAAGAATTGAAAAATATCTCGGCCACGATACTGCTAAACAAATGAAGCTGGCTGCCATGGGTAAAACAGAAGAACTGTTTACAAATATTCCAACTGCAGGGTAGGCTCGATTTTACAGGGAGCAGAATTGCTTGCCATTAAAGCAGTCTTTCTGCTTCAGCATCCTAATAACTACCTGATCAATAGGTAGCGATACTTCTTTTTCGCTCAGGTCTTTCCAGTGTATCCATCTAAACACTTCCGCTTCTCTGGTGGGGTCTGCAACCTGCGAAGGGTTAAAATCAAAAGGCTTTGATTTTGTTTCTAACACAATGGGATGATTGGCCATCACCCTGTAATAAATTGAAACGATCTGATCTACATTATTAAAGGCGGAGATTTGAAAAAAATCAGTGGTATAAAAATGTTCTCCTACGGTTACATCAAGTCCGGTTTCTTCCTGAAACTCGCGCTTTAAACAATCGCGTGTGCCTTCGCCAATTTCTAATCCGCCTCCGGGCAATTTTGTATAATAATTACCACGAATAAACTCATCGCTTACCAGCAAACGTTGTTGATCATCAATTAAAATTCCGTAAACCCGGATATTAAAAAGTGCCATGTTAAAACCATTTTTTCTTATGAAAATGCCAGTTGATTGCAACTGCTATTAAAACAGAAATGACGATGGGGATATAAAATGCATAACCTGAATTTGCAAAAGGTAATTTAACATGCATACTGTAAAATCCTATAACCAATGCAGGTAATAAAAGCAAAGTGGTTATTGCTGTCAATCGCTTCAGCAGGTTATTCTGGTTATTATTTATAATGATCTTAAAAGAGTAGAGCGAGCTGGTAAGAATATCGGTATAGATTTTTGCCATCTCCAATGCCTGACTGGTATCCACCACCATATCGTTCAAAAACTCTCTTTCCTGATCGTTCAATCCCAAAAAATTTGATCGCTCCAATTTCATCATAAGCATTTCGTTGGTGCGGAGTGCAGCGGTAAAATACACTAGACTTTTTTGTATGCGCATCAGATTTCGCAGGTCTTCGTTGCTGTTACTCTCATATAAATTTCCTTCGAATTGATTTCTGCGGTGATTGATCTCTTTTAAGAACTCCATAAAATTCTGAACTACTTTTTCAAAGATTTTCAGAACCATCATATTTTTTTTGTCGGGATTACTCTTTTGAAAAGTGTTCAGGAATTTTTTAATGGCCCCATTATCAAAAGAGTTTACTGTAATAATCTGGGTATGGGTTAAGATGATGCAGATTGGTATGGTGATATAAAATGCATCGCTATCGTTAAAGGAATTATTTTCAGTAGGTGTTTTGATTACTAAAAATTTCACATTGTCTTCCAGTTCGTAACGCGGGCGCTCATCAATATCTAACGAATCGCGAAGAAAAGCGATGGGTATTTCAAACTCCTCGCTGAGCTCGATAAATTCTTCGTCTTTAAATGGAGGAACCAAGTTCACCCACACACCCATTTCGGGCTTGTCGATTTCAAGCGTTTTGCCATCTATGTTTTTAAAGTATTGAATCATTTTGAAGATATCTGTTTGAGACTGTTGTATATTTTGAGTATCAAATTAATACAGAAAAAGAAAGAGAGATCATTCCTCTAATTCAATGTCACCTTTGAATACAAAATCTGCAGGGCCACATAACCAGATATTCTGAAATTCGGTATCGCTCATTTTGTCGAATTCTACAGCCAGACTGCCGCCCTTTGTTTGTACTTCAATTCTGTTGAAACCGTTGTCATTATGGGCAAATATAAGAGCTGATGCTGTTACGCCGGTACCACAACTAAACGTTTCGTCTTCCACACCTCTTTCATAAGTACGCACAATAATATTGTTATCGTTAGTTTCAACAAAGTTTACGTTAATGCCTTTTTCTTCGAATGGTTTGCTATACCTGATTGCTCTGCCTTCTTCAACTATATCTATTTTATCCACATAACTCACTTGTTTGATATAATGTGGTGAGCCGGTGTCTAAAATAAAATCACCGTGATGGGTTGTTACTTCGGTTACATCTTTCATTTTTAAATGAATCCAGCCCGATTCTCCCATTTCTGCAATATGCAAACCATCGCTGGCCATGAATTTATAAGATTCATTTCGTATGCCTAGATCGTATGCAAATTTAGTAAGACACCTGCCACCATTGCCACACATGGTTCCGGGTTTGCCATCTGAATTATAATATTTCATCTCGAAATCGTAACCATCTAAACGATTTAATAGCATGAGCCCGTCTCCCCCAATTCCAAATCTTCGGTCACAAATAAAGTGTACCTGCTCTTCGGATAAATGAATATTTCCCTCGCGATTATCGATGATTACAAAATCATTTCCTGTGCCCTGATATTTTGAAAAACTGATCTTCATTATTTCTTATTCTGGTCTGTTTGAATGGAAAATATACTAAGCAATTTTGGTAATTGTATCTAAAGTTTTTATTATTAATTTTTCAACCGCAGCCGCGCCGTCTTTACTGAATTCTTTTTTAATCCGGTTGGCTACAATGGCATTCAAACTCAGGCAGTGATGCCCGAGCAAACGTCCTAATCCATAAATGGCACTTGTTTCCATTTCAAAATTGGCAATGCGGTGATTGCCGTATCTGAAACCAGTAAAACGGTCAATTAAATCGGGCTGGCTTAGTCCTAATCTCAATATCCTTCCCTGAGGGCCATAGAAACCTGGTGATGTGATGGTGATGCCCTGATGAAAACCATCCACAAAATGTTTTAAAACAGAAGTGCCTGCCGAAGCAATATATGGAGCGGCATGTTTGCTATCCAATTGCGTATGTGCAACAAACTCCCTCAAAAGGTATAATTCTTCTTCGTTATTAGTAGTTCTATAAAAATTTAACAGATTGTCGATACCCAATCCATGTGTGCTGGCAACAAAACTGTCTACGGGAATATCTGCCTGTAATGAACCCGAAGTGCCCACCCTGATAATGGTAAGAGGGGTGAGTTTGGGTTTAATGGTACGGGTATTGAAATCGATATTTACAAGCGCATCCAACTCATTTAAAACAATATCAATATTGTCGGTACCGATACCAGTAGAAACAACAGAAATCCTTTTAGAGCCAATGGTTCCGGTATGTGTAATGAATTCGCGATGCTGAAAACGGCATTCTGTATGGTCAAAATGTTTGCTTACCTGCGCTACCCGATCAGGGTCTCCAACGGTAATAATGGTAGTGGCCAGTTCCTCGGGGCGTAGGTTTAAATGATATACGGCTCCCCGGTTATTAATGATCAATTCGCTTTCTGCTATTCTGTTCATATATATGTCTATTGGTAAACAAATTTCGGGTTTTCGCATTTAGAATTTTAAAATTCCTTTGTTTGCTTTATTTTCGCAGCCGCTTCGGATTTCAAAGAGCCCCATAAAGTTCTGATTTTCGGGCGATAGGGTCCTGTGGCCGAGTGGCTAGGCAGAGCTCTGCAAAAGCTTCCACAGCGGTTCGAATCCGCTCGGGACCTCCCAATAAAAAAAGCAGTTCGAAATTTCAAACTGCTTTTTTTATTATTGAAGATCAATTAATTGTCATTGTGTATGCCAATCGCTATTTCCAAGGACAAGGTATCCCTTTACTGTTTCTATTGGGCGATCTGAAAATCACAGATAACTCATAGGTCTTTAAATTACTCAATGAGCTATTTGAATTGTTAGTAGGAATATCGTAGGTCAACCCCGCCTGCAGGCTTCTATACGACAATCCCAGATAAGGAATGATTGCTTCGCCGCCACGATACCACAAACCGGTATTCAGAATAGTGGGCACTTCAGAATCATCCAACAGACTTCCGAAATTGAGTCCTACTGTATACGAATGCAAGTTGCTTTCCAACATATAAATCATATTGGTGTTCAATACCAGCTTCTCGCTGACATAGGTTTGAAAGCCTGCATGAAAATTATAACGCGGAGGATCTAATTGTGTAGGATCGTTTAAAGCTGACTTGTTGGTCTTCATAAATCGATAGCCTGCCACACCAATATCAAAATTTGAATTTTCGAACGATACGGTATAAGTAATTCCGGCCGACATCGAAAAATAAGGCTTGGGATTTGTTAGAAAAGGTTCGCTGGTAGGCAGGGCGCGATTAAAACCAGAAGGACTTAATTGCTGCGCAAATGTGAGCTGATTAAAATCGATCACCGTATTGGAATAAGAAGCACCTAATCCCACCGATAATCCATTGGTTTCATCTGCATCCAGTGCAACGTGCGAACTCATGATCATATGAAATGAACTGCTTTTATAAGCACCTGCTAATCCTGCGTCTTGCAAAACCATTAAACCGCCACCAATATAATTCGCTTCATTGTTCGACTGCTTAAATAGCTTTCCATCAATCGACAAAGAACTGGTGATAAGCGGATCCAATCCTTGCCCAATCCACTGACTTCTATGATTCCCCACAATGCGCCAACTGGCATCACCATTGCCGGCTAAGGCCGGATTCACACTCATGGGAGAGGAATAAAATTGAGAAAATATCGGATCCTGTGCCAATAAGTTGCCGTAACTCAAACCCGTAAGTAAAATGAATAACAGTATATATTTTGCTTTTGACATATGCTAATTTGATCAACGTAATAATAATGTTTCTCCTCTTTTTTCAACTGTTGTTCCATCTAAAGCAATACCCGATGAAACCCATATATAGATGGCCATTGGTTGTTGTGTACCGCCCACCATACCGTTCCATCCTGCATCCGGATTAGTAGTTTCAAACATGAGCTTTCCAAAACGATTATACACTTTGAAATACTTGAATGTTTTAATACCCGTTAAATATGGATATAACACATCGTTTATTCCATCTCCATTTGGCGTAAATGATTTTGGTACAAAAATGTCGACCAGTTTATCATTGAATACCCGAACTAAAACTGTGTCATAACTAATACAGCCGGATGCTGCAATCAGATTGATGAGGTATTCCTGCGTTTGTTGATAATTGAAATTGATGGAAGCACTATCCGGATGATCAATACCTCGTGTGGGTGTCCATAAATATTTATAAGTAGGAATTGACCTTGCGGCAATAGGAGTGAACTGGCCAAGGTAAGCACTCACAGATGGCATACGTATTCCGGCAATTGGGAATTCAATATTAATAACCGAATCTAGTACAGTTGTATAAGCAGGGCAATATAATTGCGATGCTGTTATTTTGATGCTACGTTTGCCTGCCGTAAAATAAGTATCCGTTGCATGAAAACTATTTCTGGTAGTGCTATCGCCCATATTCCATAACCAACTGGTAGGCCCGGTAAATGTGGTATCTGTGAGGTTTCTAAAGTTGATTAAATTATTGATACAATAACTATCGTAATTGAATTTGATTACGGGCTGCGCGATATAAGTTAGTGTTGCAGGAATGGCCGAAGTATCTGTACATCCATACTTGTTTGTAAAGTACGCATTATACCTTCCCGGAATTAATGTAGCAATTGAATCTGAATTTAAACCGGGCAATTGAACACCATTGCGTGTCCATTGGAAGCTAAGTGTATCCATTGTATACCCTACGAATAAAGTATCCGGTATATTATTA
The DNA here is from genome assembly GCA_019752295.1 of Chitinophagaceae bacterium. Classification (GTDB taxonomy): domain Bacteria; phylum Bacteroidota; class Bacteroidia; order Chitinophagales; family Chitinophagaceae; genus Sediminibacterium. Next base: position 20,565 of record JAIEMK010000002.1, on the reverse strand, counting down.
CAAATGTATTGACCGTGCATACTTACCACGTGTCCTATTGGAAGCGGATTTACTTTCTGTACAAAATAGCTGGTGTCTACACTATCAATACAAGCCATATCTTTTACATAAGTAATGGCCAGTGTTTTAGTCGATGCAAGAAGTGGTGTTGGAACGATCCATGTAAATGGATTTGTTGTTATTCCAACTTGTGTTTTTGGAACTCCGTTATCGAGATAATTAAAACTCCAAGGCGCCGTGCCAGCAAAACTTACTGTTAGTGTATCATTCACATAGGCACAGATGGTAGCGTTGCCGGTGATGGTTGCTTTAGGTACTGCACGAATAGTAATAGTAGCTGTAAATGCCGATCCTGTACAACCTGTGTTGAAAGGGGTTATAGTATAGATAGCAGTTGCAGTTACAGCAGATAAATTAGTGAGCGTGCCTGTTACCCTTGTTTGTGCTGTGGCTTGAGGACTCAACCCTGATACCATTCCTACAGGAGTGGCAGAAGGGATGCTCCATGTATAAGTTGTATTTGGCGGAGTACTTGTTGGAGTTACATCGAACGATGTGCCACTACAAATTGTTGCTGCAGCATTTGGAATGGGTAATAACGGAACACCAACTGTTTCAAGTAGTGTAAATGTGCTTCCTGTACATCCATTCGAATTCGGCGTAATGGTATACAGCAATTGTGCAGGTGTGGCTCCTGTATTCACAGGCACTTGCGAAATAACATTTACGGGTACTGCATTTGCACTTCCTCCAATTACTCTACCAAAAGGTATACTAGTTGGGAGTGTCCATGTGTAAGTTGTATTTGCTGGTACGGGTTTTGGAATAACAGTAAATCCCGCACCGCTACAAACCGTATCGAAAATATTATTTATAAATGGCACAGGTTTTACAGGAACTACTAAATTAAAGTTTGCGCCTAAACATCCGCCACTGGTAGGAGTTACAACATATGTTGCTGTGTCGGTAAGATTGTTTACACTCGATAATGTTTGACTTACCGATGTTTGATTAATTGCTTGCGCACTACCTCCTGTTAAACTACTTGCCGGACTGATAATAGGATTGCTCCAAGTATATGTGGTGCCTGCCGGAACTGCAGTTGCTGCATAATTAAAAGCAACACCGCTACACACCGATGAAATAATTTGATTAGAAATACCCGGTGTAGGTTTTACAAAAACATCTACTGTAAAGCTAGAACCTGAGCAACCATTTGCAGTAGGTGTAACAGTATAAGTGGCTCGCGCAAGATTGATGGTTGTGTTGCCTAATATCTGACTAATACTATCTTGTAAAACAGATTGAGCCGATCCACCTGAGATCGATCCTATAGGTGTTGCTGTAGGAATTGTCCAGGTATATTGCGTACCGGCAATTACTCCTGTTGGAATTACACTAAATGCTGTATTACCACAAATGGTAGTGCTTTGATTGGGTACAACTGGTTTCGGATTTACAACAACAGTTACCGTTTGATTATTGCTGCAACCATTGGCAACGATGGTATAATTATAAGGAACACTAACAGGTAAACTACTTGTATTAACAAGTATTTCAGAAGGATTTACTAACCCCGATCCGGTTGCCGGTGCGTTACTAATAGCAGGTACTGCAGGCCTCGACCAACTAAATGTGGCACCGGGTGATGCTGATGTTGGCGTATAACTAAATAGTGTTCCTGTACAGATAGATGCGGCAACTAAGCCACTATTTAAAACCGGTGCGGGATCAACATTAACAGTTACTGTTTGGGTATTCACACAGCCGGTAGGAGTAGTAAGTGTATATAGATAAGGCACTGCAACAATAAATGCAGTGGTATTAATCAAAGTTTCTGCAGGGTTGCCAACTCCGCTTGCAGTTGCATTGGATATTCCGGCAACAGCCGATCTTGTCCAACCGAAAGTGGTACCTGTAGTAATACTGCTCGGAGAATAATTAAATACGGTGTTACTGCAAATTGCCGCAGGTGTTAAACTGGAACTTAAAACCGGAGAATTATTTACCGTAACTGCTAAATTAAAATCTGAGCCAATGCAACCACTGGTTACAGGTGTTAGCGTGTAGGTTGCAGTTGCATTTAGCGCATTTGAATTGGTAAGTGTTTGCGTAAAATTAGTTTGAGAGTTTCCAATAGTTGCACCGGTAATAGATCCTGCAGGGCTATAGGTTGGGAAGCCCCAGCTATAAACAGTTCCCAAAGGTGCACCGGTAGGGTTCACTATAAAGCTGGTATTATTACATGCAATTGCAGTTTGATTGGCTATTTGCGGTACTGGTTTTACATTCACTCCAATTGTTTGAGTACTGCTACATCCTGCTGTACTAATCGTGTAAATATAATTTACCGCAACAATTGTATTGCTTGTATTGATAAGTGTTTCATTGATATTTCCACTACCCGATGCAGCAACATTGCTGATAAATGGTACTGCAGCCCTTGTCCATGTAAATGCAGCGCCAGCGGTAGAAGAAGTAGGCCCAAAATTAAATGCAGTACTGCTACAAATGGCAGCAGGAGTGGGGTTGCTTAAAGTATAAGATGGATTTACAATTGCGTTTACAGTTTGTGTAACGATGCATCCATTTGGCGAAGTAAGTGTGTACAAATAGGTAACGGCAATCGGATTACTGGTGATATTGATCAAAGTCTCGTTTGGATTATTGGTACCACTTGCTCCGGGGTTGTTGATTCCTGCAACAGCAGCTCTTGTCCAACCAAAACTGGTTCCTGCAGTATTTGATGTTGGCGTATAACTAAAAACCGTATTGTTACAAATTGCAGGAGGATTTAAAGTACTTGATAAATTTAAGGGTGCATATACCGTAACAGTTACCGTAAATGTAGCGCCTGTACATCCATTTGCTATGGGTGTAACAGTATATTTAGCAGTGGCATTATTGAGTGTTGAATTAATTAAAGTTTGACTGATATTATTCTGTAAAGTTCCCTGCGCTGATCCGCCTGAAAGCGAAAGCACCGGATTGTAAACAGGAGCTATCCATGTGTATTGTGTGCCTGCAGGAACAGTTGTAGGAGTTACCACAAAAGCACTGTTATTGCATGCTGTGGTAATTTGATTGGTTACAACAGGCATTGGATTTACTAATACATTTATAGTTTGTGTATTGGTACAACCATTTGCGGTGAGTGTATAATTATACGGAACCAATACAGGTGTAATACCCGTATTAATTAATACTTCATTTGGATCTCCTGTGCCGGTTGCAGAAGGATTACTGATAGATGGTACAACCGGCCTGGCCCAAGCAAAAGAAGTACCAGCAGTCAGTGATAAGGGATTGTAATTTAAAGTAGAGCCGCTACAAACCGGATTGGGGGTGCCACTGCTTAGTGTGGGAGATGGATTTACAAAAACCGCTACGGACTGTTGATTTACACAACTGCCTGTAGTTAGGGTATATAAGTAAATTACTTTAACAGGTGCGGAAGTAATATTAATCAATACTTCGTTTGGATTTCCTGTGCCGGTAGCCGCTGTATTACTAATGCCTGCAACAACTACCCTCGACCATGTAAAACTGGTAGTAGCAGTTACGCTTGTAGGAGTATAGCTAAATAGCGAATTGCTGCAAATATCAGGAGGTGTTAATGAACTACTTAATACTGCAGGATTATTGACGGTAACAGAAACAGTGAAAACCGTTCCAAAACATGCCCCTGATACGGGTGTAACATTGTAGGTTGCAGTTCCTGGAGCGATTGTATTGTTCACTAAGGTTCCGGAAATACTATTCTGTGCAGATCCCTGTGCTGTTCCTCCCGATAATGAACCAGCCGGACTATAAGTAGGTGCAGTCCATACATAAGATGTTCCCGGAGGTGCTGCTGGGTTAACAACATTAAAGACAGCATTGTTACAAGCTGGATAATTATTTATATTCGGTAACACCATTCCAGTTCCAACATTATTAACAGTAACAACACCCTGAAACGTAGGGCCGGTGCATCCTGCTGTAGTTGGTGTTATAGTGTAGGTAGCTTGAGCGAGACCGGTAGTAGTATTTGTTAGTGTTTGGTTGACCATATTCTGCAAAGTTCCCGGGCCGCCACCTGTAATGGCTCCGGCAGTAGGAGAAATGATTGGTGCCGGCCAAGAATACAGCGTGCCTGCAGGTACTACACTGGATGGATTGATGGTAAAAGAACTATTATTACAAGCCGATGCTGGTTGTGTTGTGCTTACTACTGGGGTAGGATTCACTGGAACAGTAACTGTTTGTGTATAACTACATCCATTTGAAGTAGTTGTATAAACATATGCTACTGGGACTTGCGAAGTACTATTGCTTTGAAGAAGTTCATTGGGATTTCCTGGACCGGAAGCACTGGGATTATTAATATTTGGCTGAATTGCTCTTGTCCAAGAGAATGTGGGACTGGCAGTATTTGCAGTAGGGTTGTAACTAAAATTTGTATTGCTACAAATAGCGGGAGGTGTTAATGTACTAGTAAGAACTGGTATTGGGTTTATAACAGCATTAATGGTTTGGCTACTTACACAACCAGGTCCTGAGGTATTAAGTGTGAACAAATAGGGTACAGTTATTGGTGCATTGGTAGTATTGTTTAAAGATTCAGTTACGGTATTTGTACCTGTACCCGCTAAATTATTAATTCCAGGTTTTACGGCTCTTGTCCAAGTAATAGATGTTCCTACTATATTACTTGTAGCTGAATAACTTTGCGCTACTCCAGAACAAATGGGAGACACGAATGATGCTGCATTGGTTAAACTGGCAGTAGGATTTACGGTTACCGTTAAAGTAAATGTAGATAGCTGAGAAGTAATTACATTGTACACAATAGTTGCAGGTGTGTTACTGCTATTTGTTAGTGTTTGTGTGATAGCACTTGCACCACCCAAGCCAATCGTTTGTCCAGAAATACTTGCGGCAAAAGATGCAATGGTCCAACTATAGGTTTCTCCGGCAACATAGCCCGGTTCGTTATTGTAGCTGAAACTGACGCCTGAACAAGTACTGGTTGTGTTTTGAGCCTTAGCATATCCCGTTGAAATTAGAAAAAGTATTAGAACAGCAGCCGTCTTAAAAAAAATATTTGCTCTTAAAATCTTTCTTTCAATCTTATTCAATAGTTCCATAAATGCAGTTGTGTATAGCTATTTAATGCGGTTTTCAATTTTTTCTTGAAAATCAGTTAACTCGATTTAATAATTTTTAAATACCTGTATAGTATTCAGGCAATGCTGGAATTCACTACAAACAAAACTTAAACTTCTGTTAGACAGTATTCTTTGAGGGAGCCAAATCTACTGTAAGTTTCTGATTTCATAAATCGAAAAATCAATTTGATGAAAAATTAAGTAATAGTTAATCCTTAAAAATATATTAAACACTTATTTTAAGATACATGAACCCAGACAAGTGTTGCCTGAAAAAAACTACAAAAACAGGTTTGCGTTCACCACTTTTTCAAGGCTAGAGCAATAATTTTGTGCTGATCAATTATTTTCGCAATGATGTTACTTCCAGGGACAAGGAATTGTTTTAGCACCTCTTTTTGGGGATCTGTATATCAGCGAAAACTCGTAAGTTTTTAATGTGTTCAGCGATGAATTGGATGACGACATTGGAATGTCGTAAGTAATTCCGGCCTGAAAATTTCCATAACTTAATCCTAAATATGGAATAATGGCTTCGTTACCCCGATACCAAAGACCCGTATTTAAAATGGTTGGATTCTCTGCATTGTCAAGAAAAGTTCCCAGATTTAGTCCAACAGTATAGGACTGCAGATTACTTTCTAAAACATAAATAGCGTTTGTATTCAATACCAATCGCTCGTTAATATAGGTTTGATAACCTGCATGAAAATTATACCTAGGCGGGTCAAGTTGTGTAGGATCATTTAATGCAGAGCGGTTTGTTTTCATAAAACGATATCCCGCAATACCAATATCAAAACTGGAAGTTTCGGAATTTAATGTATAATTGATTCCTGCAAACATGGAAAAATAGGGTTTCACATTTGCAAGATTTGGTTCCATTGTGGGAAGTGCACGATTAAAACCGGATGAACTTAATTGTTGCGCAAAACTTAATTGAGCAAAATCAATCATTGTATTTGAATAACTGCCACCAAGGCCTGCAGATAAACCACTGGCATCATCCGCATCCAAACTTATATGTGAGCTCAAAATAAAATGAAAAGAATTTGTTTTATATGCTCCTGCCAAACCCTTTTCTTGCAAAAACAGTAAACCGCCACCAATATAATTGGCTTCGTTATCTGCTTGTTTAAAAAGCTTTCCATCAAACGAAATGGAACTGGTAGTTAATGGGTCTAAGCCCTGTCCAATCCACTGACTTCGATGATTTGCAACAATCCGCCAATCAGCATCACCATTGCCTGCAAGTGCTGGATTCACACTCATAGGAGACGAATAGAATTGCGAGAATATTGGATCTTGCGCAAATGCTTTTTCATTGTTCATCCAACAACTAAGCAGCAATAAAAAAATATATTTCGATTTAAACATAAACTCATTTGATCAACGCAATAATAATATTTCACCTTTTCGTTCAACAGGATTTCCGTCCAACCCAATACCCATTGCAACCCATATATAAATTGCCATTGGTTGTTGTGTACCGCTTACTGTTCCGTCCCAACCCTCATCGGGATTTCTTGATTCATACATTAGTTTACCAAAACGATTAAATACTTTGAAGTATTGGAATGTTTTAACTCCGGTTAAATAAGGATACAATTTATCATTGATTCCATCTCCATTTGGAGAAAATGTTTTGGGTACAAAAATGTCAACCAGGTTGTCATCAAATACCCTTACCAAAACAGAGTCATTCGAAATACATCCACCCGGTGAAATTAAATGGATAAGGTAATCTTGTGTTATCTGATAATTAAAAATAACTGATGAGCTGTCAGGAAAATCAATACCTCTTGATGGAGCCCATCTATAACGATAGGTAGGAATGCGTCTAGCAATAATTGGTAAGGGCTGACTTGAATAGGCACTCATGGATGGCATACGTATTCCTGGAATGGGATGTTCGATATTGAAAGTTGTATCAATGCTTGTCTGGTATGATTGGCAAAACAATTGCAGTGCAGTTAATCGAATATGTAGCTTGCCTGCGTGTGCATAAGTAGCTGATGCGTTAAAACTATTTCTGGTAGTACTGTCGCCCATATCCCATAGCCAAGCAGTTGAACCAATAAAGCTTGTATCGGTAAGGTTGTTGAAATTTATTTGCTTATTAATACAATAACTGTCGTAGTTGAAATGCAGAACGGGTTGTTGTATATAACTTAAATTAAGTGGTGTTGCAGAACTATCTGTACATCCATATTTGTTTGTAAACAAAGCATTGTATCTGCCGGGTATAAGAGTTGAAATGGAATCCGATACGATACCTGGTAGTTGAGTACCATTGAAAGTCCATTGAAATTTCAAGCTATCTAATGTGGAATAATTAATCCACATGGTATCAGTTGTATTGTTACAAATATAATTTCCATGCAAGGAAATGATGTTCCCAATCGGCAAAGGATTTACTTTTTGAGAAAACTGACTGATGTCTACACTGTCCACGCAAAATTGATCGTACACTCTTGTAATAGCTAATGTTTTCCCTTTAGCTAGTAATGGGGTAGGTACTATCCAAGTATATGGATTTGTATTGATTCCTATTTCCGTTTTTGCAACTCCGTTATCAAGATAATCAAAACTCCAAGGACCCGTTCCAAGAAAGCTTACCGAAAGCGTGTCTTTAGCATAAGCACAAATAGTAGGATTTCCGGTAAGCGTTGCTTTTGGAGCAACACGAATATTGATAGTTGCTAAAAAATTGCTTCCAATACATCCTGTGTTTGATGGAGTAACCAGATATACAGCAGTTGCCATAACAGAAGATAAGTTTGTGAGCGTGTCAGTAATTTTTGTTTGTGGAATTATCTGAGGCGCTCTTCCCACTACCATTCCTGAGGGTGCAATAGATTGTATCGTCCAGGCATACTTTGTATTTGCCGGCACATTTACAGGTGTTACATCAAAACTAGTACCACTACAAATTCTTGCCGATACATTTGGAATGGGGTTCAGAGGCACACCAACTGTTTCAAGTAAATTAAAAACATTACCCTTACATCCATTGGTTGTGGGCGTAATTGTATACATCAGTTGTGCCGGAACTGTTCCGGTATTTACAAGTGTTTGTGAGATGGCATTTGATGCCGTGCTGTTTGCAGATCCTCCAATTATTTTTCCGAATGGAATACTTGTAGGAACAGTCCATGTATAGGTAGTGTTTAATGGAACCGGGCTAGGGTTGACATTAAAAGCAGAACCAGTACAAACACTGTCAAAAATATTGTTGATGTTTGCTATAGGTTTGATGGGTACTGTTAATGTAAAAGTTGCACCTGCACATCCGGCACTAGAAGGTGTTACCGTGTAAGTTGCAGTGTCGGATAAATTATTACTGCTCGATAATATTTGGCTCACAGCATTTTGATAGAGCGGCTGTTCGCTTCCTCCTAATAAACTATTGGCCGGCCCCAAAATAGGATTACTCCAGGTATATACTGTTGCTATAGGAACTGTTGCAGAAGCTGCTGCATAATTAAAGGCAATGCCACTACATACATCACTGATTAATTGATTAGCGATAACAGGTACTGGTTTTACAATCACATCTAGTGTAAAATTAGAGCCCTGACATCCATATGCAATTGGGGTAATATTATAAGAAACTTTCGCATCATTAATGCCGAGGTTTTTTAATAATTGACTAACACTATCCTGCAAAATGGGCTGAGCAAATGATCCTGAAACCGAATTGATTGGGGCTACGGTAGGTATCGACCATTTATATTGTGTTCCAATAGCTGCCGAAGAAGGAATACTAGTGAATGATGTATTGCTGCAAATAGTAGTAGTCTGATTAGCGATAACAGGTTTTGGGTTTACTATTACTGTAACTATTTCGGTATTGCTACAAGCATTGCTAGTAGTTGTGAAACTATAAGGTACTGAAACGGGTAAGCCACTTGTATTAACTAAAATTTCGTTTGGATAAATTAACCCGAATCCTGATGACGCAGCATTGCTAATGCCTGGAACAACAGGCCTGCTCCAACTAAAACTTGGTGAAACGGAAGAGGAGCTAGGGGTATAATTAAACAATGTTCCGGTACAAATAGTGGGGGCAATCAAATTACTAGATAATACAGGCGCCGGATTTACATTTACATTTACTGTTTGCAAACTGATACAACCACGTGGGGTTGATAGTGTAAACAAATAAGGCACGGTAACTACAGCGCTTGTATTATTCAGCAAAACTTCGTTCGGGTTTCCTGCACCACTGGCTGCAATATTGGAGATGCCTGCAATACTAGCCCTTGTCCAACCAAATGCAGTTCCAAAAGTATTGCTCGTAGGGGTATAATTGAAAACGGCATTACTGCAAACTGCTGGGGGCGTGAGGCTACTACTTAAATTGGTTGTAGCTGTAACATCCACATTTAAAGTAAAAGTGGAGCCCACACATCCATTGGTATTAGGGGTAATAATATAAGTGGCGCTTGCGGGGTTGAGTGTTAAATTAGTTAAAGTACCTCCAATAGTATTTTGAAGAACAGCTTGTGCGCTACCTCCTGATAGTGATAAAAGTGGAGCAGCAGTAGGTGTTGCCCAAGTGTACTTTGTACCAACGGGAACATTCTGTGCTGTAAAACTAAATGCGGTACTATTACAACTGCTCGTAGTTTGATTGGTTACTACAGGAGTAGGATTTACCAATACATTTACTGTTTCGGAATTGCTGCATCCATTAGCAGTTAAAGTAAAATTATAAGGAACGTTTACCGGATTAATACTGGTATTTACTAATACTTCATTTGGATTACTGGTAGCAGATGTGGAAGTATTGCTGATATTGGTAATAACAGGTCTGGACCAAACATAGGTAGATCCTGTTGTAGCAGAGGTTGGTAAATAATTAAAAGTGGTTCCACTGCATATTGGGTTAGGTGTTGCACTGCTTAGTCTGGGCAAAGGATTTACAAATACTGAAACTATTTGTTGATTAGTACAAATGCCCGTGGTTAACGTATATAAATAATCTACTTTAACAGGATCTGTAGAAGTATTATTGAGCATCTCATTGGGATTGTTAACGCCCGTTTGCGCAATATTGGTAATATTTGTCATTGCCACCCTCGACCAAGTAAAACTAGTATTCGCGGTGATAGTAGCAGGGATATAACTAAATAATGCATTGCTACAAACTGCGGGTGGTGTTAAAGAACTACTCAATACCGCTGGATTATTTACTGTTACATTAACAGTAAAAACACTTCCCGAACAAGTACCGGCAATTGGTGTAACATAATAAGTAGCAACTGCAGGAGATGCACTACTATTTACTAAAAGTCCGAATATATTGGGAGAAGGTGTTCCCTGCGAAAGCCCTCCTGTGATGGTGCCAGAAGGTGAGTAGGCTGGTGAACCCCAAATATATTTAGTGCCTGAAGGTGCAGAGAGTGGACTGAAAGAAAAGTTGCTATTATTGCATGCTGTTGTATTTACATTAGGAATGATAGTGCCAAACCCAAGAGAACTTACGGTAACAATTCCTTGAAAGGAAGCCCCTACACAACCTGCTGTCCATGGAGTTATCGTATAGGTTGCTGTTGCATCGTTCCCGGTACTATTACTTAAAGTTTGATTAATAAAATTTTGTAAAGTTCCCGAGCTGGAACCAGTAATAGCACCTGCTGGCGAAATAGTGGGACTCGTCCAGGTATATTGCGTGCCAGTTGGAACTCCCGGAGGGGTAATCGTGAAAGACCCGTTATTACAAGCTGATGTTTGTTGTGGTGAGCTTACGGCAGGTGTTGGTTTAATTGGAACGTTTACAATTTCAGGATTGGAACAACCGTTAGCCGTTGTATTAAAAATATAAGCAACTGTAACAATTGTACTGCTTGTGTTAACTAAGAGTTCTAATGGGTTTCCGATGCCGTTTTGAGCGCTGGGATTGATATTTACCTGAGATGGCCTCGACCAATTAAAAACTGATCCAGGCGTCAAAGATGTTGGATTATAAGAAAATGGCGTGCCGCTGCAAATGGCAGGAGGAGTTAATGTACTTGTTAATTTTGGAATTGGATTAACGGTGATATTAATGGTTTCCTTGCTCACGCACTGACTGGATGTGCTTAAGGTAAAAATATACGGTGCTGTAACCGGTACAGTAGTTGTATTTGAGAGTGCTTCGGTAACTGATGTATTGCCAGCGGATGCAGTATTGCTAATGCCTGAAACAACAGATCTTGACCATACAATAGTTGTTCCGGGAATATCTGGTAAAGCAGAATAACTCTGTGGAATACCTGAACATATTTGCGAACTAAATGAACTTGAATTAGTAATATTAGCAGTTGGATTTACTAGCACCACAATGTTTTGTGTATTGGTACAACCATTTGCTGCAAGAGAATAAACATAGGTTACAGAAATCGTATTGCTACTTGTATTCACTAAAGTTTCTTTCGGGTCGTCTGTGGCACTTGCAGCAGGATTTGTAATGGAAGTAACTACGGCTCTCGACCAATTAAAACTGGTATTGGGTGTTCCTGATAATGTATTGAAATTAAAAACACTGCCACTACAAATTGGATTTGTTGTTGTATTAGTAAACTTTGGGATTGGGTTTACTATCACTGAAACAATTTGCTGATTGCTACACCCCATAGCACTTAAATTGTAAACATAATTTACAGTAACGGGTATAGCACTTGTACTTGTTAAAATTTCTGTCGGGTTATTATTACCACTAGATGGGGGCGTATTAATATCAGAATTGATTGATCTTGTCCAGGCAAAATTAGTTCCTACTATTGCGCTGCTCGGATTGTAGTTAAATTGTGAAGCGCTGCAAATAGCGGGAGCTGTTAAACTACTACTGAGTGTGGGGATGGGATTAACGGTTACTACTAATGTAAAATTTGGATGACTTAAACTTGCTACATCATATGTTACAATTGCTGAAGCGGAGCTGGTATTAATAAGTGTTGGGTTAATAATTGTTCCGGTGGATTTTTGGCCAAATACTGCACCTGTAACAGTACCAGCAATTCCAGTAACAGTCCAAGTATAGGTTTCTCCACTAAATGGATTGTATGCAATTGGCGTTCCAGAGCAAGTTGCAATTTGTGCATCAAGACTGGAAACAAATAATACCGATACCATAAAAAGGCTAATTGCTTTTTTATGCAACCATTTTAAAAACTTAATCCCTTTCAATTCCATGATCTATATTATGAGTACTTTATTACAATTTATTTTGGATGAGCAATTTCAAATTCTATTGAAATAATTAAGAAATTGCTGTCCAGTTTTATTGGGGGATGCTTCCATAAAGATACTTGCTTTATAGATTATGCCCTTAGTTTAGATAGATATTTCGAATATATATAATGGTTTGAGGAATATGTACAAAAAATGCCCAATAACTTTGTAATCTTGCAGGGCTTATCAATAAAAGTCAATTCATAAAATGAGCATCACAAGAAGTTGTCACCAACTGGAATGATTAAAGGTGAATTCCATTTGGCAATTAAAAAACAATAATCAAATGAAATATTCTCAATATATCGGAATCGCAACAGCAATTATCCTGATAGTGGTTTGTACACTACCTTGGGTATATATTCCATCTCTACAGATTTATCTAACTGGTATTAATGGGAAAGCAAGTGCTGAATTGAATTTCGGTAGTCAGATTCAATCGCATGGTTTCTTTGCTACCATCATGATTATTTGCTTTTTCGTATCAAAAGTTTGGGCTAAAAGAACGAATGTTTTTCTAGGAGCAATGAATATGGCATGGGCAGCTAAGAACTTTTTAATTTTCTCCATGTGCAGGGGAGGAGAATGTCCCGAAAAACAACCTGCACTTTATGTTTTAGTTATTTGCGCAGCCATAATGTTGCTAATGAGCTTGTTTCCAAAAATGGCGGTCAGTCAGGAACAATAAAAAAGCCCTCAACCTGATTGCTGAGGGCTATATCGTTATGCTAGTATTTTGAGCGACCGATGAATGATATCAACTGCTTCGAGCGTTTGGTCTTTTGTAATGATCAAGGGCGGAGCGAAACGAATTTTATCGCCGTGTGTTGGTTTTGCCAACAACCCATTTTCTTTTAGTTCAAGACATAAATCCCATGATGCATCAGGGTTTGCATGTTTTATAACAATTGCATTCAGCAAACCTTTTCCTCTGATAGTTGTAATAAATGGAGAATTTAATTTTGCTAATTCCGATCTCAATAATTCTCCCATCACCGTAGCATTTTCTGCCATCTTTTCTTCTTTTAAAACGGTAAGCGCTGTAATGGCAACTGCACAGGCGAGTGGATTTCCACCGTAAGTAGAGCCATGTTCGCCGGGATGAATATTCATCATGATATGGTCGTCTGCTAAAACTGCCGACACCGGCAAAACCCCGCCACTCAAGGCTTTGCCGAGAATCAATATATCGGGCCTTGCATTTTCGTGATCGCAGGCAAGCATTTTTCCAGTTCTTGCCAAACCAGTTTGTATTTCGTCAGCAATAAACAAAACATTGTATTTGCTGCATAGCAACCTTACCGAACTAAGATAACCCTCATCTGGTAACACAACACCGGCTTCGCCCTGAATGGGCTCTACCATAAATGCAGCCACATTCTCATCTTTTAATGCTTCTTCCAAAGCCACTAAATCGTTATAGGGTACGAGTCCGAATCCGGGCATAAATGGACCGAAGCCTTTATAACTACTTGGATCGGTTGAAGACGAAATAGCAGCCATGGTGCGTCCCCAGAAATTACCTTCTGCAAAAATTATTTTTGCCTGATTCTCTGCCACTCCCTTTTTAGTATAAGCCCAGCGGCGGGCTAACTTAATGGCCGTTTCTCCACCTTCTACTCCGGTATTCATTGGCAATACTTTATCGTATCCAAAATATGCTGTAATGAATTTCGAATACTCGCCGAGCAAATTGTTGTGGAAAGCTCGGGAGGTAAGCGTTAATTTTTTTGCCTGCTCAATTAAGGAAGCAATAATGGCAGGATGGCAATGCCCCTGATTCACTGCAGAATAACCACTCAGAAAATCGTAATACCTTTTGCCGTCTACATCGTATAAAAAAACACCTTCGCCTCTCTCTAATACTACGGGTAAAGGATGATAATTATGCGCTCCATATTTCAATTCTGTTTCTAAAAATGCGTTCGTTCGCTCTGATAAATGCTGATGACTCATTGAATAAATTATAAATTATTTAAATATCTTAAACCCAATTGGGAATCTCTTTAAAATGCACTAATTGATAGCAACAGAGACCGAAAAACCGAAGGTTTAAAAATGCGTGCGACTGTTTGCTACTGCTATTTGAAGCGGTAGCAACAAGGATGATCGAGGAAATCAAGATTTAATAATAAGAAACGCATGCGTCAAAATTAGGTTGGCAAGATACTATATTAAACAGAAAAAAAGAGCACACAATGTATAATTACTGAAAGGATTTGTCAGCTTCCCTTATTTTCGCACAAATATTTATTTTGGTATCACCCGGTGTTGCGATCGTTATTCTTAATTATAATGGCAGAAAACATTTAGAAAATTTTTTGCCTTCAGTACTCGCGTCTACCTATAACAATAAAAGAATCATACTTGCTGATAATGCTTCAACAGACGATTCAGTTGATTTTGTAAAGACCCATTTTGCAACGGTTGAAATTTTGATCAATCAGCAGAACCAAGGTTTTGCGGGTGGATATAATTGGGCTTTGTCGCAAATTGCATCAGATTATTTTGTGTTATTAAATTCAGATGTATCTGTTACACCGGGTTGGATTGAACCCATCGTTGAGTTGATGGAAGCAAACCCTTCAACAGCAGCTTGCCAGCCTAAATTGCTTTCCTATTTTAATCCGCATTTATTCGAATACGCTGGTGCTTCAGGAGG
Organism: Chitinophagaceae bacterium; assembly: GCA_019752295.1. Lineage (GTDB taxonomy): Bacteria > Bacteroidota > Bacteroidia > Chitinophagales > Chitinophagaceae > Sediminibacterium. The sequence continues at coordinate 5,535 of JAIEMK010000002.1, read as the reverse complement.
ATGGATCGATACTTTGGGTTATCCTTTTTCGAGGGGAAGGGTTTTTGATGTTTGTGAAGCCGATCAGTCGCAATACAATCAAAGCCAAAAAATTTTCTGGGCATCAGGTGCAGCCATGTTTGTAAGGGCTGCTGTTTATAAAGAAATGGGCGGACTCGACGCAGTTTTTTTTGCGCATCAGGAAGAAATAGATCTATGTTGGCGAATGCAGTTGGCAGGTTATCATATTATGGCTTGTCCTGCCTCGGTAGTATATCATGTAGGCGCAGGTACTTTACCAAGAGGGGGTAAGAAAGTGTTTTTGAATTTCCGCAATAACCTCATTATGTTATGCAAAAATTTACCAATGCATGAATTGATTTGGAAATTGCCAGTGAGGCTTGGTTTGGATGGAATATCGGCATGGAAGGGTTTATTAACAGGCGATATCTATTTTTTTACGGCAATTGTGAGGGCACATATTGCCCTAATTGCGTGGGCATTTAAACCAGTTCGTAGGCATGGACTTAGAAAACAACCTTTAAATAAGCTGGAAGGCGTTTACAAAGGGTCGGTGGTTTGGCAATACTTTATTAAACAAAAAACAAGCTTTCAAAAAATAGTTGGAAAATAGGTTTTAAAAATTTGCCGGCGAACCCTATTTTTGCAACGCAATAGATAAATATGTCAAACGAAACAAATACCACTTCTGAAAAAGATTTTACCAAGAATTGGGTAAGTTCTTCTAGGTTCTTATTTTATTTACAAGTGTTTTGTATTCTCTCATTTGTATTGGGTGGATGTTACCGTATGTACAACCAGCGGTACAAAGGAAAGCCGGATATTGAGATTCAGGGAAGTACGAAATACACCCCTGAGTATAAATAAATTGTAAAAAAAATTTTGTCAGGAACTTCAGATTGCTATTTTTGCACTCCCAATTTAAAAGTTCTTTACAAATTTATCCACCAAAGCTTTAGCAAAGGTGAGATATACAACCGCGAAAGTAGCTCATTTGGTAGAGCACGACCTTGCCAAGGTCGGGGTGGCCGGTTCGAGCCCGGTCTTTCGCTCCAAGTCCCGTCCCGCGTTGGCGGTTCGGGATTTTTTTTTCTGGGAAGCCTTGGTGGTGGAACTGGTAGACACGCAGGACTTAAAATCCTGTTCGCCGCAACGCGAGTGCGGGTTCAATTCCCGCCTGGGGCACTTGATTTTCAATCAGTTAGAAAGACTCACTTCGGTGGGTCTTTTTGATTTTTAAGGGATTTGCAGGTGATTTGCAGGTGACAAAAAACAACTTCGTTCTTTTGCAAAAATTCTGATGAGTGTGAAAGAGCTTTAAATATTAATGCCTTATAAATTTACTAAGAATCTGGCTAATATTTCGCAACAATTATTCGCTACATTTTTCTTGTATCAGGTGCAATAAAATGGTTTCAGCGCGGTAGAAAATTGAATTGGTTATAATTCATCTAATTCCTCATCCTTTATTTCCAATTTGTAGACTTCCTGTTCAATTAGCATTGTGATATCCTGTTTGACTTGATAGTAGTTATCGATTACCTGTTGCGTATCCAATTCCCTGACGGCAGGAATGTCCTTAAATTTGCCCATTTCCGCATTAATAGCATCGGTGTTATTGATTACCTCAGCATGAAACTTTTTGAGCTTTATTTTTTCATTTGGATCATCGGAAACCATACCGACGAATTCACCAGATGAAAGAGCGGAAATCTTGGAAGCGGGCACTGCATATTCCAATTGCATGGATTTGCTAACCGATGTATCTGTCCGGTTTATGGAAAGGCTTTGGCGATCCTGCATGATTTTACCGAATCGCTCCGACAATAATTTAGCACTATCACCCATGACTTGTCCGCTGATCAAGTTTCCACAAATATTGACAATCACATCAGCCTGTTCCTTGCCATAATCTTTTCTTAACTGGCTAAAGTCCTGCATTCCTAAAACGGGGGCGACCTTGTTACTGCGGGCTGTCGCGATCAGCGAATCCATGTTGTTGAAAAAAATGGTGGGGAACTCGTCAAACACCAACGCACATTTTTGCTTTCCCTTTTTATTGACAATCTTGACCAATCGCGAGATGTAAAGTGACAGAACGGCTCCATAGATCGCCTGCTTTTCAGGATTATTGCCCACGCAAACAATTTTGGGATGTTCAGGGTTATTAATATCGAGGGTAAAATCATTTCCAGAAAGCACCCAATAAATTTGCGGTGAGGCAAGACGCGCAAGACAAATTTTGGCACTTGCAACCTGACCTTCCAATTGTTCCATTGCATCATTTTCATAAGCGGTTACAAAGGGGTTCATTAATACTTGTATTTCCGGCTCTGTATTTAGTACCGGGAACAACTCTTCGTAATTCACCTGGATCATTTCAATAACATGGGGAAGTGTACAAAAGCAGCCATTCCCGTATTTACGCAAATACCAGATTACGGCGGTTACAAAATTGATGGGCGACTCTACAAAAAAATCACCCTGGCGTTTGATCCATTCACGGTTGAGTCCTAACAAAATTGTTCGGGCCGATTCGGTAGCATCGGTTATATCCTGCATACTTTGCGGATCCAGCGGATTGCAGCGATGTGAACTGGCGAGGTTATCAAAATTTATCGAATAAAAAGATGGGGGTTGTTTGAATTTATTCTGGTTGGCCAACATCCAGTTATAGGCCGGTTTAGAAAGGTCGTCGTATTTAAAATCATAGATAAACATGGCATATCCCTTTTCAAGCATCTGCTTTATTAAGGGAAGGATAATAAACCATGATTTACCTGCACCCGGCGTCCCACAAACAATGGTTCCCCGAAAGGGATTGATCAGGTTGATATAACTGTTGCGTATTTTATCTGAAAGGAGGTAACGGGTTTTATAATTAACTGAGTATTCATTTTGAATCAATCTTTCCTCCTGTGGGAAGGTTTCATTCAGTTCGTTGAATACATCTTTGGAAAGGCTTTCATGTATTAACCTGCTTAAACGGCTACCGCCTGCCAGCATAAACAAATACCCACTGCTTGTAACCAGCATATAAGTGACCGCAATGGTTTGCATATTGCCATTGACTTCCAGAATAAAAGAACCAGCAAAAAATATAGTGATCCCTGCAAATAAAATGATAATGATAGTCTTTGGATTGATAGTGTCCGTTTTTTTGCCGGTAGCCCCGATTAAAGAAATGGCCAGTAATCCCAATACAATCCATTTTGAGCCATTAAACCGCTGAAATAAGCCCGTATGGAGCAGATTACCCATGATCCGGTCTGTGATACCACTTTGGATTCCCCACTGCCTAAAGGCTCCGTAACAATAAAAATAAAAGTGCAGCAGCAAGACAAATATGCTTGCCAGTCTTGTCATGTCAAGAATCTTCCTTAACCCCATTTCATTTTCTCCGGTAGCTGACATAATGTTTTAGTTTACTTGTTTATAATCCCAATGATCTTTTTTTACGTTTGCGTTTCTTTTTCAATAACTGACCCGGTGTATAGTCAAATTCATTCTGTGGTGTTAGCAAAATCTCTAACAGGTTTGAATTGAGTGATTGATCATTGTTCAATTCTTGATGGTTTGTTTTATGTGTTTGTTTCGGTTCCTGTGTTTTATTGGTGGTTAGTTTTTGAATTAAATGCGCTGCGCTATATGCCTTCCCAACTTCACTTCCATTAAATACTGTTTTATTACTGTGATCCACGAATGTGATACCATATATTCTTCCTTCCTCACTATGTCGCAGGACTACGCTGATATTTAGCTTTCCCAATAAATGGATCAGTTCATTCATGTCATTTGGTTTCTTAGATAAGGCATCATCAATTGATTTTTTTAAAGGCATTCTGAATGTTTCTTTCAAGGCTTTATTTTTCTCAAACAGGTTTTCCAATTTGTCAAGGGTTGGTTTGCCAAGTAATAAACTGGATTTGATCGGAACACCTATTTTGTTTCCATCCGAATCCAGTATCCGGTAAACGAGCCCTCTGTGTTTATATATCCGTCCATCTTCCTCGCCACGGTCAGCTACTACATTGTACCCTTTTAGGATGGCATTAAATTCGGGAAGGGAGGCAAAGAGATAGGTATTTAAAACAGCTGCAACCACATTATTGATACTGGTCTTTGTTTCGGTCTTCCCATAATTTACTTTTTCAGCATTGGCAGGAATGATTTTTAAATTGGTTGACCGCTTTTGATTTTCTGCTTTAACAAGTCCATGCAAATTTTCAATTTCCTTCCTGGCTTTTTCTGACTGATTGCGTCCGATATTATGGGTATTGATTCTTTTACCATCAGCCTGTATGGTAGTAGTCACCAAATGAATATGTGGATGGCCTGCATCTTTGTGTTTATATACAAGAAAGGGTTGATCTCCAAAACCAATCATTTCCATATACTGATTTGCGATTTCAATTAATTTATTATTGGATAATTTTTCAGAAGGATCAAAATTGAGGGAGATATGAAGTGTCTTGGTAGTTGCCCGATCATTGAGTTTATTTAATCTTTCAAAGCCTTCGAGTTTTTGGTAAAAATTCATGTCACTTACCTCACGTAAATAACCTGACGCATGTAAACATTCAGCTTTTTCCTGGGCTACTTTATTTTCGTTGTAGTTCAGGGCCGCATTTATCGTGGAGGGGGTTGTTATTTTTGCAACCATTGTTCGTAGAGTTGATTCATGCGTAAACGGATGGTTTCAATACTTTGCACAATCTGTTTTTGTGCTGCCTGCTGTTCCCTAATCCATTCCCGGAAATCAGGGATACGATCAAGGGTGTGAAGTTTGTGAACAGCCTGGTTAAAATTGTTGCCAATTCCGTTAAGCTGTTTGCGCAAATCGAGCATGTCTTTTAAAAAATCATCAGCTGACTGGTTTCGGTAAGTAATGGTAACCGGTTTTTGCAAAGCCACTTTACGCACATAATTGCTAAGTGATCTTTCAGTGCTTTGTTTTTGCAGCTTTTTAAGTTGGGTTTTCTCTACGGCATTGATTCTGACTTTCAGGACAAGGTTTCGTACTTCATTTTCGGGTTTCTTCATCACGGATCATTTTCACAGTTTCTAACTTTTTTCCTGTCCCCCGCACGAGTCCCGAGTGAAGGGGCAAGATTTCAAACGTGGACACGTTTGTACATCTTGCCGGACGCGGGTACAGGCGGACTAATTGCTAAAGAATAAAGTTACCAAGGGCTCAATCAAGAAAAAAGACGGGGGCAAATTCTGCCCAGGTGGAAAGGGATTTCCTGAATAAAAAAAGGGCTTATACAAGCCCTTCATCTGCGAATGAAAAATAACTTTCCGTGGTTACAATTATGTGATCATTGACCTGTAAATCCAGAAATTTTGCAGCTGCGGCTATCTTAGTGGTTATTGATTTATCAGCCTCACTGGGATTGAGATTTCCGGAAGGGTGGTTGTGGGCGAGAATCAATATCGAAGCATTTAATTTAAGTGCTGCCGTAAAGATTAATCTGGGATCTGCTACTGTCCCTGTAACTCCTCCAGTGGAAGTATCATATATACCCATTACCC
>JAIEMK010000015.1 GCA_019752295.1 Chitinophagaceae bacterium | reverse complement strand
TTATTATTGAATGATTCTGTTTTAAAGTAAGTGCTTTACTTTCACCGCAATATGCACGATGAATGATTTTAAGCATTTTAAATGCATTATATATATTTGCCTCGGTTTATTTCGAGAACCTACAATAAATTGAATGATCCAATTAAGTATTAATAAAAAATTTACGCTGCTTTTTAAAGTACTTTATTTTGGAGTATCAAACGTGCTGTTGGCCGTTAACAGAGAAAAGAAATGGGGCGCCAGCTATATTCAAAACCTAGAACAGGAATTTGGAACTAAACTAAATGCTTCTGTAATTAAAAGAACCGTGGTGAGCTATGGCGGTTTTGTTCCCTTGGCTAGTAACGCTTTTACAAGGTTGAGAAATCGGGTATCTAATGATGGCGAAAGAGAAAGAATGCTTTTGTATTTTTTATGCAGCGCTATTTTTGACGACTTCACCGATAATAAGGAATTATCATCCGACGAATTATATCGCATCTTCTACCATCCCGAGGAATACCAACCCAAAAGGATTGAAGAAAAAATATTTTTGCACGCACACCTCAAACTCAAAAGCTACGTAAAAGACAAAACCTTTTACCAAGCCGTTCTTTCTGAATTATACGAAGTGCAAGTTGCTTCTGCTAACCAATTTAATGCAATAATATCGGACGAGGAACTGAAACGGATTACTTTTATTAAGGGTGCATCTTCTACATTTTTTTGCCATTTTTATCTCGACTTCGAAGCATCTGAAATTGAACAGAAATGCTGGCGCCAATTGGGTGTACTTTTTCAACTAACAGACGATCTGTTGGATATTTATGATGACCTGCAAATCAATCAAGACACTTTGCCCATTAGAATCAAGGATGTATCTGTATTCGCTGATTTTTTTATGGAGCAGATGGAGAAAATGAAAAACCTGATTGCCGAATTACCCTTTCCTGATAAAAATAAAGAGCAAATGGTTTTTTCTATCATAACTATTTGTTCGGTTGGTAGTACAGCGATACATCAGCTTGCGGCTATTCAAGGCAATCAACCTGAAATAGGGAACTTGCGAAATCTGGAACGAAAAGCACTGATCGTAGATATGGCCAAAATGAAGAACCTGCTGTTTTGTGCGAAATTTACTTATACCAGCTCTTTAAAGTGGATCAACGACATTGAGTATTTTCGTCAATGAAATTCTTTTAAATCTTACTCCAATTATTAAGTATTGAAAACAATCATTATTGGCACGGTTTTAATCTTTACTTATTATACAGGTCTGGCATCTGCTGATACTGCTTTGATCAGCTCTTTACTGAAAAGGATTGAACAGCAACAAGTAAAAGAAGACCCCTTTTTTATCAAAGGATCTTTTCCTGCTTATACCGATAAATATCATATTGGATATTCAGAACGCATCAAAGATAATAATACCTCTTTTTGTATTGTATTGAACACTTTAGAATCTGTTCGCAGCAAATTAACTGCATCGCAACAAATTATTTTAGACAGTATCAGTTCGCGGGCAGCAGGTGTGTTTAAAAAATTTGAAAATAAAAAGGGGATTGGCACTTATAATTTCTGGCGCCAAGATATGGAACCAAAATTTCCATACAACTGGTGGGTCCCATTTTTTTTTGGCAACAATTGGCATCTTCCGGACGATTTTGACGATACCGTCTGGTGCCTTCTAGCACAGCATACAGATAGTTCCAATGCCGCCAGAATCCATTCTTTGATGCAGCATTATTCCAACTATCCAGCCCATAAAATTATTGGATGCCCCGATGAATATAAATCCATTCCAGCTTATTCAACCTGGTTTGGAAAAAACTTTCCGGTATTTTACGACCTCTGTGTTGCAGCAAATACACTCAGTTTTGTGCAGCACTTTAATCTTAACTGGACAAAAGCAGATTCAGCCACTTTAGCACTTTTGGTAAAAGCAGTAAAGTCGAAAGACTATATCAATAAGTATAAAGACCTATCACCTTACTACGAGAATAAAGCGGTGATTATTTATCATCTGGTAAAGTTGATGTCCATTAAACCCATCGCCGAACTTGATAGGTATCAATCAGAAATTCTAAAAGCTGCGTTGGAGATTTTTAGCAAATCCAACAATATACTGGAACAGATGATCCTTTGCACGGCCATGCAAAAATCCGGGTTTAGTTCGCCTGCTATCAAATTGCCCGCTTTGGATAAACTAATCAGCCTTACAGAACATAATGATCTCGCTTTTTTTACAGGTGATATGCTGGGCTATTTTGAGGGGAATACGAAAAAGTCCTTAGCATTTTTATTTAAAAAGGCGCTATTCTACAATCAATATTGTCCGGCATATAATGATGCCTTGTTGGTAGAATACTTAGTTTGGAACAAACCATGACCCTCAAAAATATAAAAGGCCCCGCAACGCGGAGCCCCTTACTATTAAGCGTTTCAGCAAAAATTAGAATGTTAATTCAAATTTCAAAAATACATAACGACCATTCATTCCAAGTTGGGTTACTCTTCTCGAATAATTGAACTGGTTGTTTGTTGATACACCATTGTTGTTTACCACACCTGCATCTTTTGCGGTTTTGCTATCAATGATGGTATTATAAGTTGAGCTGGCAGGCGCCACATCCAATTTAATATAATTGCCTTTTGATGCAGTTAATAAATCGGAATACACATCAAACAAATCGTTGGCTCCTGCAGAGATTTTTACGGCCTGACTAACATTGTAGCCCACGCTTAAATCGGTAACCATTTTTGCTCCCAGCTCTTGTCGGTAAAACCACTGCGAACCCAAGGCCGATGCCAATGAAGCACCTTCGAGGTGAATTACTTTTCCGAAATAAGTATTACGCATCATCGCAGTAAACTTATTATACTTGTAAGAAATAGTAAGATTTCCTTTTACCTGCGGATTACCTTCAATAAGTGTAGCACGGTTAACAGGGCTCATATAAATATGCTCGCGACCTTTTAACACGGCTGAAGATTTTACGTCGCCCAGAATTTCTCTCTTCGATAAAGTAGCAGCTAATTCAAATTTAAGTGACTGATTTTTTGGAAGCCTCAATGCATAAGTAGTGATCGCATCAATTCCCGATGTACGCAGATCAACTGCATTTGCCATGAACACACCTCTCGATGCATTATTAGCTAAGAGAATATCGTAGATCTGCTGCTCCTGTGCTGTTCCTCCATTCTTTCCGGTAAAAGCATCCGTAAGAATAATCCTATCGGTAATCTTGGTTGAAAATCCATCAACTGTAAAAGTAAATTTGCCAAACTTCATAGTCACACCCAAACTGGCGCTCTGTGAAATTTCGGGACGTAAACTTGGAATGCCCAATAATTGTGCAGCCTTGCTGTCGTTTGGTAAAGTAGCATCATCATAAGCAACACCACCCTGAAATACAGTTGAGGTCTTAGTTAAATATTTCTGTTGCAATGATGGAGCACGAAACCCGGTACTGATGGCACCACGGAAACTAATGTGCTGATCAACCTTATATCGTGCAGCAATTTTTCCACTAAGGTTGCCTCCAAAATCGCTGTAATTCTCATAGCGCAAAGCACCATCTACCAATAAACTTTTAATTGGCTCCAATTCAAGGTCACCATATAAAGCAAAAGATGTACGGCCTTTGTTCATACTATTATCAGGACGAAATCCAGGGAATACCTGAGAACCTCCTGCAGGAATACCGGTTGAACCATCTGCTAACTTAACAGTGGTAGGTGTTCCATTATAAATATCTACAGCGCCATTTGTTCTGCGCATATAGTTAGCCCATGAAGATTCTTCTCCAGCTTTTTGCTGATAATTTTCGTAACGCAATTCTGTACCAAATGCCAGATTGGTTTTCAGCGCGTCATGAAAATTTCTTGACAGATCAAAGTTTGTTGTGTTCTGTTGAAACTGCAACACACCCGCATTAAAAGAAGTTTGCTTAAAATTATTATCGTTATACCATGCAGATACATTCAATGAATTCTGAATAGTGTATTTAAATGCGTTCTGTCCGAAAGCATTACTCAGATCATAATTCCACTCACCCAATTTGCCCTTTAATCCGGCAGCAACAGATACATCTGTGATATTAGATGCGATTTCGGGTAAAAATCCTCTTCCGTAAATAGCAGGAATATTGGATGTTTGATAAGGCATCCTGTAAAAACCGGTAGAGTTTCCAAGGCGCTGACCTAGTATGCTGAAGAAATAAAACTCACTGCCATTTTTAAGTTTAAGCGCTCCATTCACAACACCTTGCACATTTTGTGTTCTTGACTGACCCACTCTCATCTGAAAATAATCGCGGGTAACACCTAAACTATCCAATAACAAATTGCTGGCAACATCGCCCGATTTACGGTCATCAATATTACCTGCTCTTTCACCGGAGCGAACTGTTGGTTCTCTTTTTTCAAAGTTTCCTGTAAAATTAATAAAGCTTCCCTTCTGCTTGCCCAACTGCCATCCGTAGTTGATGGTTGCCTGAACTTTCTGTCCATCTGTTACACTTCTTTTTATATACACCGGATCGATACCTCCCGCAAAATTGCCTGAGTTAGCATGTGTGTATGCTTGGTAAGTAGTAATATTTGAACCATAACTAATACTCGCTTTGCCTTTGTTTATATTATTGTTCAATTGAATATTTAAAACCCCTGCAATGGCGTCCGATCCATATTGTGCGGCAGCACCATCGCGTAATAATTCAATTTTATCAATCGACCCGGCAGGAATACTATTCAGGTCTGTTCCAACAGAACCGCGGCCCATCGTACCATTTACGTTTACGAGAGCAGTAGTGTAACGTCGCTTACCATTGATCAACACAAGGGTTTGGTCGGGACCTAAACCACGCACAGTTGCGGGATCGATATGGTCGGTACCATCGGCAACTGTTTGAGGAGTTGAGTTAAACGAAGGAGCTACATAGTTTAGAATACCGGTAAGATCTGTTTGCGGAATTTCAGATACCAATGTTTTCATGTCGAACACATCAACAGGCACTGTACTCTCTAGTTTCGTTCTGGGCACGCCTCGCGATCCAAGAACAACTACGTCTTCCAAACTCTTTTCTGCAGCAACTAATTTAATGTTGAGTGATCCTGTTCCGCTGTAACTATGGCTGCTGGCTTCATAACCAACATAATTAACAACAATCAGATCGCCTTTCTCAGCAGAAACAGTAAATGCACCCGTTTCGTTGGTAACTGTTTTTGTTTTACTGTTTTTAACTGAAACAACTGCGCCAACAAGCGCCCTCCCTTTTTCGTCAGTAACAGTTCCTGTTACATTTACTTTCTGTGCCATTGCAATAAAACTGAACAAGGCAACCAGAATAGTTAATGACATTTTCTGCATCATAATTTTCTGTTTTTAATGGTGATTCAATCCGGTGTCCTTTTCTTAATGGGCTAAGAAGAAATCTGAAGTAATACTGTGGCAATCCCTCGCGGATCAGTTAGAAAAAAACTATATGCTTTGCCTAAAAATTGCGATTATCGCAAGTATATGAATAAATATTTAGAATTTGTTAAAATATTTAACAAATTTGGCTAAAACTAACAAAATAACACGTATGACCCCTACACAACAGGCTACCAAAATGCATGATTTAAAATTATTTCCTGCTTTTTACAGCCTTATATTTTTTGCGGATTCTTTGCGCATCACATGCATGGGAATGGCTACGCCGATGGCAAGCGACATGATGATGAATAATGTTTTGGCACCGTTGTTTACCGTTTCGGAAAGGATTGCATTATAATCTGTACCAATCGAGCCAGTTAATTTAATTAATCCCAACATGGTGCGATAAGCAAATACCCCGGGGATGAGTGGAATAACAGAGGGGATGGCAAAGATCATTGGAGGAACATGTCTGTAGTGTGCGATAGGAATGCTTAAAATGCCCACTGCTGATGCGCCAATAAATGAAGCAAACACAACGCTAACTGTCATTTGTAAGAAAGTGAATTTTAAAAAAGCACCGATAGCGCCGCCAATCCACAAAGCAAATAAAGTGCGGGGCGGCACATTAAATAAAATACCAAAACCAAGTGCAGCCCAACCGCACCAAAAAGCTTTACTGAGAATTAAGATCCAATCCATAGTCGTTAATTCAAATTATAAATAATCATTGCAATCAATAATCCAAATGCAATAGCCATCGAAAACATCAAAGCGTTAATGCCTCTAACAATTCCGTTTAAAATATTGCCATCGATCAGATCGGTAAAACTATTGATCAGTGGAACACCGGGAATTAAAAACAAAACCGATGTTGCAAAAGCGTGTTCGAAATTGATATGCAATCCTGCTTTAATAAATGCACCTGCAAATAAGGATGCAGTTAATGATCCGAAGAATACACAGAAATAAGGATTGAATTTTTGTTTGATGGCTTCTTGTCGTATAAATAATCCGCAGAAAGTTGCGCCGAAAGCAATAATCATTTCGGGCAATTTACCGCCGAACGAAAAACAAAATCCTGCGCCTGCAAGGCTCACAAAAAGCAGAACAATGATGCGGGGATAATGTGGTAATGCCAATAATCTGTTCAATTCATCGCGAACTTGATGAAAGGATAAATCATTTTCAACAGCGTCCCAGCTTAAGCGACTGATACCCGAAATAGTTTTAAAGTTCACTCCTTGCGAAGGAGTGCTTCGCATACCATTAAAAACTGCATTATCATCCTCATCGTTTAAAGTAAGCGTGATTGATTTTGGTGCAATTGAAATATGTGCCTGATAGTGGTAGGTGATAGATAATCTTTTCATCGTGAGCCTGATCCTGCTGCAGCTTGCACCAGAACTTAAAAGAGAAACGCCCACGTCTAATAGCAATGATCCAAATTCTTTTGCCTCGGCAACCTTGTTTTGTTCCATCAAAAAAATGTTGGTGATTGAAAACTTGCTGTAAAGGTAAACTTATTTAAATGGCTGAATTACTAGAATAACTTTATCTCATTAATTAAAATACCGTGCAGAGGGTATTGTCAAAACACCGGTAATTATTCTATTTGTTAATGAAAAAAAACCGAATGAAAAATTTATCAGTAAGCTCGTATAGACAGTTGTTTCTTTCAATGCTCTGCATGATTTTAATTACAAACACAGATGCTCAAAGCAAGATTGGGATTAAAAAAATTAATGTATGGGCCGACTTTGCCTTTGCAAGTCCAAAGAATGAACTAAAAAATTATTATGGATTAGGCAATGCGATGCAATTATATTACGGTGTTGATGTACCGTTTGCATTTGTTCAGTATAATAAAAAAACTAACCTCGGGTTAAGTATTGCCGGTTTTCTGGATCACGAAAAAGCAAATTTCTCTTCTAACAACTTTACAACTGACGGGTTAGATGCAAAACTTACTTCGGTAGGTGTTAGGGTTCGGCCGCTTGCAAACATGACTATTCATACCCACAAAGGAAATGTAGAGCCAACACAGCTTAATGTAGAGGTAGCAGAGCTTAGCAATATTTTCACCAAGGTTTTGTCGGGACTTTATTTTGACTTCGGAGCAACGCATGCGGCATTAATTGAAAAACCTACGCCCGATGTATTCCGAACTGCAACAATGTTCAGCTATGGTTGTGCGCCTGCCTTGGCAATCGGGAAGAAAACAACTTTTTATATTGATTTAGGCATTAGAAAATATTCATGGACCAATAGCCTCAATACAAAATCTTCCATCGGTTCTTTTCATGTCGGGTTTGGATTAGGATTTAATCTGTAGCGAAATACAAACAAGAAAAGTAAAGAGTTAGAATATTATTCCTTGAATCATTAGTAATTGTAGCGTTTACGTTTCATTTGTTTTGCTACTTTTTAGTAAATCATTTTATTGCCACAAAACATAGAGCGGTAAGGCCCAAAGATTTTTCCCAAATGGAACTACTTCTTTTCCAGAGTATAAAACAACGCCACCCTTAAAATCATTGCCTGTCAACTCAGCAAAAACTTTGATGCCTTTAAAATCAGTCATCGTTACTGTTTCGGATTTTTTTACTTCGATGGCAAAAACAGAACCATCCGGTTTTTCGATTATAAAATCTACCTCTTTGGCATCGCTGGTTCTGAAATGATATAGTTCTGCATTGATTCCACCATTATTTATTTGTTTTAATAATTCAGTTGCTACAAAGTTTTCCAAAATATGACCAAATAATTCCGGTTTTTTGGTTGCAATATCGGTTATGCTTAAGTCAAGCATATGGCAAAGCAATTCTGTATCTATAATATATCCTTTAGGGGTTTTTACTAAACGCTTACCAATATTTCTATGCCAGGGATTAATGTCAAAAGTTAGGAACATCATTTTCAGGATATGCCGATAAGTCTTTGTAGTAATAGAGGTTAACCCTATTTCTCGAGCGATATCCGAATCATTTAATAATCCTCCAGCTCTTGTAGCGAGTATCCGTAAAAGTTGTGGTAAAACAGAAATCTTTTCTAATTCAGCTATTTGTTTTACATCTCTCAACAGCATGGTAGACAAATAACCATCCATCCAAACAGCCTTCGTTTTTTTGTCCTTTTGATAGATTTCTGGGAATCCCGCCATTTGTATGGCATCTAATAACTTCAATCCCCGATCTGCGATTCCTGCAAAGTCAAAGCGCATAAGTCGTTCAAGCCCATCTCCTTGTCCTTGACTTGCTTCTGCGGCGGTAAAGGGATACAATGTAAGTATGTTCATTCTACCCACTAAAGAGTCTGAAAGCTTTGGAACCGATAAAATATTTGCTGAACCGGTTAATAAATAATTGCCATTAACAGGTTCTTTATTAGCCAATCTGTCGTTATCAACTGCAATTTTTAGTGCTCGAAAAATCTCAGGTACCAGTTGCACTTCATCAATAATCAGGGGTTTAAGATAGCCAGCAAGAAATGCCTCGGGCGCTGATGTTGCCGCAGCCATAACAGTGGGCCGATCGAAAGTTGTGTATGATGCAGGTGTATTGTTTCTACCAATTTCCTTAGCCAATTCATTTACAAGTGTGCTTTTTCCTGTTTGCCGGGCTCCGTTTAAAAACACTATTGGACTTATTCTTAAAGCCTCTAATAATCGTTTTGTAATATGACGCGGAATATGTGCCATATTGTAAATTTAAAACAATATTTTAAATAATTTAAAAATATATTTTAAATTTGCAAAAATTTATTGATTAAAAAGCTGAGGAATTGCAGAATAATTGAATTTTCTTTGGGTGGCTACCTTTAAAACTCAATATACAAAGTGTATAATGGCAAAGCATTTCACTTTAGCCGGCTTTTTTGGGAATATAAATCTGTTTATTGATAAAGTCGAATATTACATAATCGAATCTTCTAAAGAATAGTAAGCCAATCAATCGCTCCTTGATCGATTCGCTGGATGATACCACTACAGAAAACCTGTCATGATTGATATTAACAGTATCAAGAAGCATTAACCTGTCAATAATTTCTGAGCTGGCAGGAGTACTTAATTGTGATGTACTGGCGAAAACCTTTTTTGATTCTCTGATTTTATTAAAATCGTTTAGGGGTAAAAGCATGTAACCATTATAACCCAGATCAACTCCCATCCTTTTAACTCTCCG
This sequence comes from Chitinophagaceae bacterium, assembly GCA_019752295.1. Lineage (GTDB taxonomy): Bacteria > Bacteroidota > Bacteroidia > Chitinophagales > Chitinophagaceae > Sediminibacterium. Next base: position 121,552 of record JAIEMK010000015.1, on the reverse strand, counting down.
TATAAGGTTTTGCGATGATCTTTCTCATAAATCTATCTTCTTACTCATCTGCATATTCTTTTGGTTTAAAATTTCAGCAATTTTTTTTTGGTAAAATAAAACGGATTACTGTTTTTTTAATTTATAAGAAATACCTGCAGTAAGTCTTCCATATCCCCATACTTCATTCATGTTATGATTGAGATTTTTTGAAAATTGGTAATTTGCAAAGTAGATAAAACGATTATGTAAAACATTTGTTGTAAAAACAGGACTGGCAATTACACTATTCTGCATTGGCACATTCGGAATTACTTCTGTATAAGTTGGCCCGTGATAACTTGTTGCAGTATTTCCGCCGGATATTTTAGTCATAATATCCATTCCAAAGCCAAGCGAGAACTTAGTTCTATCAAAAGGGTTGACTGTGTAAGATGTTAACAATTGCAGCTCGAGAAAAATATTTTTAATATCAAAATCTATTCTTCCGGAAACAATGGAGTTTTGGTATCCTTTTGTATTTAATGTGGACAATGCGGATTCAATATAAAAAGCTAGTTTACTGCTTTTTTTGGAACCCTTGAATAAATAACCAAACATGATATAAGGCGATACATTACTATTGATGGTTGCATTTGAGAGGTATGAGGATGGACTGCCGCTGGGATTGTGTGTATAATAAGAAACCCCCAGTCCGATTATGAATGAATTAGCATCTTTGCCATAAGTAGCCCCTTCATTTTTATTCAGTTTATTAAATACCTCAGCCAGGCTAAATGAATTGTATTCTGTGCTGTTAATTGAATTACTAATATCACCCTTTGAGGTTTTATTCAGAGCAAACAACTGCTGTTTATAAGTAAGATTTTCTTCAATAGCGTTAGTGCCATAACGTGCATCACTCTCATATTTTTTATCAGTAAAAGATTTTAGTCCTTTACCGTAAACTAACTCTTCTGTATTGTTATTTGTAATTGAATAAAAATAGACCCTATTTTGATTCCTGAATTCGCCCAGCGAGATGGTTGAGCTAACCAATACCTTTAGCCAAACTGTGTCAGTATCATAAAGGTTCTGGTTTGTTGCATAGTTGACTGCTTCGTCAATAGGTAGTAAATGGTAAATAATAGCGAATCGTTGGTATAGTGACTCACCATTTATTCCAAAGGCTTTTAAATCACTTATTTTATAAGTAACAGTATTTACTTTTTTAAACTTTATTTCTTTTGGATTGATATTCCAATCTTTTTCTAGTATTTCTCCACGAATGGTATCTCCCGAATTCAAAACAACCCAACCTGAAGAAAAATTGGTTTGTGCATGAATAAAAGAAAAACTAAAAATTAAAATAAGTGTAGCTAGTAACCTTTGAAACATATAGTTCTTTTTACGAATATAGTTAAATGTTATAAAAAGGCCAACTATCATTACTTGGCTTTGCAGTAGAAAATATTGGCTGAAAAATTAGAGTGGTATATAGATGGCGGTAACCGTGCCTTCACCAATTTTTGAATCCCACTCAATTGTTCCCTTCAGGAAGTTAACACGGGATTCAATATTTTTAAGTCCGATCCCTTCTTTGTTTTTTGCAAGGGTTATATCGAAACCTTTTCCATTGTCTTCAATAATTAAATTGATAGAATGGATTTCCTTTGTTAAAGAAATATCCAACCTGCTTGCTTCAGCGTGTTTGATTGTATTATTTACGATTTCCTGAATAATTCTAAAGAGAATGATTTCAATTTTGCTATCAACTCTTTCTGTTAAACCCTCAGTGTAAAAATTAATTTTAATGGGAAGTCCATTCAGGTTATTTAAGAATTGTTTTACAGCTTGGGCTAATCCTGATTTGATTAGCGCAATGGGCATCATACTATGCGAAATGCTTCGAATTTCTTTACAACTATCATCAACCATTGAAATGATATTCTCGTAGTGGTTTTTCTGTTCTATGCCCGAAAAAACCAATTGATCTTCTAATGCGCTCAAATTTAGTTTGGCGGCACTCATCATTTGTCCAATTCCATCGTGCAAATCAGTAGCGATCCGCTTGCGCTCGTTTTCTTCTGCCTCCATAATGGAAACTGCTGCCGACTCCTGCTGATGCATCAATATGCTTTGCACCTGGTTTTCTTTTTTAAGGGTATACTTTTTATACAAAAGATAGATTAGTACTGCGGCAAGTAAAATCAATAAGCCAATGCCTAAAAACAGGTAATTGTGTAATTTGATCCTGCTATTTTGCTCCGAAATCTGATGCTCTTTTTTTGAATTCTCGTAAAGCGAATTCAACATTTCAATTTGCTTGTTCTTTTCAATATTATATATCGTATCGTGTAGTGCAGTACTTTTTGAAAAGAAGTTTAAAGCCTTCTGAAAATCTCCCTGCTTTTGAGCTACAATGGATAACTCGTTATAATTATTGGACTGAAGTTCTAAGTATTTTATTTTTTCGGCCAAACGATTACTTTCCAAAAAATAGGTGATAGATTTTTCATAGTCACCCTTTTTACTCATAGTGCTCCCCAGATCTGAGTAAGTGATTGCAATTGAAAAACTATCCTTTAAAATTTGGCGGATCTTTAATGCACGCAATAAGTTTTCCTCGGCCCTTGAATATTGTTGCCTGATGATATCGATGCCTGCAATATTACTAAGCGAATAAGAAACACTTAATGAATCACCGATAGATTGAGCCAGCATTAACGAAGATTTGTACCTGCTTAGCGCTTCCTGATAGTTCTCCTGATATTCATACGCCACACCCGATTCATTCAAGATCATTGCCAAACCAGCAGTATCTTTTAAAGATTTGTATATAACGGAAGCTTTGTTGTAAATATCAATGGCTTTGTCTAACTCTTTAATTCTTCTGTAAAGTTTTGCCAGCTCGTTATAAGTAGGTGCCAAGTTTTTTTTATCATTATTTCTTTCTAATATATCGATCGACTCAAAAAAATATTTAGCTGCAATATGATAGTCTCCTTTAAAGTAGTGTGCAAGACCAATATGTCTTTTAATATTTGCAACAGCAGTAGAATCGCCATTTTCTCTGGCTAAACTTAATGCCTGACTACCGTAATAAATTGTGGAATCAAAATTCTTTGTTTCGTAGTTTGTTAGAATAGCTAGAGCGGCTTTTATTTTAATGCTATATGAATCGCCAGATTTGATTAAAGAATGAAGGCTGTCGGTATTAAGTTGAGAAAACAGGCATGTTTTCAGAGAAAGAAACCCTAGAACAAGAAATAGCTTTTTCATTCAGTCGTAAATCTAAAATATACCAATTTTATAAAAATACCCTCATCAGGGGATATTGAGTTGTTAGCGATGGGATAAATTTATGCCATCTAAATTAGGTTTATGCGTTCAATTCCCACAGTACTATTTTTTTATCTGTTGATAACATCCTGCAGCAGCAATGAAATTGCTAATAGTAAGGATGTTAATGCCGACAAGATATATGTAAAATATACCATCGACTATATTGAAGGAAACGCGCTGACGAAGATAAAAGCCCAATTCAGATTTTCAGGGTATAGGGGAACTACTTTGGTTTTAAATGAGCCCGCTTCCATTCTGCTGGATGATAAACCTTTGACATCCAAGAGCGACTATTTTAATGGAGCATATTATACGGCTTCTCCCGAAGTGGAAGATTTAAAAGGCGAACACCAGTTTATATTTGTAGCAGGGAATGGCAAAAAGTACATAGAGAAATTTTTGTTTGCGCCCTTTGAAATGAACAATCCAAATCTGGATAAGATATCAAAAAAAACAGACCTGACACTATCTTATGCCGGTTTGCAGGATGGGGATATTATTTCGGTAACTATAAAAGACACTTCAGATGCTACTCCGGATTTTGTGCAACCCGAAATAGTTAAAACCGGGCAAATAACAATTGCTGCAAAGGATCTGCAATTATTGAAGGCCGGTCCAATTTTTATTAAGTCGGAGAAAAGAGAGATGCGAGAACTAAAACAAACAACCGAAAGCGGCGGAAATATAGAAATTACTTATCTCTTAAAAGAGAGAGAAGCTATATTAAAAGAAGACTAATAAGCTGCTGCCTTTAAACCTAGGGCTTTGATATATTCTTTATTTGGCAAAATGTGCTCGAACCTGCTATTTTGTATGAATTGATACCAGGCTTTTTTTGCTGCATCCAAGTTTGCAGGCTTGTTTTTTCGAATGGCTTCGAAACTATTGCGGACTGTGTCGGCATATTGAATGATTAATTCATAATTATCCGGTTGATCAAAGCTTACTATTCCGCGGGTATTTTTCATTTTCTTGTAAGGCCAATAATGCCAACCGATATTATTTTGTTCCAATAATTTTCTGAAACTTTCTACCCACGTATCATCGTTCTCTCCCGTTTCTCCGCAATAAATGGGCACATTGTATTTGTTTCGAAAATCGATATAGGGTTGTATCACATCGATGGTGGTAGCTGTCCAGTATTTGTGAAACTGATATACCAGCTTGTCATCAAAAGGTTTTCCAAAAGCAGAAAAATTCGAAGCCCATTGAGCTCCTTCCAAAAATATCAGGTGCTGTTTATCTACTGTTCGTACTGCAGCAGTTACTTTTTTGAATAATGGTTCCAGCAAGGGATTAAAATGAGCAGCATCAAAAAAGTGTGGAATCGGTTCATTAAACAAATCGTATCCCATGATGGTGGTGTTGTTCTTGAAATGTGTTGCAATCTTTACCCAAATAGAACACAATAATTCCTGATCATCTTTGCTTTCAAACAAAAAGGGATAAGCATAACTGTCATCGATATTATCGCCGGTTTGTCCGCCCGGAGCAGCATGCATATCCAGCAATACATACATTTTTTCTGCGGCACACCATTTAACCACTGAGTCTAATAATGCAAGGCCTCTTTGAATACCATGATCACCCATATAATATTCGTCGGTAAATAAGCGGTAGTTAAATGGAACGCGAATGGAGTTCATGCCCAGACTGCGTAGATAATGGATATCTCCTTTGGTAATATAGTTTGCTAAGTATTGCTTCCAGAATTGTTTGGTTTCTGCAGGCCCGAATAATTCCGAAAACAACTCATTGATTAATCTGGGTGAAGAAGCCTGTTTAAATTTAAACATATATCCTTCGGGCAATAACCAATTCCCTAAATTGGTACCCTTCATTAGAAATGGCTTACCATCTGTACCGATGATCTCTTTTCCTTTAACTGTAATAAATGTTTGTGAATAGAGTTGATGGCAAATAAACATTACCAATACCGCAAAAATCACTTTAAACTTCATACTCAGGTTTTTGATATGGGGCAGTAAAAGTAAGCCGCAATTCTGTATTAATACACCGATCATGAAATTATAAGCGGATTATCCTTTTTAATCGCGCTAAAGCTAATTTTTAAGTACTTTTATTGGTCAGAGAAAAGGAAATAATACCCAATGGAAGAAGAAAACTTGTTCAATACCGGCTTATTAAAGGAACTGGGCGATAAGAAAAGTATCTTGATCGTGCTAACTTTCTTTTTAGACAATTCCCCGAAAGATATCAGAGATCTGGAAAAATCAATTTCCGAAAAAGATCTCAAAGCGATTTTTAATAAAGCCCATAAAATGAAGGGTTCTTTGGCCATGCTAAAAGCCATCAAGATGGTAGCCATATTGGAACAAATTGAAATTGCTTCGGGTATGGAAAAAGATTTGGAAAAAGTGGAAACACTCTTGCCCGAATTTTTTAAAAAATTCAGCTTATTGGAACAACAGTTGAGCAAAGAAGTGGCCTCTCTGAAAGCTGAGATGGGGTAGAGCACCCGCACCTTAAATCAATTAATTTTAGCCATAAAAAAACCGCCTCAACTTTTATTGAGACGGCCCCTCTTAAACTGCAAAAAAGAGATTAGTGGTCAGTATCTTTTTTCAAGTCGTTCTTGTCTTTTTTCAAATCCTTTTTGTCGTTGCGGGTATCTTTCTTGTCTTTGTTGAGGTCTTTTAATTCCTTGTTCAATTTATTCTTATCAGCATTACGATCGGCACGTTCTTTATTCAACTCTTTTTTATCCTTGTTGATTTCTGATTGTTCTTTGCTTGCTGCTTTTTTATTGTTATTGGCAAGATCCGTTTTTTTCTCATTCAGGTCTTCGTTCAATTGAGATTTGTCTTTTGAGATCTCCTTGTTGTCTTTGCCAAGATCTCTTTTTGTTTTAGCTGCTGCAAGCTTGTCTTTGTTGATATCATCTTTGTCGACTTTGAGATCTTTTCGGTCGTGCTTGATATCAGCCCTGTCGTGTTTCATATCCGTTCTTTCGGCTTTATCATGATGATCATGCTTTTCTTGTGCAAACAGCATTGAGGAGCTAGCGATAGCGATTGCGGAGAATAGAATTAGTTTTTTCATTTTCTTATTTTTTGTTTTGTTATTTATAAAAGTCAGACTTACAAACATCCTGCCAGTTTAACGTTAGGGCAAAATTGTTTCTTAAATTTTTCTTAAAGCCCTCTTATGGTTTATACAATAAACCGTTATATATTGGGTTCGGTTAGCTGTTCTTAAATAAATTTGCGCATAAACGTTTTCAAATGAATCGAATTTAATACATGAAGAAAATTTTACTCAATTACATTTATTGGCCATTTTTTGTACTGATGATTTCCTCACTTTCCGTGAAAGCGCAGGACGAAAATGCGTTACCAAAAAAACGATCTCGTTTTAAAGTGGGACTCAATTACCTCTCTAATGAAGTGTATCATGGAAGAAAAGATTCTTTATTGGTACCTTATCTCAGTACTTCATTCAGGTATCTTGATTTGTCGGGGTTTTATGCTAAGGCAAGCGCATCTTATCTAATGAGTGATTATGCGCAGCGAATTGATTTGGTAAATCTATCGATAGGTTATGAAAAATCGCTTGATGATCATTTTGCTATTTCGGCCAGCATCGACAAAAGTTTTTATAATCCTAATAGTGTTTCTGTTCGCTCTGAAATAATGGGTAATGCAAGTATTGGCGGTTTTTATACTAGCGACTACCTTAACGCAAGTGCTGATTTGTATGCCATGTTTAGTGGTAGTAGAACAGATCTGAATTTTGATTTCGCCCTCTCGCACGATTTTAGTTTTGCTGATGAAGCGTGGAGTATTGAACCCTCTGTTTCAACGAGCATTAGTACCAGAAACTATTACGATAAATATATCAGCGTAAGACAAACAAAAAACGGGAAAAAGAAAACGGGTTCGGGCAGTAATACCATTGGCCCAACCACCATTACAACCACTGTTAATGCCATGAACCCCGAGCAATTTGTTGTAATGGCTTACGAATTGTCGCTGCCCATTTATTATTATGGCAAAAAATGGGGATGCTATTTAACCCCGAGTTTCGCGATACCCCAGAGTGCTATTACTTATGTTACAAATACCACAACCACTACCATTACAAATGGGGTTGCGCACAGTAAAACCGTTGGAACGCTTAGTGAGGAACGTTTTGGAAACGTTTTTTATGCCGAGGCCGGAATTTTCTTTAAATTTTAAGAACCAAGAATTCCGATTCTTTAACTGTTGAATGTTTCTTAACTTGCGGCCTCAATTTATAAAATGAAATGAGCATAACAAAGATTTGTCACCAACTGAAATGTTTGTTAGCGAATCCCGAGTGCTCGGGACCAAAATCAATAAAAAACACATGAAATTCGAAGAAACTATTCTAAACAGAAGCGAAAAAAAGTGTGAACTATGCGGATCATCCGAGTCCGTTAAAGTATATGAAGTTCCTCCACAGGAAAAAACCAGTGAAGAGAATTGCATTGTTGCTTGTGCCACTTGTTTGAATCAGATTGAAAAGAAAGCCGAACTGGATCAGGCACATTGGAAATGTCTTAACGAATCGATGTGGAGCGAAGTTCCGGGTGTGCAGGTTGTTGCCTGGAGAATATTAAGCAGACTAAGCGCTGAAAGCTGGGCGGCAGATTTACTGGATATGCTGTATTTGGATGACGATAAACTGGCTTGGGCCAAAGCCACAGGAGATCATGAGAATGATGCCAGCGTTGATCTTCACAAAGATGCTAATGGAACAGTTTTACAACAGGGAGATACCATTGTGTTAACCAAATCGCTTGATGTAAAAGGATCTACGCTGAATGCTAAAATGGGCACGGTTGTAAAAAACATTCGCCTTGTTGAAAATAATACAGAACAAATTGAAGGCAAGATTGAAGGACAAACCATTGTGATTCTTACCAAATATGTAAGAAAACAAGGCTAGTATAAAAATATTTAGTCCATAAAAAAGTCCCTCCAATTTTGAGGGACTTTTTATTATTTCTGTTCTTTCGATGCTTTTCGCCATTCTTCCAAACCTGCACAACCCGAGAATTGTTTATCGATCGAAATATAGTAAGTAGGAATATGTTCCTTAAACCATTTTTCCAAGGCAACAGTTTTTTTGTCTTCCAAAGCTCTTGAAGCAATTCTGTTATAATCTTCTTTTAAATTCTCGCGGTGAGGCTCAGTGCGGGTTTTAAGATAAATGATACGAACCTTTTTACCCCCGCGTTCATCGGTATAAACCTGCGGTTTTGAAAAAGAACCGGGCTTCATATCTTTCAGGGCAATTACCATTTCCTTATCCACCTGATCCAGTGTAATCAGTGTGCTGCCGTCTCTTCCTGAAATGGAACCGGCGCTAAATTTACTTCCTTCGTCGTCACTGAATTTATTTACTGCTGCTCCAAAACTCAAACTGCCGTCAACCAATTTTGCTCTGATGGAATCAAGTTTTGTTTTTGCTTCATTGATCTCTTCCTCAGCAACCGGAGGAATTCTTAAAATATGTCGCACTACTGCATCATCACCGGCGCGACTTACCATTTGAATAATGTGTAAGCCGAATTTAGATTTGATAATCCCCGAAATCTGCCCTTCTTTTAATCTGAATGCTCCTGATAAAAATGCGGGATCCCACATATTTTTATCATTCCTGTTTAAATTATATTGCCCGCCATTTTCAGCTTTGCCCGGGTCTTCTGAATAAAATTTAACCAATTGTTCGAATTTTTTTGCACCGCTTTCTACCTGCTTTTTATAATCGTACAACTGTTTTGAAACATATTCCTCCACATCTTTATTTGCTTTTGGCTGAATAACGATCTGACTTACTTCAATTTCGCTTTCATAAAATGGCAAACTGTCTTTCGGTGTTTTGCTATAATAAGCTTTTACCTCAGTTGGAGTCATTTTAATATTGTCGACGATTTTACCACGCATTTGTTCAGCCAGCTTTTGTTCTTTCAATGCATCTCTAAAATCTTCTTTCATTTGATACACTGTTTTACCGGCAATTTCTTCCAGCACTTCTTTAGAACCGTAAGAAGCTATGTATTTGCGGATACGGTTTTCCATGTCGTTTTCGATATCGTCATCGTTTGCGGTCAAGGAATCTTTCATTGCTTGTAACACCAGCGCTTTCTGAATGAGCTGCCCTTCGAGTATCTGGCATTCTGTTGGTATCACCGCCCCTTCCTGCCCCTGGGCCTGCCTTTTAATATCCGAAATGGCGTTGGTAATGTCGGAGTGCAGGATAATTTTATCTCCTACCTGCGCAATAATTTTGTCTGCTACAACTCTTTTAGATTGAGCTGACGCGCTCAAAAAACCACTTACCAATAAAATAATAATTAGTGCCTGCTTCATAGATTGCAATATCATTCAAAAATAGCAAATCAGGCCGCGCACGGCCTGATTCACATTGCTTTTAACAAAACTTATAAAGTACGTTTTACTTCTTCTTCCTCGAAGGCTTCTACAATATCTCCAACCTTGATATCAGAATAGTTCTTAATAGTTAATCCGCACTCAGTATTCGATGCCACGTCTTTTACATCATCTTTAAAGCGTTTCAAGCTGCCCAGTTCGGCTGCCTGACCTTCGCCCTTCGGATATTCAACGATACCATCACGGATGATACGAATCTTAGAGTTACGCGAAATTTTACCATCGAGTACAAAACATCCGGCAACGGTAGCTTTATCGAATTTGTAAACTTCTCTCACTTCTACGTTAGCCGTAATCTTCTCCTGGAACTTAGGTTCCAACATACCTTCCATCGCGCTCTTTACTTCGTCGATAGCCTGATAGATGATTGAGTACAGTTTAATTTCCACCCCTTCGGTATCTGCAAGTCGGTTGGCCTGCATAGAAGGACGAACGTTAAATCCTACCACGATGGCATCGGAAGCGGTTGCTAACAATACGTCCGATTCGGAGATCTGTCCAACCCCTTTATGTACCACGCGTACCGCAATTTCTTCGGTCGATAATTTCTGTAATGAATCGCTCAATGCTTCTACAGAACCGTCCACGTCACCCTTGATGATGATGTTTAGTTCTTTAAAGTTACCCAGTGCCAAACGACGGCCGATCTCATCCAGTGTAATATGTTTTCTTGCACGTAAGCCCTGTTCGCGCATAATCTGCGCACGTTTTGTGGCAATTTCTTTTGCTTCGGCTTCGTCGTCAAACACTTTAAATTTCTCACCTGCTTGTGGAGCGCCGTTCAATCCCAATATCACTACAGGGGTTGAAGGAGGAGCGGTATCAATACGTTGGTTACGCTCGTTGAACATGGCTTTTACACGTCCGTAGTGCTGACCCGAAACAATCAGGTCGCCCTGATTTAGGGTTCCGTTCTGAACCAGAATAGTGGCCACATAACCGCGTCCCTTATCCAGAGATGCTTCGATAATGGTTCCGGTGGCTTCTTTTTCAGGGTTTGCTTTTAGATTCAATAATTCAGCTTCTAACAATACTTTTTCGAGCAGCAGGTCTACATTCAGTCCTTGTTTTGCAGAGAGTTCCTGATTCTGGTATTTACCACCCCAGGCTTCTACCAGAATATTCATTCCGGAGAGCTGTTCGTATATTTTCTGCGGATTAGATCCGTCTTTATCAATTTTATTGACTGCAAAGATCATTGGAACGCCAGCAGCCTGAGCGTGACTGATTGCTTCTTTAGTCTGAGGCATTACTGCATCGTCGGCTGCTACTACGATAATTGCGATATCGGTTACTTTGGCACCACGGGCACGCATGGCCGTAAATGCTTCGTGACCCGGAGTATCTAAGAAAGTAATGGCTTTACCATTTGGAAGGGTTACTTCGTAGGCGCCGATATGCTGTGTGATACCGCCGGCCTCGCCTGCTACCACATTGGCACTTCTGATATAATCCAGTAAAGATGTTTTACCGTGGTCAACGTGCCCCATGATCGTAACTATCGGAGCTCTTTCAACTGCTTCCAGATCATCTTCATCTTCTTCGTCTTCTTCCATTTCGGCAGCGTCTTCCAGACCGATAAACTCAACTTCAAATCCAAATTCACTAGCTACAAGCTCAATTACTTCTGCATCCAAACGTTGGTTGATAGATACCATAATACCCAGTCCCATACATTTTCCGATGACATCTGCAAAGCTTACATCCATCAGATTCGCCAATTCACTTACGGTAACAAACTCAGTAACCTGTAGTTTATTATCATCTGTCATTTCGCCCATCTGTTCGGCAGCTTCATCACGTTTTGCTCTTCTGTATTTGGCTTTCAGGCTCTTTCCACGACCACCTGTACCGGATAGTTTGGCCTGTGTTTCGCGTATTTTTTCCTGAATTGCTTTCTGATCAATTTCTTTATTATCATCGCCTCTGCGAGGAGCTGCTGAACGATCTCTGTTTTGTCCGCCGCCACGATTTCCACCGCCCTGTCCGCCGCGATTAAATCCACCACCACCCTGCTGACCGCCACCGCCACGATTGAATCCGCCGTTGTTATTAGCGGGAACGATGGGTCTGTTAGGTCCGGTTGGTCTTGCCGGAGTGCCCACACTGGCAGCGCCGGTTCCATGTGGTTGGTGCTGGTTATTTCCACCGGCATTATCCGGTTTTTTATCGATCGGAATGCGTTTGCGTTTGCGCTTTTCGTCCCTGCCCATCGGTTTAGGACGGGTATCGCTATTAATAGGCAGGTTAATCTTCCCTAAGATCTTAGGGCCTTCTAGTTTTTCTGCTTTGATATTTTCGATTAGTGGACCGGCTTCGTCTGTAGTGGTAGTGGGGGTTTCAACAATATGCTGAACAGGTGTTGGTGCAGGAGCAGGAATGGGTTTGGGCGTTTCTACCGGCTTATGCTTCTCTTTTGGAGCAGCAGGTTCTTCCTGTTTTTTAGCCGACTTCTTAGGACGGGTGGAAGAATCAATGGTAGAAAGATCAATTTTATTCAAAACTTTCGGTGCTTCCAATTCGGGGGCATCGATTTTTGTAACAACCTGTTCGGTAGGTTCAACCGGAATTTGTTCTGGAATAACTTCGGGTTCAACAACTTTTTCAACAACAACCACAGGGGCAACCTCCACCACTACCGGCTCTGGAATAATCGGTTCGGGTATTTCCACAACAGGAGCTTCTACAACCGGTTTTGGGGGCTCGGGGCGTGCTGGTTTTTCCTCTTTTTTGATGAAGGAAATCTCTTCTTCGTCTTTTTTCTTTCTTGCTTCGCCCTGAGCTCCTTTAGGTATCTCTACCAGATCGGCCTTGTTTTTGGCCTGTTTATCGTTTTGGAACTCTGCCTGTAAAGCATAGTAATGGTCTTCTGTAAGCTTTGCGGTAGGCTTCAGGTCATCGCGGCTAAATCCTTTCTTCACCAAAAATTCGATCAGGGTATCCTGACCAATGTTGAATTCTTTGGCGGCTGCTAACAGTCTTGGTAATTTCAGATCTGACATTCAGTTTTTTTTAGTCAACAAAACAGGACCTAATCCCGTTTTTATATTCGCTTGTTCTATCCTTTAAAAGCTGATACAGGATCAAGACTTTGACAAAGATAGCTTCTAATAAGCTGCTTATTCTTCGGTATTGAATTCTTCTTCCAATACTTTGCGTACTTCGGCAATGGTTTCTTTTTCCAGATCCGTTCTTCTTTCTAATTCTTCGGCCGACAATTTCAATACGCTTCTGGCAGTATCACAACCAATGCGTTTAAACTCATCGATGATCCAGGTTTCGATTTCATCGCTGAATTCTTCCAGATCGATATCAAATTCATCTACCACTTCTTCGTCTTCACGGAATACATCAATCTCGTAACCTGTTAATTCGCAAGCTAGTTTGATATTTACACCGCGACGTCCGATAGCCAATGAAACTTGATCGGCCTTCAGATATACTTCTGCGTGTTTCTTCTCGTTATCCAACTCCATATAACTGATTTTGGCGGGTGTTAACGACCTCTGAATCAATAATTGGATATTGGTGGTATAATTAATTACATCGATATTCTCATTCTTCAACTCACGAACAATACCATGAATACGGCTTCCTTTCATACCTACGCAAGCTCCCACCGGATCGATACGATCGTCGTAGCTTTCTACAGCCACTTTGGCTCTTTCTCCTGGATCGCGAACAATTTTTTTGATGGCGATTAATCCGTCAAAAATTTCCGGTACTTCAATCTCAAGCAATTTAGAAAGGAATAAGGGACTGGTTCTAGAAAGTATGATTACGGGATTATTATTCTTCAGGTCAACCCTTGCAACAACAGCACGAATATTTTCGCCTTTTTTGAAATAATCCTGAGGAATTTGTTCAGATTTAGGAAGGATCAGCTCATTGCTTTCTTCATCCAGCAATAAAACTTCTTTTTTCCAAACCTGATACACTTCAGCGCTGATAATATCGCCTACGCGCGCACCATATTTCTGAATCAAAACGTTTTTCTTCAGATCGCTGATACGGCTTGCCAGCGTTTGCTTTGCAGCAAGTATGGCACGACGACCGAAATCGAGGATATCTACTTCTTCGTATAATTCTTCTCCAACTTCAAAATCGGGTTCAATCTTGGCGGCTTCTGTGTATGCTACTTCAGCTAAGGGATCTAATACTTCGCCATCATCCACAATCATCCGGCGACGAATGATTTCCAAATCGCCTTTTTCGGCATTTACGATTACGTCGAAATTATCATCGCTTCCAAATTTCTTGCGCAATAAAGTTTTGAATACGTCTTCAACCACTTTCATCATCGTAGGACGATCAATATTTTCTGCGTCTTTGAATTCCTGGAATGCCTCAATCAGGTTAATACTAGCCATAACTTAATTTTTTTTTCGCTCTGCAAACTGTGTTTGCATCTGATTAAAATTTAATTTGAACCGTTGCTGTTTTTATATTATTAAATGGAATAAGTAATTGTTGTGTCACTGCTTTTTTTCCTTTTCCCTCGGTCGACTGAATCAGGATATCTGCAGCAGTAACGGCAATCAGTGTTCCGATCTTAATGGAGCCATCAGTAAATACAATTTCAAGATCCCTTCCTACATTTCTCATGTATTGACGGTGCAGAAGCAAGGGCTCTTCAATACCGGGAGAAGAAAGCTCAAGCGAAAATTCACCATCGGGATACCATCCTTTTTCTTCAATCAGTTTGTATAACTGACGATTGAATTTTACACATTTTTCAATTGATATGCCTTCGTCACCATCCATGAATACTCTAATATTATTTGTAGGCTTAATCTTGAGGCTCACTAAAAAATAGGATGGCTCTTCAGCCAGTAACTGATTTAGTAAAGCTTCTATCTGTCGTACTCTTGCTTCCATTTCCAAAAATTCTGGCAGTATTGCTGCCGGTAACCCTGCTTTTTAGGGCAATTGCCGCAAAAACTTCAGGTATGTAAAAAGGAGAAGGGAACGGTAGCCGTTCCCTTCAGTTGATTATTTCCAGTGCAAATGTAATGAAATAGCTATTAAACTTCCAAATCTGCTTTCCGCTGATTGGTATTTCTTACCGCATATCGGCCTTCAAAACCATTAAAAAAATGGAATCAGACGATTTTAATCTCTTTAACAACACAAACTGCCGACGGTTACTATCTTTGTTATATTATGATCAAGTTTATTTTTTATGGGCTGGTAATTTACCTGGTTTATAAACTGGTATTCGAACTATTAATTCCTGTAAGTAAGGCAAGTGCCCAAATGCGCGAAAAAATTCAGGAAATGCAACAAAAGCAGCAGAACTTTCAGCAGCAACCGTCAAAGCCCTTTGAAGAGCCCGTTAAAGCTTCGAAACCCAGTACAGATAAGGATTATATCGAGTTTGAGGAAGTAAAACCATAGCAACATTTTCTGGCTTCATTAAGTTAAAGACCAAGATCGGGAACCGTTTGAGGCCATTGCAAGTGTATTGTTTGCATGCCTGCTTCCTTAGCTGCCATAATATTTCGGATGGTATCGTCGATAAACAAAGTTTCCTCTGCCTTGAGTTCCTGTTCCTTTAAAATGTACAGAAAAGGCTCCAGACTGGGTTTGCGCATCCCGATTTTTTGTGAGTAATAGGCTTTTTTGAAAAAATCATCAAAATTGCTTCTGCCTGTTTGCCTTTTGTAGATTTCCAGAAATTCGTCGTGGTGAATCTGGTTGGTATTAGAAAAAAGAAAAATTTGATAACGGTCTTTTATCTGCTCTAACCAATCAAGACTAGGCAAACGAAAGTCGAGCAGGAGTGCATTCCATGCATTTTTAATCGACTCATCACTGAGATTGCTACCGGTAGCTTCTCTGAATATTTCATAAAACATCTCAGGACTAATTGCTCCTGTTTCCAATTGAACAAATAGCTCGTTTGAATGGTGTTGTGTAAACATTTCTGAGAAGCTGTCGACACCTAGTTCTCTAAAAGCAGTTTCGGTTTTTGCAAAATCGATGTTTAAAAAAACCCCACCCAGATCAAAAATGATGTTTTTTACTTTCGTCATATATCGTAATTAATAAAAATCCTTATTTCTTTTTTCAATGAGGATTTGCAAATATGTTTCTTTTTTCTCGTTCCTTAATCGCAAAGAAGTTTCAGTACAATACCGGTGGGTCTTTAGAAATTTAATCTGCATTTCGTTCCATTCGTTTTCGGTTTCTAAAAATTCGTAGGCGAACATTTCTGAGAAAAGTTTTTTTCCTACCAGCCAAAAATCATCCCTACCCAAATAATCAAGGTCTGCATCGCAGAGTATTTGTTCTAGTTTTGACTGTGGGTCTTGCGGAACTTTTGTAGCCATAATCATATTACAGATCAAATCCTTTTCGTTGATCGTTAATTCATAGGCCTGCGATTCTGCGTCGGATAAGAAAATGTGGCAACTTTCTTCTTCATGATTGATATAAGTATTCAGAAATCCGATATCGTGGTATAAGGCGGCAATCTTTAGTAGCAATAATTGGCGCTCGTTGTGGATACCTTCCGCCAGAGCAATTCTTTCGGCTTGATTCAATACATCGGTCGTATGCCAGATAGAATGATAATACAAACCGGAATCCAGATCCTGCATTCTTAGAAAAACCCTTTGTCTTATTTTATAAAAGATCTGCTGGTCGTTAACATAATACATTGCTATTGAATCGTTCCCTGTACTTTTAATTTTCTCGCGCAGTTCACAATCAAACCATTCTTTTATTAATTCAAAAGTATCTGCGCTGATGTTAATTTTATTTGCTTCGCAATTTTCCATGAGGACTGAAGCCTGATTAACAGCAGATCCCCAAATATCAAGCGAATGTTTTTTAGTGTCAGCAATTACTGCAACAGAACCAGAACTGATACCCGTTCTTGTATCAAAGTAAATTTTCGCTGCAGCCTTTTTAATTCTTTTATTTTCCTGAATAAATTTTTGAATATCCAGCGCTGCTTCCACAACCCTTTCGGCGTGGCGCTCAGTTTGAATTGGTAAACCGCATACTGCCAGATAAGCACCATTAAGTGTCTTAATTTTTTGCAGTCCATATTGGTTGATAATCTGGTCGAAACTTTTAAAACAATAGTCCAGCTCCACTATCAATTCCTGAAAAGAGTGTTTTTCTGCAATGCTTTTAAAATTTATAAATTCGACAAATAGAACCGTTACGTTTTTGTGCAATTTTGTATCCTGACTTTCTTTCTCAGGAAGTTCCTTTGCAATTTCGAACGGTATCATGTTCAATTCTAATTCTATGGATTTTTTATTTGCTAGATTTTGGCCACTCAGAATAGTCTTTTCTTCTGTTGAATTAAATAATGCCATATTCTCGAACGAGATGGCAATCTGTGAAGCTAGCACTTGAACAAGCTCCGATTTTTCGTGAGTAAATGCTTGTGTAATCTGATTATTTTCTAACAGTATCAAAGCCCTTATCTGGTTATTCTTTAATACAGGCGTACAAAGTATTGAACACACCTGATTTTCTGATATATAGGTATCTGTTTTAAAAACTGCATCTTTTGAAGCATTGTTGAGTTGCAACCCCTTTTTGGTTCTAAAAACGTACTGAATAACGGTTAAGGGAAGGGCTGCTTTATTTGCAGGCACTTGTTCGGTTTGTATCGGGCCATTGCCTCTTTTCGAAGCGTATATAATAAATTGATTGTTATGATCAACAATGATAAAAAAAGCATTTTCGGCAGCCGCATTTTCAATCAAAATAGTGATCAGGTTTTCCAAATGATTTTGTAAACCTGCTTCTGCATTTAGCGCATTCGATTCAGCGATAAAGTTTTGAACGGATGCCGATGGCCCCGAATTTTCTTTTTGACTCTCAGTCGCCTCATTACCTGTTTGTAAAAAAGAATTCGCCTCTTCCAATTTTCGGGTTAGCGATTTTGCGGCCCAGAAATTATATTGAGTATGTGCATTTCTGAGATAATTCTTTTCTGATTCTATCATCCCCCCCCTTCGGTAAATGGTTGCAATTCCTTCCGAAGCAATTGCGGCAGTCATGTACTGATCGTTTAAAACAGCAAAATCGTAAGCGCTTTGTAAATGAAACAGTGCCTGAACCGTTTTGTTTTTTCTTAAAATATAAAAACCTTTTAGCAATTGATATTTAGCATAACCATTCTCCTTTTGTTGCTTCGTTGTTTTTGCAAGCAGTCGCATTGTTTTTCTGATAAATGAAAGCTCCCAAAATTTAAGTGCCCCCTCTTTTTTTAAGAGTCTGAGGCCGATAAAAAAATGATGCATGATAAAGCTGTTGACCATACCAAGTTGACTTTTCATTTCCTGCATCTTCTTCACACGGGTTTTAACAACTGCATAATCGTCATTAAAAAAGTCAAGCATTTCCTCCAGTATGTATATATGATTTAGGGTTGTAAATTCCTGTTGATCGTTTGCCAGCTTTTTAACTGTTTCAATAGTTGGAAAATGAGTTGCCAGTTTAATAGCCGGAATGTGATCGCTTAAAAGATCTTTTGTACAGCTCAATAAAATATTCAGGAAAGAAAAAGCATTTTCTTGTTTGTTGGATTGAATGATTGGCAATAATTCCTCTATTGATTCCGCCAATCTTTCGATATTGGATTCCGAATAAAATTGGTTGGTAAAGTGTGTAATGAGGCTAAAGAATGCAATATTTACCTGACCTATTTGCCGGCTAAAAATATAATTGTTATATAGCTTTTCGCTACATTCTCTCCAAGGCAAATGATTGATGCCGATAAAAGTACTATACAGAAATTCTGAAGTGGCTTTTGCAACAGGATCCCCAAAACGGTCATTCATTGTTCGAGCAATTGAATAAATCTTTTCGGCTTCTTTTGAGTTTGTATAAATACTCAGAATAAAAGCATAGCAGGTTAAACAAACGCCGAATAAATCCGATGCGCCACTTTTTAAGGAAAGACTCAATTGCTTCAAAGTTAATTCAGGAACCATTTTTGGGGCATAGAAATATGCCGCGCCCATTGCGTTTTGCAGCAATTTGATTTTTACGAATGACAGGTCATCACTAGCAAGAGGAAGTTTTTCGATATAAGCCATATCTTTTCCGCGCATCTTACTGCGCAGCGAAAGCATCGACAAAATGATTTTAAAAAGCGAAGGGTTTGTGTTGAGTGGAATTCCTAATTCCAAAAGTATTTCTGCCAAAACCAAAATAGATTTTCTAAAATCCTGTTTTATAAAAAGGGCATTGGCATAGCTATAACCCAGATTACCCAACTGCAATTTTGTTAAAGGAAGGCGCCTCAAAAATGTATAAGATTGCTCACAAACATCAAATTTCATTACGAGAGATGCCGACTTGATATACTCGATATAAAGATCAATGAGTGCTTCTTTGTTTGTGATCCAGTCATCATCTTCCACCATTCTTATTAAGTGTGTATAGCATTGATAGTTGATGTCAAACAAAGCAAGTTTGTTTGTTTTTTCAATTCCCATCCACAAAATAGATACAAATGATTTTGCCTGATTGGGAGGAATATTTAATAGTTTGTCGAGTAGGTTAAAAAAGTCCTCATCAGAAATTTCTAAGTCGGGCATGCGAGTATAGGCTTCAATGATGGCGAAATAGATTTCGGTTAAAGCCTTCCCGTTAATATTTTGGAGGATGAAATTTGAAAGATCGGGTTCACAAAAATCGTAGAACCCAATTCTGCCCGACTCCTTTAAAATTGCCTTATGTATTAACTGATCCAATAAATTTATTGCAAGTCTTTCATTTTTGATCGCTGTTTTTATGATGTCAAAAGAAAAACTTTTTCCGAATGCTGTTGCGTAACTAAGCAAGATCAATTCTTCGTTCGATAATTTTGCGATCAGTCCCTCAAAGTAAGATGCGGGGTTAACGAAATTGATGTTACTAATAATCGCTTTCTCATATTTTAATCTCCATTTAGATTTTTCAGAATCGTAATAAAGGGCATCATTTGCAACCAAGGTCTCACAAGCTCGATCCATCAATAATACCAGCCAATTTGTTTTTGGAAACAATATATCTGTTAAGGTTTCCAGATCATCTTCAATCAATCCGGCAGCAGCAAATAATTTTGAAGTCTGAAAATTTGTAAGTGGCACAAGCTCAATCTTTCCCTTGGTAAAACCAGGCTGTTGTTGATTTTGCCACTTTAAAATATAACTGAGTTGGTTGGGTTTCAACGATCGATTTTCGTAACTAAAAATTAGGTTGATTCTTGTTGAAGGAAATTCGTTGAGTATTCCATCAATGATTTTTAATACGCCCGCAGTGGCGTAATGAATGTCTTTTAAACAGAGAACCAATTTTTTACCACTGCTCAAAATTATTTTTAGTAGTGATGCGAAAGCATAAATTAATTGATTCTGCAATTCTATCAAACCTTCTTCCTTATTCTGTTTTGCATAGGGAATGATATGTTTTAAATCAGGACATATGTCAAGTAAAATATTAATAGAACTTCCTAAATTTTCGCTGCAAATATTTCTAAAATTGATTAATTCTTCTTCTTCCTGCGATAAATAATATCGGGTAACCTGATCTAAGATTAGTTTAAAGGGTTCATAAGGTATTGGTTCATCTTTATAAAAAAAGGTATTCAATACCAACGTTTTTCTGTCTGAAATAAGTTCACAAAAATGTGTTACGGCAAATTGCTTTCCGGAACCGGTGAGACCCTGAATAAAAAAAAGAAAGCACTCATTGCTTTCAACAGCCTGCAGATACTGACTCTTAAAATAATAAATTTTATTTTCGATCAGCGTCGGGAAATGCTGTATTAGACTAAACCTATTTAAGTTTGCAGCATCGATTTGTTCAAGCCCGTTAAAAAGGTCCTTATTTTTAAACCTTTCGTAGGCCTGCTCAAGGGCTGATTGCGTTGCTTCTGCACTAATGAATCTTTTTTGCGGCTCTTTGCTTAATAACTTTCTAATCACATTTGCAGCGGCCTTCCCCATATAAGAATTTAGTTGGTCGGCTGGTAGTGGATCAAAAGTTAAATGTTTATAAATGATACTGATTGGATCAGTTTCTTCAAAGATGGTATGACCTGTAAAAAGCTTGTAAAAACAGGCGCCTAAAGAATAGAGATCGGTATAAAAACCGGTTTTACTATCGATTCTTCCTGTTTGCTCAGGGGCAATATAATTGATAATGCCTTTTGAATAATATAATTCCTTCTGAGTTAATTCGGGTTGAACTGTTCTCGTTAAAAAACCCCATTCGCTTAAAAAGACCTTATCTCTTTCTGAAACCAAAAAATGAGATGTATTAACAGCTCCATGAATCATTTGATGCTGGTGTAACAGCTTAATCAATAGTAGCATCTGTTTAGCAATGCCAAATGCCCTCTCCGTATAGTCAGCATCAATTGCCTGCTCTTCGATCCAGTCATCGAGGGTTTTAAAATGGTGGTAGGGGTATTTAAAATCTTGAACCTGAGAAGAAGGGAAGGGGGTTAAGAAATATTCATGACGGGGTAAATATTTGATATTGCTAAGTTCTTTTTCGGCTATGCTTTGCCAATCCTCTTTATAATATTTTACCCATGAAGAAGTATCATCAAGCACTTCCTTTTTAAAAACAGCGCACACTGTTTCAAAATACAATTCCGAATCGAGTTGATTTAACACCATGTTTATGAAAAATACGGAAAGTATTTCTTTCGAAGAAATGTTAAAAAAAACTTTAAACCTGTTTCAATACCAATACATTAACAGAAATTTGTTCGTAGAATCTTTCTTCGTAGAATTCACAGAATGGTAATAGTTCGGTGATAAATGGTTTTCCAACTAGGCGTTGGGGTGTACTTAAAATAATGGTAGTATTTTGCTGAAGGAAGTTCTTTAACACCTGAATAAGAATTGTAAAATCCGAAGGGTTGTAATTGATATCGCTGAGTAGTAAAACATCTGGCTTTAAAGTAGAGGGTATTTTATGCCAATCGATACAGGTACTTTGCATATTCTGCAATTTATTGAGTTTAATATTTTCGCTGATAAACCCAACTGCTTCTGAAATATAGTCACTGCACAAAACTGATTCTGCAAAATGAGCAGCATAAATTGAGGGTAGCCCTAAACCTGCAGCCAACTCCAGAACTTTTTTATTGCTAATGAGAAGAGGATGATCTTTCAAAAATTCGGTTAGTACAATTGCCGAAGGCCAAACCTTTGCCCAAAATGGGAAATCTTTTTTCGCCTTATCGGCCACATATTCGTTCTGTATATGTTCCAAGTCGGGTATCCAGAGATGAATTTGAATAGTATCAAACGTAAACGGTTCTATTTTTTTTTGCTGCAAAATTGTTTGTTTAAGAATCATGCTGCGAATCGCAATAATGCGAAACTAAGTGCAGGAATTAATTAAACGCAATACTGTGGATTCTTTTTACTTAGTATTGTTCAATTGCCATTGTTACAGTAGTTTCGCCAAAATGAATATTATGAGCGAGCAAACTTTAACCCAAGGGAAAATTCATACTGCGAAAGGCGTTATGACATTTGAATTGTACGATGATGATGCACCAATAGCTGTTGCAAATTTTAAGAAACTCATCAATCAGGGATTTTATAATGGACTTAGTTTTCACCGCGTGATACCAAACTTTATGATTCAGGGTGGATGTCCTGATGGTACAGGTGCAGGTGGGCCCGGATATTCGATTGAATGTGAAACAAAGGGAGTGAAACAAATTCATGACCGCGGTGTTATGTCAATGGCACACAGGGGTAGAAATACCGGCGGCTCTCAGTTCTTTATTTGTCATAATCGTGCAGGCACTCGTCATCTTGATGGGGTACACACTTGTTTTGGCAAAATAATTGATGGCATCGACATCATTGATACCATCAAGGGCGGGGATATTATGACAAAAGTGGAACTGATTTAAGGTTAAAGGGTTTTCTTTGGAGGCAGTGCAAAAGCAACTGCTTCGTGTATAAAATGCTCTTTATGCGAGCCATCGCAAAAAGGCTTGTTTTTACTCAATCCGCAGCGGCAAAGACCTACGACTTCTCTTCCTGCAAGGTCGTAGGTATTTCCTGTTTTGTCTACAATTGTAAAATCACCTTCTACTCTTAGCGACCCGTTTGGGTTGACGGTTATTTTTGTGGGCATCATTTTAATTTGCTGCAAGATATACCATAACGGGCATCCTGCTTATAAAGAGCCGGCTTTTATATGACTGCCATACACAAATTTTTCCATCACCGACATGGATTGTATTGCATCAAGTGCAGAACAGGGATTGTTTCCATTCCCCAAAAAATATTGCACAACTTTTTCAATCATGGGTTGTTGGATATGTGGCAATTTCTCAAAATCGAGCTGTTGTTTTCCTTCGGCAGTTTCAATAAGAATGCGATGCCCAAAAACGGGGAAGCTGATCCTTCCTTTAGAGCCTGTAATTTCAAAAAGGTCTTCTTCTAAATTTTCCGGAACAGTAAAACACCAGGTTCCATTGAATAAAATGTTGTTCTGTAATAACATATTTCCCGTAACAATGTCTTCTGTCTGATATAATCCCGCCTGATTTGTTGCAAAGCCGCAGGCGTTTTGTTCTTTTCCAAAGAAATAGAATACCAGATCCAATTGGTGAGGAGCAAGATCATAAAACAAACCGGCACCTGCAATAGCAGGATCTACCCGCCAGTTTTTTTCTGTTTTTGAAACCTGCTCTGATTGATCTTTTTGCAGAAACCTGATATTTACAAATCTGATATCACCGATAATCTGTTCGGCAAGAAGTTCTTTTATTTTGAGAAACATTGGGAGCGCTCTACGATAGTGCGCAACGGTTAATTTAACTCCCTTTTTCTTTGAAAAATTTAGCATGCGGATACATGCTGCCACATCAACCGACATCGGTTTCTCAATATAAACCGGTTTACCCGCCTGCATGGCAGCTATTGCATATTCTTCATGAAATTTTGGAGGGGTAGCAATATAAATGGCATTGATTTCAGGATTATTAATCAACTCATCGGCATCACGATACCATTTTTTTACCCGATGCCGTTGTGCATAGTCTCTGGCTTTTTCTTCATCTCTTCGCATTACAGCTACCAGCGAAGATTGTGGGGCTTTGTTAAAAGCAGGGCCACTTTTAAATTCGGTTACATTGCCACATCCGATAATCCCCCAATTAATTGTATCTGCCTTTTTCTGGGAAAGTAGTTTTGGCATAAATCAGGTTTTGGGTATCAAACATACACCGTAAAATCAAATCATTAGTAAAATATGTACAAAGCTTGTTTTTTTAGAGTGTGGATGCTTTCTTTAAAAAACTGCATTCGTTCGCGATTGTATGATAAAAATCATAAAATTAAATGCCTGTTGTCATTTAATTGTCAATTATACACTAATAACTTCGAATCAAATTTAGATCCCACCTAAACTATTGCAGAACAAACTAAATGGATGGTTTTGTTTAAAAGGCAATTAGTTAAAAGTCATACTTATTGCCTTATCGGTTAGAAGCTTAGTTGATTCATGAAAAATAATTCCTTGTACAAGCAGGGATATGTGAATTGTTGTGCCGGTATAACCCTTTTTATTGTTGCATTTCATTTGTAGTTCAGTTTTATATTTAAAGACAACCCTGGTTTCTTCCGGGGTTTTTCTTTTTCATGATAGCACCACTTCGTCAACACATTTTTCTCAACTTGTTTAATGACAACGAATTACAAAATTAGTTGTGCTTTTTAAAATTGCTAATCTCCTGTGAATGTTTAAACTATGAATTAAGGGTTGTTAATATTTATTAACATAAACATGATTAATGTCATAGAACTGTCTGATAACCATCATATGAACCCGCTCCTTAAAGTTTGAACATTTGTCTGTCTTTATTTATTTATCACTAAACAGACATTTATGAAAACCAGTTTTGTTCTTTTCTTTTTTATTTCAGTTACAGTATTTTTTGCTTACTGTACTAAGACCGCACAGATTGTTGCTCCGACAGAAACGGCCAGTACAAACGAATTAATTTCATATAAAACAAGTGCAGCACCCACTATTGATGGTGTTGTGGATGCCATTTGGGACAATGCAACTAAACTTGCTGTAACTCCTACCGTACCTGATCCGGGAAACGGATTGTTCGCAGGATATCAGGGTACGCAATATCCGGCCACCATACGCGCTATGTATGATGATCAGTATATTTATTTTTTGGCTGAATGGAACGACCCTAGTAACTATCAGGTTCAGCCTTGGTTCTTTAACCCTACTACTCAGCGTTGGGCACAAAGAGCAAATGCAAAACAGTTCGATGTAAATGGCGTATTAACCAAAGAAGGCATGGGTCAGGATCAGTTGGCAATGCTTTGGAATATTGATAATTCAACTCCTAAATTTATTACTCAAACATGTTATGCCAGTTGTCACATATTTACTCCATACAGAAACTTCTCTGGTGTAATGGTTCCAAATAAAAGTGGTAACCACTATACAAACGGACCTAACGAAAAAATTGATATGTGGTGGTGTCATTTAAACAAAGATTTAGTAACCGGCCAGATGGATGATCAATATCAGGATTGGGCTGGTGGACCTTCTGTAACAGATACAGTAGGTGGATCAGGAAATGGCCGCCACGCAGACGATTTGGTTCCCCCAGTTCCATTCAGCACTGCTTATGTAAATACCAATACAAATACCAGCAATGGTGCTTTTAACAACACACAGAGCTTAAAATTGGATGGAACCGGCGCTTCAGTTAATGTTCCTAAATGGATTGTTCCGGATGCAGTTGGTCAATTATATTATTTAGCTACCGATACACTTCCAGGTGGTAAGGCATTAAAAGTTACAGGCATTAGCAGTACAGGTGTATTGACTTATGTTGGCGGTACTTTGGATCCAAATGGTAAGGCAGAATATTTAGACAATGCAGGTGTTGCTCCAACAGTTGGTACAAAATGTATTCCTGCTTTTATATCTGCTCCTTTAACCATGGGTCGCGCAGATATCGTAGCTCAGGGAAAATATACCGGCACAGGTTGGGTTTTGGAATACAAACGTTTATTAAAAACACCGGATGTTTTGAAACAGGATATCGATTTCAGCAGCCTGTCTGATCAGCCTTTTGGTATAGCAATATTCAATACTGCTAACTATCAACATGGTATTCAGCCAAACCTGCTTTTGAAATTTGCGAAATAAGTAACCCTCTGTTTTAATAAAAACAATTGATCATGTTAAAGAAAAAAACAGCGCTATTATCAGTCGGGGTTACGATAATGCTGCTCATTTTTTCAGGATGTTATAAAACTACTACACTGGTTATCAACCCGGGTAATAGTATTACTACTGAAATGAGTTACGCAAAAGATATACAACCGATTTTCGATAAGAGTTGCGCATTAAGCGGTTGTCATGTTGCAGGTGCAAAAGCGCCGGACCTGACTGCGGCAAATTCATACAAAGCATTAACAGGGGGAGGCTACCTCAAAGCTAGTGATCCGGATAATAGTTCGGTTTACCAGTGGATGGCCGGAAAGAAATCTCCTGCAATGCCGCTAGGAACTGGTCCAATTCAGAGTATCAACGCAAAAGTGTTTGCCTGGATTAAACAAGGTGCAAAAAACAATTAAATAAACTACAATGAAAAAATATAAAATTCATTTCCCTTCTATTCAGCTAAGATTTCTGCTGCTTCTGATTGTAGCTGCCGCTATCGCCGGAACTGAACTGAAGGCTCAGGATTCTACCGCTACTGCGCCGGTGGCCAAAAAGAAATCCTATGTAAAAAATACATTCGAGGGAAATTTCCTGATCGACAATCAAACCGTAATGGTACCTATTAAAGGAACTTTTGAGTTCGATATCAATCACCGCTTCGGAACCATTGATCATAACTTCAAAGATTTGTTTGGCTTATTTGCAGGAGCTAATATGCGCTTGGGTTTCAGCTATGCTCCTGTTAAAAATTTGCAGATTGGATTTGGGGTTAACAATTATAATATGATTGTTGACTGGAGCGCTAAATATGCGCTACTGAAACAAACTAAAGATAAAACGATTCCTGTATCGGTTACTTATTATGGAAATGCAGCAATGGATACAAGGGCAAAAGATCCCTCCTTACCCATTGTAACTACAGCAGACAGGATGAGTTTCTTTAATCAAATTATTATAGCAAGAAAATTTACGGAAGCATTTTCTGTTCAGGGATCATTCAACTATATCCACTTTAATAATGTGGATGGATATTATGATGCCAATAAAGTAATTCAGCCTGCTATGAAAAATGATCATCTGTCATTCTCATTAGGCGGACGGTATAAAATTTCACCGAAGACTTCCATCATTGTAAACTACGAACAACCATTAACCCAACATCCTTTAAACAATGTATATCCTAATTTAAGTCTGGGTCTGGATATGAAATCAAGTGGTCACGATTTTCAGGTATTCTTTGGAAACTATGGAAATACTATTCCGCAGTATAACTCATTGTATAGCACAAACGACTTCCAACAAGGACAATATGTAATTGGATTCAACATTTCACGGTTGTGGAATTTTTAATCTAATAAATTTAAATTGTTGTAAATTTTTGGTAAATAAAACAAACACAAATGAAACATCTGTTCACCATTGCACTTTTAGCAGTATTTGTAATTGCTGCGAGTTTTACGCTGAATCCCGGAAAGCCTTGGCCTGTTCCGGAGAAGGCTGCAAAAACACCCAACCCGGTTAAAGTAGATGCATCATCTCTTTCAGCAGGTAAAGCTATCTGGAGTCAGCACTGTTCTTCATGCCATGGTAAAAGCGGTATGGGCGACGGTAGTAAAGCTGCACAATTAAAAACACAACCCGAAGACCTTTCAACTGCAGCAATGCAGTCGCAGTCCGACGGATCTATGTTTTACAAAGTTTCTGAAGGAAGAGAAGACATGCCTTCTTTCAAAAAGAAAATTCCGGATGCAGAGGAAATTTGGAGTGTGATTAATTACATGCGCACTTTTAAAAAGAAGTAGCACTAATTATTCATTGTAGTTTATTTGAAAGGCAGTTTAATACTGCCTTTCAAATAAAAACTCCATTGCGTAAATCTTTTCACCATTTTCAAGTTTAGTCCATGCAAGAATTAGAACCGGTTTCAACAAAACAAAATACTAGAAGGACGGTGCTCTTAGGAATTGGCATCATGTCGATCTTCAGTTTTTTCACAATGGGATTCTTTACCAGAAAAAAGAATGTAATCGCTTGTGCCCCCGGTCCCGATGAAAAAAAAACCATGAAATTTTTAACCCAAGATGGTCAGCTTGTAGAAGTTGATATCACTAAAGTCAATTCTTTAAAAGAAAAAGCTTCTAATAAAGAAATGCAAGAATGGGTTAAAAGGTAATCATCATTAAATAGTTTCAATGAAAACCAACGATACTTCGAGAAGAGAATTTATTTCGGCTACAGTGCTGGCCGGATTAGCTGTTGCAGGTTGCTCTTCGGGAAAAAACCCTTTTCAACCGGATACTGCAACACTTGAAACCGTTAAACCTTCTGGCGAAATGGTAAAACTTCTTTCTGTAAATGGTGAAGTGATTGAAGTTGATAAAGCTTTTTTAAAGCCGGTTCCAGAATTACCGCAGGTTTCTAATCAACTTGCCAGACAAGGCATTGCCGGAAAAAAATTCGTGATGGTCATTGACCTTTCCAGATGTAAGAGTCTGAAGAAGTGTCAATCTGCCTGCAATCATATGCACAGCATTCATCCGGGTCAAAACTGGATTAAAGTATATCCACAACAAGAAGCTGATCACACGGCTCCTTATTGGCAACCTACCACCTGTATGCACTGTGATGAACCACCCTGCGTTAAAGTTTGTCCGGTGGATGCCACTTTCAAAAGACAAGACGGTATTGTGTTGATCGATAGTGACCGTTGCATCGGTTGCAGATTTTGTATGGCAGCATGCCCTTATTCAACACGCGTATTTAACTGGGAAGAGTTGAATTTGCCTAAAGAAATTGCAGAGAAACCTTATTCCTGCGAAACAAGTGTTCCACAAAAAAAAGGTACAGTTGGTAAATGCGATTTCTGTCCGGATATGGCCAGAAAAGGCGAACTGCCACATTGTGTTTCTGCTTGCCCGAACGGAGTATTCATGTTTGGCGATCTGAATGAAGATGCGGTAACCAATGGTTCTGAGACTTTCCGCTTCAGCGAACTGGTGCGCGACAAAGCCGGTTACAGACTGATGGAAGATCTGGGCACAAAACCAAGTGTGTATTACTTGCCACCAGTAAACAGAAACTTCCCTTTTGAAAACAAAGAAGAAAAAGAGGAAAACAAAAAAAGTTAACCCTAAATCATAGATCGTGGAAAGTTTAGCAAAACAAAAAATTATTGAAGACCTCCTGCCACAGAAGTTTGGTAAAGCGGGTAAGATTTGGGTTGTAATATTACTAGCATTCTGCACACTGGGCTTTGTAGCTTATTGCATGCAATTGTCGAAGGGTTTGGTTGTAACAGCCATGCGCGATTATGTATCATGGGGAATCTATATTTCAAACTTTGTATTCTTTGTTGCCATCAGTTTGGTTGGATCTCTTATCACTGCAGTACTTCGATTAAGTCAGGCCAAGTGGAGCACCCCACTAACTAGGATCGCAGAAATCATTGCCGTTTCAGCAATCACATTTGCATCAATTATTATTGTGGTTGATATGGGTAGACCCGACAGGTTCTACAATCTGTTCATACACGCACGTTTGCAATCACCAATTGTTTGGGACGTTATCGTTATCACCACTTACTTTTTTGTAAGTATACTTTTATTGTATTTCCCTTTATTGCCCGATATGGCAATCCTGATGAAATTTAAAGACAAAACCGGGATGGCCTGGTTAAATAAAATGTATGCATTCTTAGGATCGTTCTGGAAAAATACAAAAGCGCAGATCCATATCAGCGAAAAAGCAGTGAACATTTTATCGATTACTATTATTCCTGTGGCATTTGCAATACACACGGTAACATCCTGGTTATTCGCAACAACCTATCGCCCCGGCTGGGACAGTACTAACTTCGGTGCTTACTTTATTTCGGGAGCATTCTTAGTGGGCGCCGGAGCTGTAGTAGTAGCAATGTATGTTTTTAGAAAAGCATATCACCTCGAAAAATATATACAGAACGAGCACTTCGATAAGATGGGAAAAGTATTGGTAATGTTAGCCTTGCTATACTTGTACTTTAATGTAAACGAATTTCTGGTACCTGCTTTCAAGATGAAGAAATCGGAAGAAGAGCATTTGATGGGCTTATTTACCGGCGAATTTGCACCCGTATTCTGGTTTGCAATTTCTACGGCAATGATTATTCCAATCTTAATTTTGATAACCAAGAGGGGAAGAAAGCCGCTACCTGCTTTCATTGCAGGTTTATTGGTGGTGATTGGTTCATGGTTTAAAAGATACCTGATTGTAACACCCACATTATTGCATCCGTTTTTACCAATGCACGATGTGCCGGAAGCGTATAAACACTATTTTCCAACATGGCAGGAGTGGGCGATTGCGTTGGGCTCTTTAGCAGGAGCGTTGCTTATTGTAACCCTTTTTGCACGAATTTTCCCAATCATACCAATACAGGAAACCATCACTGAAATCGAAGAACATGAAATGAGCATAACAAAAATTTGACACCAACTGAAATGTTAGTTAGCGAATCCCGAGCACTCGGAACCAAAATCAATAAAAGACACATGAAAAAACATAGCAAAATTTTTCTTTCAGCTATACTATTGCAACTATTAGTAAACGCAGTATTTGCCCAAGCTGAAAAAAATTCTTTATCGCTAAGTGTTGGCTATTTTAATAGCAATAATCAAACACAGTATCTGATTGCCCGTGCAAAGTCGAAGATCGATGGTAAGTTTCAAATGATTCCGGGCATCAGCGTGAGTTTTTATATTAGTACTGAAACACCAGAAAATCTTTTGGGGAAAGCAGTTACAAACGATAAAGGAGAAGCGCTGATCTTTATGCCACCGAAGGCAAAAGATGAATGGATGAAATCGGCAAAAGTTGGTTTTCTGGTTTCTTCAGCGAGCACAAAATTATTTGATGAGGCAAAGGGCAGTTTTGATCTTACAAAAGCCAAAATACTGATCGATACTGCTGCCGACAAAAAGATTACTGCAACAGTGATGGAACTGAAAGACTCTGTATGGACTCCCGTAAAAGCGGTAGATGTTAAGATCGCAATCAAGCGACTAGATGCTGATCTGAATGTTGCAGACGCACCAACCTATGCCACAGATTCACTGGGTATTGCCAGTGCAGATTTTAAAAGAGATAGCCTGCCCGGAGATGCGAAAGGAAATTTAACACTGATCGCTAAAGTAGAAGACAACGATCTTTACGGAAACCTGAGTGCAGAAAAAGTAGTTCCCTGGGGAAAGTCTTTTAAATATTACTCAGAATTTGATAAACGTACGCTGTTTGCTAGAAGAGGGAAATCTCCCATGTGGTTAGAATTGTTGGCTTATTCAATTGTTGTGGCGGTATGGGGAGTATTAATTTACCTCGTAGGACAAATCAAAAAATTAAAAAAGCTAGGTGTTAATTAGTAGTTACAATTAATTGAATAAATTTATTTCATTCACATTTGTAAAACATTTAGTACTGCTCTAAAACACCGATCTTTCCTTTAATATGATCTCGATTCGTCATGAAATATTTATGGAAGTTGCCGGTAAACTGAGTTTTTCGAAAGCCAGCGAGTCGCTATTTATAAGTCAGCCTGCAATCAGCAAACACATTAAAGCCCTTGAAACTTTTTATAAAACCGCTTTGTTTGAGCGTTCGGGAAATAGCATTAGCCTGACTGTGGGAGGCATAATGCTGTATAATAAGCTGAAAGAGGTAAAAAAAATTCAAAACCAATTTGAATTCGACATCAGTATTTTAAAAAATCAATTAAACGCTAAAGGCCAATTAAAACTGGGTGCCAGCACTACGGTTGCCCTATATATTTTACCAAAAATTTTATCTTCCTTTCACCAGAAATATCCGGCGGTAAAAATTAGTTTGCTCAATAGGAACACCGATACGATTGTGCAAGCACTCATTAATCAGGAGATTGATATCGGAATTGTGGAAGGCAAAAAAAAGAACTCATCTATTCTGTACAAACCATTTATACAAGATGAAGTTGTAGCCGTGTGCAGTGCGAATAGTTATATAGCAAAAAGAAAATCAATTGCTGTAAAAGACATACTCAATTTTCCTGTTGTACTTCGGGAACAGGGTTCAGGAACCCTCGCTGCATTGAAATATAATCTTGGGAAAAAAGGAATCAAACTCTCTGATCTTAAAGTAGATGTGCGACTAAGTGGAACAGAAGCACTCAAGAATTTTTTACGCGAAGATGCCTGCTTAGGCTTTCTGCCAAGAGGGTCCATCATTAAAGAATTAAAAGATGGGGATCTGGTTACTATTAAAATTGAGGACTTTGAAATCGTTCGGGATTTCTTTTTTATACAAAGACACGGCTCGGAAAACAGCGACCTGAACAAGTTGTTTATGAAGATTTGTTCAGACTCAGTATAACTTATTGTTATGGTATATAATTAAATGAACTCGTTTGGTTATAACTATCCGGGTATTTTTGGCTAATGGAAAGCCTGTTAATACCCACTACACTCGCAAGCGAATTGGTTTGCTCGAACTGTCAAAAAACTTATTCAATAAAAGAAGAACAGCTCTATGCCACTTGTTGCAATAAACCTTTATTGGTGCAATACGATCTGGATCAATCAATTCGTCCGGAAGAAATTTTAACCAATCAAAGAAGCATTTGGCGTTATGCTTCCCTCTTGCCTGTTTTTGACAAAGCGAATCAAATTAGCCTGGGCGAAGGAGATACGCCCTTGCTTACATTAAACAAACTAGCTGGCAAATATGGGTATCGTGACCTTGTTTTAAAAGATGAGTCATTCAATCCAACAGGTTCATTTAAAGCCCGAGGTTTGAGTGTGGCCATTTCAAAAGCTAAAGAATTTAAGAGAAACAGATGCATTGTTCCAACTGCAGGAAATGCCGGCGGCGCCATGGCTGCATATTGTGCAAAAGCAGGGATAGAAGCAACTGTAGTGATGCCAGTAAAAACGCCCGAAATTTTTAAAGAAGAATGTCGTTTGTATGGAGCTGAGCTAATATTGGTGGATGGCTTGATTAATGATTGCGCCAAAAAAGTGTCGGAGTTGAATATTGATCATGCATTCTTTGATGTTTCTACCCTCAAAGAACCATACCGTCTGGAGGGAAAAAAGACGATGGGTTATGAAATTGCAGAACAATTGGGTTGGCAGCTTCCTGATATTATTTTATATCCTGCAGGAGGGGGCACTGGCCTGATTGGGTTATGGAAAGCATTTAAAGAGATGAAAATGCTTGGATGGATTAAGGGGAAATTACCAAGAATGGTAGCGGTGCAAACTACTAACTGCGGGCCCATTGCAGCAGCTTTTAAAGATCCAATCAATTGGAAAATGCAATTTACTCCCCGCGCTACTATCGCTAACGGTTTGGCTGTGCCGTTTCCTTTCGGTATGGACTTAATGTTGCAGGTATTGAAGGAATCGAAGGGTGAAGTTTGTTTGGTTGACGATGCGGATATTGTACAGGGGTTAAAAGAAATTGCTAAAACCGAAGGACTGATTATTTCTCCGGAGGGAGCAGCAACATGGATGGCTTTAAGACAACTTACTGCATCAGGAAAAATTAATTATTCCGAAAAAATTGTACTCTTAAATACCGGTACCGGTTATAAGTATCTCGAAAACTTATAACAAAATAGTTTCTTAGCATGTATTGTTCTGGCATTAAAATATATGCTTGCTGATTCAATATAATTCCTGATGAATATTTCCCGTTTGCGTAAACCTTAATTCCTTATCTCGCAATAGCCTCAACTGCTATAGTCAGTTCTTTGCACAAATAATTATATGAGACTCAGGAAATTTTTAGTTAGTTTATCATTCTCTCTACCATTTGTTAGCATTGCACAAAACGATTCAAATACCGTACACCGACTGAATGAAGTTACTGTTACTGCATTCAAAACTGTTCGGGGCATCGGACATATGCCCGAATTGAAAGATGGAATTATTTATGCCGGTAAAAAAAGCGAACTGATTATTGTAGACAGTTTAGATGCCAATAAAGCCATTAATAATACGCGGCAAATTTTGGGTCGTATTCCGGGATTGAATATTGTGGAAACTGAAACAGGAGGGTTTACTGCAAATGGAATTGCTACAAGGGGTTTGAATCCTATTCAGAGTATCGAGATGAATACAAGGCAGAATGGATACAATATCAGCGCCGATATTTTTGGTTATAATGAAGCTTATTATATTCCCCCAATGGAAGCTGTTCAAAGAATTGAAATGGTGCGTGGGGCTGCTTCTTTACAATTTGGATCGCAATTTGGAGGCTTGGTGAATTATGTTATCAGAGACGCGCCAGTTAATAAATCTTTTGAATGGAATACTTCACAAACGGTTGGGAGTTTTGGATTATTCAATTCGTTTAATTCGATTGGGGGGAGCTTTAAGAAATTTAATTATTATGCGTTTATGCAATACCGCTATATGGATGGTTACCGCCCCAATAGCCGGCAATGGCAATTTTCGGGATTCGGAAAATTGCAATATGCAGTATCTAGCAAATTAAATTTTGGGATAGAGTATTCTATACTCCGAAACCAATTGAAAATGCCCGGTGGCCTAACCGACAGCTTGTTTAATTTAGATGCCAAAATATCAACAAGGTCGAGAAATTGGCTTCGCAGTCCATGGAATATTATTGCCGCCAATGCAAGCTATTCTATTGATGAAGAAACAAGTTTAAATATCAAATCAACTTATCTTTTTAGCAGCCGATCGCTGGTTTGGAGAAACGAAGATGGTGGTCCTTCGGCATTAGACCTGATAGATCCGGTAACGAACGAATATACTCCCAGAGAAGTGGGTGTTGAAAGAATGCACAACTCCACAACAGAAATCAGACTTTCCAGAAATTACTTTTTAGGAAATCAGAAATCAACCCTCGCAACTGGTGTTAGATTGGCATATGCCTGGTTCGATAGAATGGGAGCGGGTGAAGGTACAACTGGGGCCGATTTTAATTTGAGTATAAACGGGAACTGGGGTTATGATTTAAAATTCACAACTAAAAACACGACAACTTTTATAGAGAATATATTTAGAGTGAGTGAAAAATTTTCTGTTACACCAGGCTTTAGATTGGAGTATTTGGAAAGTACTTCAAAAGGATATAAGATCAGCGACAATAATAAACTAGAGTCGAACGAAAAGCGTGTGAGATCATTTCCATTGTTTGGTTTGGGCTTGCAATACAAAGCGAGCATGAACGCGAATGTATATGCAAATATAAGTCAGGCTTACAAGCCTATTGAATACGGCCAGTTGGAACCCTTTGGAATCAGTTCAAAGATCGACCCGGGATTGAAAGATGCAAATGGTTTTAATTCTGATCTGGGGTTCAGGGGCACAATCAAAAACTTTCTGAATTTTGATATCGGTGTTTTTTATATGGCATATAATAATAGAATCGGTGTATTGTTGAAGACAGACCCTGTTACCGGTGATCTTTATTCTCTTAGAACGAATATTGCAAACAGCGTTCATAAAGGAATTGAAACCTATGTGGAATTTAATCTTTTAAAATACTTGAATAATCATTCGCACTATGGTCTTAGTATCTTTAATTCTTTTGCTTATATTGATGCCAGATATACCAGTGGCGAATTTTCGGGGAAAAGGGTTGAAGCCGCTGCCAATACAATTAACAGGGTGGGGCTGATATTTAATTCCAAAAAACTTTCTGCTACATTTCAGGTAAATTCTGTGGGTGATGCATATGGCGATGCTTCGAATGTAAAACAGAGCGAAGATCCTATTGCAGGATATATACCCGCATATACCGTTTTAGATTTAAGCGGAACTTATAAAATAAAAAACTATTCTGTAAAGATTGGTGTAAACAACTTGGCCGATAAGTCGTACTACACCAGAAGAACAGATGAATATCCGGGTCCTGGAATTATTCCATCCATTGGTAGGAGCGTATATCTGGGAATAGCCGCACGATTTTAAACTTTCTTAAAAGACATTTGGCCGATTTTTAGCACTCTAAAAATCGGCCAGGAAAAAAGGAGAAAAATAATTTGGTAAATTGAATGTACGTACATACATTTGTGTTGTGAAATTGGAACAAGCAATACAAAGCACCAAATTTAAAAACCAGAGTCATAAAGCCGGTTTGAATATATTATATACCGCCTGGTGGTTAAAAACCATCATGAGCAAAGAATTAAAAGAGTTTGGCTTAACGCATGAACAGTATAACGTGTTAAGAATCCTGAAAGGCAAGTATCCCGATCAGATTTGCGTTAGAGATGTTGCCTGCCGGATGATTGAAAAAAGTTCAAACGTACCAAGGATTGTAGACCGTTTGGAAATCAAAAAACTGGTAAAACGAACTACATCGAATATCGATAAAAGAGAAACGGTAATAACACTTACTCAAAGTGGCTTGGTTTTGCTGGAAGCAACAACGAAGAAAGTGGATGAACTAATGGAGCACTCACTGCTGTTAACGGAGCACGATGCGGTACAATTAAATAGTTTGCTGGAAAAAGTAAGAAGCAAAGGGGATTGATTTTTTTTAATTAAATACATGTATGTACAGCTAATTATAAAACCAAGATAAGCTGATAAGTAAAAATTCAAAATTCAAAAATAAAAAAAACAAATATGTCAACTTTTAAAATCGACGCAGCACACAGTGAAATTATTTTCAAAGTAAAGCACTTAATGATTACCAATGTAACAGGTAGTTTCACAAAATTTGATGCAACAATGGAATCTGCAACGGCTGATTTCAGCGATGCGCGCATTTCGTTTGAAGCAGATGTGAACAGTATCTCTACCAACAATGAACAAAGAGATGGTCATCTGAAAAGTGACGATTTCTTTTCTGCAGAAAAATTCCCTGCACTAAGTTTCAAATCAACTTCTTTTAGCCACCAAGGGGGTTCTGATTATTCATTAGTCGGAGATCTTACCATCCGTGATATTACAAAATCGGTTGAATTTGCCGTTGAATACGGTGGTACTGCAACGGACCCCTATGGTCAGGTGAAATCTGGATTCGAAATTTCGGGTAAAATCAATCGTAAAGATTTCGGTTTAACTTGGGGTGCAGTAACTGAAGCAGGCGGCGTAGTAGTAAGCGATGAAGTGAAGCTACTATTGAACGTTCAAATGATAAAACACTAAGGCTGATTTTTTAGTGAACAGGATGCAATATATATTGTTATAACTGTGTTGATTAATCAGTAAACTTGCTTTCAAACGAAAGCAGTTTAAAAAAATAGGATATGAATATCTCAATTATTACAGGAAGCCCAAGAAAAGATAGTGTTACACATAGGTTGGCTTTATTTCTGAAGAATCAACTAGCTCAAAAGACCAGTCATAAAATAAATATTATTGATGTACGCGAATGGAATCTACCATTATTGCAGGATGTATTTGTTTCAGTTGAAAAAACACCCGAAGAATTCAAGCCTTTAGCCAAACAAATGTTTGCAACAGATGCTTTTATACTGGTAACTCCTGAATACAATGGCAGTTATTCTCCGGCGCTCCAAAACTTGTTGGACCATTTTCCGAAGCAAAGCCATAAAGCATTTGGTATTGCTCCGGCTTCAGTAGGTTCAATGGGTGGTATGCGGTCCAGTCAGCAGTTATTATTATTGATATCCGCTTTATTTGGTATTGCATCGCCCTATATGCTAATAACTCCCTTTGTGGATAAGAAGTTTACGGCAGAGGGAAATTTAGTGGATGAATCCTTTCAGAAAATGGTAGATATCTTTATCAAAGAGTTCTTATGGCTGGCAGAGTCTGTTAAGCCTCAGCCGATAACTGTTTATAATTAACATAAAAAAAATGTGGCGGAGTTGTAACTTCGCCACTTTCTTTTAATAAACATCATGAGCGACGAGATCAAACATGAATGTGGGCTCGCCTACATCCGCCTGAGAAAACCTTTTTCCTATTACCTACAGCAGCATGGGTCTGTTACTTACGGACTTAGCAAACTCTACCTGCTAATGGAAAAACAGCATAATCGTGGTCAGGACGGAGCAGGTCTGGCTTCTGTTAAATTAAATACTGAACCCGGCAATCCATTCTTACACCGTATGCGTAGTAATGCGCCTCAACCAATTGCGGATCTTTTTTTTAGAATCGGGCAGGAAGTAAGCGAACTTGAGAAATATCAACCCGATATCAAATTGCATCCCGGATTAATGAAGGGGCACTTGCCATTTTTGGGTGAACTCTTGTTGGGTCATTTAAGATATGGCACGCAAGGCAAAAACAATGTAGAATTTTGTCATCCCTTTATTAAGCGTGACCTGATGCCGGGAAAAAATCTGGCTCTTGCAGGAAACTTTAATCTGGTAAATACCGACGAATTATTTGATCTGATCAATATGAGTCCGGGCGACTTTCAAAAGCAAAGCGATCTTGCTGCGATGCTGGAAGTACTTCACCACTTTTTATCAAAAGAAGATGAGTTGAATCCGAATGCTGCAGACATTACCAAAGTATTGAAAAAAGCAACACCACTTTTTGATGGCGGTTATACCATCGGTGGTTTGGTTGGAAACGGATATAGTTTTGTAATGCGAGATGCGCACGGTATTCGTCCTGCATATTATTATATTGACGATGAAGTGATTGTTGCATCAAGCGAAAGGGCTGCCATCAGAACCACTTTTAATGTTGGTGAAAACGAAGTAATGGAGCTCATGCCTGGATCGGCATTGGTTGTGGATGATAGGGGGAATTATAGCGTTGAACAAATTCTGGAACCCAAGGAAAGACGTGCTTGCAGTTTTGAACGCATTTATTTTAGTCGCGGTAGTGATGAAAAAATTTATCGCGAACGAATTGCATTGGGGCACCATTTAAGCAAAACGGTTCTCGAAAGTATTAGTTACGATTTAAAGAATACCATCTTCTCATATATTCCGAATACTGCCGAAGTAGCATTTTTTGGCTTGGTAAAAGGGATGGAAGAATACCTGAATAAAATTAAGGTAGACAGGATATTGAGCTGGGGCAAAGATTTTTCTCCTGAGAAATTAGAAGAAATGGTGAATCGTAAGATTAGACAGGAAAAAATTGCCATTAAAGATGTAAAACTTCGCACATTTATTACCGAAGATGCCAACCGTAATGAGATGGTTCAACACGTGTACGATATTACTTATGGCACTGTTCGAAAAGGCGAGGATACGCTTGTGGTAATTGATGATAGTATTGTTCGGGGTACTACTTTAAAAGAAAGTATCATCAGAATGTTATCGCGCCTGTATCCTAAAAAAATCATCGTAGTTTCATCGGCTCCGCAAATTCGTTATCCCGATTGTTACGGTATTGATATGAGCAAGCTCGGCGATTTTATTGCTTTCAGAGCGGCCGTTGCATTGTTGAAAGATAGAAACCTTGAACATATATTAGCAGAGTCGCAGGAAAAGATTAAAGAAATGCAGCGTAATAATCAATTGCACGCAGAAAATGTGGTGAGAGAAATTTATAAACCTTTTACGCCCCAGGAAATTTCAGATAAGATTGCAGATTTGATCACCCCTCCGGGTGTTGAAACTAAAGTAGAAGTAATTTATCAAACCATCGAAGACCTTCATGATAGTTGCCCTACCAATACCGGCGATTGGTATTTCACGGGAAATTATCCAACTCCAGGTGGTAATAAGGTAGTTAACAAAGCATTCCTGAATTATATGGAAGGTAAAAATGTTAGAGGATATTAAACCCGATAACAGAAAGCGTTGATATTCATTCCCGCACCCACAGATGCAAACATTACTATGTCGCCCGATGCAATGCTGTGATCGTCGAGTAAATTTCTTTTTACCAGATCGTATAGTGTAGGAATTGTAGCAACTGAACTATTACCAAGTTTGTGAATACTCATCGGCATAATGTGATGAGGAACTTCTCTGATACCATATAAGCGATACAATGCTTTCACAAACCCTTCATCCATTTTTTCGTTTGCCTGATGTAGAAAGAATTTTTTTACATCGGTAACATGTAATCCTGCTTTGTCTAAACAATCTTTCATTGCAGCAGGAACATGCTTGATAGCATATTCATAAACTTTTCTTCCTTTCATCTTCATGTACCGCACGTTCGGATCGGCATCGGGCAGATTTGACTGACCCATCTGCAAATAAAATGCTTCGTCCATACAATGACTCTGAACTGAGGTTGAAATAATTCCGCTGTTGGTTGTATCCATAGCTTCAACTATGCATGCACCCGCGCCATCACTAAATATCATGCAATCTCTGTCGTGTACATCAATCACCCTGCTCAAAGTTTCAGATCCAATAACCAAACATTTTTTTGCAATGCCTGCAGTAATATATGCATGAGCCTGAATCACACCCTGAATCCAACCGGGACAACCGAATAAAATATCATAAGCAACACAGGAAGGATTTTTAATAGCCAGTCCGTGCTTTACTCTCGAAGCCAATGCGGGCAATACATCCGTTTGGATACTATCCTTTACTACATTGCCGAAA
This sequence comes from Chitinophagaceae bacterium, assembly GCA_019752295.1. GTDB lineage: Bacteria > Bacteroidota > Bacteroidia > Chitinophagales > Chitinophagaceae > Sediminibacterium. The sequence goes on along the minus strand of JAIEMK010000015.1, from coordinate 81,136 downwards.
TTATGCGCAAAAATAATTTGGTCAATTGTTTCTGGATCTATTCCTGAATCATCAATGGCTTTTTTTGCTGCCACTAATGCCATATCAGAAGAGTTTAATGGATAGTCTGCATACCTGCGTTCTTCGATACCGGTAATATCTTTAAATTTTTCTACGATCTCTTCAGCGGGTGTAAGTAAGGGTTTATGATCTTCGCCATAAAAGACTGATAGGGTAAAATCCTTATTGGTTTTGATATGTGGAGGAATATAACTTCCTGTTCCAGTAATTACTGTTCTGATTAAAGACATACTTCAATTATTGGCTTCTTAAATATGGCAGGTGTCTTTCAAATTTAATGATAAATTCTACTTGAATTATAGAGAAAATGAATTCCTGAAAAATAAAAAGCGACCAACACTAACAGTTGATCGCTTTTTAATAAATAGTTTGTAACTATAAATACCTATCGCCTTTATTTCTTTTTACCTCGGCAACATATTCTTTGATGGCCTGTTCTTTTTCTTTTTTACAGATCATCAAAACATCTTTTGTATCTATAATGATGCAATCATCAATACCCTGCAATAACACCAGTTTATCGTGTGGTGCAGAAATCATGCACCTGGTAGCGTCAATGACAATTACATTTTCGCTGGTTACAGCATTGCCCAGATAATCCTTGTCAAGATTATCATAAGCGCTATTCCATGTTCCCAGATCACTCCAACCAAATGAAGATGGAATTACAAAAACATTGTCTGCTTTTTCCATGATTGCAAAATCGATAGATACATTTGTACACAAAGGATAGATCCTGTTGATTGCATCTTTTTCACCGGCAGCATTAAAATGTTCTTTTTCGTTATCAAACAATTCAAACATTTCGGGTTGATATTTCTCGAATGCCTTCATTACATTTTTTACCTGCCAAACAAAAATACCGGCGTTCCATAAAAAGTCGCCACTCGCCAAAAAAGTTTTAGCAAGTTCAAGGTTTGGCTTTTCTGTAAAAGTTTTTACTTTATAAATGCCATCACCTGCTGCAAGTGTTTCGTGTTGAATATACCCATAGCCTGTGTTTGGATGTGTTGGTTTAATTCCCAAAGTAACCAACGATTTGATTTGGGTTACAAAATCCAAAGCTTTATTGGTGATATTTCTAAACGCTTCATTATCCAGAATCATGTGGTCGCTCGGCGCTACGATCAGCGCTGCTTCAGGATCTTTCTGCAATAATTTGTAAGAAATATAAGCCACACAAGGAGCGGTATTTTTTCGGCTGGGTTCTGCCAGAATATTTTCTATAGCCAACTCGGGTAATTGGTCGTGAACGATAGAAACATATTCATCCGATGTAACGATATAAATATTTTCATTGGGTATGAATGCCGCATAGCGCTCATAGGTCCAACGAATTAAAGACTTACCAGTATTCAGGATGTCCAAAAACTGTTTGGGATAACTGGTACGGCTTTTTGGCCAGAAGCGGCTTCCGATACCGCCTGCCATAATCGCCACATAGTGATGCTTATTCATGTAAGAGGGGTTTGAATGTTTGTCTGAAATGATAAAAATAACGCGTAATTAAAAACGATTTTTAGAAGCAATTATTGTAGTGCTTATACAATTCCCTCTCTTACAAGATCGTGTAAATGGATTACGCCCTGATAAATATTATGGTCCGACACAAGCAATGCACTAATGTCGTATTCTCTTAATATGTCTAGTGCTTCAACTGCAAGCATTTCGGCGCCAATGGTTTTGGGATGTGGCGATAAGATATCTGATGCAGTAATATTTTCGATGCTATTACTTTTTTCAAGCATACGCCTCAGATCACCATCGGTAATGATACCTATAATCTGATCTTTTTCATCTACCACAGCAGTCAATCCCAATCTTTTTTCAGTAATCTCCACAATCACTTCTTTTATAGAAGTTGAAGCCAAAACTTTTGGCCTAGCATTGTTTTTACTTAAATCTTCTACGCGTAAATAAAGTCGTTTTCCCAAATTTCCACCTGGATGATATTTTGCAAAATCCCTGCCACTGAATCCATTGATTTCCATTAAACAAACCGCAATAATATCACCCATTACCATTTGTACCGTTGTACTGCTGGTAGGGGCCAAATTATTCGGACAGGCTTCCTGACTAACCGTTGTATTTAAAACGATCGCAGCTTCTTGGGCCAAAAAACTCTCGGTATTACCAACCATTCCAATAATGATATTGCCAAAATTTTGAATAAGTGGTACTAATACTTTTATTTCGGGGCTTTCTCCGCTTTTGCTAATTATCATTACAATGTCTTCATCCTGCACCATTCCAAGATCGCCATGTATTGCGTCTGCTGCGTGCATAAATAAGGATGGAGTGCCTGTGGAATTTAAAGTAGCTACAATTTTTTGAGCAACGATTGCACTTTTGCCAATGCCGCTTATTACTAACCTTCCTCTGGATTCATGGATCGCCTGAATGGCTTTTTCAAAATCAGTATCAATAAAATCAGCCAATCCTGCTATAGATTGGGCTTCCAGTTGAATGGTGCGCAGGGCTGTTTGTTGAATAGATGAGTTCATCGGCACAAATGTAAACTTTAACAGCTTAGACTTTCTATTCAAACTTTAGTTCGTTAACTTCGTAAGCCATTTTTTGGGGATTTTTCCCAAAATGAGTGGGGCTAACCTGCTTTACCATATCGACACCTCTTTAATAATCAATCGATTATATTTTTAACTAGGGTGTTCGGGAAAAAAGATTTAACTTTTAATAATTGTCACCATCCCCCTAAAATGGGATGAAAATAGATATTGATACATGGCTACGAATACCAAAAAAACAGTTACTAAAACAACCGTTTCTAATACCAAAAAAAGCTCTCCCAGAAAGGATAATACCGCAACAATTACAACCGTGCACAAATATGATATTTATGCCGGCCTCGAAAAATACTTTGGCTTCAGAGAATTTAAAGGAACTCAGGAAAAATCGATCAATAGCTTACTGAACGGACAAGACACTTTTGTGATCATGCCTACAGGGGGGGGTAAAAGTTTGTGTTATCAATTACCCGCCATGATGATGGATGGATGTGCCATCATTGTATCTCCCTTGATCGCATTGATGAAAAATCAGGTGGATCTGGTAAGAGGGTATAGCGAAAAAGATGATGTTGCGCATTTTCTGAATTCATCGCTCAATAAGGGTCAGATCAAAGCTGTTAAGGACGATCTTACTTCGGGCATGACCAAGCTTTTATACGTGGCTCCCGAAACACTTACAAAACAAGAGAACCTTGAATTTTTTAGCGACTTGAATATTTCGTTCTTTGCGGTAGATGAAGCGCACTGTATTTCGGAGTGGGGGCACGATTTCAGACCGGAGTACCGCCGTTTACGCGAGATGATGGAAATTATTAATCCTGATATTCCTGTGATTGCACTTACTGCTACTGCCACACCTAAAGTGCAAAGCGATATTGTAAAAAACCTCGGCCTGCGAAAGCCAAATATATTTATCTCATCTTTTAACAGAGCCAATCTTTATTACGAGATTCAACCCAAGATTAAGAAAGATCAAACGGTTAAAAGCATCGTAAAATTTATTAGTGGGCACAAAGGGAAAAGTGGTATCATTTATACACTGAATCGTAAAACTACCGAAGAGCTTGCCGAACTACTCGTAGCAAACAGTATTAAAGCAGTTGCATACCACGCAGGACTGGATCAGAAATTACGTGCTGAGCGACAGGATCAGTTTTTGAACGAAGACGTGCAGGTAATTGTTGCCACCATTGCATTTGGCATGGGTATCGATAAACCTGATATCAGATTTGTAATACATTTTAATATTCCAAAGTCGATCGAAAATTATTATCAGGAAACCGGTCGAGCCGGAAGAGATGGCATGGAAGGATTATGCGTGTTGTATTATTCACATAAAGATGTATCAAAACTCGAACACTTTTTGCGCGATAAACCCCTGAGCGAAAGAGAAGTGGGAGCTCAGTTGATCGATGAAACGGTAGCTTATGCGGAGAGTGCGGTTTGCAGAAGAAAAGTATTGTTGCACTATTTTGGAGAGGACTGGGAAAATAAGAACTGCGGCAATTGCGATAACTGCTTGAATCCAAAAGAAAAGATCGAAGCAAAGGATAGTGTCGTAAAAATTTTGCAGACTGTAAAAGCTTTAGATGAGCGATTTGTAACCGATTATGTTGTAAGTGTTGTAATGGGTAAGCTTACTCCTCAGATCAGTATGTTTCGCCACGATGCATTACCCGTTTTTGGTATCGGTGCAGATCAGGAATATCATTTATGGAGCAGCCTGATCAGGCAAATGCTTTTAGAGAATTTGATTAGAAAAGATATTGAAGAATATGGCTTGTTGAAAATAACAGAGAAAGGCGAAAAGTTTTTGAAGAAACCAAGTTCTTTCAAGATCGTTTTAAATAATTTATTTGAAGAAGCAAATGCCGATGATGATGAGGGAGAGAATGCATCTCAAACAGGAGCGGCTGCTGATGAAAAATTATTTGAAATGCTTAAAGAACTTCGCCAGAAAGAAGCGAAGAAAAAAAGCCTGCCTCCATTTGTAATATTCCTCGAGAACAGCTTGCAGGATATGGCAACACTGTATCCTACCACCTTGGAAGAACTTGAAAAATGTCAGGGGGTAAGCAAAGGTAAATCCATCAAATATGGTAAACCCTTTGTGGAGATGATTGCCAAGTATGTGGAAGAAAATGATATTGAAAAGCCCGACGATTTTGTTATGCGCAGTGTGGCCAATAAGGGAAGCAATAAGATTTATATTATTCAAAATGTAGATAAAAAAATTCCGCTGGAAACCATTGCTAAAAATAAAAGCCTCAAGCTCGATGAATTATTAGAAGAGATGGAAACCATTGCTGCAAGCGGAACTAGACTGAATCTGGACTATGCCATTGACGAATGGCTCGATGAATACGATCAGGAAGATATCATTGAATATTTCAAGAGCTGCCAAACATCCTCTCTCGATATAGCACGTCAGGAACTGAGCGAAAATGATTACAGTTGGGAACAACTCAAAATTATGCGCATCAAATTCCTGAGCGTCTATGGTAACTAATTATTTGGGCAGATTTTTTTCTTTTAGTTCAGTGATGAATGCATCTTCGTCTTTTGAAACTCCTTTAAGAAGATAATGACCCGCATGATCGCTGTCTGTGTAAATGGTTAGTTGATAGGTTGCCTGATTCCATTTGAGTTGACTAGGTAGTTCATCTTTTGAAAGGTATAATGTTTCCTTTGCATTAATGGTATTTGTAAGCGGGTCGATAGTTCCTTCAATCAATGCCTTTTTAGTATAGTCTTTACCATCTACTTTAAGTGTTACAATAGCAAAGCCGTGCATTTTATAATCTTTCCCTTCTAAATTGAAGTTTATCTCAAGACTACAAGCCCCTTTTTGATTCACAATTTTCAACTGTTGAAAGCCTTCATAAATCGACTTAAATACATCAGCATAGAGTTTAAGTTTTTCCTCTTTATAAGTGGCCGATAGCTCGGGGTGTAGCATGGTGTCATCTATCCATTGCCCCGCGTAATCAATATTGCCTGATTTGTCTTTTGCTTCTCCTGTTCCACTTCTCTTGCCATTTTTCCAATCGCCCGAGTATAAGCTGCCGTCTGCATAGAGCATGGTTCCCTCTCCGTCTGGTAAAGCATTTTTCCAGTGACCTTCGTAAATACCAAGGTTTTTGAACCGGTACTTACCTATTCCATTCTCGCAATTTCCGGAAAGGCATCCAACTTTTATAGGGGTTTGTGCTATTGCAAAAAAAGAAAATAACACAGAGGCAACAAGTAGCATGTATTTCATGCACTAAAAGTATTTAATAACAGCGATTCAGAAAATACCCAGTAATACGGATTTTTGAAGTCAAAATTAAAAAGTAAAAAACCTTGGTTGTAAGTTTCACTCTCAAATTTCATCTATTGCCTCAAGAGCGTGCTTTTATGGCACGCGGATAACGCAGATTGTATTTTTTTGAATTTTAACTTTTGAATTTTGACTTTTAAACCTACATTTTAGAAATAATATTCATAAACGCATCAAGCGTATATGCACCCCCAACCTCACGGTTATTATACACCATAAAGTAGCGATAATCATTTCCTGCTTTCTTGGCCCATTGTTCGCCTAAGCGAATTTTTTGCTCAGCATCTAAATGATCTCCCTTTGTTTCGAGGATTACGGTCTTACCAGTTTTTGTTTGGATGATGAAATCGGGATAGTGATTGATAAAACCATTGATGCAAAACCCTCTTCGTTCCATATTCCGCGTCCAGAATAAAATATTCGGAAGATTGGCAATTGTATCAATGACCTTTTCTTCGTATCCATTAATCGCTCCTTCTTTTTCGTATAAGGATTTAGTAATGTCTTTGGCGATTAATCCAGGAATAATCTGTTGCGGTAATTCGTAGGATGGTTTAATAAACACTTGATCGGTATCTAAATATTCTCTGAATTTTTTTTCTGCAAAATCATCAGAGAGTGACTGAATCTTATCTTTTATTTTCTTGGCATAGCTGTATGTTTGGTTGTACATATCTGTGAACTGCTCGTCCGTAAAATCTTCAAGCACCCTTTGTATGTATTTTTGAATTTCATTATCTGCAATCGGATATAGATTGCCAATGGTCTCCATCATTCTTTTGGTGAAAGTCTTTACCCTCGAATCTTTTCTGGAAGGATCCAGCATATAAGATAAAATACTTTGTTTCAGGTTGCCATCTAATTTTACGAATGTAGGAGTATGGTCTCTTTTGGTTTCATCGAGATCAATTTTATATAATTCAGATGAAATATTGTTGAATGAGATTTCAAAATTTTGTTGCGATAATTTAAAATGCTCCAGTAATTCTTCTTTCTCCAATAATTTGTCTCCTCCAAAAAGTTCAGACAAAGGTAGCTTCAGGTAAAACTGAGGTAATAGAATTTTTGCAGCATCTTCTTTAAAGAATGTTTTAATGGGATAAGTCTTTATCATTTTTTCAAGAGCTGAGGGTAAACTAATTATATTATTTCTTGCAGCTTCTTCCATCTTGCTTTCAAATGCAGAATGTTGTTCTGTGGCAGATTTTTCGATTGCCTCCACCCCGGAATGTGATTTTTGAATTTCTGTGATGGGTGTAATTCGAGATAGGTCAATGTCAATTGAATTGGTATCATCTTCTGCCTCAACCATTTTTCCTGCAAATACATCGAGCTGTTGCATGGCATCTGATTGCTGCGCCATCTCAATTTGTACGGGATCTGCAATAGTATAATCTTTGTCGCTAAATCCAGCTTTGTTCAAGCCTTTTACGATATTATCAAGCGTTTCTAAAAACTTACCTGATGCGGTTAGTACATAGCATAGATTGAGTAGCGGAAACTGATGTTTTGATACATAAGGCTGTCTTAATACCCTTCCTAAAATTTGCTCTACATCTATCGGTGATGATTTGTCGGCCAGTGATGCAAGGATATAAGCAAAGGGGCAATCCCATCCTTCTTTCAATGCATTTACCGTAATAATATAGCGAACAGGACAATCAGAGCGCATTAAATCAATCCCCTTCAGTTCATTCAGATTTGCGGTTTTGATTTTGATTTGCTCAGCCGGAATTTTTAGTTGTATGAGTGTTTCTTTGAGTTTCTCAAAAGTGGTATTATCCTCAGCGATTCTTGGTTGTGCCTGAAACAAAACAATTGGGCGAATATAAAGGCCACCCTTTTTTTGTTCCTCCATTGCTTGTAGTTCTAGTTTGTGTTGCAATTGTAAAGCAGAACTAATTACTTCCTCTTTATCGTTGTGGTTGTAAATAATTACAGGCAACTTCACCATATTTGCTTTCTTCAACTCAATTGCATCTACAAAGCTAATGATATTGCTATTTTTTCTGGGTGTTGCGGTGAGGTCGAGTATGAAACAAGGGTTCAGATTTTTGATCATATCGATACTCAGGTCTGATTCTGCATTATGACTCTCATCAATTATCACAACCGGATTCAATGATTGGATCACGCGCATAAGGGTAATCACTTCTTCATCACCTATTGTGGGGGCGAAGGTTTGTAGATTGCTATTTTCCTGATATACCTTTCTGTCTTCTTTATTTTTTGCTCTTAAACTATCGAAGCTGAGTACAAAAATATTTAACTGCTCCAGAATACTACCCGGATTCAAACCACTACCCTGAAGTAATTCAGCCTTATCGAATACTGCCACTTTATTTCCAAAATGAGTATTAATTTTTTGGCGGTAGGGGTGGTTACTATCTTTTAAATTTTTAATAGTCTGGTCTAAAATGGTAATGGAAGGAACCAACCATACTACGGCTTTATTACTATTGAAATGAAAAGCGTCGTAAATAGTTTTAATGGCGTTGCATGCAATAAATGTTTTACCTCCTGCAGTTGGAACCTTAAAACAAATATGAGGTACTCCGGGAATATTGTTCTTATAAGGCTCAATAGCATTTCCCGGAAAGGGTTGAACGGGCGTGAGTGGATGATTCATCCAGAAACTATCAAAAGCTGCGGATACATTTTTTGTTTCCTGAATGGCCGATAAAAACCTTTCGAGATCGTTAATGGAAGCTTGTTGATAATTTTTTAATTCCATAATAAGGGTATTAAAAACGGGTTATGTCTCTAGGGATTTTTTTGAAGATGATATTGTGTTTATTCAAAAATGTTTTAGTGAGTAAGCAGTTGTCGGCATAAATAATATACAGTTCCGCTTTTGTTTTTATGCCAGCTAAAAAAACATGATCTAAAGTGGTTATTTCATGTGGGCGGTAAAAAAAATAGTAAGCGGTGTTTTGATACAGACTTAGGAAATCTGGATGATCAATATTGGCATTGCTTGCCAATGCTTGATTGGTTTCGGTATAAAAAATATATTCCTTGATTTTTTCGATACCAATATTTTCATTGAGGTTGCCATCTTCATTAAACAAAGACTCACCTAATTCGTAGTAATCAAAGCTGCCACCGGTTCCTTCGGTGCCAGTATAGCCCTTTATTACACGTTCAATCCTCCCTGCTGTAATAGCTTCGGCATATTCTTTTAATTCAATCAGAATAAATTTTCTATTTCCACCATCTTTTTTATTCAGGTTAAGAACCGCGTGTGCTGTGGTTCCTGAGCCGGCGAAACTATCTAATACAATGTCATTTGAATTACAGACCTGATCAACAAAAAATTCAATTAATTCTCTGGGTTTGGAGTAGTCGAAGTTTTTTTCGTTAAATATATTTTGTAACTCTTTTGTTGCCTCGGAATTCAAACCAATACCGAAAGATTGTTTTTTGGATTCCGATTTAGTGGGAATGAATGTGGAAATTGGATTGTGTGTATTTTTTAGATCCGATTGGTATCTTTTGAGCATCGGCTTTTTTGAAATATCTGATGGAAAAAAAATCCTTTCCTGTTGAATCATTTTATTCATCGATTCTGGAATGTATGCCCATACCCTGTTTGGATTTGCAGGAAATATATTCCCTGTTTTTGGATCTACTAAATCGTAAAACTGATTGGGGCGCATATTCTTATTCATCCCAACAGTTAAATTATCCAACATCCATGCTCCCTTGGGATCATTATTGGGGTTCTTATAATTTTCGTATGTTTTTTCCAACCCCTTGAACGATTGGAAATTCCCTTTTTGAAAACAAACTACATATTCATGATCGCTTGAAAGGTATTTATCTGCCAGCGCCGATGAAGATCTTCGTTTCCAGCAAAATGTTCCAAGATGATTGTTTGCCCCAAAAATTTCTTGACAAATCAATTTCAGATTCGCCTGTTCATTGTCATCAATCGAAATAAATAGGGCTCCATCATCCGCCAATAATTTGTGCAGCAATTTTAAACGGGGATACATCATGCAGAGCCATTTGTCGTGTCGCGTTAAGTCCTCACCTTCCTTGCCTACTACTGAATCTAGCCATTTTTTAATTTTTGGATCGTTCACATTGTCATTATATACCCAGTTTTCATTACCTGTATTATAAGGCGGATCGATATAAATGCATTTGATCTTTCCTTCGTATTCTGGAATTAAGGCTTTGAGTGCTTCGAGATTGTCGCCGTGTATAATTTTATTGCCTGAGTGGGGAGTCTCTTTTTCGCTTTCAGTTGCTGCATAGCGATATTGATGCTCCAAAACCTTGAATGGAACATCCAGATGGTGATTAATTACTTTATCCTTTCCTATCCAGTGTAGCGTTGGCATGAACAGATCCCCAAACGACAAATGATCTGTCGTTTAACTTCAAATATATACTATAAAGACAATAATATTACTCAAAGTGCAGATATAATCATTTTAAAGACAGTCGAAAATTCGTAGGTATACGAATTTTATTTCGTGAAGAAAATCATTGGAAACCGCATCAGAAAGCTCAGAGAAAGCAAAGATTACAGTCAGGAAAACATGGGCTCAGAACTTGGTATTACGGCAGGCGCTTATGCCAAAATCGAAAGAGGTGAGTCGGACCCTTCGGCTACAAGACTGATTCAGATTGCTGAAATTCTGGAAGTAGAAGTTAGTGTTTTCTTTCAGGAAGCCCCTCTTCCCCAAAATAGGGCGGAAGACGATATTAAAAAATATGGAATTGCCACGCAAAGAGACATAGAAGCACTGCATGAACTGATTTTATTGCTCAAAAAAGAGCTGGAATTATTAAAAACAGAGATAAAGGGGGCAAAGAAAAAAGCCAGATAAGCAGTATCAGGCCACCCCCAACCAGGGTATTGGGGGAAACAATGTTTGCATTTTGATGCTATATATTGTCAATTTTTCACTTTTCAATTTCCCTCTTTTCGGTTTTCCGTTTTATTTCGTTTTTGAAGCAGCAGATTCCATTCTGACGATGTCTTTTATTTAGATCCCCCCGCTTTTATTCCAAAACCCGTTCATTTTTTAAATGCACAGATCATGTACATTGAAAGTTTGCAACCTAGTTTGGTGGAAAATAGCAGCTTTCTAACGGTTTTAGAAAGTAAAGCGGGACGTTTGGTGCTGAAAGTGCTGGATATTGATGGTAGATTAGCAAAAACGGTAATTACTGCCGTTGAAGAAGGAAACCAGCAAATCGACCTGAATATGAGTGATTTGAGTAGTGGCGCCTACGTATTGAATGCTTTTTTTAAAGATAGTTTTATAAAATCTATACGGTTTATCAAACAATAAAATCCAATTTCCTATTGTAGAACCGCTTGACCCTATTCTTCGGAATGGGGTCTATTTTTTTCGGAAAGCAGTGATTCGGGTTTGAACATTTTCACGAATACTCAGGTAAAAAAGGTTTAAATCGGCTACATGATAGTTCTTGGTAGTATAAAACAAGTTTCCCAAAAAGTGCGGCTTACCCGCCCATAATACTTTATCAGTAACAGTTGCATCACTCACCCTCGGAACAATTTTGTTGAAATTAACTAGCACGCCACCTTTATTTAAATCCCTATTTGCATGAGGGATCGTTGCATCCCAGGTAAGTGGATTTATCACAACCGAATTAAAATTTTCCTTCTCCACAAATGCAGGTTTAAAATCATTTTTATAAGTCCGCCAACTACAAATACAACCTGTTTGAGATGGGGTTTTGCAGACCGGAATATTGGACAGATAATCCGGTTGAAGAAACATACCAATTACATATGCAACCACCAGTTTGCTTTTAAGCGGTTTATCATCAAAAAACTCTTTTAATAATCTTTTTGCATGGGTACTTCCCTGACTATGAGAGGCAATAACGATTGGCCTACCGCCATTATAGTGTGCCAAATAATATTCAAAAGCGGTTTTGATATCCAGATATGCCAACTCAAACGCCTGAGCTGCCTGAATTGTATCGTCCTTGGTTTTTGGAAAATAGGCCGACAAATGAGCTTGGCGATATCTTGGCGCAAAAATTCTGCCCGCCTCGTTAAAAATACTAGATTGATATAGGATCGAAGTATAATCGGTTTTTCCGTTCAAAGCAGCATCTTCCAAAGAAGCATTCCAACCAAAGCTTCGTTCTTCGGAAGTATATGTGGTAGGATGAATAAAAAATATATCTACTGAAGAATCTGGATGATAAGTGGCTAGTAATGGTGCTGGTACACTATCTGAAGGATCTTGCTTATATGGATGGGCAGCCCAAAAACTAAGGTTGGAGTAATCTGGTTTGCCCTCGATGGTTTTGATCTGATAGGCTTCTTTCCCCTCAAATTTTTGCGGTGGCCTGGAGCAACTGAACATTGCAAAAACAACAATGCTCAGCATAAATATATTTATATGCTTCATATTTTAAAGTTGCTAAAAAATTATGAAATGAGCCACAACAAATATTAGCCGCTAAGCGAAATGCATGTTTGCGAATCCAGGGCACTAGGGACCAAAATCAATAAAAATATAAAACAGCCATCTTTTGGAGATCAGAAAGAATTTGCTCGTTCTTTTGTATTTTTAGCTATACAATTATTTGGCTCTGTTTAAATCTTCCACTATGTCCATACCAGTAGTAGACCTTTCCGATTTTTTAAGCGGGCACACTCAGCGCAAAGAAAGTTTTATTCGTGATTTGGGTATGGCTTATGAAATGGTAGGTTTTGTTGCTGTAAAAAATCATGGTATACCCGAAGAACTGATTGCCAGACAATACGAATATGTACAGCAATTTTTTTCATTGCCTTTGGAAAAAAAACTGGCATACGAAATGCCCGAACTTGCCGGACAAAGGGGCTATACCAGTTTTGGAAGAGAACATGCTAAGGGCAGTGAAGCAGCGGACCTGAAAGAATTTTTTCAGTACGGACAAACAGTAGCAGACAGCGACCCGCTAAAATCAAGTTACCCGGATAATGTTTTGGTGAAAGAAATAGAAGCTTTTAACAAAACCATTTTCGATGCTTACCAACATTTTGAAAAAAGTGGAACTGCTTTGCTGCAAGCCATCGCTTTATATCTCAAACTAGATGAACACTATTTTGATCATTATATTGAAAAAGGGAATTCAATTTTGAGGTGTATCCACTATCCGCCAATTACAAGCGAACCGAAGTCTGCGATAAGAGCAGAGCAACACGAGGATATCAATTTGATTACTTTATTAGTAGGCGCATCTGCAGACGGATTGCAAATTTTAACCAAACAAAATGAATGGATTAATGTTACTTCTCTGCCCGAACAAATAGTTGTAAACGTAGGCGATATGTTGCAAAGACTAACCAATAACCGTTTAAGGAGCACAACACACCGCGTGGTAAATCCTTCGCGCGATCTCTGGCATACCAGCAGATTTTCGATGCCATTTTTTCTGCATCCCAAGAGCGAAATGAGTTTGGCCTGCCTTGAATCCTGTATCGATCAGAATCACCCCAAAGCATTTGTAGATATTACGGCAGGAGAATATCTGGACGAGCGATTGCGAGAGATAGGATTAAAAAAATAAGCGCAACATCTAATCTGTCTTATTCAAATTTATTATTAACTACTTTGATTTTATTTCGTCATATCCCGTTTCTAAAAGCAGTATTCTTACATAGCGTCACTGCTTTTGGTGGCCCACAGGGACATATGGGAATGATGATGAAAACTTTTGTGAACAGAAGAAAAGATGTGACTGAATCTGAGTTGATGGAATACAACGGATTTTGCCAGCTTTTACCCGGGGCATCATCCACACAAACCCTTACACTAATTGGTTATAAAAGAGGAGGATTGTCTTTGGCAATCCTAACGCTGATTATTTGGATCTTACCGGCGAGTATTATCATGGGTGCATTGTCGTTCCTGATCGATTATATGGATGATATGCATATGCCGGAGGGAATATTTCAGTTTGTGCAGCCCATGGCAATTGGGTTTATTGCTTATTCCAGTTTTCGTTTTTTTGGAATCGCAGTACACAATACCATTACGCAGGTAATTATGGCCGTGGCCACCCTAGCTACTTTTCTGGCCTTCAAAACGCCTTGGGTATTTCCGGGATTGATTTTGCTGGCGGGCATTACAACTAATTTCAGCGACAGGAGGATTCCGCAAAAAGGCATACCACCCAAAAAAATCAAATGGGGGAATATGTTGATTTTCCTGGCACTCTTTGGTATTGCCGGCTATCTTTCGGAAACGGCTACAAGGCAAAATTGGCCCAATAGAAAACCTTTTAACTTGTTTGAGATGACATTCCGAAATGGTAGTATGGTATTTGGGGGAGGCGATGTATTGATGCCTTTGATGTACGAGCAATACGTAACCAGACCAGAAACCAAACATATACAAGAATCAGGCAGGGAGGTTTTAAAGATCAAGAAAGAACATTTTTTAACCGGGTCGGGACTGGTACGTGCCATACCGGGGCCAGTATTTTCAATAGGATCGTTCACCGGAGGAATGGTTATGAGCAACGATGGTTTGGCAATGAAGCTACTGGGTTGTGTAATTGGTACGATTGCTATTTTTCTTCCCAGTGCCCTTTTGGTACTATTTTTCTTCCCGGTTTGGCATAACCTGAAAAAGTATGCTGTTATCTTCCGATCGCTCGAGGGAATCAACGCGGCGGTGGTTGGAATTATGGCTGGTGCTACCTGTTACCTGATCAAGGATAATTTTTTGTTTCCCTTATTAAGTTTTAAAGGGATTGCTTTTATGGACCTCGCTGTGGTGTTTGTAACTTTTATTTTGCTCAACACCAACCGCATTCCCGCTCCGTTTATTGTAATTGGTTCGCTATTATTAGGCTGGCTGATATAGATTTTACAATTGTTAAGAGATCAATTTTTTTAAAAATAGACGTATCTTAGGGTATGAACACACTGGCAATCTACAACCTGAAAGGCGGTGTAGGGAAAACCGCATCTGCTGTTAACTTTGCGTATCTGTCTGCAAACGAAGGATTAAAAACATTGATCTGGGATTTGGATCCACAAGGTTCAGCTTCATTTTATTTTGGCAGCACACCAACCGTAAAGAATGAATCGAAAAAATTATTCAACAGCGAGTTGGGAATTGTGGATGCCATTCAACCCACTGCATTCAAGGGACTCGATATTATTCCTGCCGATCTTTCAGCCCGTCATGCAGATCTTTTATTGAACGACATGAAGCAGGCAAAGAAAAAAATTGCCAGTATTTTATCCGGCATTAAAAAAGATTACGACGTTGTAATATTGGATTGCCCTCCGGGGATTTCGTTACTGCACGAAGCCATTTTTTTTGCATCCAACTGGATCCTGATGCCGAATATTCCAACAACGCTGTCGATTCGTTCTTACGATACGGTGACTGAATATTTTAAAGACAATGATCTGGATCTGGCAAAGATCAAATGCTTTTTTAGTATGGTTGACCATCGTAAGAATCTGCATCACGAAGTAATTCACCAATTTTATAAAGACAAGATTTTTCTGAAAAATTATATTCCCTATTTGAGCGATATTGAAAAAATGGGAATACACGAAGCTCCGATCGAAACCTTTGCGCATAGCAGTTACGCAGCTCAATGCTATCGCGATCTTTGGAAAGAGATCAGAAAAATCTGTGTGGGATAATTATTATCCTTTACCAATTGAAACCACCCCTAATGGAAAAAAAATTTAATTCCTGGTATAGTCCGGCTTTGAACAGGGAAATGCCAATCGTATCCTACGGGCATTATGGATTTGCATTATTGCTTGTACCCACAGCCGCTGCAGACTATCTGGAATACGACCGTTTTCAACTGATCGATGCACTTGCTCCATTAATTGATGCAGGTAAATTAAGAGTGTACAGCATTGATAGTATGAACAAAGAAAGCTGGATGAATAATGATATGGTTCCTTCGCACAAAGCCATCCGGCATAATCAGTTTAACGAATACGTTTTTAACGAAGTAATTCCTTTTATCAGAAATACTACGAGCAACGAGATCATGATTTATACTTGTGGCGCTTCGTTTGGGGCACTGCATGCCATGAACCTTTTTCTAAAACGCCCCGACATTATTAACGGCGCAATCAGCATGAGTGGCGTATATAATTTAGCGGAATACACAAAGGGCTTTTGGGATGATCAGGTATTTTATAATAGCCCTGAGCATTATATGCCATTACTTACAGACCCCTACTATCTCGATAAAATTAAAGCCAGTCAACATATTCATATTTATACCGGAAGCGGCGCTTACGAAGATCCGGAAGCGGCAAAAAAATTTGCGGGAATACTTTATCGAAAGGGAATCCAGTATGATCTGGAAGTTTGGGCAGATGATATCACGCACGATTGGCCCACCTGGCGAAAAATGCTGCCGTATATTATTGGCAGCAAGTTTTAGTTGGCGATACTGCAAAAACCAAGTTAATAAGTTCAGGAGCTCTTGCACTCTGCGCTTACTGTTTTAATATTACAGCATAATTCGAATATTTGAGAAAAAGGCTACAAATTACCGGCTCCTTATTATTGTTCTGTTGTTTGCTGTTTGTTCAGAAAACCGGTGCACAAAACGTTACCATTAAGGGAATAGTATATGATATTTCTGCACGACGCCCCCTTGAAGCAGTGGCGGTTATTAGTAGTTCAGGAAAAGGAACTATTACTGATTCTTTGGGAAAAT
This sequence comes from Chitinophagaceae bacterium, assembly GCA_019752295.1. Classification (GTDB taxonomy): domain Bacteria; phylum Bacteroidota; class Bacteroidia; order Chitinophagales; family Chitinophagaceae; genus Sediminibacterium. The sequence continues at coordinate 64,531 of JAIEMK010000015.1, read as the reverse complement.
ACGAGATTAGGGTTTCTTTAAAAGATTCGATTTGGTTTTCGATGATCGGTAAATCAACCATGAAGTATCCGGTTGATACTATTTCAAATACCGAGAATTTCGATATTATGTTGCACGTACGCTCATTCGATCTTCCCGAAGTAAGGGTGCGTAATAGTTATTATAAGTTAGATTCGATACAGAATCGGAGAGACTATGCAAAACTTTTTGATTACAAGAAACCTGGCCTTCGCCTGAGCGAAAATAACAGTTACAATCCCGGTGGTGTTTCTGTTGGATTCGATCTGGATGAGATCATCAATATGTTTCGTTTTAAACGCAACAAGAGTCTGGCAAATCTACAGCAGCGCTTATTGCAACAAGAAGAAGATAAATACGTAGATCACCGTTTCAGTAAAGCTTTTGTAAGAAAGGTAACCAAATTAGATTCCCCGGAGCTCGACGAATTCATGAAAGCATACAGACCTGATTATGAACTGGTTCAAACAATGAATGATCTGGAACTGGGTTATTTTATTGAAAAGAATTTTGAAGCTTATAGGTCCGATAAGAAATATAAAAGCGGAACACCCAGAAAATATAACAATTAAATTGTTCCTCTTTCCAATGCTGCAATCGCTTTTGTTCCAAGCAACTGTATAAGTGGCAACAAAGCGCCAAAACGTGCGTCATTACTATTTCCCTGTTTCCAACGATGATAGATTTGTTGCCCGATTACCGCATTTTTAAATAAGCCAAACACGTAATAAAATAAAATATCAGAAAGGTCTCTATTTGTTTTAGCAGCATAGTGGTCTGCAAATTCTTTTCGCGAAAGATTACCCGGTAGCCATGTTAGATTATAGTGTTGTAATACTTTTTCTTCGCCTGCTTCGAACCAATATGCGAGCGATGCACCCAGATCCATCAACGGATCGCCTACTGTTGCCATCTCCCAATCCAATACCCCGACGATAGTTGAAAGATTTTTCGGATCCAACATCAGGTTATCATATTTATAATCGTTGTGCAATAAGGTAGGCTCCTGTTCTTTGGGTAAATTATTGTGAATCCATTTTGCAATGCTGTTCATATTTTCAATAGTATCGGTTTCGGCGGCATAATATCTTTTTACCCAACCCGAAACCTGCCTTCCGGTATATCCTTCCGGTTTACCTAATTGTATCAGTCCTGTTTGATGAATATCAATAGCATGCAGCGCTACTAAATTATCGACAAGTGCAATAGAAATATTGCGCATATCATCGGCACTCAATTGCATTGCAGGAGCATTATCGGCTCTCAAAATCACACCGTTCAATTTTTGCATCAAATAAAATGGAGCTCCTAAAATTGTTTCTGTTTCGCAATAGTGTATCGGGTGAGGAATTTTTTTATAATGCGGTTCCAACAAACGCAACACCCTAAATTCTCTGCCCATATCGTGCGCAGATTGTATATGCGCACCTGCAGGAGGCATGCGTAAAACCAACTCATCTTCGGCGGTTTGCAGGCAATAAGTAATATTGGAATATCCGCCCGGAAAACGTGTAATAGCCTGTACTTTGCTAATCGAAGGAATATGTTGATCGATATAATCATTCAGTAAATCAATATCAAAACCTTCGGTCGGTTTTAAAGGCACTGTGCTGTCTAACTCCATTATTTTTTCTTTTTTAAATCGAGTCCATATTTTTTTAGAATATGAATTGCAATGCTTTGCTTATGTACTTCATCTGCACCATCCCAGATTCTTGCACCACGTTCGTGTTGGTACAGATTCGCGAGCATAGTTTCGTCGGTTAGTCCCATTCCACCATGAACCTGTATTGCGCGATCCAATACTTTTAAAAACATATTTGCCACATAGAATTTAATTCCAGAGATCTGATCTCTTGTTGCTTTTGCGCCATGTTGATCGATGGAATGTGCTGTATTCAAAACCAATAAACGGGCGGCATCTATTTCAACCCTGCTCTCTGCAATAAACCCCTGAATAAATTGTTTTTGCCCAAGCATCACACCCTCTTCCATTTCTCGGGTCACAGCTCTTTTACACATCAGGTCAAATGCTTTTTCAGCAATGCCAATCCATCGCATGCAATGGTGTATCCTGCCAGGCCCTAAGCGTTCTTGTGCTAAACGAAATCCCATACCTTCTGCCCCTATTAAATTTGTTACAGGAACCCTGCAATTGGTATAAATAATTTCTGCATGACTGGCCCAGCCCTCGCCCGTTTCACCAAAGATGGGAATATTTCTTACCAGTTTAAATCCGGGAGTATTAGTAGGAACAATAATCATGCTTGCTCTTTCGTGCGGCAGTGCTTTGGGATTCGTTACGGCCATTACCACTGCAAATGCAGCGCCATCGGCCGAAGAGGTAAACCATTTATGCCCGTTGATAATATACTCGTCTCCCTCCCGAACAGCAGTGGTACCAAGCCTTGTAGGGTTTGACCCCGGAAACTCAGGCTCTGTCATGGAGAAACAACTTCTGATTTTTCCTTCGAGTATGGGGTGTAAAAATTTTTCTTTGATTGCATCCGAACCAAACTTTCCGATCAATTCAGTATTGCCGATATCCGGGGCCTGACAATTAAAAGTGTATTGGCCATAATAAGGAGCAAGCGACATGATTTCGCTGAGTTGTCCGAATTCGCAAAGTGTTAAACCCAATCCACCTTCTTCTTTCGACAAATGCAACCCCCATAATCCAAGTGCTTTTACTTTTTCTCTTTTCTCTTGGAGTATTATTTCTGTTTGTTTAAAAGGCCGCGTTAAATGATCTTTTTCTAATGGAATGAGTTCATCAATTACAAACTGCCTCAGCTTTGGCGCCAGTTCGTTCAATCGTTCGGTATAAAAAATGGTTTCCATATTATTCATTTAATTAAATAGTGAGTCCGCCGTCTGCAGTAAAAATGCTGCCCGTTGAGTAACCCGAAGCATCTGAAGCCAGGTAGAGAGCCAACGCTGCAATTTCTTCAACAGAACCCATTCTGGAGATGGGTGTTTGCTTCACAAAATGCTGGAGCATTTTTTCGTTCTGCCAAAGTGCTTCTGAAAATTTTGTTTTGATTAGGCCGGGGCAAATCGAATTCACTCGAATGCCATCAACACCCCATTCTCTTGCAGTAACTTTTGTTAGCATGTTCAAAGCCGCTTTCGAAACAGAGTACATTCCCAGTCCCGGATCAGGTCTGATGCCTGCAACAGAACTGATATTAATAATAGAACCACCACCTCTTGCTTTCATAATGGGATGGGCAAGTTTTCCTAATTCAAAAGGGGCTTTCACATTTATGTTCATGATTTTATCGAAAGCCCATTCTTCGCAGTCCAGTACAGGACCAAATATGGGATTGGTTGCAGCATTGTTTACAAGGATATCGATACCGCCATGGCTGGCTACAACTTTTGCGATTAATTCTTTACAGGCTGTTGTATCGCCTGCATTGGCAGCATAGCCAATACAATCACCACCTTCGTTCCGGATAGATTCGGCAACCTTATCCAGATCATCCTGTTTTCGACTATTGATGATTACGCGAGCCCCACAAGCCGCAAAATATTTTGCAGTGGCTTCACCAATACCCTTACTGGCGCCGGTGATGAGGGCTACTTTCCCTTTTAGATTAAATATTTGATTCGCATTCATGTACAATAAGATTAATTGTTGACTGGTTTTCTCATAGCTTTTTGCATTGCGGCCATGAATTGTTCTTTTACTTGTTTTCTGAATTTTGTTGGAAATAGTCTTTTCATCAGCCACATTTTTCTTGCTGATTTTGGAAGGATGATATACAATTCGTTTTTACCTGCGCGCGTTAAAATTTCCTGAGCAACTTCTTTAGCTTCCAGTCCGGATTTATCAATAAACATCTGAGTGGCTTTTTTTACCAAAGCGCCGCCCCTCGCAAATTGTATAATGTTTGTTTTAAAATAAGTGGGTTGTATGCAGGATACTTTAATATTAAAGTCCATCAACTCGCCATACAGTGTTTCACTGATTGCTACAACTGCGGCTTTGGTCATATTATATGCACACATAGTTGGTGCACATCCAATAGCTGCGGCACTAGCAGTGTTTAGTATATGCCCGGATTTTTGTTTTTTCATGGTGGGAATAAAATAGTAACAACCATATACCACACTCAATTGATTAATTCCTGTCATCCAATCGTAATTCTCGAGTGCATATTCTTCAAATGCGCCACCATCGCCTACTCCTGCATTGTTAAAGAGCAGATCAATGCCGCCTGCCTGTTCCAGAAAATCAGCAGCAACAGTTTTGTATTCTTGTTTGTCAGAAACGTCGAGATGAAAACTAAAAGCTTTACCACCCGCAGCATTTACTTCTGTAGCCGCTTCAGCCAATTGATCCATGTTGATATCGGCCATTCCAATGGTCCATCCTTCCTGAGCCAATTCTAAAGAAAATGCTTTACCCAATCCCGAAGCAGCGCCTGTAATAAATGCTCTTTTAGCCGGATATTTTTTTGAAAGTTGATACATATGGCAAGGTTTATTAAGCACATGAATTTACAATGCAAAAACCTGAATCGTCTTTTTTTATCTAATTATTTGTATGGTTCAACCATTCATGTATTGGAAAAACCGTACAATTAAAATAATTCTATCTTTATTCGTGAAAAACTTCAGCCTTTGAAACCAATATATCTTTTTGGAATTATCTTTCTTTCGTTAGTAGCCTGCAAGAGCAAAAAAGAAGAAATCAAACAAAATCCGGGTCAACAATTAGTAACAGTAGACGTAATTGTTGCAAGTGCACAAAAAATTTCTAATGTCATCGAAGCCAATGGTAGCGTAGTGGCAAACGAATTTGCCGAATTGCGCCCTGAAGTGAGTGGCCGTGTTGTTTTTTTAGAAGTTGCAGAAGGCTCTTTTGTAAAGAAGGGTACCATTATTGCCAAGATCAACGATGCGGATCTGCAGGCTCAAATTGCAAAAACAAAAGTGTTGTTGAACCTGGCAGAAATTACCGAACAACGCAATAGAAAATTACTAAATGTAAATGGCATCAATCAAAACGATTATGATATTGCACTAAATCAGGTGAATAGTTTAAAAGCTGATCTGATATACACGCAAACACTGATCGATAAAACCGTTATCAGGGCTCCATTTGACGGAATTATGGGATTGAGGCAAATTAGTCCGGGTGCATATATCACTCCTACCACAATTGTTGCAACTATTCAACAGGTAAATAAATTGAAACTGGATTTTACCATTCCAGAGAACTATAGTTTTCTGATACATAAAGGTAAAAAAGTAGATATCGACACCGATGGAGGAAGAACTCCCAGAAAAAAAGCCACCATCTATGCAACAGAGCCGATGGTGAATGCAACAACCCGAAATTTAAAAGTGCGCGCTTATCTGGAAGGAACTGCTAATCCGGGTGCTTTTGTAAAAATTTATATTGACGCAGGAGAAAACAGCAAGAGCATTATGGTTCCTGCTAATGCAATCATCCCCGAAGCCAGATCAAAGAAACTGGTGGTTGTAAAAGATGGCAAATCGGTTTTTGTTGACATCGTTACCGGCGTTCGAAATACAGGTGCTGTTGAAGTACTGAAGGGTATCAGTGTAGGCGATACAGTGGTAGTAAGTGGTGTGTTGTTTACCAGACCCAGTGGAAAAGTAAAAGTTCGTTCTGTTTTAAAACTAGAAGATACAATTCGCTAACAACCGGTTGTTCCATTATTATTAATGCTTTTTTGATTCAAGGAATAAGATGAATATATCAGAGTTATCGTTAAAAAGACCAGTCCTCGCCACGGTGATGAATATCATGATCGTTTTATTTGGCGTTGTAGGATTTAGTTTTTTGGCAGTAAGAGAATATCCCGCTATCGATCCGCCCACCATCAGTGTAAGTACCAGCTATACCGGCGCTAACTCCGATGTTATTGAAAGTCAGATTACCGAACCTTTGGAAAAATCCATCAATGGTATTCCGGGCATTCGCAGCATCAGTTCCTCAAGCTCTATCGGCTCTAGTAATATCACTGTTGAATTTAATTTGGGAGTAGAGCTGGAAGCAGCGGCAAATGATGTGCGCGATAAAGTAAGTCAGGCAATTAGAAGCTTGCCGCAAGATATTGATGCACCACCGGTAGTAACAAAGTCGGATGCGAATAGCGACTTTATTATTTTGATGGCGCTTCAGAGTAAAACAAAGGGCTTGCTGGAATTGAGTGATTATGCTGAAAACGTTTTGCAGGAAAGGTTTCAGACAATCAGTGAAGTAAGTTCGGTATCTATTCGCGGACAGAAAAGGTATTCTATGCGTATCTGGACAAACCCCGATAAGCTATCATCGTATGGAATTGCTTTTAATGATATTCAAACCGCTTTAAATAAAGAGAATGTAGAATTGCCTGCGGGTAAAATCTTCGGAAATAATACAGAGCTGATTATTCGTACACTTGGTAAGTTAACTACCGAAAAACAATTTGCCGATCTGATTATTAAACAGGACACAAATGGAATAGTGCGTTTGTCGGATGTGGCCAAAGTGGAATTGGGTCCGGAAAATGAAGAGTTTAGCTGGAAGTATAATGGGGTACCTGCTGTTGGTATTTCTATTACTCCTCAACCGGGTGCAAACTATATTCGCATTTCCGATGAATTTAATAAAAGGTTGGAGCAAATTAAGAAAGGAAATAAATCTGATATCGAATTCAATGTACTCATCGATAATACAAAAAATATCAGGAAGTCGTTAGCCGAAGTGCAGGAAACATTATTGATCTCTTTGAGCTTGGTGGTATTGGTGATTTTCTTCTTCTTCCGTAACTGGCTTATTGCTATCAGGCCATTGATCGATATCCCTATTTCGCTGATCGCTACATTCTTTGTGATGTATGTAGGTGGATTTTCTGTGAATGTGCTAACCTTATTAGGAATTGTGCTGGCAACGGGTTTGGTGGTCGACGATGGAATTGTGGTCACGGAAAATATCTTCCGAAAACTCGAAGGTGGATTACCAATCCGCAAAGCGGCTTTGGAAGGAAGTAAAGAAATTTTCTTTGCAGTACTTTCTACTTCCATCACACTGGCAGTTGTTTTTTTACCGGTAATTTTTCTGCAGGGATTTGTTGGAAGTCTGTTCAGAGAGTTTGGTATTGTGGTAGCATGTGCGGTACTAATTTCGGCCTTCGTATCCCTAACAATCACGCCTGTGTTGAACGTAGTGTTGAATAAAAAGAACATGGGCCATGGAAAATTCTATGAAAAAACAGAACCTTTTTTCAGAGGAATGGAAACGGGCTACAAACAACTGCTTACAAATTTTTTAAAGATCAGATGGATGGCCTGGGTGATTGTGCTGGCATGTGTAGGCATCATTTATTTTATTGGAAAAAATATACAAAGCGAGATTGCACCTTTGGAAGATAAGAGTAGTGTGCGTTTAAGTATGATTGCTCCTGAAGGAACCAGTTACGATAAAATGCAAACCATTTCAGATAAAGTTGGAAATTTTTTGTCAGACTCAATTCCCGAACGCGATTTTGTATTTACTGCTACTCCGGGCTTTGGTGGAAATGGATCGAATGGCGCAAGTGGAAGAATTGGTTTGCTACTACCTGAATTTAGGCAAAGGTCTCAAAACGAAATCGCCAACGACCTGAACAAAAAACTGGCCCGGTTTAACGATGTTAGAATATTTGCTGTGCAAGAGCAAACCATTTCTGTAGGACTTAGCTCAAGGGGTTCGTTGCCCGTTCAGTTTATTATGCAGAATCTTGATTTCGAAAAAATCAAGTCGGTAATTCCTAAATTTCTCGAAGAAGCAAGAAAAGATAAAACTTTTCAGAATGTGGATGTGAATCTGAAATTCAACAAACCAGAAATTCAGTTAACTATTGATCGCATTAAATCGAAAGACCTTGGACTAACTACTACCGATGTTGCTTCGGTGGTTCAGGCTGCATTTAGTGGTGCAAGGTCTGCCTATTTTATTATGAATGGGAAACAGTACCAAGTAATCAATCAGGTTGAAAGACCCGATAGGAGCGAGCCACTTGATATTGAGAAATTATATGTAAGAAATAATCGTGGCGATAATATTCCATTAACTGCAGTTGTAAAATTAGAAGAGAATAGTAATCCACCCACACTCTATCACTTCAATCGTTTTAAAGCGGCAACCATTTCTGCCTCACTGGCCGAAGGCAAAACAATTGGTGATGGCGTAAAAGCCATGCAGGCTATTGGTGACAGAATTTTAGATGAATCATTCCAAACCGATTTGAGTGGCCCTTCGAGAGATTATGTAGAAAGTTCTTCGAACACCAATTTCGCATTGTCACTTGCACTGGTATTAATTTATCTGGTGTTGGCTGCACAGTTCGAGAGTTTCAAAGACCCATTCACTATTATGCTTACGGTACCATTGGCAGTTGCAGGAGCGCTGTTAAGCTTATGGATTTTTGATCAAACCATTAACATCTTTTCGCAAATTGGTATGATTATGTTGATTGGCTTGGTTACCAAAAACGGTATCCTGATCGTAGAATTTGCCAACCAGAAAAGAGAACATGGTTTTAATAAAAGAGTGGCGGTAATAGATGCTGCCACACAAAGGTTAAGACCCATTTTAATGACCAGCCTTGCTACCGCATTGGGTGCATTGCCAATTGCATTAAGCTTAGGTGCTGCAAGTACCAGTCGTATTCCACTGGGTATTGTTATTGTAGGAGGTATTTTATTTTCGCTGATTCTTACTTTGTTTGTAATTCCTGCCGTGTACACTTATATCTCAGGAAAGCACGAAGCAGAAACACTAGAAATTACAGAATAGCTCATTAAATGTTTTTGAGCCCTCTATCTAAATTGCAATTTAGATAGAGGGCTTTTTTTATTTAATGATTTTTATTAGGTTTTCTTAGCCCGAGGCTCAATAACTTTGTCTCCTAATTTAATGATATGAGTAATAGTATTGCCGATATCCGGAGGGATTATAGTTTGAGGTCTTTATTGGAATCAGATGTAGCAGCCAACCCTTATGAACAATTTGGTAAATGGTGGAGCGAAGCAATTAACAGTGAGGTTGATGAAGTAAACGCCATGACGCTTGCAACTGCAACACCCGATGGCATACCTTCAGCACGCATTGTTTTGTTAAAAGGATATGATCGAAACGGCTTTGTTTTTTTTACCAATTACAATAGTCAGAAGGGGCAGGATATTGCGGCAAATCCTAAAGCCTGTTTACTTTTTTTCTGGAAGGAGTTAGAGCGTCAGGTACGCATAGATGGAAACATTGAAAAAATAAGTGCTGCTGAAAGCGAAGAATATTTTCAATCCCGACCAGTTGGAAGTAGAATTGGTGCATGGTGTTCTCCACAGAGTGCTGTAATAGAAGACAGGTCTGTGATCGAAAAAAATATAGCGCACTACGAAGCAAAATTCAGCAATCAACCAGTGCCTCGTCCCGAGCATTGGGGAGGTTATATTGTAAAGCCCACAGCCATTGAATTCTGGCAGGGCAGAAGCAGTAGGCTGCACGATCGCTTAAGATATTCTCTCACTGCTGAAAGCTGGAAAATAGAAAGGCTGGCACCATAACATATATTCAAATCAGTTCGAATAAAAACTTCGATCATTCAGGAACTTAAAATATATTGCCTTATTAATTATCGCATATGGCACTGAGTAGATTCTGGCTGATCATTATTCTGGTTTCGGTAACTTATATTTTGGCCCAACTATTTAGTGGCAGCAGCTATTCGATCGACTATGTGGTGAATGGAAAGAAAGACGAGCCCCTGATTAGAAAAGAATTGTACCTGAATCAAATCCCCGTTTTTTTACAGGATAGCTTACAAAAAGCAAAAGACCATCGCTTTGCGCAGCACGATTCTTTATACATCCTTGAAAATAATACCGTAAAAATTGCAGTTGGTAAACAAGCTACAGATGGAATTTTACCTACTTGTAAAAACACCATCTTCGATTTATTACTTCCCCTAATCGCATACCTTTCTTTTTTCTGCGGCATCCTTCAACTGTTAATTGATTCGGGGGCTTCAGAAAAATTGGCGAAACTATTGAGCCCCGTATTTATAAAAGTGTTTCCCGAAATTCCAAAGAACCACCCCTCAATTTCTTATATGACGCTGAACTTCGCAGCAAATTTTTTAGGACTCGATTCTGCTGCAACTCCTTTTGGATTAAAGGCCATGGAAAGTTTGCAGGAGTTGAATACCGAAAAAGATAAGGCCAGTAATTCGCAAATCATGTTTATGAGTTTGCACGCTGCTGGCTTAACCCTCATACCTACATCCATCATCGGGTATCGTGCTGCACAGAACGCGCAGAACCCTGCCGATGTAATGCTCCCCTGTATTATTACCTCATTTATCGGTACGGTTGCTGCACTATTGATTGTGGGAATTAAACAAAAAATAAATTTTAAAAGCGCTTCGCTCATCGTTGCCATCGGAAGCATTATGGGCATTATTGCGGGGTTACTTTTTTATATTACCCGTTTAGATATCATCGGAAAAAATCATTTTACAACCAACCTTTCGAATGTAATATTATTGGTAATCATCTTCAGCATTCTGATCTATGCTTTTTATAAAGAAAAATATTTTGCCGCAAACGATAAAGATATTTTTAGCTCGTTTGTAGAGGGTGCGGCATCGGGACTAACTACGGGGAAAAAAATATTCCCATACATTTTAGGAATGCTGGTGGCCATTTCTTTATTCAGAAATAGCGGCGTATTTGAAATTGTATCTGCGGCTATGGGAAAAATATTTTTAGCGGTGGGAGTTAAAAAAGAAATCGTTGACGCATTACCCATCGCAATACTCCGACCCTTTAATGCTGCAGGTTCCAGAGGATTTATGATCGACTCGATGCGCACATATGGGGTGGATTCATTAACCGGAAGGCTGGCTTGTATATTTCAATGCGCTGCCGAAACAACCTTCTATGTAATTGCAGTATATTTTGGAAGTATCAAAGTAAAAAACACCCGATACACTTTGGGAGCAATGCTATTGGTAGATCTTGTATCTGTGCTTGCCGCAATATTTATTAGCCTGTTATTTTTTTAAAAAATCAAATCCAACTTATCAAATAACAACGGCCACAAATCATGTGGCCGTTGTTGATTATTTTAAAAGCGATTTTTATTGGCTTATGACGCGGAACCAAACCTCTCCACGCCTGCGGAAGGGCTCATAATAATTTCCGTTACATTCGTAGAGCCTGTCTCCATCGTATATTGTTGCACGAGCATTTTCGGGCAGAAAAGGTACTTCGGCACCAATAGGAGCTTCCACTACTTCATAATAATTGCCATAAGAACGTAAGAAGGCGCCATTGTAATAGTAGAATGGATTACCACCGTAATTCATAGAAATATAACCGCTGGGTAAAATGCCAAACCGCAAGCCAAAACTAAAGCGGGTGCCAGCATAAGCCCTCGGATAAGGACTGCAATGAGGGCGTTGGTCATAATAACCGGGATAAGTACCAATGGATACCTGAACAGAAGGCCTAGAACGTCCATAATATCCATACCCGCGCTCATTCCTTTCCATTCGCTCGTGTGCTTCTTCACGTTCCTGATGGCCCCATCCCCAGCCCCTTCCGTGTTCATCATCCCGATCTTCTCTTTCTCCCCATCCCCTATGTTCTCCGTGTTCACCACGCTGAGCATAAATACCTGTGGTGGCAACTAACAATGCGCTTATTGTAATTAGGATGGCTTTTTGCTTAATAGTAGTGCTTTTCATAAATAAACATTTTAGGTTATTGAATGTTTACAGGTATAAAGGCAATTACTATGCTGAGTTTTGCAAAAGAAATCTTAAAATGAAAAAACCGCCCAGAGATTGCCGGACGGTTTTTGAATTAAATTTTGATAAAGATTATTTTCTGGTGATTACTTTCTCTACTGCTTCCACAATAAAGGGGCTATCTAAACCATATTTTGTTAACAGTTGAGTAGGTGTTCCGCTTTCGCCAAATGTATCGTTGGTGCCAATATATTCGATGGGTATCGGACAATTTTTTGCCGCTACCTGTGCAATTGCATCTCCCAGTCCGCCAATTACATTGTGTTCTTCAACAGTTACAGCGCATTTGGTTTTGCTGATCGAAGCAATGATGGCTTCTGTATCCAGTGGCTTAATGGTATGTATATTGATGAGTTCTACGCTGATGCCTTTTTCTTCCAGAATCCTTCCAGCCTCAATGGCTTTCCAAACCATATGTCCGCAGGCAAATATCGAAACATCTGTTCCTTCAGAAAGCTTTTGTGCTTTGCCAATTACAAAATCAGATCCATCGGCTGCAGTAAAATTTGGCCATTTAGGGCGACCAAAACGCAGGTACACCGGGCCTTCGTACGAAGCGATGGCTTTGGTAGCTGCTTTTGTTTGATTGAAATCGCAGGGAACAATCACCGTCATCCCAGGTAACATTTTCATGAGTCCGATATCTTCCAGAATCTGGTGTGTTGCGCCATCCTCACCCAGTGTTAATCCTGCATGTGAAGCACAGATCTTTACATTTTTTCCGCTATACGCAACACTTTGGCGTATCTGATCGTACACCCTTCCGGTACTGAAATTTGCGAACGTAGTGGTATACGGAATCTTTCCGCCAATGGTCATGCCTGCTGCAATACCAATCATATTTGCTTCTGCAATACCTACCTGTACAAAGCGATTGGGAAAATCTTTGATAAAGGGTCCCAGCTTTAGAGAGCCTGCAAGATCGGCGGTAAGCACCACCACATTTTCGTTTTCTTTACCAATTTCATAGATTCCTTCTCCAAAACCGCCACGGGTTTCTTTCTCGTTCTGAACCTGAATATCTTTTAATTTCATCCTGATGCTTTTATTAATTCGCTGCAAAGTAAAGAAAAGAAGGGCAGTAATCTTGTATACTGTGCCTCTAAACTTTGATTAAGTTTTTAGAACCGCTTCAATATCTTTTACGTTACCTGTTCTTTTTAATACTCCCCAGTGCTGTAATTCTCCTTTGATGGCTCTTCGGTAGGCTCTGAAAAGCACTACCAGCATCAGCCAGCGATAAATTAAACGCTGCGGCAGCAACCAAATAAGTTTCCAAACCGGTTCTTTCTCAAAGAGGAAGGCCAGCGCCGCAATTGCAGCATCCACGATCATGAAAACGAGGTAATAAAAGCCCAGTTTCCCTGCATTGCCAGTTAGTAAACCCACCAACATCATAAAGTCGGCCAAAGGTGCAAATACCGGGATTACATATTTAAACAATAGAATATCCGGTAATGCAAGCCAGCCAAGGGCTTTGAATCTGGGGTTAAACAAAGCATCCCTGTTTTTCCAGAAAGTTTGCATTACACCAAAAGTCCAGCGAAACCTTTGTTTCATAAATTGCTTCAGGGTTTCAGGCGCTTCGGTCATCGCAATTGCGCTATTTTCATTATCAATCCTGTAACCGCAACGCAATATGCGGATGGTGAGGTCGCAATCTTCGGCAAGGGTATCTGTACTAAATCCGCCTGCGGCTTCAACAGCTTCTTTTCGAAATGCGCCAATTGCACCGGGAACTACCGTGATGGCGTTTAAATAAGCAAATGCTTTACGGTCTACATTCTGACTAGATATATATTCAATGCTCTGCCAGCGGGTTAAAATATTTACTTCGTTACCCACTTTTACATTGCCTGCCACCGCGCCTACATTTTCGCTGTTAAAATGTTTCATCAGCTTTGTTACAGCATCGGATAAGAGTTTGGTATCTGCATCTATACAAATTACATATTCCGCATTGGTTAAACTAATTCCGTGATTCAGTGCAGAAGCCTTACCACCATTGGGTTTGGTATGTACCTGAACTTTAGGGTGATTGGCAAATACTGCAGATACTTTTTCGTAAGTGCTATCCTTGCTGCCATCATCTACAAACACAATATTGAAATTGGGGTAATCGCATTTCAGTAAATTTTCTAGAGAACTTACTGCATTTACTTCTTCGTTATATGCAGGAACGATGATCGATACCAAGGGTGTTTCTGTGAATGAGGTTAGCATTCTTGCCTTCTCTTTTCTTCTTTGTAATATAGAAAGTGCAAGCATCATAATTAAGCGGATGCTTCCCAATATCAAAAACAGAATAAATAAAGCAAAGAGCACCCTGCCAATATAATAACCAAACTCGGCGATAAAACTATTGATCTGTAGAATGCGATAGCCACTTCCCGGAGGAACATGTGGCATCAAGTCGTCTCTTTTTTTTCCGAGCAAGTCTGCAACTGTAGTAAATGTGTAGCCATCTTTTTGCAGGTATTCAATAATCCTTGGGAGCGCTTTAACTGTAGCGCTTCTGTCGCCGCCGGCATCGTGTAACAAAATAATATTTCCCCGATCTTTCAGTGCAATCACTCGGTTAAACACCGTGTCGGCATTGAAGTTGGGCACTTCACTGGCTTCCCAGTCTTCGGGATCAATATTTTCTCCAATGGTTAAATAATTTCTGGTTCTGCTCAATGCTACAGGTACCAGCTCTTCCATTTTTTCGGGTTGCGCATCTGCATTATAGGGTGCCCGAAACATGATGGTGCTATGCCCAGTTATACATTCCAATAACAAGCGGGTAGCGTCCATTTCAAGAAAAGCACGCTGCGAACTTACTTTGGCCATATTGGGATGGGTGAATGTATGGTTACCCAACTCATGACCTTCGTTATAAATTCTTTTAATTAGTGGGATATTGTTTTCGGCCTCAATACCTACCACAAAGAAACTTGCGGGCACATGGTATTTGGCAAGAATGTCGAGGATTTGCCTTGTATAAACCGGATCAGGACCGTCATCGAAAGTGAGCACCAGTTTTTTACTTCCCGGGGCCGGCCTACCCATTTGCTTTACTACAAACATGCTGGGTAGTGAATCGTAACGCTCTTCACTGATCAACATCAGGGTGGAGTCTATTTCTGGAGTGATGTAACCCTCTTTTGGAGTGGATAATACGTCCAATACTTCGCCGTCGCCCATAAAGTCTACGTCGTCTGTAGCTTCTACCCGGTTGAATTCCGAAAAATTAAATTTAGCCAATGCTTTTTCGCTCATGGGCTGGTTGTAAAAATCCCAAACCCTGCTGTCTTCGCTACCCAATCTCCAAAGTGCAGTTCCTGCCAGGGGATATTCAGTTGCGAATCTTAAAGTATTAAAATTGGTGGCAGCATCAGTAAAATGAACTTCGTGTAATTTGTCGTCATCATCAAAATAGCTATAACTAAGATTGTAAGTGTCGTTATTGTATGACACTTTTCCATCGCTTTCCCTCGCAATGGTAAGTGCCTGCTGATAGGTAACATCTGTTCCCTGTCCGCCATGTATCCAATCGTAACCATATGCTGCCATACACAATACAATCTTGTGCGGCGGCACTTTCTTAGCCAACTGATCCACGGCAGCTTCAATCCAGCGCTGACTGCTCAGCGGGCCGGGCTTGGTTTCTGTGTTGTGCTCGTCGTAAGCCATTAAAAACAGGTAGTCGTTATACTTGCCCAGCGACTTATAATCGTAATCCTCATTAAAAGGCATGACATCTTGCGAAACCAATAGCCCTTCTTTGTGCAATCGGGTGTATAGTTCTTTTTGGAAGTTGGTAAGTACTTCGTTTTTTGTCTCAATCAGTTCCTCAAAATCGATATTGATTCCAACAAAACCATTTTGTTTAATCAGTCTGATGAGGTCGTTGATGAGTTTATTTTTTTTAACCGGATCGTTAATAATGCGGTGAACGACATCGCCCCTGAAAACCGATTTTACATTATTGGTCATCATTGGCATTACCCTTACTCCCGAAGCTTTGATCACATCGAAGCCCCGCTTATCGATATTGGTATAAACCGAATCGCCCTTGGGGTCCAGAAAAAACCACTCAGGCATTACCAGATTCATTTTGGAAATATTTCTTCTTAGAGAGAAGAACGACTGTGCATCCCAGGCCACATAAAAAGCCGCTCTGATGCCCAAACTGTCGCTGAACAGGGTAGAGCTGGATAAATTTAAAACACTGTCAGCCTGTCCGCAACCGCGGCCCTTTTCCCATCTTTTATCAATAAATTTTCGGAAGCCTTGGTATCGTTTAGCTAATTGACTGGAAGATTTTTCGGCTTGCAAGACCTCTTTCATGGCCTGTCCCTGTATCATTGGAAGATTGGGCAGGTACATTGTTTTGATGGCGATTGTGACTACAGCAATCACCAAAATCAATAAAAACAATAAAACCCTACCGCCCCATTTCACACGTTGCCATCGCGAGGGGCTATTAGTTTGAAAAACCTGGCCTGAATCTGTTTTATTCATATGGGTGTATACAAGCAAAAAGGATGCTAGAGATGCAAAGTAAAATAATAAGGCCGCTTTTAACAAGCGGCCTGAGTAAAAATGCAATTAATTTATTCTAAAAGGGTTATCCCTCAAAACTGCTATAGAAATAGGGCGTTTTTGCCTCAAATTCGGCAGCACAGGTATCCACCATCTTGTATATACGGGTAATACCCAAGGCCTTTCTTTTTTCGTACACTTCATCTTCGGTGCAGGTGTTATTCATAATACGAACAATCTGAAGGTCGCTGAATCCATTCTTTTTTGCTTCTTTCAGCAATGCAGTAGGGATGGTATCTAAAGTGTACAGAGCAATTTCTTTTTCGATATTGCAAATTTGCAGAATCTGATACAAAAACCAACGGTCGATACCTGTTGCATGGGCAATTGATTTAACCGTAGAACCCTGCATCAGTGCGTCTTTGATGCGGAATATTCGATCCCATTTCGGGGTCTTAATATATTCCACAATCTCTTCGCTCTTCATCAGGCTTTTACCATAATAACCCAGTCCGAGTGCTTCGTTTTCCAGGCTCTGACAAGCTTTCTGAATGGCTTCGGTAAAGCTTCTGCCGATGGCCATCACTTCACCCACGCTTTTCATCTGTAAACCCAAGGTATCGTTTGCGCCCTTGAATTTATCAAAGTTCCAGCGAGGTACTTTTACGATCACATAGTCCAGTGCCGGTTCGAAATAGGCCGAAGTGGTTTTAGTGATCTGATTTTTTAATTCATCCAGAGAATATCCAATGGCCAGTTTAGCAGCAATTTTTGCGATAGGGTAACCGGTAGCTTTCGATGCCAGGGCAGAAGAACGACTCACGCGGGGATTGATCTCAACCGCAATTAATTCTTCGTTTTCGGGATTCATGGCGAACTGTACATTACAGCCCCCGGTGAAATTACCCAGAGAGCGCATCATCAGAATAGCTTTATTGCGCATTTCCTGAAATGCGGTATCACTCAGCGTCATAGCGGGAGCAACGGTAATAGAATCGCCGGTATGCACACCCATGGGGTCGAGGTTCTCAACAGTACAAATGATTACCACATTATCGTTACAGTCGCGCAGCAATTCCAATTCGTATTCTTTCCAGCCTAAAACAGCTTTTTCAACCAATACCTCGTGGATGGGGGAAGCTTTTAAGCCTTTCTCTAGTGCGGCATCCAAGTCGTCTTTTGTATGAACAAAGCCTCCACCGGTACCCCCAAGGGTAAAAGAGGGGCGAATAACCAATGGAAACCCAATAGCCTGGGCAAATTCTTTTCCTTCCAGAAAACTGTTTGCAACCCTACTTGGTGCAACGGCCATTCCAATCTTCACCATCAATTGGCGAAATTTTTCGCGGTCTTCGGCGGTATCGATAGCCGCAATATCTACCCCAATCAGTCGGCAATTATATTTTTCCCAAACACCCAATTCGTCGGCTTCCTTACACAGATTTAATGCCGTTTGTCCGCCCATTGTAGGCAATACTGCATCAATCTGGTTCTCGTCTAAAATTTTTTCTATACTTTCAACTGTCAAAGGGAGCAGGTAAACCTTGTCGGCCATCATCGGATCGGTCATAATGGTGGCAGGGTTACTGTTAATTAGGATCACTTTGATCCCTTCTTCACGTAGGCTACGGGCAGCCTGGGTGCCTGAGTAATCAAATTCACAGGCCTGACCGATAATAATGGGTCCGGAACCAATGATTAAAACCGAATTGATTGAATTGTCTTTAGGCATAGTTGCAAAAAAATAAATTGTGCAAATGTAAGGTCAGGAACTGAAAAGCCCAGTTAATTTTTTGAATAAGAGCTGAAACCCTCAACAAAATTGGTTTTGCGGGGTTTTTATATTGATTGAACACTAAATAAAATAAAATGGCAGTATTAAAAGAAGGAAGTAAAGCGCCCGCATTCAAAGCGGTCGACCAAAATGGGAAGACGATTTCATTGGCAGATTTCAAAGGGAAAAAAGTGGTATTATATTTCTATCCAAAGGATGACACACCGGGATGTACAGCTCAAGCTTGTAATTTGAAAGATAATTACAGTCTTTTACTGGAAAAGGGATTTCAGGTTGTTGGGATCAGTACCGACAGCGTAAAAAGTCATAAAAATTTTGAAGAAAAGTATGCATTACCCTTTCCGCTGGTATCGGATGAAGACAAGAAAATTGTTGACAAATACAATTTATGGGGAGAGAAGAAATTCATGGGACGCACTTATATGGGCACTACCAGAACAACTTTTCTGATCGACGAGACCGGCAAAATTGTAAAAATTATTGCCAAACCCGATACCAAGAATCATACAGAAGAGATTCTGGCAGCCTGGGGTTAGTAATAAAGTATAAATTTCTTTGGCCCCTGAAATTGGTCGGGGGCTACTTTCTTGTGACATGAAGAGTTGTTAGTGAGGTAGTCTTCTCTGATCTAATTTATTGTATAGTTCTTCTTTAGTTTTTATATTCATATATAATAATTTCTTTATTACATTTCGGGAGAGGTCTTCAATGAAAATTGTTTTATCATATAACTGTTCCACGTCAGTGAAACTCTGTTCATTTATTAATGCGCCTGAAAGTATCCTTTTTTTTAGCCAAAACAAATTGAGTAGCTCGGAATAAACAGAGGAGAATTCTTGTTTGTTTTTCGAGATCAACAATGAACTATACTTGGCAACTATTTGGGCAGGCATATCATTATTTGCATAGTTAAAACACATTTCCAAACAATTCATAAGGTGTATAAATCGAATTTGTAAATTCTGAATTCGAAAGGACTCTTCAAAAGTTGCAATTGCAAATTGAGTATATCCATTTATTTTTCGATCAATATTCAATAATGCTGAAATCATTGCTGTGTCTTGCCCAACAAAAGGTTGTACTTTGTTAGATAAACGGAAACTTTTGGTATCTATCAAGGGAATCAAATTCTGTTCATTCAAAATTCTTGCAAAGTAAAAATGACATTCTATAGAATCATATCGGGCGAAACGAAGACATGACTGCAATTTGTCAGCAAACCTTTTTAGTTTTTTAAGATCCTGATCTATAATTCCTTTATCAAACCATATAGTGTTTCTATCAACTTGAAAAGCTTTTTTCGTTTTTATAAATGTTACTTGCCCGCTTCTGAAAAACTCATTATTTTCTGTATAGTGAGTTACAAGAGTCTGATAAAATTCTTCTGTAATAAAGCAGGTTTCTTTTGCACCTATTTTATTGTTACAGAAAATACAGGTATTTTGTTTATGTTTTTTTTCATCAAAGGGTTCAAGGTTAAATAAGATTCTAAAGCTCTTTTCAAATTCGGATAATTGAATTTGATAGATCTCGTAATCGTATTTTTGAATAATAGAATTCAATCTTCGAAAACTACGGTCGGCATTATAAATAATAGTATAAAATTCAACAACCGTTATTTTTTGATTGGTCATAGCAGTGGTATAATAAATAAGATGGTCAAGAGATTTCTGACCATCTTATTATCTAATTTATTTTTCCCACCATGCCTTATATGTAGTGATATCCTTTCCACCCATTAGCTGTATCTCCTGATTATAGTTGGCACTATTTACAGTTTGTTCAGTAACAGGGTAAAGAAAACGTGAGGGTATTACTCCATTGTTTAAATTAACAGAACCTCCTGTTTGGAGAGTAGGATAACCTGTTCGTCTGAATTCAATCCAGCCTTCATAACCATTATTGATATTTGCTAGCCATTTTTGAGTAATGATTTGGTTAAGCGAAGCGGCTAAAGACGAATTGTCGAAAACGACTGCTGTATTTTTAAGATAAACGTTTGCACTGTTAGCGTCTTGCCCAATTTCTGCATAAGCACCAAGTATTCCACTATTATAAAAAGTGGATGCATCGCCTGTGATATATCCTTTTAGAGCTGCTTCAGCAAGAATGAATTGTTGTTCGGCATATGTCATTACTTTAGCTTTAATCAAATTTTTATTACTTCCAGTAATAAAGCTTGCATTAAAATTTGACGATTGATTTGCCTGAGCTCCTGTGGCATCTACTAAAAGTGGCATTCCTCCGTAATTAGAAAAACTGAAAGAAGATGAAGATGTACCCGGTAGTGTAGCAAAGTAGGTAGATATTCGAACAGTATCAGCAGTTGCTACAAAAACATTATACAAAGTGCTATTCATATATTTCACTGCTAAGTCACCAGAGCGTTCAGTAAGGCTAATGAAATTATAGGGAGTTACAGGCGGTAAAGCAAGTACTCCACTTTGTGTTGCGCTTTGCATAATTGTACCGTCTACAACGATCGCCTGCATCTCTGCAGAAACATTCATTTTTGATGATACTCGCAGCAGGTACCGCAAACGAAGTGCATTGATAAAACGTCTCCACGCTGTGGTGCTTGAATTGAATAACATATCACCTCCAATTAATCCCGAAGGATTAGCCTTTAATAAACTATCTGCTTTTCTAAGACTAGCAATGATACCCATCTGAGGATCGGTGTATACGACCTGCTGGTTATCATATTTTGGAGTATAAACACTAGTATTCCCTTGCAGTGCATTTAAGAAAGGAATGTCACCCCAAAGCTCTGTTAACTGAGCAAATGCATAAGAACGAAGGGTGAGCGCCGCAGCTTGTAATAATGGATTATTCTGTGTTTGGGCAATTGCGTTTAATGTGTTGGCATCTCTTGCAGCACTATACATTGGAATCCAGTAAGGCTCGTTGGTAATAGGTTGGTATCTAGTTGGTTGATTATAGTACGACTGGCTAAAAGTCATATATTGATTATACCCGTTCCCCAGATTCCACATGCTACTAACATTACTATAAAAAATGCTCACAATAGTATTAGAAAGTAAAGTGGTTGGATCCGGATGCTCTAATGTATTGGGGTTCTTATTTACCTGTTGCAATTCTTTCGAACAGGCGCCAAATAATATAGCTGATATGACGATGGATAAATAAACAATTTTCTTTTTCATAAAATTATTTTAAGTAATAGTATTAAAAATTAAGTCCAAGAGAAAAACCAAAGCTTTTGGTCGATGGGATACTCAGAAATTCCGTACCTGGTAAAATCTGTTGTCCGCGTAAAGCAAGTGTTTCAGGATCTACATCCTTGTTTTTAGTAAACTCAAGTACGTTCCTTGCTATAAAGGAAAGGTTTAACTTAGCAGCAGATGTTTTTGAAAATAAATTCTTGAATGTATACCCCAACTTGAATTCCCTTAGCTTAATATATGAAGCATCATACATAAAAGCTTCATTATTGGAGGCATTATAATACCCGTTATAATATGTGGCGGCGCTAACATTCACATTATTTGGAACATACTTACCACTTGGATCTAACATTGTACCCTGACCCGTAACTCCAGTTTGACGACCAGCAAGCGTTTCTATTGACATTCCACCGGCAAGAATACCCAATGCAGTATAAGAATAGAACTTTCCGCCTTTATGCCAATCCCAAAGAAAGCTAAAATTGAAATTTCTGTAGGAAAAATCATTTGACCAACCAAGTATAAAGTCTGGATTATAATTGCCAAGTAAAGAGTTTTGAGAAGTGGTAAACTGAGGTACTCCATTTTTATAAACAATGTTACCTTGAGGATCTCTTACGAAAACATTACCATACATATTTCCGAGTCTTTCTCCAACTTTTGCATCATATTGAATAGCTCTGAAATAACGATCGTACTGAGTAACCTGAGCATAGATATAGGTATTAATTCCTTCAGGTAGAGCATCTACTTTACCTACATTATGACTGAAATTTAAACTCATATCCCAGTTAAGATCATTTGAATTTTTTGAACGAAGAACTGCACCCGATAAAATAAATTCTATCCCTTTATTATTAATCTTTCCCCCATTTACATAAGCATTTGTATAGCCAGATGAAACTGGAATTGGTAACTGAACTACTTCATCTTTGGTATTTGATTGATATACAGTTGCATCCAGACTAATTCTGTTTTTGAATAATCGAACTTCAACACCAGCCTCAGTAGTGGTAGTTGATGAAGGTTTCAGATTGTTATTTGCAAGCACATTATTACCAGTAGTAAGCGGATAATTATTAAAAGGTGTATTTGTAACATAAGTATTATTAATAGAATAAGGGTCTGCATCTCTTCCAACTTGAGCTGCCGAAAGTCTTACTTTAAGATAAGAGATAGCTTTTGGAAGAGTAACCATTTCAGATATAACCCCACTTAATGCCGCTGATGGATAAAAATAAGAATTGCTGCCCGCTGGAAGTGTACTTGACTTATCATTGCGACCAGTAATATTTAAGAAAAGTAAATTCTTGTAATCAAAATCAGCAAATGCATATACACTATAAACTACTTTGTTGAGTTTTTCGTATAATGTAGGTAATTGGGTTTGTGCATTTGAAAAATTATACAAACCTGGTGTTATTAAGCCGTTACTAATATCTCTTGTATAAGAAATATTCTGCATAAACCTATTTGCTCCGGCAGATACACTAACATTAAATAAATGATTAGATTTCTTTCGGTAGTTTAACAGTATATCTGTGTTGTTCTCAAAATAATTTACATCATCTGTTCTAAATCCACCATTTGGGAAACGAACTGTTGTAAATGCGCGGTGTCCTTCTCTATTATCAGTATAGATATCAGAACCCGTTCTTGCCTGAATATTCCATTGAGAATTAAATGCATACTTCAAAGATGCATTAGCAATCAATCTGTTTTTGTTAAAGCTGTTTACGTTATCATTTAGGGTTACATAAGGGTTATCATGGTTGTTCCAATAACGGAACTGATTTTGTTGATAACGACCAGCTTGCCATTGTTTTTGCAGTGAATTCAAATCAACATTGATTGGCATTCCATATACTCCAAAAAAAGTATACATCACACTCTCAGAACCATAACCAATATTTGGTCGGTTACTGCTATTACTATTGATAAAGTTGACAAAGAAATCAGAAGTAAGTTTGTCGCTGAATTTGTGTTCAGCTCTAAGCGAAAATGTATAACGACGTAAATCTGTTCCGGGCAAAATTCCTTTGTTATACATGTTCCCAATAGAAAGATGATAACTTCCATTTGAGCTATTACCACCAAAAGAAACAGTATTTTGAGTTGTCATTCCTGTTTGTAGAAAATTTTTGAAGTGGTCAGAATGACCTACCCATGGTGTTGGGGTAACTATTAGTCCTGGATTAATGCCTCGTGCAATCAGATCTGCAGCTTGATAATTTCCACTTGAGCCAACTGGTCCGTCAAATTGTGAAACAAGTAAATTAGGATCAAAATGCAATCCCCAGTTAGGGATATTGTTTTCACTTGACCCCCCACCATTTCCATAAGCATAGGTATTTGCTGCTCCAGAAAGAGGATAACCATTTATACCGGCACCATATTCATTTTGAAGACGAGGTAGTTTCAAAGGACTTTCAAAAGTAGTAGTGGAATTGAAACTGATACCCTCCATCCCTTTTTCACTGACACTCTTTTTAGTAGTTAATACAATTGCGCCATTCGCAGCTCTAGACCCATATAATGCGGCTGCAGTTGAGCCTTTCAAAACAGTAACCTTAGCAATATCGTTCGGGTTAATTTCTGCTGCCCCATTACCCCAATCAACTTCAGCCCAAACACCTTGGTTAGATGAATTTTCTACTGCATTATTAAAAAATGTTTCATTATTAATTGGTATACCATCAACTACAAACAATGGTTGATTACTACCGTTAAAAGAATTCTCCCCCCTTATTACTATACGAGAGGTAGATCCAACACCAGCACCACCATTGGTTATATAAGCACCAGCAATTTTTCCGTTCAGGTTATTAATCAGATTCGGATCTTGTACCTGTGTAAGCCGACTGGTATTTACAGACTGAACTGAATATCCAAGAGCTCTGGATTGTTTGCTAACCCCCAGTGCGGTTACAACCACTTCATCAAGTGATTTAATTTCTTTTTGAAGAGAAATGGTCAGAGATGTTTTACCTGCAACTTTTTCTGTAAGTATACCGTAACCAATCGAGTAAATTTCTAGAACAGCATTATCGAAAGCCTTGATTTTGAATATCCCTGCTGTATCTGTAATGACACTTTTTGAAGCATTTTTTAGAGTTACAGTCGCCCCTGAAATGGGAGTTTTGTCTTGTGCGTCAATCACTTTACCAGTGATAATTACTGTTTGCTGTGAAAAACCACTAAATGGTAGTAAGAAAATAGTAAAGAAACAAACCAATAATGGTTTATAAGTATTTCTCATAAATAATTTTTTGGGGTAAATAGTAATGAAAGTCAATCCAACTTGAGTATAAATCAAGCATAAGTATAACAGTACCCCAAAATCATATTCTTAATATTCTGTTTTTTAGAAAAAGGTATTGATAAGAATAAAGAAAGCGCCTGTAGTTATAAAGTAGAAAAATGATTGGACGTGAATAAGACTTTTGCGGGCAAATAATAGTAACCTGCAATTCATTTTCTGATTGAGCTAAATTACAACATTCAGAAACGAAACCTACTTGATCTCCTGAAGCCATTTCATCAGAGTATGAAGATCTACGCTTGTGTTGCCTAATTTGCTCAAAAACCTTAGCTTTATTTGTGATGCCAGACGCGTTTGAGCAAAACCAGATGGGTATGATTATAACTCGAAAAAAAATAAGTAAAAGTAATATTGCGCCTTTTAGCCTCATGAAGAAGTTTAGATGGGCCAAAACTATTATGCCTTATAGGATAATGGGTATAAATTGTATTAATAAATTGTAAACAAAAAAGACGCTTGCAAGCTGATCTTACTTGAATTGATACCGGGGCTTTTGATTTATTTTACTAATAAATCATTGAATATCGGTGATGATAAATACTATTTAAACAAATTTTTCGTTATTGTCGTATCAATTGGTAGCTTTTATGCAAAAAAGGAAAGAGCCCCTAGCTCAGATTAATCTTTTTACTGCGCCTCCTCTTATTCCTCTTAACGATCCATTAAGATTAAAGGAACTTCACAGCTATGAAATTCTGGATACAGATGAAGAAGATGAATTCAACGATATAGTACTTCTGGCAGCAAGCATTACCAAGGCATCGATTGCTGTAATTTCTTTGGTTGATACAAACAGAGAATGGTTTAAAGCAAAGACCGGTATTAGCGCCAATTCATATCCCAGAAACTTTTCTTTTGCGGCACATTTTCTTAGCGCCGAAAACCTTTTCTTTCAAGTGTCAGATACAGAACAGGATGAAAGATTTTCTGATAATCCGTTGGTAACTGGTAAGCCCAATATCCGATTTGTTGCGGGCATCAGGCTGGTCAACAAAAACGGGTATGCAGTAGGGGCATTGGTAGTAATGGATGATCAGCCCGGCGAATTAAAGAAGGAACAGATTTTTTTTCTGCAAACACTGGCCAAACAGGTATTGAAATTGTTAGAACAAAAAATGTTGAATAAACAAATTCAACAACAACGGATAAAGCTGGAGCAGCAAATGAGTTTACAAAACAGAATCCTCTCAATTATTGCGCACGATGTACGCAATCCTGTGGGTGCTGTTAAATCGATCATTGAGCTGAGTGGGAAAAAATTATTGAGCAAACAGGATTCAGCCGCATTGATGCAAATGGCCGCAAAGCAAATTGATGGTACTGTTGAGTTGTTGAACAATCTTGTTGACTGGGGCTCGATGCAAATGAAGGGCAGGGGATTCGAAACCGAAAAAACACATCTGTATACACTGGTAAGTAATATGTACAAGAGCTTTGATGTTATGGCTTCTCTGAAATCAAATATGCTCGTGAATCTTGTGGATGATGACCTGTTTATTAATTCAGAAATTAATGCTTTAAGTTTTATTTTACGCAACCTGATTAGCAACGCAAATAAATTTACAAACGAAGGAGTGATTACAATTTGTGCTTCTACCAAGGAACAAAATATTATGCTTTCTGTAAGCGATAATGGGGTAGGCATGGATGCATTAACATGTAGTGAAATTCTTACTGGTCAGAAAAACGAAAGTTCGGCGGGAACGCTGAACGAAAAAGGCAGTGGCCTTGGTTTGGTACTCACCAAAGATTTTGTGGAGATGCTTGGAGGAACTATTACTGTGGAAAGCGAGATGGGTAAAGGAACCACAGTGTATATGCATTTCCCCAATTCAAAAACTTAATAGCGGCAAAGATTTGATTTATTCGGCCCGCAAAAAAATCTCAAAAAAATTATCGAAATATTTGATACACCAACAAACTCATGAGGTAGGCTAGTCCTGTCATGTAGAGGAATTGGAATATCGGCCATTTCCATGATTTGGTTTCTCTTTTTACTACAGCAAGTGTACTCATGCATTGCATGGCAAGTACATAAAATATCATTAGCGAAAATGCTGCAGGCAACGTATATACTTTAGTGCCATCTTCGTGTTTTGCTGACTGAAGTTTTTGTTGCAATGAGGTATCATCATTTTCTTCCACACTATATAAGGTTGCCATGGTGCCTACAAAAACTTCTCTGGCTGCAATTGAAGTAATAAGTGCAATGCCAATTTTCCAATCGTATCCCAAGGGTCTTATTGCCGGCTCAATTGCTTTGCCTAAAATGCCGGCATAAGAATTTTGTAATTTCTCGGAAGAAAGTTGTTTGGTCAAGATTTGTTTTGCAGCAGGATTCTGTTGAATCAAAACAGCATATTTTGCTTTTACATTTTCAATTCTGTTACCCGGACCATAAGAGCTCAGGAACCATAACAGCATGCTGATGATCATGATGATCTTTCCTGCATCAATCACAAAAATCTTTGCTTTTTCAATCATGGTGATGCCCACATTTGTCCATCTAGGTGAGCGATAAATCGGCAGCTCCAAAATAAAAAAACTCTTCTCCTGAATTTTAACCACCCACTTCAGCACATAGCTAACAATCAATGCCATTACTACTCCCAGTAGGTATAAGCCCATCATCACAAGACCCTGCAGGCTAAGGAATCCAAAATAATATTTATTGGTAACTACGAGCGAAATTAAAATGGTGTACACTGGTAAACGGGCACTGCAACTCATTAATGGTGTTACCAATATGGTCAACAATCTTTCCTTTTTATTTTCGATATTCCGCGCACTCATGATGGCCGGCACTGCGCATGCAAAACCACTGATCATGGGCATTACGCTTTTGCCATTCAATCCTACTTTGCGCATCAACCTATCGCTCAGGAAACTGATCCTCGCCATGTAGCCTGTATCTTCGAGAATGGTAATAATTCCGAAAAGGATCATGATCTGTGGTACAAATTTTAAAAGCCCACTCATGCCGGCTACAAAACCATTCACCAAAAGATTACTCCACCAAACCTCGGGTAGGTGATGGTTCAACCAGAAACTTATTTCTTTAAAACACCAATCAATTCCGTCCATTGGAAATTGTGCTAACCAAAAAACACTCTGGAACAAAAGAAAGAGAACGGCAAATAATATCAGGTGCCCCCATACTTTGTGCAAGAGAATATCATCGAGTTTATCTGAGAAATGTTTTTGTTCTAAAGGATCGGGTTCTTCCACCTGATTTTGCATGATCTGTCTGATACGTCCATAGCGCTGCACTATTTCATCAGCCTGCGTTTTGGTAGGATTAAACTGATTGTCGATCTCGATTTGCTCAATCGTATCCTGCATTTGATCGTCTAAGGGAAAATTTTCGTGATTGATAAGATAGTGAATCGAAGCATAATCACTCAATGCGGGAAAATGTTTTTGCACTTGCTGAATGGCAGCAGGCGCCATTTTCTTATTCTCTATAAAGTCGGAATTGGTATTCCCCAAAACAGTATGGGTATATTTCGACAACACCGTTTTCAGTTCTGCTAACCCTTTGTTTTTTCGGGGATTGATCAATACTACGGGTACACCCAATTCAATCTCCAATCCTTTGGTGTCGATAATAATTCCCTTTTTTTCCGCCAGATCGTTCATCGTGAGTGCAACCACAACGGGAATCTTCAGGTCGATAATCTGACTGCAAAAAAGCAGATTTCGCTTCAGATTACTTGCATCAGCTACCAGCAATACCAGATCGGCTTTTATATCGGGGTCGGCCCCCATTAAAACTTTATAAGCTACCCATTCGTCTGCTCTTCGTGGGTATAAACTATAAGTGCCCGGCAAGTCAATCAGCTTTGTTTGCTTGCCATTACCCAAATCAACTGTACCCGTTTTTTTGTCAACAGTAACACCCGGAAAATTTCCAACTTTCTGATTCAAGCCTGTCAATGCATTGAAGAGCGAAGTTTTTCCACTATTGGGGTTACCCACTAACGCAATATGTAAATCGTTATTTGACAAATTTAAAATTGAACGCAAAAGTACTGGCTAAAGACAGTAGGTTGTTACGAGTTTGGGAACAGAATCTCACCGATCATAAAACAGTGCTGTAGTGAATTCGTATGGATGCTTAAATCGGCTATTTTTGTGAATATAAATTGTGATTAATATGAAAAAGCTACTGATCGTAGTGTTGTTGTTTGCAAACGTTACTCATGCACAAAGTAAGAGAAAAAAAAGATTGGCCGAAGAAAAAGCAAACCTTGAATTGGTAGCGAATCTAAAAACACATGTACAATATCTGGCCGATGATAAGCTGGAAGGTAGAAGAGCCGGAACCAAGGGAGAGCAACTTGCACTGCAATATATTGTGCAACAATATCAGCAGATTGGATTATCGCCAAAAGGTACAAATGGGTTTGTTCAGGAATTTGAAATTAATGAGGGAAAACAAATAACTCCGGCAAACAGCCTTGTCATTAATGGTCATTCGCTCATTCAAAACAAAGAATATTTCCCCCTAACGTATAGCGCTCAAAAGTTGGTGAAAGGAAATCCTGCCATGGCTTTGAACGAATATGGACAGCCCTGGTTCAAAGACCTGAAGGAATTGCTGGAAGAAAATAAAACCAATCCTCATTTTGACATTGATGAAAGCATCAAAAAAGAAGCAGTATTGGATGCCGGTAAGGGAGCTACCGCATTATTTATTTATAATAGTTCTGCGATTACCGATAATGTACAATTCAATAAACGAGATACTGCAAAAGCCGTTGCGATTCCGGTAGTGTATATTACCAAATCGGGTTATCAGCACTATTTTTTTGATAATGCTGCCAGCTTGGATCTGGCATTGAAAGTTGAGATTGTTGAGAAAAAAAGGGTTGCCAGTAATGTGGTTGGTTTTATCGATAATCGTGCGGCAACAACTGTAATATTGGGAGCGCACTACGATCATCTGGGATATGGCGAAGACAATAATGCATTGGATACAGGACATATCGTACACAATGGGGCAGACGATAATGCCAGTGGTACTGCGGCTTTGATAGAGTTGACCAAGATGCTCAAAAAATCACCTCCAAAAAATAATAATTATCTAATCATCCACTTTTCTGCGGAAGAACTGGGTTTATTCGGCAGTAAATTCTGGCTCGATAGTCCTACTGTTTCCATTACTGCTAATTATATGTTGAATATGGATATGGTTGGACGATACGACAGCTCGCACAAACTAACCATTGGTGGTTATGGAACATCGCCCACATGGGGTAGTTATTTTTCTTCGTTTAGCAATCAGCAGTTGATAGTAAAGTTTGATAGTTCAGGCGCTGGCCCGAGCGATCATGCAAGCTTCTATCGAAAAAATATGCCTGTATTATTTTTCTTTACAGGCAGCCATCCGGATTATCATAAAGCAACAGACGATTGGGATAAAATCAACTACGACGGAGAAAAAAATATTGTGAATTATATTTATCAGTTGATACTTGCAAACGATGATAAGGGGAAACTGGTATTTACTAAAACACGCGATTCGCAAACTGGCAAAAGCTCCAAATTTAAAGTGAGCTTAGGCGTCATTCCAGATTATGGATTTAGTGGAACCGGTTTAAGAATTGATGGGGTTAGTCCGGGTAAACTGGCCGACAGGATTGGCTTGCAGGCGGGCGACATTTTGCTTCAGTTGGGCGATTATAAATTTGTGGATGTGCAGAGTTATATGGTTTCGCTTGGAAAATTTGATAAGGGCGACAAAACAAAATTGCGCATACTCAGGGGCAAGGAAGAAAAAATATTTGAGATTCAATTTTAATCAATAATCTTATGTCGAAGCTTCGTTTGAATGTAGAAGAATTGAATGAAGATTTCTTCGAAGATACAAGACTGCTGGGCATTACAGCCCCTTTAAAGAGCTATCAGTTTTGCTGGCATATGAATAATTTATTGGGATATCATTTCAGACTCAATAACGATATTGAGATTCATTTGCGAAAAAAAGAAAGGAGTTATTTCTTTTCTGTTTATGAGTCATCGGAACCCAATAGTTTTTTGAGTCATTATGTGTATCACAACCAATTCGACGGAGAATACCTGTTACCCGAATTCCGCCACATGGATTTTTTGTGGTTGATGAAGGGCGACTTTGTAGACGAAGAAAAGTGTAATTGGATCAAACAAACTATCAATAGCGTCAGTGGTGTTCAACTGGTAGTTGAATTAACCAATGAGCAGATCAAGAATAAAGGGAATATGGTTTTTTAAATGCTATATCACCTGAACTATTTTCTCAGTCTTGGCTTGCAATTTACCAATTGGTTGAGCAAAAGCTTCCAAGCCAAATGATTCAAAAACGTCAATCACTTCATTTATCGAATCTGGCGCAACTGCAATGAGTAGTCCTCCGTTTGTTTGTGGATCGGGAAGTAAATGAAATGCTTCCGTTACATTTACACCGGCACCGAAACCAACTTTTGCGCTATAACTATTCCAGTTCCGGAAAGTTGCATCGGGTCCAATTTTTTGTTGCTGATATATTTTAGCAGACTCCAAAAAAGGAATTGAGGCATAACTGATCTCTGCGCTTAATCCGCTTCCTTCGGCCATTTCGATCAGGTGTCCGATAAGTCCGAAACCTGTTACATCGGTCATTGCATTCACTCCAGAAATTTTTCCCAACGCCTCTCCCGCCTTATTTAAAGTGGTTAATTGTTTAATCAATTGGGTTAAATGTTCATCACTGATTTTTTCTCTTTTTTGAGCAGTGGCAAGAATACCAACGCCAATTGGCTTGGTAATAAAAAGCAGATCGCCTTCTTTAGCGGTATTATTTCTTTTTAGATTTTTAATATCTACCAGACCGCTTACGGCTAATCCAAAAATGGGCTCGGGGCTGTCGATACTATGTCCGCCTGCAAGTGGAATTCCAGCTTCCATACAAATGTTGCGGGCTCCTTCTAATACCTGTTGGGCTAATTCGGCGGGTAATTTTTCCACGGGCCATCCAAGTATGGCAATTGCCAAAATGGGTTTACCGCCCATGGCATAAACATCGCTGATGGCATTGGCTGAAGCAATTTTACCGAAAGAAAATGCGTCATCTACAATGGGCATGAAGAAATCGGTGGTGCTGATCAATGCTGTTCCGTTTCCAAGATCATATGCAGCCGCATCATCATTACTTGCATTACCTACTAACAACTGTTTATTCTCCGGAGCTGCGAAACCCGATTGTAAAATATTACTCAAAACCGAAGGGGCGATTTTACATCCACACCCACCTCCGTGCGAAAATTTAGTTAACCGAAACTCAGACATATTTTTAATTAATTCTTTGCAAATTACGTTCAAACCCGTGGAACTGAAAAGTTATGAAATCAGCCAGTTGAGTTCGCCAAATCCAAAATGATCTTCCAATCCATTCTTTAAAACCAGCTCTCCGTGCCCATTCACCGATTGCACAGTAGCGCTGAAAGCAATATTTTCTTTTTTAAATCTTACCTCTTCACCTCTTTTGTATAAATGTTGATTGTACTCCTTCAACTGAGCATCTATTCCTCCATTTTCCATTTCTTTAAAACGCTGTTCTAAACAAACGCATAATTGCTTTGCCAATTCCACGGGCTGGTAGGATTTGCCTGTTATTTGTTTTAAGGAAACAGGTTGGTTGGTCAGGTCCGAGAAATTGGTTTGATTGATATTGATGCCGATTCCCAGAATTGCGTACTGCCATTTCTTGCCCTGAATATGGCTATATATTAAAATGCCCCCTGCCTTTCTGTCACGCCAATACAAATCGTTAGGCCATTTAATTTTAGTTTCTTCTCCGGCCATCTCCACAAAAAAATCATACACCGCTAAAGAGGCCATTGCACTAATTGCAAATTGTTGGTTGATTAAAAGGCTGGATGGGTCTATTACAACCGATAAAATGATATTGGAGCCGGACTCTGAATTCCAAATTTTCCCCCGTTGTCCCTTACCGGCGAACTGGCTATTCGCAAAGAATGCCGCACCATGAGCAGCCAAATTAGCCTGAACCTTGTCAATGGCATAGATGTTGGTACTATCAACTTCATATAATTCGAAAAATGGTTCTCCGATAGGAGTTTTAGCATTTATTGGTAACAAAGAATTACTATTTTTGACAAAGTTAGCATTGAAGACCTGTACCACAGCTTAAAGCATAAAAAAACATGCAACTTAAAAAGTTTACATGTCTTCTAAATAATCACAATTAAATTTCTAAATTTATTGGCAACGCTTTCGCTTTTGAATAACCGACCTGCATCTAACGGTACCCGCATTAACCGGAACTCCAAAATTTTTAAAGCAATTATTAAAGCCATTCAGGACAAGAAGGGTGAGAATATTGTGAGTCTGGATCTTCGTAAGATTCCGGAAGCTGCGGCAGACTTTTTTATTGTTGCACAAGCTTCTTCAACAACACAGGTAAAAGCAATTTGTGATTATGTGGAAGAGCAGGTTCAAAAAACTTGTTTGGAAATGCCATACAAGCACGAAGGAAGAAGCACGGCACAGTGGGCTTTGATCGATTATGTTACCGTAGTAGTTCATGTGATGCAGCCCGATGCAAGAAAATTTTATAAGCTGGAAGAAATGTGGTGCGATGCTTCGTCGCTCATGCACGACGACCCGACAGCTTAATAGATCTTTTGGATTTTTATTGATAGCATTATTATTTATATATAGAGGATACAGATATGTCACAGGAAAATAAATCGCCCAAATTCAACATTCAGAACGATAAAGGAGACGCGCCCCGAAAAGGCCCTAAATTCAGCATATATTGGATTTATGGCGTTATCGGTATTGTGCTCCTTTCAGCAAATTTCTGGAAAATGTCGCCCGACCTGAGTCGGATCAGTGAGCAGGAATTCAAACAACAAATGCTTGCAAAGGGAGATGTTGAGAGACTAGACCTGGTGCGGAATAAGGAATTGGTACGTGTTTACATCAAGCCCGATAGTATTGGTAAAGAATTTTATATCTCAAAATTCAAAGGAACTTTATCGAAGGACAAGGTAAAAGGAGTTCCTCTTTTTGAATTTAAAGTAACCGATTGGAAGAGTTTTAATGATGGGTTAAAGGAATTCTATAGAACCAATAATATGGCTGAAGTGCCTGAAAACACCAACGATGAAGGTGAGTGGTTCGGCCCGGTAGCTAATACAATTCTTTCGCTTCTGATCATTATTGCTGCATGGGTATTGCTGATGCGCAAAATGGGCGGACCTTCGGGCGGAGGTGGTCCGGGTGGTATTTTCAATATTGGAAAATCAAAAGCTACCTTATTCGATAAAGGCGCTAAAGTAAATATTACATTTTCAGATGTGGCCGGATTGGATGAAGCAAAAGTGGAAGTGATGGAAATTGTTGACTTCCTCAAAAGCCCCAAAAAATATACTTCACTGGGTGGTAAAATTCCAAAAGGTGCTTTACTGATCGGGCCTCCCGGTACCGGCAAAACCTTATTGGCAAAAGCTATGGCGGGAGAAGCGCAGGTTCCTTTCTTTAGTTTAAGTGGTAGCGATTTTGTGGAAATGTTTGTAGGAGTGGGTGCCAGCCGTGTGCGTGACCTGTTTAAGCAAGCCCGCGAAAAAGCACCTTGTATTATATTCATTGATGAGATCGATGCAATAGGTCGTGCACGTGGTAGAAATGCCATGATGAGTAACGATGAAAGAGAAAATACACTGAACCAGTTATTAGTGGAAATGGATGGTTTTGGTGGTGATACCGGCATTATCATTCTTGCTGCTACAAACCGCCCCGATGTATTGGATTCTGCATTGTTGAGGCCCGGTCGTTTTGATCGTCAGATCTCTATTGATCGTCCGGATGTAGTTGGTCGTGAAGCCATTTTTAAAGTTCACTTAGGTGCAATCAAAGTATCTGAAACACTGGATGTACATAAACTGGCCGAGCAAACACCTGGTTTTGCAGGAGCAGATATTGCAAATGTTTGTAACGAGGCGGCTTTGATAGCTGCCAGAAAAGATAAACTGGCTGTTGACATGAGCGATTTTCAGGATGCTATCGACAGAGTGATTGGTGGTTTGGAGAAAAAGAATAAAATTATTTCTCCCGATGAAAAAGAAGTAATTGCTTACCACGAAGCCGGACACGCTATATGTGGTTGGTTTCTGGAACACGCTTACCCTTTATTAAAAGTTACCATCGTTCCAAGAGGTACGGCTGCATTGGGTTACGCGCAATACACTCCTAAAGAACAATACCTTTACACAACAGAGCAACTAATTGATCAATTGTGTATGACACTTGGTGGAAGGGCAGCAGAAGAAATTTTCTTCGGCAGAATTTCTACCGGTGCAGCAAACGATTTACAACAGATTACCAAGATGGCTTATTCGATGATTACCACTTATGGTATGAACGATAAGATCGGTAATATTAGTTTTTATGATCCTTCGCAAGAAAGCACTTTTACCAAACCTTTTAGCGAGGAAACAGGAAAAATGATTGATGAAGAAGTTCGTAAACTTGTTGCCAACGCATATATCAGAACACTTGAACTGCTGCGCGAAAAACGTGCGGAAGTAGAGAAGCTGGCGAAAGAATTATTAGACAAAGAAGTGCTGCATAAATCGGATGTAGAGGAACTAATTGGAAAAAGACCTTTTGAAGAAAAGAAAATACTGGAAGTAACAATACCTCCTGTTCCAACCGAATTACCGATAATTCCGATTGCTTCGGCAGATAATAATGAACAACCTACTGCCATACAACCATAAAATGATGGGATATGTCAAATACTTCTAAAGAAAATATTTTAAAAAGGATTCAACAGGCACTGAAAAAACCAGTGCCTGTTCCCTTTTCTGCAAGTGTAGGAGATGCTAGTACGCTGTACCAACCCTCTTCACAAGAACTGGAAATAGAATTTGCTGAGAACTTCACCAAACTTCAGGGGCGGTTTTCTTATTGTGCAAACGAAACAGAATTGGTTGAACAATTGCAGACACTCGCCACACAAAGAAAATGGACGAAAATTTTTTGTTGCGAAGAAGCATTGAAAAATATGCTGGCAGGAAAAGGTCTTCAAAATATTAATTCAACAGACCTTGCAACTTGCGAAGCCAGTATTACTTATTGCGAACAATTGGTGGCACGTACTGGCAGTATGTTATTGAGCAGCGGTCAAGCCAGCGGAAGAACCGTAAGCGTTTACGCCCCCATACATATTTGTATCGCATATACCGATCAGTTAGTATACGATGTTGCAGATAGCTTAAATAGTTTATTGGACAAATATCGCCTCAACCTTCCTTCATTAATTACACTGGCATCGGGGCCCAGTCGCACCGCAGATATCGAAAAAACATTGGTAGTAGGAGTGCACGGACCCAAAGAAGTTTTTTGTTTCCTGCTCGACAGGCAATAAAAGATAGCTTGTATCTTTATAAGAATATGCAACAAACTGTTTCCCGAATATTTGTTTACGGATCGCTTAGAAAAGGTTTTCAGGCGCCCGCTTTTGAATATATCAGCAGGTATTTTCTGTTTGAATCCGACGCAAAAGTAAGGGGGCGACTTTACGATATGGGAACCTATCCCGCAGCGATACCCACAAACGATGAAGCCTTCCTAATCGGTGAACTATACCATATCAAAAACGAAGAAGAATTATATTGGGCATTGGAACAGTTGGATGCATATGAGGGAATTCATTCCGATCCGGAAGATGGGGGGATGCTTTATCGAAGAGCACTTGTTGAAGTAATTACTCCAGTAGGAAATACAACGGCCTGGATATATTGGTACAATTGTCAGATCACCGATCAGCCCATTGTTGCATCCGGCGACATGCTGGAGTATCTGTATCATCAGCAAAAAAAAGGATAGCATGGAGCTCAAAGCCGGAAAAAAAATATACTTCCTTTCAGATTTTCATCTTGGCGCACCCAATCATTTAGATAGTTTGCTGCGCGAAAAAAAAGTGGTGGCATTTCTTGATTCCATTAAAAAAGATGCGGCGGAAGTATTTATTGTTGGCGACATTTTTGATTTTTGGTTCGAGTATAAAACGGTAGTGCCAAGGGGTTATACGCGTTTGTTGGGGAAGCTTGCAGAACTGGCCGATAGCGGCATTCAATTACACGTGTTTGTAGGCAATCATGATATGTGGATGAAGGATTATTTTATGCAGGAATTCAACACTCCTGTTTATTTTGAACCAAGAATTTTTAAATGGGAAGGGCAACAGTTTTATATTGGTCATGGCGATGGACTAGGGCCCGGAGATCATGGCTTTAAGTTTATTAAAAAAATATTTCGTAACCCCTTTTGTCAGTGGCTCTTTGGAATATTGCACCCCAATCTTGGTATTGGACTGGCAAATTACCTGAGCAGAAAAAGTAGAGAGAAAACGGGAGACTCTGATGCGCTTTTTTTAGGGGCCGAAAACGAATGGCTTATTGTTTACGCAAAAGAATATTTCAAACAAAATAACGAGATCAACTATTTTATTTTTGGGCACAGACATTATCCCATCGATTATCCACTCGGTGATCGGTGCAGGTACATCAATCTGGGCGACTGGATACGCAATTTCACTTATGCATGCTTTGATGGAAATGACCTGCAGTTGTTGCACTGGAAAGACTAAATACAAAATCCCAAACTGATCAATGGAAAAGATATTACAACAGTACTTTTTAAACAATACCATCGGTTCGTACTTGTTGGTTTTTGGTTCGATTGTTCTTGCGATTGTGTGTAAGCGTTTGATATCGAAATATTTTGCAAACCTGCTTTACAAAATGGTAGGTCAGAACAGCAATAATTTTCGAAGAAAAGCATTCCTCGAATTGGTTGTTCAACCCCTTGATGTTTTTCTGGTACTTCTGGTTTCGTTGATAGCGATCGATGAGCTAAGGTTTCCCCAAGCCCTCGATTTTAGAATCTACCATATTACTGTCAAACAATTACTCGATTCGGTAGGCAATGGTACTTTAATAGTAATATTCATTTGGCTTTGTATTAGGGTTATCGACTTTATTGCTTTAATGCTCGAAGAAAAAGCAAACCTCACATCCGATCAAACCGACAACCAGTTAATTGTTTTTTTCAAAGACTTTTTTAAAGTAATCCTGGTGATCATTGGGGTACTACTCATTTTTCGTTTTTCCTTTAATAAAGATGTGAGCAATCTCTTAACCGGCCTCAGTATCGTAGGTGCTGCAATTGCTTTAGCTACAAGAGAAAGCATGGAGAACCTGATTGCTTCTTTTATTATTTTTTTCGACAAGCCTTTCGCAACAGGAGATTTGGTAAAGGGCAATAATTTTTCGGGATATATAGAAAAGATCGGATTGCGAAGTACGCGCATTAGGACACTGGAAAAAACCCTCATCACAGTTCCGAATAAACAAATGGTTGATACGATCATTGACAATGTGAGTCTGCGTTTGCAACGTAAAGGGGAATTGAAATTAGAAATCAGTTTAAAAACTTCGGGCAAACAAATTCAGGATCTGATTCAATCTGCCAGAACATTTTTGGCTGCACAACATGAAGTGGAAAATTTTATGGTAGCGCTCTCCGAAACGGGAAAGAATGCCCATATTATATCGATCGATTATTTTGCCGGCATGACCCAGAATCTGGAAGAGTTTATTATGCTGCGCGAAAAAATAAATCTATCTGTGATTGATATGATGGAACAAACCGAAATAGAATTTGCTGCAAGCAATGTAGAAGTTGTTTTGGCGAAACATGCAAATGGTTGATTTTATAATCCGGCGATAATTTCTCCCAACTCTTTTTCCATATATCCCGTTTTGCCATACTCAACAACGCGGCCCATTTCTTTTCCATTTTGCATGACAATAAAAGTGGGTGTATTTAATATGTGATACGGCGTTTGTAAATTCTTGTAAGCAAGTTTTTTTCTGTCAACACCAATTAACAGCAGTTTCGATTCCGGATACCCGGCGGCGGCTAATAGTCTGTAAAACTTTGGCAATAAATTCCAGCTATCCTGGCACCATGTGCCTGTAACTACTACCAGATTAAATTTCTGAGCATTTTTTTGAATGGCCGCAACCGCCGATGCGTCTGCTTCTCCGTATTGTATGTTTTTCTTGAACCACGCAAAACTGGTATCGTTCTCAATAAGGGAACGATTGATTTTTCCACTTAATATTTTGCTGCGATCGTCGGGTATAATGATATAATCTTTACCGACAGATAATTTACTACTGCCACAAGATGAAAAAAGAATGATGCTAAAGATTGCAAGAAAAAATGTGCGCATAAGAAATGATAAAACTTTGAAACCTATTGAACTACTAAGTTCGCTCTCAATTCCAAAAGAAAAGATTTGAATTTTGTTAAAGATTGAACCAATTGCGCCTGCATATCGGCCTGCGCTTTATTGTTCTTTAAATAATTCTTAGCTCCTTCGATCGAAAATTTTCGCTGACGTAAAAGAAAATAAATCAGTTGTAGATTCTTTACATCTTCCACACGAAAAAGGCGGTCGCCCTTCCTGGTTTTTCTTGGCTGCAGGATATCGAATTCATTTTCCCAATAACGCAATAAGGAAGTATTTACTTTAAACCATCCGGCAACCTCACTAATGCTATAATATAATTTCTGATTTAACACGGCATCGTCAGGAATGTCTATCAGGTCCACTTCATTATCCATATCACGAAAGGATTTCCTTCCTCGCTTGTTTGGCTTTTTTGATTCTATGACTTTAGTCTCCCGAACAGGCTCTTTTGTTTTTTTAATTCTTACTGCAATATTTTCGTTCGAATAAACAACTGTGGGTGCTGGCTCCGACACCATTGCGGGAACGGGTTCAATAGACACAGGGCTCACCTTTTTTTCTTTCTTAGGTTTGCTTTGTGCGGGTTCTATGGGAAAACCAAATAAGTCCAACTGTTGCAACTGACCTGCCATTGCATAAAAGTAGTACAAGTAATTGCCAATTATAGCGGGTATGCGGTTTGGTGGAAAAGATGCGATTATCTGGGGATAGACTAAATCGGGGAAAGTATTACAAATCGAGATACATCGAAATATCAGGGCTGCATGATTACATTTGTATCATTATGCACCAGATCAAAACCATTTGCGTTTGCGGTGCCGGCACAATGGGTGGCGGTATTGCACAAATGTCGGCTCAAGCAGGGTATAAAACCATTTTGTTCGACCTGAATGATGCCATTATTGATAAATGCAAAAACAGTATCGAGCAAAGTTGGGAGACTCTGGTTCTAAAGAATAAAGTAGCTGCTTCCGACAAGCAGGCTTTTCAGCAACGCATTTCTTTTACATCGAATATACAGGATTGCCGCGCCGACCTGATCATTGAAGCCATTATCGAAAAACTATCTGCAAAAGTTGAGCTCTTTCAACAATTAGCCGAGATCAATCCCATTAATACCATATTCACTACGAATACTTCCTCCATATCAATCAACAAGATTGCCCAAAAATTAGACGACCCCTTTCGTTTTGCTGGAATGCATTTTTTTAATCCAGCACCGGTAATGAAGTTAGTAGAATTGATAAGTGGAGAGCAAACCAACGAAATGGTCATCAAAGTACTGATGGAAGTGTGCAAGAAAATGGGAAAGACCGCCGTGGTTTGTAAAGACTCACCCGGATTTATTGTAAACAGAGTTGCTAGACAATACTATCTGGAGTCGTTGTTCCTACTTGAAAATGGTTTAACAGACTTTGAAACAATCGATCAGGTGATGGAATCGATTGGTTTTAAAATGGGCCCCTTTAAATTGATGGATCTAATCGGGATCGACATCAATTATAATGTCAGCAAAATTGTATGGGAGGATCTGGGAAAACCAAAAAGGTTAATGCCTTCTGCTTTGCAGGAACAAAAGGTTTTAAAGGCTGAGTTAGGAAGGAAGACGGGGAAGGGGTTTTATGAATACGAGGTGGAAAATCAAAATTCAAAATTCAAAATTCAAAATTGAGGAAGAATAAAAAATAAAAGTATCCCCTCCTGTCCCGAGCACGCGAACAGGAGGGGATATATTTTGGTGTTAATCTTAGTTGAATAAAATCCGCGCAGATCTGCTTCATCCGCGTCATCCGCGTGCCATAGAAACAACCTAGTGAGTCAAAAGTCAAAAGTCAAAAGTCAAAAGTCAAAAGTCAAAAGTCAAAAGTCAAAAAAAGAAACTGTAAGGGATGTCATAAACAATTACTTTAATTTTGTAAAATGCGCATTGCAGTAAACGCAATATTCTTACAGAAAAATAAACTCGAGGGCTATGGCTGGTTTGTAAAAGAAACATTTAGCAGAATCGCCCGCAAATATCCGGAGCACGAATTCTATTTTATATTCGACAGGCCTTTTGATGAAGCATTTATTTTTGAAAAAAATATAACACCGGTTTTGGTTAAACCCGCTGCACGTCATGTGATTGCTTTTAAATACTGGTACGATATTGCTGCTGCAAGAGCAGTAAAAAAAATTAAAGCAGATATCTGGATACAACCTTATGGCTTTTGTAGTCTTACCAGTTCTGTTCCGCAGTTATTAATGGTGCATGACCTAGCGTTCAAACATTTCCCTAAACACATTTCATGGCACCAGCTTCTTTATTATAAATGGTTTACGCCAAAATTTCTAAAAAAAGCGAATCATATTATTACCGTTTCTGAATTTTCGAAGAACGATATCCTAAAATATTATCAGGTTGATCCTGCTAAAATTTCTGTGATTTATGGTGCAGCTAGACCTGAGTTTCGGCCAATGGAATGGGAAGAAAAAGAGGCTATAAAAACCGAATATTCCCAAGGCAAAGAATACTTTCTTTTTGTAGGAGGAATACAACCCCGAAAAAATTTAATGAATCTGCTCAAAGCTTTTTCGCTGTTTAAAAAATGGCAGAGGAGTAATATGAAATTATTAGTTGCGGGAAGGTTGGCCTGGCAGTATGAAGGACTGATGGAAAAATTGAAGACCTATAAATATCGCGATGATGTGGTGATGCTCAATTGGGTTTCGGAAGAGCAGTTGGTTAAAATAATGGGCTCGGCTTATGCATTGGTTTATCCTTCTTATTTTGAAGGATTCGGACTACCCATACTGGAAGCCATGCAGGCTGCGGTACCTGTAATTACCAGCAATGGGAGCAGCATGCCAGAAACCGCAGGCGATGCAGCAATATTTGCCAACCCCAACGATCCGGATAGCATCGCCAATCAAATGCTTTTAATATATAAAGATGAATCGGCCCGCAATAAAATGATTGAAGCAGGAAAATTAAGGGCGGCATCATTTAACTGGAACAAAACTGCAGATCAACTCTGGAATCAGATCCTCAGAACAGCCAAAAAATAATCATCAGTCAATAAAACGTACTTTTGTTGCTCTTTTTTATACAAATGAGTAATTATGAGTAAATCAACCATACTGGTAGACATCCATCTCGACGAGAATAAAATACCCGATCAAATAAACTGGTCGGCCACTGATAGTACAGCAGAAATGATGCAACCGGCAAAATCAATGATGGTGGCATTTTGGGATGCACAGGAAAAAGCGGCACTGAGAATTGATCTTTGGACCAAAGACATGATGATCGATGAAATGGCCGATTTTTATTATCAAACTTATATGGGTATGGCCGATAGTTTTATGCGTGCCACTCAGAATCATCAACTGGTAGATCAACTGAAACAGAACGCGAAAGATTTTTATAAAAAATTCAGAGAAAGTCAATTAAAAGAGAACCTTTAAAATAAATAAAATGAGTTTAGAATTACAGGTAATGAGCGAAATGAAGGATGCCATGAAAGCCAAGAATGAAGCGCTTCTCAGGGGCTTAAGAGCTATTAAGGCCGAGATCATCAAAGCGAAAACAGAACCGGGAGCGAACGGACAAGTAACGGAAGAAGGTGAAATTAAAATTCTTCAAAAACTGGTAAAGTCGCGCAAGGATTCCTTAGAAATATATCAAACCCAAAACCGCCCCGACCTTGCTCAAAAAGAGTCGGAAGAAATTGCAGTGATCGAAAAATTTCTACCCAAGCAAATGACTGCCGAAGAGTTGGAGGAAGCATTGAAAGCAATCATCGCATCTGTTGGTGCAAGTGGTCCGCAGGATATGGGTAAAGTAATGGGCGTGGCATCAAAACAATTATCCGGAAAAGCAGAGGGAAAGGCAATATCTGCTGCAGTTAAGAGTTTATTGGGTTAATATAAACTGATCAAATGTTTATCGATTCAGCTTTTCTGGTACTGATGATTCTTGCAGTGATAAAAGGTTATCGCAAAGGATTGGTTGTTGCGGCTTTTTCGTTTGTGGGAATTATTATCGGAATGGCTGCGGCCGTAAAATTGTCGGCAGTAGTAGCAGCAACACTAAAATCGTACACCCATATTGCTGTTGGCTGGCTACCCTTTTTAGCATTCATAATTGTTCTGATAGGCGTAATGATATTAGTAAAGCTTGGAGCTAAATTAGTCGAAGCCAGTTTAGAAATGATCTTATTGGGATGGTTCAACAGATTAGCTGGAATCATATTATATGCATTATTATATGCAACCACTTTTAGCATCCTACTTTTTTATGGAGACAAATTGCATATCCTGAAACCAGCCATGATGGAGGGATCTAAAACTTATGAATTTATACAACCACTAGCTCCCCGTTTCATGGAACTATTTGCCCGGGTACTCCCTTTCTTTCAAGGTGTATTTGAGGAATTATCTACATTTTTTGCCGGATTAAACCATTGAAGTAAAAATTATAAGATATTGATAAAGAGGATAATGGTCGGTTTTACCTTAAAATCAGTATTTTGCACAAACCATATTTAAAAAAGAATACTGTTCTATTTGTATTAAATAGAATATGAGGTGGTATCTTTAAATAATCAGGCCGATTGCATAAGAAATATTAACATGGATTATGAAGTAAAAGAACTGGATAAGTTCAAATTTATTGAAGAGGGCGAAGGTGAACCGCTTTTATTATTGCATGGCCTATTTGGTGCACTTAGCAATTTTGCTGATTTAGTTGAGTATTTCAGAAAATCGTACAAGGTAATTGTTCCTTTATTGCCTCTGTTTGAACTGGATATTTTTCATACTACCGTAGGTGGTCTTGAAAAGCACGTTCAAAAATTTATTGAATTAAGAGACTATCATAACATACACTTGTTAGGAAACTCTTTGGGAGGTCATGTGGCGCTGGTGCATATATTGAAGCATCCTGAGAGAATCAAGTCGCTTATCTTAACCGGTAGCAGCGGACTTTTTGAAAATGGAATGGGTGATAGTTATCCGAAAAGAGGAGACTATGAATACATCAAAAAGAAGACGCAGGTAACTTTCTACGATCCCGCAACCGCAACAAAAGAACTGGTTGATGAGGTGTTTGAAATTACCAATAACCGTATTAAAGTAATCAAGATTATATCGCTTGCAAAAAGCGCAATTCGAAATAATTTGGGAGAAGAGATTAGTCAGATAAAACAACCCACTTTGTTGATCTGGGGTAATAACGATACGATCACTCCTCCTTTTGTTGGTAAGGAATTCAATAAATTGATCCCGAATAGTGAACTGCATTTTATTGATAAATGTGGACACGCCCCGATGATGGAAGTACCAAATGAATTCAATCGGATATTGGATGATTTTTTGAAAAAATTACAATAGCTTAAGCGGGTGTAGATTTTGCTAATTAATAAGAAAGAAAAGCATGTTAGCAATTCAATTAGTTAACACGGGTTTCCCTACTGTGAATCTTCACGACAGTGCTTCACTGGCCTTGCAGTTGATGGAAGACTACGATGTTCAACAGCTTCCGGTTGTTAATGAGGATAAATATGTTGGGCTTATCACCAAATCAGATCTCCTTGATTTCTCTGAGGAGCAAACCATCTCTACCGATACTTCTTTGATATTGGTTTTTAGTGTAAAAGGAGATGAACATTTTCTTTCGGTTTTAAAACTGGCTTCCGAAAAAGAACTATCGCTGATCCCAGTAGTAAATGAACTGGGCGAATTGTTGGGCGTAATTACCGTTACAGATTTATTACAGCAACTCTCTTTGTTTTTGGGTAATCATGAACCCGGTGGATTAATTGTGTTGGAAATATCAAAACGTAATTTTTCGTTTGGAGAAATCAGCCGCTTGGTAGAAACCAACGATGCATTGATAACCCAGTGCAATACTTTTACCGAACCCGAATCGGGACTGGTAATTATTACACTGAAAATAAATAAAATTGAGGTCTCGGCAATCGTTGCAACTTTTCAACGCTATGAATATA
Source organism: Chitinophagaceae bacterium (assembly GCA_019752295.1). Classification (GTDB taxonomy): domain Bacteria; phylum Bacteroidota; class Bacteroidia; order Chitinophagales; family Chitinophagaceae; genus Sediminibacterium. Next base: position 19,573 of record JAIEMK010000015.1, on the reverse strand, counting down.
CAGTGAGATATTATTTCGGTGAAGAGTCGTACACAAATGAATTAAAAGAAAACTATAATCATCTGTTGGCATACCTGAATGTATAGGTTTTACGGGAAACGAATATTGGGCTGAATACCATCATTTCTTTTTTGATCCATCTTGCAAAACTACAAACACCTATTTTTACTTTCTCTTAACCGGTAATATTCAATGAGGCTATTGTGTTTAGTAGTATGTTTATCCTTACTTATTTCTGGCCCGAATGTTCGGGCACAGTTGGCGGGCAGCAATGATCGGGGCGATACAATACACGTAAGTAAAATTGTTGTTACAGGAAACAAAAGAACAAAACTCCAGATTGTATTAAGGGAACTTTCTTTTCACCGTGGCGATGCAATTGCCAAAAAAGATCTGCTTGCAGAACTGCAACTTTCGAAACAGCAATTATTAAATACCACCCTTTTTGTGGACGTTAGGCTGGATCCTGTAATTACAGATAGTTTGCTCCTTATTAATGTGGATGTAAAAGAGAGATGGTATTTGTTTCCGCTTTTATATTTTAAACTCATCGATCGCAATTTCAATCAGTGGTGGGTTGATCAACACAGAAGTTTGGCAAGGGTGAACTATGGAATAAAATTCATACAGAATAATTTCACCGGTAAAAACGACAACCTGGATATATGGCTCATCACCGGATATACGCAGCAGATCACGCTTCGTTACGATCTTCCCTTCGTAGATACGAAACTCAGAAGCGGCTTTAATGTGGGGTTTGTTTATGCAAGTCAGAAAGAACTGAACTACGCAACAGAAAATAATAAGCAACAATTTTTTAGAGAGGAAGATGTTTATGTAAAAAAACAAACAAGGGTCGACCTCACTTATTCATACAGGCCTGGAATCACCACACGTCACTTTTTCAGAATAGCCTATAATAAAGAATTCATAGCCGATACCGTTAACAAAATCAACCCGAATTATTTTCCGAATGGAAAAACACAGTTCGAGTATGTTGATTTTAATTATAGTTTCAGGTATTATAATTCAGATCATAATGCCTATCCTACAAAAGGTTTTTTGTTTCAGGGGAACTTGTATAAGCGAGGACTCTCCAAAGTGAATGATCTATGGATGATTAATGCCAGAGCAGTGTTTGCGCAGCCACTTTCAAAAAAATCTTTCCTGCATTTCGAAGGGCTGGCTCAATTAAAATTTCCTACGAACCCCGCATTTTTGGATCAGAAAATGTTTGGCTACGGAAGTTTTCAAATGCGAGGTTTAGAATATAATGTAATCGACGGCATGTCGGGACTAATGCTTAAGTCCACTATTCATCATGAGCTGACGCATTTTGAAATCAAAAATCCTTTTAAAAGTCGCACGCACGATAGAATCCCTTTCCGAATTTATATGAAGGCATATGGCGATCTGGGATATGCACACAATGCAAATACAGTGGTTTCAAATACGCTTAACAATACGCTACTTCGCACATGGGGATTTGGTATGGATATTATTTCGATTTATGATTTTGTATTTAAAATTGAATATAGCTTTAACCAACTGGGAAAGGAAGGCTTATATTTACAAAGCCGAAATGATTTCTAAACACAGCCACAATATAAATGTAATATAATTTAATTTAATACATGAAAGTAGCTATTTACAGCCGTGGACTGGACTTTGAACAGGAGAATCCCATTCAGTTATTACTCGAAGAGCTGATGCGATTCGACACCAAAATCTATATCTTTCATCAGTTGCTGGAGCAGTTTACATTTCCCCGAAACATTTATGAAAAACTAACTCCATTCTCTGTTTCTGATGATCTGAGTAATGATATCGACTTATTGATTAGTGTGGGTGGCGATGGCACTATGTTGGATGCGGTAACACTTATCAAACAAAAAAATATTCCGATACTGGGCATCAATTTTGGACGCCTTGGATTTTTGGCCAGTGTTAGCAGAAACGAAATGGCTTCTGCAGTGGATGCATTAATTAATCGTAGTTTTCATATCGAAAAAAGAACACTAATTCACCTCGATTCAAATGAGCCGCTTTTTGGAGACGCACCCTTTGCGTTGAACGAATTTGCGATTCATAAAAGAGATATTTCGCCCATGGTAAAGATTCAGACCTATCTGAATGGCGAGTTTTTAAATACCTACTGGGCCGACGGCTTAATTGTGGCCACACCAACGGGTTCTACGGGATATAATATGAGCTGCAATGGTCCAATTGTATTTCCCGAATCTTCCAGCTTTGTAATTACTCCCGTGGCACCACACAACCTGAATGTGCGATCCATCGTAGTTCCGGATACGAACGTAATTTCTTTTGAGATAGAGGGCAGGGCCGATCAATTTATTTGCGCACTTGACGCAAGAAGGGAAATAGTAAGTAAAACCATTCAGCTAGCCGTGCGAAAAGAGAAATTTTGTATCAATCTGGCTAGGTTAAGTGAAAACAATTTTTTGTCAACTCTTCGCACAAAACTTACCTGGGGGCTCGACAAAAGAAATTAACTTTTACCTTAGAGAAAATTGATGCTATTTTACAATGTATAGATTCAGTAGTAAGATGTTACAAAAAACTGCCGGTTTTATTTTATTGTTGTTTTGTTTGGTTTCTGCTAAAGCGCAGAACCTCGACACTTATTCGCATCAGGCAGAATACGGCTTTTCTGTGGGCTTAGGTCATTATTTTGGCGACTTGAACACCGGTATGAAAATTAACAGACCCAAATTTGCGGGCGGTTTGTTCTTCCGAAAACAGATCAATAATTATGTGGGTATCAAGATAGCAGGCAATTATACTTTTTTAGGATACTCCGACAAATACAGTTCCAATCCAACAGAAATACAGCGTAACCTGAGCTTCAATACCAATGTCTGGGAATTGAGTGTTTCGGGGGATTTTAATTTTTTCAAATTTATTCCGGGCTTCGATGCATATAGCTTTACGCCTTATGTAAGTCTGGGTATTGGTGTTTTCTCGTTCGACCCCTATGCATACCTGAATGGCCAGAAATATTTATTGAGGCCACTGGGAACCGAGGGACAGGGAAGCGTACTGTATCCGAATATGAAACCCTATAGCCCTGTGGCTATGAGTATTCCTTTTGGAGTAGGGGTAAAATATGCTTTGAATGAAAAAATCAATGTGTTTGGCGAAATCTCTTATCGCTTTACCAATACCGATTATCTCGATGATGTAAGTGGCACTTATGCTCCCGATGCGTTTCCACCCCTGCCCGATGGCTCTCCATCGCCTGCATATTTGTTACAGGACAGAAGTTATGAAACGGGCTCTTCCATTGGTATCAAGGGCCGCCAGCGTGGTAATAGCCTGCAAAAAGATGCATTTGCAACCATTCAGGTGGGTATGTCTTTTAATATTCAATCCTATCGTTGCCCTAGTTCTACCGGAAGATTTTAAAAAATATCGGATTTATGGGCCGGTCAGCCCCATTTTTTACTAATTAAATCTCAACAACAGCGCGGTTTTTGTTAATTTCGCGTCCTAAATGCCGGTATATCATGGAGGAATGCCTCATTGGCAAAATTGACAAAGAACGTTTGCCAAAACATATCGCTATCATCATGGATGGAAATGGACGCTGGGCCGAAGAAAAAGGTCAGGAGCGTTTGTATGGCCATTTTCATGGCGTAGAAAGTGTTCGTATCATCGTGGAAGGCTGTGCAGAATTGGGTATCCAATATCTGACGCTTTATGCATTTAGCACCGAGAACTGGGATCGGCCAAAGCAGGAAGTAGAAGGACTAATGTCGCTTTTTGTTGAAACCATCCGTAAGGAAGTGCCTACATTGAATAAGAATAATATCCGACTTCATGTAATCGGAGATTTAAGTTTATTGCCTAAAGATGCGCATGCCGAGCTGGATGAAGCGCTTGAATTAACCAGTCACAATACGGGTTTGAACGTAATTCTGGCATTGAGTTATAGCAGCCGATGGGAATTGGTAAATGCGGTAAAACAAATCGGACTGGATGTAGAAGCTGGCAAGATCAAGGCAGAATCCATTAATCAAGAGGTTTTAGAAAATTATCTGGCAACCAGCGATTTTCCAGATCCCGAACTGATGATCAGAACCAGCGGAGAATACCGGATCAGTAATTTTTTATTGTATCAGCTTGCATATGCCGAATTATATTTTACCAATACCCGTTGGCCGGATTTCCGGAAAGAAAATTTAGTGGAAGCGATAGTAGACTTTCAGGCAAGAAACAGGCGGTTTGGGAAAACCGATAAACAAATTCAGGAGGAAGCCCAATTGGCATAGAAACAATTATTTAAAGCAGAATGCTGATTAAACGGGTGATTTAACAAACACTTTTAATTATTCCCTTTAATTTGCCCAACTTAAAACAATACAAAACGCTGAAAGCATTATGGACTTTACTTTCAGACAGGAATATAACAAAACGAACCGGATGCAGAAATTGTACAAATATTTAGTGTTGTCTTTAGTTATTTTGATGGTGAGTTTTTCGGCTCAATCGCAAGTTACAGCGAATCCAAACGATACCACGATCACATCGATCGATGCTGATCTGATCAATATCTTCAATCAAAAAACAGCTAAAAATTATAAGGTTGCCGAAGTTAAAGTGGTAGGTAATCGGTTTTTTGATGAAAACCTTTTGATATCCATTGCGAATATCAACGTGGGAGATGAAATAAAAATTCCCGGGGGCGATAATTTTGCCAAAGCCATCAACAAATTATGGTCGCAGAATTATTTCAGCAATGTTGAAATTTATCTTACAAAGGTGGAAGGCAAAAATATCAGTGTTGAAATAGAAGTTACTGAACGCCCGCGCTTATCTAAATTTTATTTTAAAGACGTTCGTAAATCCGAGAGCGAAGACCTTACCAGCAAAACGGGATTGGTGCCCAACAGGGTGGTTACTGAAAATATGAAAATTACTGCGGTAGAAGCCATTAAAAAGTTTTATGCGGAGAAAGGTTTTCAGGATGCAAAAGTAAAAATTGTTGAAAAGAAAGACAGTGCCATGAGCAATATGCTGACGCTGAATTTCGTGATCAACAAAGGCCCCAAAGTTCATATCAACAATATTAATTTCGGAGGCAATAGTTCGGTGGAAGAAACAAAACTCAAAAAGCAACTGAAAGATACCAAAGAGAAATCAAGATTAACACTGTTTCCTACTTACGATAAGGCCATGATCGTGGATGCAAAGCATTATACATTCGACGATTATTTAAAAGAAAAAGGCTACCTCACTTTTAGCAGAACCAAGAAAGTATTGGATCCCTATGTGCGTATTAAATTCTCTTCTGCAAAGTATAACGAAAAGAAATTTACATCCGACCTCGATAATATTCTGGACTATTACAACACACTGGGTTACCGCGATGCGATTATTTTAAAAGATACTGTTTACCATACACAAAAGGGCGACCTGAATATCGATATCAAACTTTCTGAAGGCCACAGATATTATTTCGGAAATATTACCTGGCGTGGAAATACCAAATTCGGCGACTCTGTGTTGACAGCCATCATGGGAATTCGCAAAGGAGATATCTACAATATGGATATCCTGAATAAAAAACTAGGAAAGAACGCATCTCCTGAAGGAGGCGATATCAGTGGATTGTATCAGGATGACGGATATCTTTTTTTCAGAACAGATCCTGTAGAAACTGCTGTATATAACGATACAATCGATTATGAAATCAGAATCATTGAGGGTCCGCAGGCAACTATTAAGAATGTAAGAATTGCAGGTAACGACCGCACCAAAGAATACGTGATCAGAAGAGAATTGAGAACCATTCCGGCGAAAAATTCAGTCGTACCGATCTGGTACGTTCTAACAGAGAGATTGCACAATTGAACTATTTTAATCAGGAAAAAATTGATATCAAACCCATTCCAAATCCTGAAGACGGAACAGTGGATATCAATTATACCGTGGAAGAAAAATCGAGCGATCAGTTGGAGTTGAGTGCAGGTTGGGGTGGTATCATTGGTTTGACGGGAACACTGGGTGTTTCTTTCAATAACTTTTCAATTCGTAATATCTGGAAGAAATCGGCTTGGGATCCATTGCCAATGGGCGACGGACAAAAGTTAAGTCTGCGTGTACAGAGTAATGGTAAAGCATTCCGTTCGTATAACTTTTCTTTTACCGAACCATGGTTTGGAGGCAAGAAAAGAAATGCACTCTCATTTAGTATTTATAATACCAAATACGGGCAAACTTATAATCCCATCACAGGGCTCTACGATCCGAATTATTCAAGCCAGAGTTCTATCACCACTACCGGTGTAACTGTGGCTTTGGCTAAGCAGTTGAAATGGCCCGATGATTTCTTCTCATTAACTACGGCATTGAGTTTTACACGTTATCACTTAAACAATTACGCGATCGACCCCGTAAATCTTCCTGGATTTAGTAATGGCTTTGCACACAACGTTAACCTGAAGATGACTTTGCAGCGCTCTTCAGTAGATCAGCCGCTGTTTCCAAGAAGTGGTTCGAATTTTCTGGCGAGCATTCAGTTAACTCCTCCTTATACTTTGTTGAGTAATAATATTGCTTCCTCGGCTAATCCATACGAATGGGTTGAATATCATAAAGAGCGTTTTAATGCCGAATGGTTTATTCCGCTAGGACGACCTGTAGGAACTGATCGTAAGCAGTTTGTACTAAGGGCATCTGTTAAAATGGGCTTTCTGGGAAGATATAATTCGGAGCTACAAATTTCTCCCTTCGAAAGATTTCAGGTGGGTGATGCAGGTTTAAGTAACCAGTTTGCACTTTTGGGCTACGATATCATTGCGCACAGAGGTTATCCTGTTTATAATACTTCCAATCCGAAAGTAAATCCAGATCAACAATCTACCCGTCAATACTTTACCATATTTAATAAATACACCACCGAATTGCGTTATCCTTTAAGTCTCAATCCAAGCAGTACGATTTATGCACTTGCTTTCTTTGAAGCCGCTAACGGTTGGTATTCTATGAAAGATTATAATCCGTTTCAGCTTCGCAGATCGGTTGGTTTGGGTATGCGCTTCTTTTTACCCATGTTTGGTTTACTCGGATTTGATTATGGCATAGGATTGGATAGGTTTACACCGGGCGGTTCCTTAAAAGACGCTGCCAGATTCACGTTTATGTTGGGCTTCGAGCCGGAATAAATCAAATCATGTTTAAAACCCTTGTATGAAAAAAACGCTGATTCTTCTTTCGATTGTTTTGCTGAGTTTACATGCATCTGTAAATGCGCAGCAACGTTATGCAGTAATCGACACAAAATATGTGTTGGATAAAATTCCTGAATATAAGGATGCCGATAAAAGACTGCAGGCAATTAGTCAGCAATGGCAGAAAGAAATCGATGACCGTCAGGCTATCCTCGATAAAATGTATAAGAACTACGATGCAGAGCAGTTTATGCTTACCGACGAGTTGAAAAAGAAAAGGGAAGATGAATTATTTGTTAAGGAAAAGGAAATCAGAGACCTGCAAAAAAGACGTTTTGGCTACGAGGGCGACTTGTTTAAAGAGCGCCAACGTTTAGTTAAACCAATACAGGACAAAGTTTACAACGCCATACAAAAAATGGCTTTGTCGAAGTCTTATGATTTTGTGTTGGATAAAAGTGAGGGAATTACCGTTATATTTGCCGACCCTAAGCTGGATAAGAGCGATGATGTTCTGAAGGAATTAGGAATTAAATTTTAAACAACTATCAATTATAAATTCACAAAAATGAAGAAAGTATTATTTGTGTGTGCGGCTATTATTGCAAGCCTTTTGTTTACCAATCACACTAACGCTCAAATGAAAATTGGGACTTTTGACGAAGAAAGCGTTTTAGGCCTGATGCCTGATATCGATAAAGTATCTGCAGCTTTACAGAGTTATGCAAAAGACTCTTTACAGGTTGATTACGAATACAACGTAACTGAGTTTAACCGCAGAGACAGTATTTATAAAAAAGATTCTGCTTCTATGCCTGCAAGAGCTAGAGAACAAGCTGTTAAAGAATTGAACCAATTAAAATACAAATTGTTGAATTGGCAGCAGTATCAGCAACAAGCTGTACAGGCTAAACAAGAAGAATTGTTAGTGCCTTTCAAACAAAAGATCTATGCATCATTAGAGAAGATCATCCGTGAGCAAAAATATTCTCATATTTTCCGTAGCGATGCTTTATTAAAATCTCCTATTGGCGACAACTTATCAATCAAAGTTGCACAGGATTTGAAATTAAATCTGCCTAAAGAAGTGTTGGAAGAATTAAAGAATCAGGGTGTAGCCCCTGCTACTACAGCACCGGCAACTAAGCCTGCTGCTCCTAAGAAAGGATAATTTATTGCATAAATATTTTTTAAGAACCTCGTCCATGCGGCGAGGTTCTTATTTTTGGTATATGAACGAAAAAAAACCGATTGGCGTTTTTGATAGTGGTTATGGCGGATTAACTGTTTTGAAAGAAATAGTGCAACTTTTGCCCGAGTACGACTATCTCTATCTTGGCGATAATGCCCGTGCACCTTATGGACCAAGGTCCTTCGAAACGGTATATCAATATACACTGCAATCTGTAAAATGGTTTTTTGATCAGGGTTGCGAACTAGTAATATTGGCGTGTAATACGGCTTCTGCAAAAGCCCTGAGAACCATACAACAAAAGGATTTGCCTAAAATCGATTCTCAGAAAAGGGTATTGGGCGTAATCAGACCCAGCACAGAAATCATCGGTAAACTTTCTAAATCGGGCGAAATCGGTATTCTGGGAACATCCGGTACCGTAATCAGTAATAGCTATCCTATTGAAATTCAAAAATTCTTTCCCGAAATAAAGGTCTTCCAAGAAGCCTGCCCCATGTGGGTTCCACTAATTGAAAATGGAGAATATAACCAACCCGGAGCGGATTATTTTGTACAAAAATATTTACAGCAACTATTGCAACAATCCCCCAAAATCGATACCATTTTATTGGCCTGCACCCACTATCCTTTATTGATCGATAAGATCAGGCAGTTTACACCAGCGAAAATTAACATTGTTTCGCAGGGCGAAATTGTAGCAAAAAGCCTGGCTTTATATCTTGAAAATCATAGAGATTTAGCGGATTTATGCAGTAAAAACGGGGAAATTCAATTTTTTACAACCGACTCTGCCAGCGATTTCGACAACCATGCCAGCCTGTTTTTTGGTAAATCGGTAAAATCGGAACATATTTTTCTCTGATTCTTTTGCCTTTTGCTGTACAATCCTTACCTTCGCCGTCCTTTCACAAGCAGCAGTATGGTGACTGCAGGCATGAAACGAAACAATATTACCGGGTTAGTAAAAAATCGATAAAATGAAACGTACATTCCAACCACACAAACGTCGTCGTAAAACCGTTCACGGTTTTCGTAAGCGTATGGAGTCTGCAAATGGCCGCAAGGTATTGTCAAGCCGCAGAGCGAAAGGCCGCAAGAAACTAAGTGTTTCGAGCGAGAAAGGATTAAAATAATATTTCGGCCAGACCGTAAAAATATTTAGCCTCATCTTTTGATGGGGCTTTTTTAGTTTTGTGAAATCATGGAATCAAAAACCTTCTCATATAATGCATCAGAAAAGTTGAAAAGCAGAAAACTGCTCAACCGAATCTTTGCCGAAGGGAAGTCGATTAATGCCTATCCGCTCAAAGTTTTATACCTGATTTCTGAAACTACCACAAAACAAAATCTTGCTGGTGTTGGTGTGAGCTCCAGGCATTTTAAAAAAGCCGTAGAAAGAAATCGCATTAAAAGATTATTGCGCGAATCGTATCGCTTAAACAAAAATATTTTAGGCGATGCTGTTTTTGAAAATCAACAGTTGATCGTATTTTTTTTATTTACGGGAAAGGATTTGTCAGACGCAACACTTATTTCCGAAAAACTACCCCTGCTGATGCAGAAAATTGTTCAGTCAATTCAAAATAAAAATGCAAACTGATCTCTTACATAAAATAATACCCATTCTTAAAACAATACTGATTGCACCTTTCATTGCATTGATCAAGATCTATCAGTATGTAATTTCGCCTGCCATGGGCCCCAAGTGTCGCTTTACGCCTACATGTTCGCAGTATGCGGCAGAAGCTCTGCAAAAACACGGATTGGCGAAGGGCGGCCTGCTGGCAATCAAACGCATCAGCAAATGCAGGCCCGGTGGTGGGCACGGATATGATCCCGTTCCTTAATTATAATTATTCTACAGCGATAGATGGTTTTGTAAATCCTTCCAATCGGGCGATAGTTGCTTTCACTTCGTGAATACTAAAAAAGCGATACACTTCCGGAGCTTTGCCATCAACGCTTTCTGCAGTTGTCATTTTATGATAAGGCCCAACAATAATTGCTTCGAGATTGTCGGTAACTTTTACAGCCTGATTGGGTAGTATAAAAAAGTTGTGGTTCGCAGCACTTACATTTTTACCTAGAATTAGTTGATGCAGGGAGTCGAGTTTTATTTTTAATTCGTCCTGCGTCATAATATCTTTAGACGATTTTGGAACAATATAGTTCTGCTTGCTTCCAATGATGGTATCGTTCTTGATATTGAGGATATATAATCCGTTTTCTTTTAAACTAATCGATGCTTCACCTGTAGGCCCGTTGAGTTTTAGTGCAATTTCAGGTCCGCTTAAGTTGATTATTTTTTGATCATGACCATTGCCATCTTTTGCCGAAATGGTTTTGGTAGCTTCATCAAATTGAGCAGCACCCTTGCTCATAATAATAATACGTTTGTTATTGGATGCACAGGCTGTAAGCAATCCACTGATCAATAAAAAATATAAAAACTTTTGCATGCTGGTTCTTTAAAAAATTAGTCCCGTCCCGAGTTCTCGGGCGGGACTAAAACTAATTTATTTTACTGAGCTTTAAACAGCCGCTGCAAAACGTTCTGCAACTTTATTCCAGTTTACTACATTCCAGAATGCAGCAAGATAATCTGCTCTGCGATTCTGATACTTCAAATAATAAGCGTGCTCCCAAACATCGGCACCCAGAATAGGTTGTCCTTTTACTTCAGCAATATCCATCAAAGGATTATCCTGATTAGGAGTGGAAGAAACTTCCAGCTTTCCGTCCTTCACGATTAACCAAGCCCACCCACTTCCAAAACGAGTCATGCCCGCTGCTGCAAATTTTTCTTTGAATGCATCGAAAGATCCGAAAGTTGCACTGATTGCTTCGGCTAAAGCGCCAGTAGGTGCTCCACCTGCATTGGGTGCTAAACTTTCCCAGAAAAAACTATGGTTCCAGTGGCCTCCGCCATTATTACGAACGGCTGGGCTGATTGAGCCAGCTACTGCTACTAATTCAGCGAGCGACTTGCCTTCGTTAGGAGTTCCGGCAACTGCTTTGTTCAAATTGTCAACATATGCCTGATGGTGTTTGCCATGGTGGATCTGCATGGTCAGTGTATCGATATGGGGCTCCAAAGCCTCATGAGCGTAAGGTAAAGCTGCTAGTGTAAATGACATATAAGTGATTTTTATTGTAAAGAAACAAATTTAAAACCTTAAAGTTGATTTAAGCCGCCGCCGTGTTAATTGTTTCTTAACTCGAAACAATTCCTTATTTCTTTTTAAAGAGGTAAACATAATTGAAATACGAGGCTGGTTGTACAACCACTTGCTTTAACTCCCAACCATTAAAATCTAAAAAGTTTAGAAGGGTTGCAATGCTCCTAAAGTTAAGTTGCCTGCCTTCTTTATCTGCAAGCAGCAAGTTTTTTATTTTTTTTCTTTCAAGCTGTTGACCAAAATCAAAAACATAATTGCTTATGTCGGAGAGTGATAAGCTGTTTGGCAGAAGAAAACTTACATATTCAACTGGTATCGAATCTAACCGAATACCATTACTATATCCATGAATTTTATAGTCATTTGCGGTAAGCATTTTGTTATCGTCGTTAGCCTGACAAAACACAAACAACGGTGCTGTCAGGTATAAAATCAGGAGAAAATATTTACGCATCTTTTTTAATAAACATACCAAAATGAATGCCTGATTTTCTGATTTGAAATTATATAACAATCAATTAATGTCCTGTATGAAGTTCTACTTTTGGATACATTAACCCTAGGCTTCAGCCTAGGGATGGCCATCTCTGTTTGGATTTTGGGCTTTAGCCCTCACCCATCCGCTTAGATCATCTACATCAGAATCAAAAAAGCATGAGGGCTAAAGCCCAGTGTTTGTGTGGGTTTCGTAGAATCCCCAGCTTAAAAGCTGGGGTTAATGTATCCAAGAGAAGAATTTTATTTCAGAGACACTAACCCTAGCTTTTAAGCTGGGGGTCATATGCAACTCCCCTACAACATTGGCAGAAGCCGGGGTTAATGCTTCCTTAGGAATTGCTTCTGTAGGATACAATTTTGAGCTAACTATCTTTTATTTCTGAAAAAACTCTGGATCAGAAAAGCGCATTCGGCTTCAAGAATGCCTTTTGTGATCTCTGTTTTGGCCGGAAAGGGTCCGGGATCTTTGGTATGGTGTAGGTAGCCGTTTTTAGAATCGGACGCGCCATATACCAGTCTTCCGATCTTGCCCCAATACAATGCACCTGCACACATCAGGCAGGGTTCCAGTGTAACGTATAAAGTTGCTTCGGGAAGGTATTTCGATCCAAGATAACTAAAGGCAGTTGTGAGTGCCAGTATTTCTGCGTGTGCAGTAGCATCATTTAATAATTCAACCTGATTATGCCCGCGCGCAATAATTTTATTATACATTACCACTACGGCACCTACAGGAACTTCATCGGCATCAAAAGCTTTCTGTGCTTCGTTCAGCGCTTGTTGCATAAAATATTCGTCGTTGTATTCGAGCATGCAGGAAAGGTAATTAAAAAGTCAAAAGTCAAAAGTCAAAAGTCAAAAGTCAAAAGTCAAAAATAAAAGAGCCGCTCTTTAGGGGCGGCTCTTAAAAAAAGAGTAGTTGATTTATAATTTTTTGATCTTGATATTTTTAAACCAAACGTCATTACCATGATCCTGTAATCCGATATGGCCATTGAATACTTTCCCAAAGTCGGGCATGCTTTTAAATTTACTATTGGCAATTAAATTTTTCCAGTTGTCATCACCATAAGTAGTAGAAACAACGGTAATGCCGTTCAATTTTAACTCCAGTTTGCCCTTATTGCTGATGATTTCAACCTCGTTCCATTCGCCAACAGGTTTTACTGCTCCTTCTTTTCCTTCTACCAGATCGTACAAATTCCCGGCGCGGTGTTTCACGATCTTTCCATCGGAGTGGCCGTCATTGTCGAGTATCTGCATTTCAGGTCCTGTGTACCAGATGTATTTGTATTTAGCGGGGTCGTCCTGAATATAAAATATGATACCGCTATTTCCGTTTTTTGAAATCTTCCATTCCAGTTTAAGATCGAAGTTTTCAAAAGATTCGTCGGTGATAATATCTCCACCACCTTTTACCTGCCAGTTATCTTTATTGGAAGCATCGAGATATAATGCTCCGTCTGCTACTTTCCAAGCATCGCCCACAGATGTTTTACCATAAGTGTGCCAACCCTTGGTTGTTTTACCGTCGAACAAAGAAATCCATCCCTTGCCTTTTTCTAAATTGGTAGGGGATTTTTTTTCGGGGTTACCTAATAAGATGGTTAATGATAAAAGGCTTGTAAAAAATAGTGTTTGCATTTTATTTTATTTACGTAGTAAGAGTACATATTTTACCATTTGTTCTGCATCTGCTTCAGAAACGGTAGGGTGTGGTGTCATTGGTATCTGACCCCAAACACCTGATCCACCTTTAATAACTTTAGATGCTAACAACTTCACATTTGCTTCGTTGCTTTCGTATTTTGCTGCAACATCTTTGTAAGGAGGTCCGATCAATTTTGAATCTGTTTTATGACAGGTTAAACAATCTGATTTTGCGATCAGTGTTAATCCTTTTTCATAGTCTGGATTTGAAGTGATGTCGTTTGCTGCAGGAGTTGCCGCAACTGCAGGAGCTGCTTCTTTTTTGTCATTGCTTGCGCTGCTGCTACAAGCGCCAATAAATGCCAATGCTGCGATGGCTACAAGATAATTTTTCAATGCTAATTAGATTTTTTGATGAGGTATAAAGTTATTAATGAATTCCCAAAATACTGCGATTAAATTCTTCGTTCGAACCCGTGCTTGCAAAATCATCAAAAGCTTTTTCGGTAACTTTGATGATATTATTTTTTATAAAAATGGCACCCTCCTTGGCACCCACTTCTGGATGCTTGATGGCACATTCCCATTCCATTACAGCCCAACCTTTATAGTTATATGCAGCGAGTTTGCTGAAGATCGATTTGAAATCTACCTGTCCGTCTCCGAGCGAACGGAAGCGGCCAGAACGATCGATCCAGTTTTGATATCCGCCATATACTCCTTGTTTACCGCTGGGGTTAAACTCGGCATCTTTTACGTGAAACATTTTGATGCGCTCGTGATAGATATCGATATAAGAAAGATAATCAAGACACTGTAAAACAAAGTGCGAGGGATCGTATAAAAGATTTGCGCGTGAGTGGTTGTTTACTTTTTTAAGAAACATTTCATAGGTCACGCCATCGTGTAGGTCTTCGCCCGGATGTATTTCATAACAAAGATCCACTCCGTTTTCATCGAAAGTATTTAGAATTGGCAACCATCTTTTTGCCAGTTCAGTAAATCCTGTTTCAACTAATCCAGCCGGTCGCTGAGGCCATGGATAAACCGTGTGCCATAAAAGTGCGCCACTAAATGTTGCGTGTGCATTTAATCCTAAATTCTGCGAAGCCCTGGCTGCATATTTTAATTGTTGTACAGCCCATTCGGTTCGGGCAGCAGGATTGTTGCGCAAATTTTCGGGAGCAAATCCATCGAACAAAGCATCGTATGCAGGATTCACTGCTACGAGTTGTCCCTGCAAATGTGTAGACAATTCTGTAATTTCTAAACCGGCTGCGTTAACAATTCCCTTAATCTCATCGGCATAAGTTTTACTTTCTGCAGCTTTCTGCAAATCAATGCAGCGCGGATCCCAACTGGGAATTTGTACGCCTACAAAGCCAAGACTTTTTGCCCAGGCACAAATGCTGCTCAACGAATTAAATGGGGCAGTATCGCCCATGAACTGCGCCAGAAATATAGCAGGCCCTTTAATATTGGTCATAATTAATTTTTTATGTGCAACTAATCGAAGTGAACTTATTAAATTTTGTATTCAGTCCATTTTAAATCTGATTGTGCAGAAGCAACAACATTGTCAATAAATGCCATGCCCCTGATGCCATCTTCAACAGAAGGGAAATCCAATTCTTCTTTTGTAGGCTGCGTTCCATCGATTCTGGCTGAAAGTGTTTTGGCAAAATTGTGATAGATATTGGCAAATGCTTCGAGGTATCCTTCGGGGTGACCGCCCGGCGTTCTGCAATTCATAGTTGCATAAGTAGACAAACGATCGCCATAGTTTCCACCTGCCCGCAGAATTTGCGTTGGCGCGTCGAGCCATTTTACAAGGAGGGTATTGGGTTCGTGTTGTGCCCATTCCAAACCTCCCTTCTCTCCGTAAACCCTAATCTTCAAAGCATTTTCTTCGCCCGCTGCAACTTGTGATGCCATTAAAACACCGGCAGCATCATTGTTGAATTTCAATAACACTGCACCATCATCATCCAGCATTCTACCCGGAACAATTGCATTCAGTGCAGCGCACAAATGAGTGATTTGGGCACCGGTAATATATTCAGCGAGGTGTGCTGCATGCGTTCCAATATCGCCCATACAACCACTCTTTCCGCTCTTCTTCGGATCGGTTCTCCATGCGGCTTGTGCATTTCCTTCGCGCTCTGTTAATTTACTCAACCAGCCTTGTGGATATTCTACCCAAACCTTTCTGATTTTTCCCAATACTCCGTCTGCAACCATTGCCTTTGCCTGCTTCACCATTGGGTAGCCTGAATAAGTATGTGTTAAACAAAGTATCAGACCAGTTTCTTCTACTTTCTTTTTGAGTTGTTGCGCTTCGTCTAAAGTAAATGCAATTGGTTTCTCAATCACTACGTGAAAGCCATTGTCCAATGCCATCATCGCGGGTGCGAAGTGCGCAAAGTTTGGTGTTACGATTGTTACAAAATCAATGCGCTGATCGGCAGGAAGCGCGGCTTCTTTAGTGATCATCTCATCGAATGTCAGATAGGTTCTCTCGGCAGGAAGAAAAAGCATCTTTCCAGAATCGACGGCAATTTCAGGATTGATACTCAATGCGCCGGCGGCAACTTCAATAAGGCCGTCCATATTGGCGGCATAACGGTGAATGGCTCCGATAAAAGCGTCTTTTCCGCCTCCTACCATTCCCATTCTAAGTTTTCGGTTCATGTGATTGTACTTTTATATTTAATTGTAATGATTTCCAATATTATTCATCGTGTCAAAAAGACGCAAAGCCTGTTTAAATTGGTTTTGCAGAATTTTTTTAATCATTAACGATTTTATCAATTGAGTTTTAAAAATAAAAAATTACATTTAACTCCTTATAATTTTCTTTTTTAACTCTAACGACATGCAAACTACCCCACAACGTAGCCAATTATTTGTTGCCAGTTGTCTGGCTCTTTTAGTAACCTCTTTATCTTTCGGAATTCGCGCGGGAATTTTAGGCCGTCTGGGAGGTGAATTTAATTTAAACGCATCGCAGCTTGGAACTATTGCCGCCACTGCATTCTGGGGCTTCCCACTAGCAGTTATTATTGGTGGTATGGTGGTTGATGTAATTGGTATGAAAAAATTGTTACTGGTAGCATTTGTTTTTCACCTGTTGGGAATTGTTTTGACCATTTTTTCGGGAGGCTATTGGTCGTTATTTATTTCCACACTCTGTATCGGCATTGCAAACGGTACAGTAGAAGCAGCTTGTAATCCTTTAGTAGCAACTATTTACTCCGATAACAAGACCACAAAACTCAACCATTTTCATTTATGGTTTCCCGGCGGTATCGTAATTGGTACTTTATTGGTATTTCTTTTAGACAAGATCGGAATTGGCTGGCAGATCCAGGTTGGATTGATGATTATTCCAACTTTATTATATGGATACTTATTTAGCAAATTAACTTTCCCTGTTACCGAAAGAGTTGCGAGTGGAGTAACTGCCGGTGAAATGTATGAGGCTGTACTTTTTACACCTTTATTCTGGGTGATGATTGTATTGATGTTTGGTACTGCCATCACTGAATTATTTACCGGACAGTGGATTGATGTATTGCTAAAAAATGTTTCTAATAATGCAATCCTTTTATTAACCATCGAAACAGGTATCATGGTAATCGGAAGAGGGTTCGCAAAACCTGTTGTAAAACAATTTTCGCCACAGGGTGTATTACTGATCTCCGCGATACTAGCCGCACTGGGCTTGTATTTGCTCGGACATAGCTCGGGTAATATGTTATTTGTAGGGGCAATTGTTTTTGGTATGGGTGTATGTTATTTCTGGCCTACCATGTTGGGATTCGTTTCAGAAAATTTACCAAGAACTGGAGCTATTGGTATGAACTTTATGGGAGGAGCCGGCATGTTTGCTGTATCTGTTTATATGATTTTCATGGGCGGATACTATGATCGTTTGATTGCAGGTAAACTACCCCTTGGCGCCGAAATTAAACAATACAATGATGCAGCACCAGGAACTGAATTTGCAAAGGCATTGGATGAAGCAAAAAAAGCGGCAGGGCCTGAAATTATTAATGCAACACTGATCATACCAATTGTATTGATTGTAGCATTTACGGTGCTATTCTTTTATATGCGGGGCAGAACAAAACCCGAATTAAAAGCGGTTTAATTTTTTTTGAATTCATCAACACACCATTTATAATATGCCAAATAATACCAACAGACGAAGTGCCATTAAAAATATTGTAGCGGGCTCTGCGGCAATTGCTGCAGGCACTGCACTTAGCTCTTTTACAAAAGATATGAAAAAGCCCTTCAACGCTTCACAATTAAAAGGAAACATCAATCATAGCGCCTGCAGATGGTGTTATGGGTCCATACCGCTCGATCAGCTATGTAGTTCTGCAAAAGAAATTGGACTAGTGGGCATTGATCTGGTAGGCCCGAAAGATTGGGATACACTAAAAAAATACGGATTGATTTCGACCATGTGTAATGGCGCCGAAATTAGTCTTACCAAAGGATGGAACGATAAACAGTACCACGATACTTTGATCAAAAGTTATACGGAGCATATTGACTTGGTTGCTAAAGCTGGTTTCGTAAATCTTTTTTGTGCAAGTGGTAACAGAGGAACCATCGATGATGAAACGGGAATGAAAAATTGTGTGGAAGGATTAAAACAAATTATTGGCCTTGCAGAAAAAAAAGGAGTAATACTTCAAATGGAATTACTGAATAGCAGGGTAGACCATAAAGATTATATGTGCGACCGTTCTGCATGGGGTATTGAATTAGTAAAGCGAGTGGGATCGCCCAACTTTAAATTATTGTTCGATATCTATCATATGCAAATCGATGAAGGCGATATCATTCGCACCATTCGTAACTCGCACGAATATTTTGGCCACTACCATACTGGAGGAGTGCCGGGAAGAAACGAAATAGACGAGCGTCAGGAATTATATTATCCCGCTATCATGAAAGCCATTCATGAAACGGGATACAAGGGATATGTAGCACAAGAATTTATTCCCAAAGATCCAAACCCAATCGAATCGTTGCGTAAAGCAATTCAAATCTGCGATATCTAATAACCATCAAAAACCACAAAAAATCACAAACAAATGGCTGAACAAACGTATGACGCAATTGTAGTTGGTTCCGGGATCAGCGGTGGCTGGGCCGCTAAGGAATTAACTGAAAAAGGGCTCAAAGTATTGTTACTCGAAAGAGGCCGCAATATTGAGCACGTTAAAGACTATGTGAATGCTACTAAAGAGGCGTGGGACTTCCCACACCGTGGTAGAAGAACACAGCAAATGATCCACGATTATCCGAACCTGAAAAGAGATTACCCACTCAACGAAACCAATCTGGATTATTGGTGTAAGGATTCTGAAAATCCTTATACAGAGATCAAACCTTTTTATTGGTTCAGAGGATACCATGTTGGTGGTAAATCACTAATGTGGGGTCGTCAGAGTTATCGCTGGAGTGATCTGGATTTTGAAGCAAATATGAAAGACGGTCATGGTGTTGATTGGCCTGTGCGTTATAAGGAAATTGAGCCATGGTACGATTATGTAGAAAAATTTGCAGGAATTAGCGGAAACAGAGATGGGATAGCAGTATTGCCCGACGGACAGTATTTACCTGCGATGGATATGACTTGTGTAGAAAAAGATGTGGCAGCAAGAATCAAAGACCATTATAAGGGCGAGCGTCATATGATTATCGGTCGTACTGCTAACATTACAGTACCTCATGAAGGAAGAATTGGTTGCCAGTTTAGAAATAAATGTTGGCTGGGATGCCCGTTTGGCGGCTATTTCAGCACACAATCATCAACATTACCTGCTGCAAGAAAAACG
>JAIEMK010000050.1 GCA_019752295.1 Chitinophagaceae bacterium | reverse complement strand
AGAATAATTAATTGTCAGCGGGGGGTATTTAGAATAGAATAATCAATTGCAGGATTAATATACAAAAAGATTTAATACTTAAAAAAAATAGTTTGTAAGCTGTTGGTTTGAGTTTGTGAATGGGAAATTTAATCCACAATTTTTAAGTTGATGAGCGTACGACTAAAATACAGGATTAATGCCTCCAAAAGCGGCATCTCATACGTGACAGCACCTATCATCCCCAGAGACTGAAGTCTGGGTTAATAACTTTTTATGAAATTCTATTTTGGATTACAGTTTTTACTGTGCTATTTTCTCAAATTCCTATCGATTTGAAACAAATGGCACTGAAATTCGGAAGCCACTTGGCCTACTGCCATTTTGTTCGAAGCCTTGAACAAAATCAACCCGCAAAACTTTAAAAATATTTTCTATTCCGAAATAAGCTTCATAATATTTGGTGTTGGGTTGAATGTACAATGCAGATCCACCTGTTACAAAAAACAAATTTAATTTTCTAAACCCGGGAATCTTATTGGTAAGAAGTCCATTTAAGTGATATTCTATATGTGCACTTGAATGAAACCGAGCACTATTGCTAAATTGGTAGTAAGCGGGCAATTGAAAACTACTCAAATAAGGAGTTGCAATCACAATCTGGTTTCCCTGAAACTGCTGGTAGTCGGGAATAAACAGTTTATCGGCGTTCAGAAATCCACCAACACCAAATGCATAACTAATTCTTCCACCCAACTTCATATTCAGATGATCCGTAATGCCGAAATTCCATTTCGAGTACGATACATCACTACCTAAAAATCCATTGATGCCCTGTGTAAATGAAGCATGGAATGTGGGATACTTTGATCCAATATTAATTTTTTGATCAGGAAGTTCAATATAATTTGACCCGGGTTTCCAGCTTGCATTAATTGTAAATATGCTGGCCTTGTTAGGCAGCATATTCGACTGCGTAATTTCAGTTGGGTAATTTGGTGTGAAATTACGATCGGGGTAATTTTTCCAACTGGCTATGTCGGAAAGATTTTCCAGCGGCTTTCTATTCTGGAACTGAAAATCTGCGCCTAGTGTAAAGCCATTTCCTAAACCGGTGAAATACGAAAATCTAAAAAAATCGGCTTCATAGATTTTCATATAATTATACTTTTGATTCAATGTAATAAAAGTATTGAGTACGGGCAGTATGGGAGATTCGTTGTTGAACTGAAATACTTTTGCACCTCCTGATAAAGAAATATTTTTTACATATTTTTTCCCGTACCTATAATTAACCGAAACGCTTGGATTGAAATGTTGATTTGCTAATCCGTAGCGAATATCTGTTGCAATACTCAATGATTCCTGGCCCTTATATTTTTTAATATAGTAAGGCACAAAATCGATTGAGCCCCCTTCTACCGTATTGTAGAAGAAGCTATTGAGTACTGAGGGAACCACCCAAAATGTCTTTTTTTTCTGCACACTAATAGAATTTCCCGTAAGCAAGAATCCTAGTATCGTAAATTTGTTTCTTCGTTTATCCAATGAATCCAGATAATGTGGATTCTTTCGTTCAGTTTCCAAACTGTCGAGTTTCTTGTACGTTTTCTTTTCTTCTACAACCAAAGGAATGGGTCGGATACTATCCCAATACGCCATTGTTTTTTTACTGGCGCTGTCTTCAAATTTTAAGATCGTATGATCAAAGAAAGTTTTTTTGAATGTTGGATTCAGATTGAACTTGTCGTACACCTGCAAAAAATTACCAAAAAATTCAAAACCAAAAATCTTACCCGAAGGATACAGCACCTGACTCTTAATCACCCATACATTTCCGGGAGCGGGTGAATATAATTGTTCGATCATCAGCGTGTCGAGTAACTGCATAGCCTGTTCTTTCAATAGTCTCAGTTGTACACTTTGTATGCGCCACTCGTCTTCCACAATATTGATATAGCCAGAAAAAAGCGGCTCGTATTTTCTTTTGGGTATTACTTTAATCCTGCTGATCTCGCTTCCGTTTTCGAAAAATGTTCCTTCAAATTTATATTTATAAAAGTAGAGTGCATTATTTGCTATGGGAGAAACAAATCCTCTTGGATTTAAGCCGGCGCCAAAAGGAACAATATTTTCGTAGAAGGAAATGATCTGTGGATCTGCAAAACCAAACCCATCGCTTTGGCCCCCTACTTTCGAAGATATTACGTCAATTTTTCTGGACTTAGGTTCTTCCACTGCATATTTCACAATCGATTCAGATAAGAATATCATTTTTCTTTTACTGGTATCACCGTCCTCAAAATCAACTGTTTTTCCCATAAAATTTTTGGGATAATTTCTTAATTGCAGTTGCCCTTTCAAATACACTTCACACTGAAACTTTTTAATTTCTTTCAAATGTGCTTCCCTTTTGGATATTGTATTACGGATGATGGCATATGCCGGATCCTCAGCACCCGAATTAACCACTACTTCTTTTAGGTTGTATTGTTGTACCTCAAGTTCAAAATCAATTTCCGAAACAGTAGCCGTAACTTTTACAGTTTTTTCGACTGACTTATAGCCAACATGTTGCGCTATCAATAAGTGCGTGCCGGGTTCAATTTCCAAAGAATAAAAACCTTTTGCATTTGCCGTTGTGCCCTTAGTAGTTCCTTTAATAATGATGGATGCAAAAGCAATGGGGTTTCCCGACTTATCTTTCACTAATCCTGATACCGTTGCAGACCTTGCTTGAAAAACTTGCAGCATTAAAAAGAGGGTAATTAGTTTTTGCATCGGTGCTTTTAAACAACAATTTAAGTAGATAGCACTATCTATCAGCAATCGCTCGTACCAACGTCGCGCTTTTAACGATTGTTTAAAGGTTTATTTTTTTCTGGCAGTACTTCCAGCAATTGCGGCGAGTCCGCTTACCAGTCCTCCAATTAATCCTGTAATTAGAATGAGCGCCCAATAAGATCCTCCCAAGGGAAATATTTTTGCAACTTTAATCGAGAGTAAATGATCGTTGGCCATATCTTTTATGCTTGCTAAAGTTGCCCACAATAAAAATTGTCCCAGAAACCCCGACGCAAAAGCTTTTAGCGGTTTTTGATGCACTCCCAATGCCACTAAAAAAGAGCTGATTACAAAAGACCACCAGGGCATATTGGTAAACAAACCAATAGCATAGCCGAGAAAAGCAGTTAATATTAAAGCGCTACTAAATTTCATGTGTTTATTAATTGATTTTGGTTACATGTAATTCGCTAACAAACATTTCGGTTGGTGACAAATTTTTGTTATGCTTATTTCATGTATAAATTTTATGATTAGTTTATCCGTTAACGAATGTGATATGCCATTTTGTTTTTTGATTTTTGGAAATATCATCTTTAGAAAGAAATAACAACTTATAATATTTACCGGCAGCCCAGCTATCAATAAAATTATCGTAGAATTTACTTCCAGGATTACCGCTTTGTCCGCCGGGGTACACACCATACGCCTCAATTTCATCAGTTAAATGAACAATCATTCTCCAGCTTGGTCCGTGGTTTTCTGTTGTAGCGTTGATACAATCTTTACCACCTCCAATTGGCAGGTGCAATCTGCTCAAAGCAGGTAATTGCAATAAGTGAGCAACCCTTGTATCTTTTAAAGTTCCCCAATCAAGTTTTCTTTCTTTTTCCAATTTTTCTAAATACACCGAAGCTTTTTTACAAGCTTCCATTACATCATCCTGAATAGTTTCAACCTTATCCTTTGTGCTGATATTATCTGCAAACCGATAAATGCCTCCCCGCAACAACCCTTCTAACAAGGTAGAAGATTCGGGCCAGGGTAGTGGATTTTTTGCATCCTGAAAATCATCTTTCCAAACAACCTGTTCCAAACTATCCCAGATTGCTTTGAATACCGTTGCACCCTGTGCAGTGATTTCGTTTCTAAAATTCCAGTCGCGCAGAATACCAATATATTTTCTTTCGGTTACTGTTAATTTATTTTCGTCAATATTTTTCAATATTACCGGCCTGGCCATTTCTGCAAACACATCATAGTTTTCCATTTGCAGATACTGCATATCAATTGCAGTAATATCATTCATCGCAGCCAATCTTCTGTTGATCATAATTCCGCGATACAATGGAAAACTGCGTGCAGTTCCTAAATAATAAGGATAGCTGGAATCGGTTGCCATTTGGTTAGCACTACTTACCCATCCCCTCGCGGGATTTTTGATCATCGGATTTTCGTTCTCAGGAATCATGCCCTGCCATTTATAAGTAGAATCTAAACCGGGCATTATAAAATCTCCCTGTCTGTTCCATCTGGCCACAAAAGCACCCTGCTGCCTAATTGCTATATCGCCCGATTTAGAGGCAAAGGCAAAATTTTGCCCGGGACAACTCCATTCGGCAATCGCATTTTGATAATCCTCAAAATTCTTTGCCCTGTTTAATTTATAGAAAGTCTTTAACCCGTTACCTGCAGTGTTGGCAGTCCATCTAACCGCTAAATATTTTGGGTGAGCACTATCGTTTTTATAATGATGATCGTACATAACAGGACCAAATTCTGTCATGGCAATATATTCGTGCAAATCAGTTCCGGCTTTTACTTTTATGGTTTCAGTTCTGAGCTCAGCCGTTTTCCATGCACCGTTATACCAGTATTCTTGCATGCTGGTGTCTTTAAATTGCACATCATAATAATCAAGCACATCTCTTCCTGCATTTGTTACCCCCCAGGCAATGCTGTCGTTAAATCCGATAATTACGGCAGGTGATCCCGGAAAACTGGCTCCATAAGTATTATGCGTGGGCGTATTGATTTGCATTTCATACCAGATCGATGGCAGATTTAATCCCAAGTGGGGGTCGTTACAAAGTATGGGTCTACCCGATACGGTTTTAGATCCTGCAACAGCCCAGTTATTACTGCCGTTATTTTTATTCGGCGTTAGTGCTGTAGTTACTTCACTCGAATTGGGCGATTTATTTAAATAGGGTGAATCCACATCTTTGGGTGCCACAGGTACAATCGAAGGTTTTAAAAATGCGGTCCCTTTTGGAATGATTGGATCGAGTGAATCGTGTATGTTGGGAAACAACTGATTGAATTCATCATAACCAAAATAATTTTTTGCATTGGTCATTTTAAGATCTGCTTTTGCACCGCTTCCGGTAAGGTCGTACGACATGTACATCAAAAACAAATAAGTCTTCAGTGGCGTCCAGGCTTCGGGCTGGTAGTCCAATAATTTATATTCAAAGGGTATCTGCTCGGGCTTCAGCGATTTGATATAGGCATTTACCCCTTCCGAGTAAGCATCAACCGTAGCCTGCATTTCACGGTCTTTCTCCATTCTTTGCATGGTTTGTTCCGCTCCGTAAACCATCCCCAATCTTCTAAAAAATTGATCAATATCCGATTTCCCCGATCCTAATATTTCGCTGAGTCTTCCACCTGCAACATAAGTCTGAAATTCCATCTGCCATAGCCTGAATTTTGCATGAATAAATCCCTGCACATAATACGCATCCAAATCGGTTTGGGCATAGATATGTGGCACCAAACGTTCATCCATAAACACATCTACTTTATTGCGAATGCCTTTGATCTTAATCTCTTCTGTGAAGGAGCTATTCGTAGCTTCGGCGTTCTGCCAAAATCCCTGTTGTGGCGATAAAAAATATCCTAACCTTGGCGATTTGGTTTTTCCAAGGGGCAAGGATGTATTTAGCACAAACACCAAGCCTGCCGTGGCTACTGTTGAAATAATAAAAGGCACAATTCTCATAGCAATCAATTGAGTTTTAAAAATACTTATTTTTCAAATGAAGCGCCACATCTTTATATTCACAGAGGCAAGCCGATCGTTCCTACTTAGCAATTACAATTTTGTATCTGGTACCCTTGATCTTTTCTTCCCTTACGAGGGCCAGCATTGAATTCACTT
Organism: Chitinophagaceae bacterium; assembly: GCA_019752295.1. Classification (GTDB taxonomy): domain Bacteria; phylum Bacteroidota; class Bacteroidia; order Chitinophagales; family Chitinophagaceae; genus Sediminibacterium. The sequence continues at coordinate 136,642 of JAIEMK010000050.1, read as the reverse complement.
TATTTTTTTTGATGGCAACAAAACTGTTGAAATCTTTTACCACAATCAACCCAATATCGTCTTTGGCAAGCTTTCCTTTCTGGGTTAAAAAGCCAACGATATCCACTTTATTCAACTTATCTTTTTTTCCTCCGTTAATATAGATGGTGGTAAATGCTGCCGCTTTCGGAGGCTTTTGGTGCGCCGGAATTTCTAATGGCACTAAATCTTGTTGAATATAATTGGGCATTTGCTCTTCGGCATGCATTAACAAATAGGCCGTTCCGCTAGCATGCATTCTTGCTGTTCTTCCATTTCGGTGTGTGAACTCTGCGTAAGTTGATGGCAAATGGTAATGTACAATGTGTTTAATATCGGGGATGTCTAAACCCCTAGCGGCGAGGTCGGTTGCTACTAAAAATAAAACAGAACCATTTCTAAATTGTATCAGAGTTTGCTCTCGCTGCATTTGTTCCAAACCGCCGTGAAAAGCGGCATTGGCAATTCCTTTTTCCTGCAATAATTTAGACGTTCGCTCTACTGCATCTCTGTGATTACAGAAGATGATGGTTGACTCTGCACCAATAAAGCTGAGTAATTGAATCAATCGGTCTACTTTGTCTTTCGTTTCAGAAATCACCAATTGCAAGCTCAGGTTATCTTCTGATGCTTCCTCGCGAATATGATCGATTACAAAAAGTTGTTTCACACCTGCAAATTCAGGAACCTGAATGGACGCCGTTGCTGAAACCAGCATGCGTTTTGTGATCGCGGTTAGCGATTCAATCACAAAACGCATTTCTTCTTCAAAGCCAAGGGCCAAAGATTTATCAAACTCATCCAGCACCAGCGTTTTAATTGTATTGGCAGCAAAAGTTTCTCTTCTAATATGGTCGGCAATTCTTCCAGGAGTACCTATCAACAGGGCCGGTGCTTCCACTAAATTCTGGATCTCGGTTTGCATATCGTGGCCGCCATAACAGCAACTTACCTTAAATCCGGTTGCCATTTTTTTCCATACCTGTTCAATCTGAATAGCCAATTCTCTCGAAGGTGTTAGAATCAAACACTGCACTCCGTTTTTTTCTTCTTCCAATAAATCAATAATTGCTAATAAAAATGCTAGGGTTTTTCCAGAGCCTGTTGGTGATAAAAGCAGCACATCCCGATGCCTTAAGAAAGCGGGAAACGCTTCTTTTTGCATGGCATTCAGAGAAGGGATCGATAAGTTTTTTAAATAAGCTGCTATTTGTGTCTCATTCAGTTGCATCTGCAAAGATACATTTGTGTAGGGTTGTATAATCGACGAACTAACAGATATTTGCAGAACCAAATTAGATTTGATACAAAACTCTTAGCATGGAACTTTCGATTCATACAAAAAATATACTGGGATTACAATTGCCAACCGACCCCCGCTGGGTGAATCTTGCAGAAATATCTATCGAAGCGGTTTTAACCGATCACGCTTATTGCGAGCAGAAAGCTGCCACCACCTGCATTTCATACATTCAAAGGTATTCCGATTATAGTTTGATGGTAGAGTCGCTCGCGCCGATTGTTACCGAAGAATGGGGACATTTCAGGATGGTATTGCAGGAATTAAAGAAAAGAGGACTAGAATTGGGGCGACAGCGAAAAGACGAATACGTAAACCGATTACTGGAATTTCAAAGAAAAGGGGGAAGACTAGAAGACCGTTTTTTAGATCAGATGCTCACAATGGCCCTGATTGAAGCCCGGAGTTGCGAAAGGTTTAAGCGATTGAGCGAAGGACTTGAAGACAAATACCTCAGAAATTTTTACAGAAAGTTCATGGAGAGTGAGGCCGGGCACTACACCTTATTTATCAATCTTGCCGATCACTATACCGACAAACAAATTGTTAGAAAGAGATGGAAAGAGTGGCTTGAATTTGAAGCTGCAGTGATGCAGGAAATGGCTGTTCGTGGAGATCGTATTCACTAAACCTTATTTCTCTATTCCCTTTCCAAAAAACTCCAATTCCTCCTCCAAATCAAGAAAAGGATATTTCTCGATTAGCAATTTTGTTTTATTAAAATAGCTTTTGAGGAATGCTTTGTGCATATTGGAATCGGGATTAAAGGGTTTGTGCTGATAAGCCAGATTGATGTCGGCAATTTCTTTCATCAGCATTTGTGTGTCTTCGCTCATGCATGCCCCAATTAGCTTTTCCCAAACATATTGTGTAGCCTGATAATTGGGATGCACCAGGTCTTCGGCATAAAATCGATAATCGCGTAAATCATCTATCACCAACTCGTAGGCAGGAAAATAGTAGAGCTTATTAAACTTGTTTACTAAATGGTGTACGGCCTGTATCAATACCGCTTTACTCCTATTATTCTCAATTACTCCTTCACGCAAATGCCTTACGGGACTGATTGTAAAAATGATTTGCAGTTTGGGGTTTAACAAAAAAAGCCGGTATAATACATTATCTAACACGGTAAGTATTTCATCGACCGACAATAATTTTTTTGAAAACCAATCTCCCGGTGCTTTATGATTATTTGCCGCAATTGAATGCAATTTAGCATTTGAAGCTTTTTCGGTTAGCATATATACCCATGCAGAGCCCAGCGTGATCATCAAATAGTCGGCAGTTTTAAGATATTCATGCGCCTCCAAAATAGATTGGTTTATTTTTTGAACACTCTCTTCGGCACTGAGGCAAGAAAATCGACTATGGTGTTTCCAACTATGCCATGCTTCATTGTATTGAAACAGATTTTTTTCGGTAATAGATTGATTGTCGATATAAGTAGTAAGCGCTTCAGCCACACTTACCGGATTAAATAATATTCCATTCGGATTTTCAAGTGTATTGAATTTATGCTTGCGGAGTTTTTCGCCTATATTTTCTGTAAAGCAGGATCCCATCAACATCAAACGGTGCCGGTGCTGTATGGGTGTTGCTAATTTTTTAATATCGAATTCAAAATGAAACTTCATAAATTATTGAAAAATTTCGTTGGCAATTTGGATGGATTGAAGCAGTGCTTCTTCGTTAATGGAATCTACTAATTTCTTTTCGCGCAGATACTGAATCATCAGTATAGAATCCATATTCCCAATCAATTCGTCCTGCGCCATTGGGCATCCTCCAATGCCTTTCAAAGCTCCGTCGATTCGCACACAGCCCTCATCTAAAGCCGCGTCCAGCTTTTCTTTCCAGTTAATTTTATTAGCGTGCAAATGCACTCCAAAAACGGCATTGCTATAATTTGGAATCAATGCATTTAATGCAAGCCTGATCTGATTTGCTGAAGCAAGCCCTACCGTATCTGCTAAAGAAATAATTCGAATACCCCGGCTCAATATTGCTTTTGTCCACTTTAAAAGAATGGCTTCTGAATAATCATCCTGATATGGATTTCCAAAGCCCATGCTCATATACACTACCAATTCTTTATTGGCCTGAACGCATAGCGATTGTATGGAAGATACTGTTTGCAAACTTTGCTCGATCGTGCTGTTTGTATTGCGTAGTTGAAATTCGGGAGAGATCGAAAACGGGAAGCCCAGATATTGGATCTGATCAAATTGCATTGCTTCTTCAGCTCCCCGAATGTTTGCAACGATAGCTAATAATTTGGTACCTCTCTGCTTTTCAATCTCCAATCCTTTCAACACCTCACTGGTATCGGCCATTTGAGGAATGGCTTTATGAGAAACAAAACTTCCAAAGTCGATGGTATGAAAACCCACTTTCAATAAGGCATTCAAGTAGGCAATTTTTTGTTTGGTTGGAATAAAATGTTTCCATCCCTGCATGGCATCGCGGGGACATTCAACTAGATTAACAGATGCGATTTGATTTTTTTTCACGCCATCAATTGTTAGAAATGCCTATTATTTCATCCTTTGTTTCATTGCTTCATATAAAATAATACCTGTAGCTACCGAAACGTTGAATGAATCAAATTTTCCGGCCATCGGAATCTTAAAAAAAGCATCTGCTGCTTTTGCCAGATAGGGCTGCACGCCCTTGCCTTCGTCGCCCATGATGATGCAACAAGGCTCGTTCAGTACCAGCTCATCCACATTTTTTTCAGCACGCATTTCGCTGGTGTAAACCTGTATACCATTCAGGTGTAGGGTATCTACTGCTTTTAATAAGCTATTCACCCTGCACACATGAATCATATCCAATGCGCCTGCACTGCTTTTCATTGCTTCTTCATTCAGCGCACCAACGCCTTTGTCGGGGATAATGATTGCATGAGCGCCCGTACATACTGCGGTTCTGGCGATACCACCAATATTTCTCACATCCGTTACTCCATCCAACATAATCAACAAAGGTATTTCTCCATTCGACACTGTATGATCGATTACTTGCTGAAGATCCATGTACACAATACGGGCTGCAAAAGCCATTACGCCCTGGTGATTGGCTCTCGACAAACTATTCAGTTTCTCTATTGGCACTACCTGAATTGGAATATTGTTCTCTCTTGCCAGTTGGCGTATCGTATGAATATTTTCGCCTTCTACATTCTTCTGAAAAAAAATCTTGTCGATAGCTTTGCCAGAATTAATTGCTTCAATCAGGGGCTGGCGACCAATGATTAGTTTATCTTGTTTAGCGGACATCATTATTTATTTAAGTTTCCCTTCCAGGATCATCAATTTAATTTTATAAATGGCAGCAACACTCATCGAATCAGTAATCAACCCTTGGTTCACCATTTCGTACACTTTTTCGAAAGGAAGTTTTTTTAATTGCAAATCTTCTGTTTCTTCCGGCTCTGCAGTTTCTTGTGTTAATTCTGTTGCAAGGTAAATGATTGCCATTTCATCGCTCACCGAATTAGAAAGGTGCATCGTTAAAATTGGTTGCCAGTTTTTTGCAGTCAATCCTGTTTCTTCCAACAGCTCTCTCTTAGCACCATCTATCGGATCTAATTCTAACAATCCTCCACCCTCAGGTATTTCCCAGCTATATGCATTTAATGGAAATCTGAATTGCCCCACTAACCAAGTATTCATTTCTTGATCCAACACAATGATACCGATGGCTGTATTTTTAAAATGCACTTTTCCATAAATGCCCTTACCTCCTCCCGGATTAATTACATCATATTCGGTAAGCTGTATCCAGGGATTATCGTAGACTTTTTTTTCAGTTATTATTTTCCAGGGATTTAACTCGGGGTTCATGGTTTTGTATTTCTTAAACTAACGGGAATGGATACCAACAAGTAAATGAGCACAATAGCAGCCAAGGTAAATTTAATGGTAGCAAAGTAGTGCGTCATCTGCAAGGATAGTACCGTAAAATTACCGGCTATTGTTTGCAACATCAATAAATTTTCTCCAATGTCGAGCACCCCTGCCACTACTGCAATACGAGCCAGTGTTAAGCCCATCATCTTCATGGCATTGTTTTTCCATTTTGCAGAAACGGCTTCAGCAGCCAGCGCCAAAAAAGCTACATAAGAAACAATAAATAAAAAATCGATCCAGATATTCATTTTAACCACCGACAAATCCCATACATCCATCAGCGCAGAAACTTGTCGGGGTTGAGTAGCCATTTCCAAATCCACAATGCCCCTTGTGCTGACCGTTGTTTTAAGACTTGCACCCTGCCATCTCAAAGCTGCCATCATTAAAACACAAGTAAAAGCGGCAATAATTAATTTTTGTTTCATTTTGTATTTATTATGATTGATTCTGGCCAGATAATTCGCTTATAAACACTACAGTGGGTAACAAATTTTGTTATGCTCATGTTCTATGCAAGGATTATCCTGATAGATTTGATACCCTGAAAATAAAAAACCTCCACTCAAATTGCGGAGGTTTTTTTATTTTCTTTAAAAGTCTATTAAATTCCGAATGCAGTTTTCACTTTTCGTACATAATCCAATTTCTCCCAGGTAAACAATTCCACTTTCACAATCTTCTCTTTTCCTGAAGGATCTTTGAAAGTCTTGTACACCACTTCGTTTTTACGGCCCATATGTCCGTATGCTGCTGTTTCGCTATACATCGGCGTTCTCAACTTCAAACGCTGTTCAATAAAGTAAGGACGCATATCGAAGATTCCCTGAACAATCTTGCCGATCTGTCCGTCGGTTAATTCCACTTTTGCAGTTCCAAAAGTATTTACATTAATGCTCGTTGGTTTTGCAACCCCAATGGCATACGATACTTGTACCAACACTTCGTCTGCTACACCCGCTGCTACCAGATTCTTTGCAATATGACGTGTTGCATAAGCTGCAGAACGGTCTACCTTACTAGGGTCTTTACCGCTGAATGCACCACCGCCGTGTGCTCCCTTGCCACCATAGGTATCTACGATGATCTTGCGACCTGTTAAACCCGTGTCGCCATGTGGACCTCCAATAACAAACTTACCGGTTGGGTTGATATGGTATTTGATATCTGCGTTAAACAGTTTCGCGTATTTCTTGTATTTCTTCTTAACCCTTGGAATCAGAATATTGATGATATCGTCTTTAATCTTCGCCAACATTTTAGATTCGTTGTCGAAGTCATCGTGTTGGGTGGATACTACAATTGCATCGATTCTTACCGGTACATTATTGTCGTCGTATTCCAGTGTAACCTGGCTCTTTGCATCGGGACGTAAGTACTGAATGGCTTTGTTCTCGCGGCGAAGTGCGGCAAGTTCAATTAAAATCTTATGAGCCAGGTCCAATGCCAATGGCATATAGTCTTCGGTTTCGTTGGTTGCATAACCAAACATCATTCCCTGATCGCCTGCTCCCTGATCTTCTTTTTTCTTTTTGTCTACACCCTGATTGATATCAGCACTCTGCTCGTGAATGGCAGATAAAATACCACAGCTATTTGCTTCGAACATGTATTCGCTCTTGGTATAACCAATCTTGCGAATTACACCACGGGCAATTTCTTGTACATCTAAATATGCTTTTGATTTTACTTCTCCAGCCAATACTACCTGACCGGTGGTAACCAATGTTTCACAAGCCACTTTCGACTCTTTATCAAAAGCCAGAAAATTGTCAATTAAAGCATCGGATATCTGATCGGCTACTTTATCAGGATGTCCTTCTGATACACTCTCGGAAGTAAACAAATAAGGCATAACGTATTTTAATAATGATGATGATAAATATATCGCGGCAAAAATGCATTAAATTTTTGAATATATCACACGCAAACGCATTCTAAATCTTGTATGCGTTCCTCCTCCCAAACGAACCCTGCCATTTGCTATGTTATTTGAATAGCCCGGTGTTAAATTATAGATCTGCTGAGTAGCCTGATTGGGATAAGGAGCAGAATAATAAATGCTATCGTTAGAAGGTGCTGTGAGTATCATATTAAAAGCGGTGTCGTTTCGGGTAGCAATGCCCTGAACAAATCGTGCAAGGTTAAAAGTATATGCTGCCACCTGATTGTAGCCCTGTGTTGTTTTAAAAGTAAGGTATCCGCCTATTTCAGAAGTATTTGGTCCGCTGGTAGTGATTGCAAAAGAGTTGGGTATACTTTTTTTGCGGTGATAAAGGCTATCATAAATACTTAGCAGTAAATAACGCGGTGGATTCATTGCTGCATCAATATCGAGATGGTTATCATCGGGAACCTGTTCTATTACCAGCTCAGCCCGATGAATAATTCTATTACTCAAACTTTGTAAGCCGGGTACTCTAATGCGCACTCCTGTTCCGGGAGATGTTTGAACATACACCAACGAGTCGGATTTGGGAACAGCAGAAAGATGTTGTGTTATTTCGGCGCCTGTTCTGTTTCTGGTTATGAAATTGGCGTGTCCCGATGTATTGGCATTAAATCTAAAATTTGTAACAACCGTATCTCTGGTGGTAGAAGCAGTATTCGCCGTACTATAATAAAGTGCCAATTTGGTATTGGTGTCGGTTAAATTAATATTCAATAATGCATTCGCCGGAGTAGATGGATCTGCAATAACCGCAAAACCCTTTAAATAGGTTCTGAATGTAGAATCGTTTTTATAAGCAGTGGTAGTATCATAACCCAAAATCATTCTGGTTGCAAAACTTTTGTTCAGTTTTATACGGATTTGATTTTTTGCGGCCTCGAAGCGATTGATTACAGAATCTCCCAGTCTTCTAATATCTACGTTTACAGAGGGTCCCAGTGCTGAAGGATTATAGGAAATGGGGAATGCATTTGGATAATTAACAGCGTAATCGCGGAATTGCTCCAGTTGGCTATTGATCTCGTACACGTTCAATTTTAATGGTTGCATGGAGTCACCGAAAGCACTTTTGTAACTCAATACCAGCACAGCAGAATCAACTATAATACTGTCTTTTATACCCTGCATCAAAAATGGATAGTTGTTTGCAGCAACTTCAAAATATAGAGAGGCATTGGTTTTACCGAAAATAGGATCGTTATTAATGATACCCAGCACATGGTTGTCGGTTTTAAAAACCCGAACACTATCTAAATCATCATAAGTATCTGTAAGGATATTAAATGTGGTGTCTAAAGTTGTTACTCCATCAATCGGGGGAATTAATCCACTTCCCACATCTGTACTGGAAATACGCGTACAGCCCGAAAAAATAAACACAAAAACAAAACCACATACCAATAGCCTACGCATAGTAAAAAATGAATCCATTAGTTAAAAATTACTTGCCCGCAAGGTCGTTGTACAATTCTAAATACTCTGTTAAATCAGAATCCCATCCTTTGAATGGAACCGTTTTCTTACCCTTTACTTTTGAAAACTCATCGGTCAGTTTCTTTTCGATCGTATCTGAGCCAAAAGTAATCGCATCCGCATAGGTTGCACCGCCCTTGAACATGGCGGTATTATTGTTTTCTTTGAAGCTCTCTAGATCTTTGTCCTTTATATTGGCGTTGATCAATGCCTTCTTAATAAAGTCGGCCCCGAAATCTTCTGTAAATGTATTTTGCCCAACGGTAAATACCACTTTACTATTCCCAAAAACAGGTTCTTTTTTATAAGCAGTTTTGATATAAGCCGGTATTAATCCGGTCATCCAGCCACTGCAATGAATAATGTCGGGAGGCCAACCAAATTTCTTTACGGTTTCGAGCGCGCCCTTACAAAAGAAGATGGTTCTTAATGCATTATCATCGAACCAAGTCTCAGATTCGTCGTGAAATATTTGTTTGCGTTTAAAGAAATCTTCGTTCTCTAAAAAATAAACCTGCAAGCGCGCATTGGGTAATGAAGCAACTTTGATTTGTAATGGATAGTCATCATTGTCTACAGAAACATTAATACCTGAAAGTCGAACAACCTCGTGTAAGCGATGTCTTCGCTCATTAATTACACCAAATCTGGGCATGATACAACGCACTTCCAATCCTGTATCATTACTCCTGATAGCCAATTTATTGATCACTTCTGCAAACTCTGTCAGCTCCAGGTAAGGTGACATTTCTGTGGCTATGAATAAAATTCTTTTCTTTGTTGACATTATCACGCCATTTTAGGAAACTTGAAAATAGTTTGCAAAGTTACAAAAAATACCTGTAACCTGAACAGCTTAACTTTGGCGCCCTTAACCAGCTAATATGATTCTGATTAAAACTGCCATTGAGATTTACCATCTAACTGCCCGTTTTCGGGCTCAGGGCAAAAAACTGGGATTTGTGCCAACCATGGGGGCCTTACACGATGGGCATATGACCTTAATTAGCAATAGTTTGCAACAGAATGGGATAACCATTTGCAGCATATTTGTAAATCCTACCCAGTTCAACGACCCTTCTGATTTCGAAAAATATCCCATCAGCATTGAAAAGGATATCCTTCTTTTAGAAAGATCAGGTTGCAACATTTTGTTTTTACCTAATGTGTTAGAGGTCTACCCAACTGGTGTTGGCTCATCCGCACAATATGATTTGGGCCAATTAGAAACCGTGTTGGAGGGTCAATTTAGGCCGGGGCATTTTCAGGGTGTTTGTCAGGTGGTTGATCGGTTATTACAGATCATCCAACCCAACCGGATTTATCTGGGTCAGAAAGATTTTCAGCAGTGCTTGGTTGTTCAGAAAATGATGGAAGGGCACCATCCCAGCATCGAAATGGTAACCGTTGCTACAAAAAGGGAGCTAAATGGTTTGGCCATGAGCAGCAGGAACCTGCGACTATCGGAGGCTTCCAGACAAAAGGCCGGGGCAATTTTTGAGGCGTTGATGTATATTAAAAACAATTGGGGAAAGAAATCTGTTAAAGCACTTATCGACGATGCAGGCAAGCAAATAGAACAAGCGGGGTTTGACAAAATTGATTATATCGCAATTGTTCGAAAAGCAGATTTAACAGCAATTACTCAATGGGAGGCAGATACATCGACTTTGGTTTTAGTAGCCGCATTTATAGATGGAGTAAGATTGATTGACAACTTATCGCTTTCATAAAATTCAAGTCATTAACAGTTTACTAGAAGATAACTTATTAGTTTCGCAAAATGATGCAAATCGAAGTACTTAAATCAAAGATTCACCGGGCAACGATTACAGAAGCCAATCTTCATTATGTTGGTAGCTTAACATTGGATGAAGACCTGATGGATGCCGCTAATTTTATTGAACACGAAAAAATACAGGTAGTGAATGTGAATAATGGGGAGCGACTGGAGACCTATCTAATTAAAGGTAAAAGAGGAAGTGGTGTGGTTTGTTTAAACGGGCCTGCTGCCAGAAAAGGGGCTGTTGGCGACCTTGTTGTAATTTTATCGTATGCCATGATGGACTTTGAAAAAGCAAAAACATTTAAGCCCTGGATTGTTTTTCCAAAAGAAGGAAATAACCTTTAATTAAAATAGCTTTCTTAACTTGCCGGAGAATAAACTCCCATGAAAAAAAGGCTTGTTGCGATAGTTAAATATTTATTCTTCTTAGGAATTGGCGTTTTTCTGGTTTGGTGGAGTTTACATCAAATACCGAAAGATAAATGGGGCGAGTTTAAGGATTCGCTAAGAAATGCGAGGTATATTTTGATCGCGCCCGTTTTTCTTATTTTGAGCCTTAGCCATATTTTAAGGGCTTTACGATGGAGGATACTGATAAAGCCCATGGGTTATAACCCTTCTATTGTTAACAGTTTTTTTGCTGTGATGATTGGGTATCTGGCCAATCTGGCCGTTCCGCGTTTAGGAGAAGTTTTAAAATGTACCATACTTGCCAAATATGAAAAAGTGCCTGCAGAAAAACTGGTCGGCACCATCGTTGCCGAAAGAGCATTTGATGTAATCTCGTTGGGTTTAGTATTTGTACTCGCATTTTTATTGCAATTTGATGTGGTTGGAGAATATGGGATTCAATTATTCAAAGACCTGTTTCAAAATAAGGGCGGACATTTTTCTACTACCAAAGTACTGATCGTATTGGGCGTATTATTATTTTGCTTTGCCGCATTAAAAATCTGGTTCAAACAATTTGCGCACTTACAGATTGTAATTCTTTTCAAAAAAATATTAAGGGGTATCTGGGAAGGATTGAGCAGTGTAAACAAACTGCAACAAAAAAGGCTCTTCATTTTTTACAGCGTCGCAATCTGGTCGCTTTATATTTTGGGAACCTGGGTGGGCTTATACGCCACAGTAGGCACGGCATCGCTGGGGATACAACACGCCATTTCGGCATTAGCATTTGCAAGCATCGGAATGATTATTACCCCCGGAGGAATTGGCGCTTATGCTTTTTTTATGGCGAAGGTTTTGGAAAAAAGTGATATCCCTTTTGAAATAGGGTTTGCCAATGGTACTTTGCAATGGTTTGCTCAATTCATCATTATATTATTAGTGGGTGTTTTATCTGTAATACTTTTACCCATTTACAATAAACAAAATAAACATGAGGGCAGTTGACAGTATTCCCCGAAAAATATCGGATTTAAAAACGTTGGCAGCTAAAGTTGCCGGATGGAGAGCTACGGGCAAAACAGTAGCATTTACAAATGGCTGTTTCGACATTTTGCACGAAGGGCATATTTTTTCCTTGTCTGAAGCAGCTAAAGAAGCAGACTTTTTGATTGTGGGTATCAATAGCGACGCCAGTGTAAAAAGGTTAAAGGGAGATGAACGCCCCATTAATCACGAGCAGAGCAGGGCGCTCATTCTGGCTAGCCTGGCCATTGTTGATGCGGTTGTATTATTTGAAGAAGATACCCCTTTAGAACTTATCAAAACATTGTTACCCGACTTTCTGGTAAAGGGGGGCGACTATACGATAGAACAGATTGTAGGTTCAAAAGAAGTAATTGAAAATGGCGGGAAAGTGGTCATTAACCCAATCATAGAAGGCTTTTCAACTTCGGGAATTATTCAACAGATCAAAGCATCTTATTCTTAATATCGCGCTGCAAAAGATAAATTGCAATAATCAGTTTTTAACTTTCATTTATTTCTTGAAATTATATGGCAAAAAAACAATTCATCCAGAGAGATATTAGCTGGTTAAGCTTTAATGCCCGGGTATTACAGGAAGCCAACGACCCTACCGTTCCACTAAAAGCGAGGATTCGCTTTCTGGGTATTTTTTCGAATAATAGCGATGAGTTTTTCAGGGTGCGGGTAGCCACACTAAAAAGGATGATTGAATTTGCAGAGAGGCGTAAAAAGCTCAATATGCATTTGGAAGAAGACCCACAAACCATTCTGGATGATATTCAAACAATCGTATTGCAACAGCAAAACGAATTCAACAGAATCTGGGAAGGCATTTTAAAAGAGCTGAAAAGAGAAAAAATATTTCTGGTCGACGAAAAGCATCTTACTAAAGAGCAACAGGTGTTTGTAAAAAAATTCTTCGACGAAGAAGTGCGCTCCAATATTATTCCATTGATGATTGAGAGTTTGCCTCAGCTCCCTTATTTGAGGGATAAAAGCATTTATCTTGGCGTGGTATTATCGAAAAGAAATACGGCATACCGCCAGAAATATTCACTCATCGAAGTGCCGGCAAAAGCAATCGGGCGCTTTGTGATACTGCCTTCTAAAACAGGCGAAACGCATATCATTTTGCTGGAAGATGTAATTCGCTTCAACCTACCCTATATCTTTTCTTATTTCGAATTCGATGAATTTAAATCGCACCTTTTTAAAGTTACAAAAGACGCCGAGATTGATTTGGATAGTGATGTAAGTACCACTTTTGTGGAGAAGATTGAAAAGGGATTGAAGAACAGAAGAAAGGGAAAGCCAGTGCGTTTTGTTTATGATAAAGAAATGGATGCGGGCTTACTCGAATACCTGATCAGAAGGTTGAGTTTGAATAGAAAAAGTAATATTATTCCGGGAGGTAGAATTCACAATTTCAGGCACTTCATGGACTTCCCAGATGTTTTTAAGCAAAAAAATCCACGACGTCCTTCCTTTACACACCCCGATCTGATGGGCACCATGCGGGTAACTGATGTGATTCTGAAAAAAGATTTACTCCTCAACTTTCCATACCATTCTTTCAATGCATTGATCGACTTGTTGAGAGAAGCCGCAATGGATCCGGATGTAAATTCTATTAAGATCACTGCTTATCGACTTGCATCGAGTTCCAAAATTATTAACGCCTTGATTAATGCAGCCCGCAACGGAAAGCAGGTAGTAGTAATGCTGGAATTAAAGGCAAGATTTGATGAAGAAGCAAATCTGGAATGGAAAAAAATTTTGGAAGAAGAAGGTATCAAAGTTTTATTGGGTGTTCCGAAAATAAAGATTCACGCAAAACTTTGTATCATCAAAAAAAGGAGTGGTTCAAAAACAATACAGTATGGATTTGTAAGTACAGGCAATCTGAACGAAAGTACATCAAAGGTTTATAGCGATCATTGCTTGCTCACCAGCAACAGGAATGTGATGGCTGATATCAATCGAATATTTCGTTATCTCGAAAACTGGAAAACGGGAACCCTGCCTCTGCAAGCTTGCAAAACATTGATGGTTTGTCCCAATAATATGCGCAACGAGTTAATTGCCCTCATCAACAAAGAAATTAAAGCAGCCAAATCGGGAAAAGAAGCAAGGATTATTTTAAAAGTAAACTCGCTCAGCGATATTCAACTGATTCATAAAATTTATGAAGCCGCTATTGCCGGTGTAGAGATTAAAATGATTGTCAGAGGAATTTTTTGTGCAATGATTGAGAACAAAAAATTTAAAGTGCCTCCCATCGCAATTAGTATCGTTGATGAATATCTGGAACACGCAAGGGTTTTGATCTTTCATAATTCGGGGAACGAGAAAATTTATATTTCCAGTGCCGACTGGATGGTAAGAAACCTCGATCACAGGGTGGAAGCGGCCATTCCGATTACGAACCCTGCGTTAAAACAGGAATTGAAGGATATTATCCACATTCAATTAAGAGACAATGTAAAAGCCAGGGTGTTGAATAATGAATTAACAAACAACTATGTACCTTCCCGTGGTAAAAAGCAGACTAGATCGCAGATAGAGACATTTAATTACCTGAACAAAAAAACCATAGGAACTAGTGAGGTTAGCCGCAATTGATATTGGAAGTAACGCAGCAAGATTACTGATCGCAGACGTAAGTATTGATAAGATTGGCAAACCCATTTTCAACAAATTAAATTTAGTAAGGGTTCCTTTGAGATTGGGATTTGATGTATTTGATAAGGGCGAAATTTCGAAAGAAAAAAGAGGCATGATTCTTCAAACGATGAAGGCCTATAATCACCTCATCAATGCTTATGGTGTATCGCATACCATTGCCTGTGCAACTTCTGCAATGCGCGATGCCAGAAACAGTGAGGACATTCTCCGTAAAATAAAAATGGAAACAGGCTTGGATATCGCAGTGATCAGCGGAGATTTTGAAGCATCGCTGATTTACGAAAACCATGTGGCAGAACAAATGGATACCGACCATAGCTACCTTTATATTGATGTGGGTGGTGGTAGTACAGAACTTACTTTTTTTGCGGAAGGAAAATTAGTTTTTAAAGAGTCGTTCAATATTGGAACCATTCGCCTTTTGAAAGAAATGGTTACCGACTACAAGTGGAATGAATTAAAGGATTTCATAAAACTAAAAACAAAGGGGTATAAGAAAATTATTGCAATTGGTACCGGCGGAAACATCAATAAAGTATTTTCGTTGAGTAAGAAAAAAGATGGGAAGCCTTTGAGCCTTGATCTTTTAAAAGATTATTATAAAGAAATTTCAAGCGTTTCACTGGAAGACAGAATCAACTTTTATAAGTTAAGGGAAGACCGTGCCGATGTGTTGGTTCCGGCCTTACAGATTTATATCAATGTAATGAGATGGTCGGATGCAGATGAAATTTATGTACCAAAAATCGGTCTTGTTGATGGCCTGATCCAGCATTTATATGGCGACCTGCTCAGCAAAAATCAAATTTAGTAAGCAATCAAAACAAACAATATGTCTGTTCATAATGATCTAAAAAAAATCACCACACATACTCTGCTGACCATGAAAAGCAAGGGCGAGAAGATCTCAATGATCACCGCATATGATTACTCTTTTGCAAAGTTATTTGATCGGGCAGGGATTGATGTAATACTGGTTGGTGATAGTGCCAGTAATGTAATGGCGGGAAATGAAACAACCGTTACAATTACAATGGATCAGATGGTGTATCATGCACAATGTGTAAGACGTGCCATTGAACGTTGTTTGGTTGTGGTAGATATGCCATTTGGCTCTTATCAATCCAATTCAGATATTGCTTTGGCATCGGCTATTAAGATTATGAAAGATACTGGCTGTCATTCAGTGAAGATGGAAGGCGGTGAAGAAATTGTTGACAGCATTAAAAGAATTGTTTCGGCAGGCATTCCCGTGATGGGGCATTTAGGTCTTACCCCACAATCGATTTACAAATTCGGTACTTATGCTGTAAGAGCAAAAGAAGAAGTGGAGGCCGAAAAATTAAGAAACGATGCAAAGCTGTTGGAAGCAGCAGGATGCTTTGCAATTGTACTGGAAAAGATTCCCGCAAAACTGGCCAAAGAAGTAAGCGAATCATTAAGCATTCCTACGATTGGTATCGGAGCAGGCACTCATTGCGATGGGCAGGTTTTGGTAATGCATGATATGCTGGGGATCAACAATTCGTTTAAGCCTCGTTTTTTAAGACAATACCTGAACCTGGAACTGTTGATTGATGGAGCTGTTAAACAATATATTCAGGATGTAAAATCAAAGGACTTTCCGAACGAATCAGAATCCTACTAAATAGTTCACCGATAGCAGTCATTCATTCACCCATATTCTTTTTATGTGGCATGAGTGCGATCTACATTTGAGCCGGTTAGCAGAATACGAATCCGATATTTTCGCGCAGTTGATAATCAGATGCAATCCCGACCATTATTCTGTTTAAATTTAACTATCAAATAAGAGACTTGATCAACAAAAATCGAAAAACAATCATTTTCATTGCACACCTTGCTGCATGGGCCTGCTTCTTTGCACTACCCTATTTGGTTTTCTTTCCGAGGATGCACGACTCTAATTTCACCATGAGCGATCATATGATTGCTACCCTTGTTTGCAACAATATCTTTCTGGTTCTTTTTTACTATTTAAACACGCAGATCCTCATCCCTAAATTATTAATCAAGGAAAAATGGGGGCTCTATATTTTTACAATATTGCTTACCTTATTATTCTTTTTGTTTGTTCCAAAATATTTTGCGGGATTAATTGCCAGCCCTGATATTCGGCCGGTTGGTCCTGCTACAGATCCCAATCATTGGAACGTAAGCCATCCCCACAAACGACCATTAGTTGCTCCATTTAATATAGCCATCTTTTTTCTGGTGTTTACGGTTGGAACCTGTATCGCGGTTATTCAGAGGTGGTTAAAAATTGAGGAGCATAGAAAAGAAACTGAAAGTGAGAGAATTAATACGGAGTTATCTTTTCTTAAATCTCAGATCAATCCCCATTTCTTTTTCAATACCCTGAATAATATATATTCATTGGCGATTGTGCGAAGCGAAAAAACGGCGCCGGCGGTGATGAAGCTGTCTTCGATTATGCGTTATATTTTAACAGAGACCAATCAGAATCTGGTTCCTCTTCAAAACGAAGTTGATTTTATTAATAATTATATCGAATTACAACAGGTTCGTTTAACGGAAAAAACGCATGTTTCTTTTACGGCAACGGGAACTATTGAAAACAAATTAGTGGCTCCCTTATTATTCATTCCCATTGTTGAAAATGCGTTTAAGTATGGGATCAGTACAAAGCATGAGTCCACTATCCAAATCCTGCTGGAAGTAACGGCAAATGCCATCAAATTAACTGTAATAAACTTTATTGTTACTTCCGAAAACAATCTGCCTGAAAATACGGGTATTGGTATCAATAACGTGAAACGAAGACTGGAGTTGATGTACCCCGGTAAGCATAGTTTAACCAGCAGCATTTCAGAAAACAATTATTATGTTCATTTAGAGATTCAAATATCATGATACACTGTATTGCAATTGATGATGAACCGTTGGCACTGCAACTAATTAATGAATACTGCAGCAAAATTTCTTTCCTGCAACTGGATAAGGTTTTCACCAATACCGATGAAGCAAATAACTGGCTCCAGCAAAACAAAGTTGATTTGCTGTTTCTTGACATTCAGATGCCCGATGTAAATGGATTACAGTTTTATAAAAGTCTTATCGAAAAACCGCCCGTAGTATTTACTACCGCCTTTCGCGATTTTGCTGTTGAGGGGTTTAATGTGGATGCCATCGATTATTTATTAAAGCCCTTTGAATACGATCGTTTTTTAAAAAGTGTTTATAAAGCCAAAGAATATATCGAGTTTTTGAGCTCTCAGGAACTCCAGTTAAATTCGATTTTTATTAAAGTGAACTACGAGATCATGAAGGTGAATTTGAAAGATATTGACCTGATTGAAGCACTGGACGACTATATTAAATTGTATATCAAACCCAACCCCGTGCTTACTTTAATGACCCTTAAAAGCATTCAGGAAAAACTTCCTGCAAGAGATTTCGTGCGCGTTCATCGTTCTTTCATTGTGCCACTTAACAAAATCGAAAAATTCAGCAAAACAAAATTAATGGTTGCGGGCAAAGAAATTCCAGTGGGAAGTAGTTATAGTAATGTTTACGACCAGTTACTGGCGCTTTCTCAAAAATAGGCATTGTAATAAACCTATCTGGCAAGGGCTCTCTTTACTGTTTCTATCCATTACCTTTGACAAAATTTATTGTATGGATTTTTTAAATGAGCTGGGAGTACTCCCTGAAAACAAAGGCGTTTCTACTGGAACAAAATGGATCAAAAGTAATGGTACCGGTATCAACTCCTTCTCGCCAGTAAACGGACAAAAGATTGCAAGCGTACAAACAACAGATAAAGATTCTTACGAAACGATTATACAAACTGCACAGTCCGCATTTCTGGAATGGAGGAATTGGCCTGCTCCAAAAAGAGGTGAAATTGTGCGTCAGGTAGGTGAAGCACTTAGAAAATCGAAAGAGCCACTGGGAAAATTAGTGAGTTATGAGATGGGAAAGAGTTTACAGGAAGGAATGGGCGAAGTGCAGGAGATGATCGACATCTGTGATTTTGCGGTAGGACTTTCACGTCAACTTTATGGGCTAACCATGCATAGCGAGCGTCCTTCACACAGAATGTATGAGCAGTGGCATCCACTAGGGATTGTAGGAATTATTTCGGCCTTCAATTTTCCGGTAGCTGTATGGAGCTGGAATGCTGCTCTGGCTTGGGTTTGCGGAAACACAACGGTATGGAAGCCCAGCGAAAAAACGCCTTTGTGCGGTATTGCTGTTCAAAATATTGTTTCAGAAGTATTTAAGAAGAACCAAGTTCCAGAGGGTGTTAATTCATTGGCTCAGGGGGATAGAGAGCTTGGGGAATGGATGAGTAACGATACAAGGATTCCTTTAATTTCGGCCACTGGCAGTACCAGAATGGGCAAAGCAGTTGGTGCAGCGGTAGGTGCCAGACTCGGGAAAACCATTTTGGAATTAGGAGGAAATAATGCTATCCTTATTTCAGAGCACGCTGATTTGGATATGTCGTTGGTTGCCGCTTTATTTGGAGCTGTTGGTACCGCCGGCCAACGTTGTACGAGCACACGTCGTCTGATTATACACGAAAAAGTATATGAAAATTTTAAAGAAAAGTTGGTTAAAGCATATGGTCAGATTCGCATTGGTGACCCACTGAATACACAAAATCATATGGGTCCTTTAATCGATACAGATGCAGTAAATATGTATCTGAACGCCATAGAAAAAGCCAAAGAACAGGGCTGCAAGTTTATTGTTGAAGGAAAGCTATTGCAAGGTGCAGGTTATGAAAGTGGTTGCTATGTAACACCCTGCATTGCAGAAGCAAAGAACGAATATGGAATTGTACAACACGAAACATTCGCGCCTATTTTGTATCTGATGAAATACAGTACCATTGAAGAAGCCATAGCAATTCAAAATGGTGTACCACAAGGTTTATCGTCTTCCATCATGACTTTAAACATGCGTGAATCCGAAAAATTCTTATCGCATAGTGGTAGCGATTGTGGTATTGCAAATGTAAATATTGGTACCAGTGGGGCCGAGATTGGCGGTGCTTTTGGGGGAGAAAAAGAAACGGGCGGTGGTAGAGAAAGTGGCAGCGACGCTTGGAAAGCGTATATGCGCAGGCAAACCAACACAATTAACTGGAGCGATCAACTTCCGCTGGCGCAAGGAATTAAATTTGATTTTTAGATCAACTTGTTGCATATAAAAAACCGCTGAAATAGGCGGTTTTTTATGCATCACAGTTATTGATTAATATAAATTTTAAAGCAGGTTCCTTTGCCCAACTCACTTTCAACCGTTACGGTACCACCCATCGCATCGATCTGATTTTTTGTAATAAAAAGTCCAATTCCTCTTGCATCGGGATTGTTATTAAAAGTTTTATACATCCCAAAAAGTTTATCCCGATTTCGTTTCATATCGATACCAATACCATTATCGGCGATTTGTAAAACCGTTTTACCAGATTCATTTAAAACCGATACTTCTACAACTGGTTGTCTTTCGGGGTGACTGTATTTAATTGCATTAGAAATAAAATTGAGTACAATACTTTCGAGATAAGCAGGGTTATAGTTGACCATTAAATCGGGAGCAACCTGATTCTGGATCAAGGCGTTTTTTTGATTGATTTGTTCACCTAATACTTTGGCTGCCTGATTAATGTAGTCGTGCAGGCAGAGGGGCTCAATAAGCAGGTTGATATTATTACTGATGGATACTACTTCGTTTAAATTATAGAGTGTATCATTTAATGAGCGGGCTACCCTTTTTAAATGTTGTATTAACTCATTTCTTTCAAGTGGAGATTCTTCTTTTTCTAAAAAACTCAGGATGGAAAGAATATTGCTGGTGTGCGACCTTAAATTATGCGAAACAATGTAGGAAAAATTTAAAAGTCTTTTGTTTTGTTCATTAACCAATCCGAATGATTTGTTCAATTCAAATTCAGCATTCTTGCTGATCGTAATATCGCGTTGAATTGAAATGAACTGATAGGGTTTATTATCCTTATCCAAAAAGGGAACGATGGTGCAATCAACCCAAAAGAATTTACCCTGTTTATTTTTATTTTTAACCTCTCCTTTCCAAATCTCTCCATTATTGATCGTCCTCCACATTTCCTTGAAAAATTCTTTGCTATGATATCCGGAATTTAAATATTTTAAGTCCTGACCCAATAACTCATCTCTGCTATATTGAGAAACATTTAGACAATTGTCGTTTGCATAGGTAATGATTCCGCTTTCGTTTGTGATCAATACGATAGAAGATTCATCTAAAGCCAATTTATAGTCGGTAATTTCTTTTACAATTTTATTCAATTGCAGTTCCTTCAACTTATTATCGTTGATATCTTCAATAGCCATAATAATTCCAGCGGCTTCAGAATGTTTATTGAATACAGGGAACATGTTCATCCTATACCACCTGTCTGTTCCATCTGGTTGTATATAATTGATCTCATATATCACCGTTTCGCCTTTTAACACCGCATTCATGGATTGTTGAATGGCTTGCTGACGGGCTTCAGTGAAATACAGAATAGAAAAAGTATGTACATAGAGGGTTTTATGTAAATCATCCTGAGCAAATTTTTGCATCACCTGATTGAACGATAAAATGAAGAGATCTACATCCAATAAAGCATAACCAATATTGGTATTTTCAAAAACGGTTCGAAGATTGTCTTCCGATTTTTGTAATGCCTCATCTACTCTTTTTCTTTCAGTGATATCTTGCATCACAGCTAGATAGCGTAGATCATTGCTTTGTGGCGATTTTTCTACTATCGTTGACACCAACACATCCATAATTTCTCCACTCCTTTTAATCACCTGATAAGGAATATCAAAATCATAACCTCGTTTGTTAAGCTCGGGGATTCTATTGGTGATGGTATCTTCCACAGAAGCCTTTGTAAAAAAATGGTCTATATTTTTACCAATCACCTGCACGCGCTGATACCCTAATTTGGCAAGCCAATAATCGCTAACGCTTACAAAATTTCCCTCAGCGTCCAATGAATGCAACATCACCGGAGTTCTGTTATATAAAAATCGAAAGCGTTCCTCATTCTGCTTGAGCAAAGCTTCGGCAAGTTTTCGTTCTGTTATGTCAACATAACCCGACAACAACATGGTTTCTCCTTCCAAATTAATCAACTCTGAAGAAATTAAACAGTCTCCGATAGTTCCGTCTTTGCGTTTGAGGCTAATTTCCAGATCTTTTACATTTCCATTGGCTTGCATCAATGCAAAAAACTTGTCCCTGTCCGATTCACGGGCATAAAAGTCGGGCGTAAATTTTCCTACCAGTTCTGCGGCATCAGTTTCAGCTAATTTTTCAAGTTCCTTGTTAACCATTATAATCAAACCATCTTTAGGGCGTGCTATTAACATGGCCATGGGTGCATTGTTAAATAGAGTCAAAAGATTTGATGCATCAAAGCCAGAAATTTTTTTGGTTTCTACAGGTTCAGCAAAACCAATTTTCAATAAAGCATCTTTTACCGATCGGGCAATTTGCTCCGAAATTTGAAATGTTGTTTTTCGGAATAAACCAATCTGCTTTTCTGTAAAGTCTCTTTTTTCAAAATCTCCCATTTCTAAAAAGCCAATCATATTCCCCATGGGACCAAACAAAGGAATTCCACAATAAAATTGCAAATGCCGAAGTCCAATTTTAAATTGACTGCTAGTAAATCCGGTATCTGCAGAGTGATCGGGATAAATAAATAAATCTTTTTTGGCAGCAATGAGGTTGGTTAAGTAGCAATCATCGGGTATGTCGGAGAAATCAATACCCTTAATATATAGGTAGTTCAACCTTTCTTTTTCAGTCAGGCTCAAAATTAATACAGGCATTTCAAAAATCTGATCTACCAGTTCTATCAGGTTTTTCAGATTTGAATCCTCTGCTAATTTTTCTCCTTTTAAAAAATCGTTTTTTACCATATTATTCACATCAGTCCAGAAACATCAAACAAAAATATAGTAGCGGGAAGCTCTTTAATAGCCAATTTAGGAAATTTTATGCTTACTCTTTTTAATATTTCAGTACAGTAAACCCCTTTTGGCTATAGGTAGTAATTGTTGTAATTGCTGAAAGTGCAACCATTGCCTCTGGTGCAAGTTGCTGCGGGTTTATATTTCTTTTAAATAGTGTTTGTCCGCACACGAATATTTTTACGCCGGCCTTTTTCAAAGCGGTAAACAATGGAAGATTGGGATTATTAACGGAGAATTTTTGTTTGTACGCTTCGTTGTTCATAATATTAAACACAGCCGGGCCGTGCAATACAAGGGCAAGTTCCAGATTTTTATCCGACACATTTCCCAGCGCATGCAGGTTCACAATTCTGGCAACGTTCTCCAAACTCTCATTAACCAATTCCGGTTTATCGGTACCGGTATTCACATCCACCAGAATTTTATATTTCAAATTCGGATCAGGCTTTTCAACGGCGAACGGAACAGCGTACACCGAACCAAAATCCGCAATCACAGGATTTAATTTATTCTGGGCTCCGGCAAAAAAAGAAATACTAAAAAAAATAACTCCTAAAACAGTCCTCATATAACTATTATTTAATGAATCAAGGTAAGGATTTATTTTGTTTGCCCGACTAGTTCTAAAACTTTAGATACTTATTTTCCAAACTTCTTTTTTAATAAAGCCAAAGCATCATTAACACTCAGGTCGGCGATTTCTGGTTCTTTTCTTGGAGCAGGTTTTGCAGCATTTGAAGAAATGGATCTGTTTGCTCTTTGCGTTCTCGCAGGCGCTTCCTGTGTTTGCTTAATAGAAAGCGCAATGCGTTTGCGTGCAATATCTACTTCAGTTACTTTTACATGCACCTTATCATTTAGTTTCAACACCTCATTAGGGTCGGTAATATATTGGTGCGAGATTTCGCTTACGTGCACCAACCCATCTTGTTTAACTCCAATGTCAACAAATGCACCAAAGCGTGTAATATTCGTTACAACGCCTGGCACTATCATTCCTGCTTGCACGTCTTCGATCTTATAAATCCCGGCATATTCGAATTCTTCCAATTCAGAACGTGGATCCAGTCCCGGTTTTTTTAATTCGTTCAGAATATCGCGAATGGTTAATTCTCCCAGTTTTTCCGAAACATATTTCTTTGGATCGATATTACTAAGTGCAATGTTATTCGTAATCAAACTTTTAATATCTGTTCCCAGATCTGCTCCCATTTTTTCTACCAGTTCATATGCTTCGGGGTGTACCGAAGTTTTGTCGAGTGGATTTATTGCATCTGGTATGCGCAAAAAACCGGCGCACTGTTCAAAAGCTTTACCCCCTAATCGGGGAACTTTTAGTAACTGATTTCTGTCGGAAAACTTTCCTATCTCAGAACGATATCGAACAATATTTTCAGCAAGTCCTGCTCCAATACCACTTACGTAACTCAGCAAGTGCTTGCTCGCTGTATTCAAATTTACACCTACGCTATTTACGCAACTGATAACGGTTTGATCCAATTTTTCTTTTAAACGAAACTGATTTACATCGTGCTGATATTGTCCCACGCCAATGCTTTTTGGATCGATCTTAACCAGCTCTGCCAGTGGGTCCATCAACCTTCGTCCAATGCTTACGGAACCTCTTACAGTAATGTCCTGATCAGGAAATTCTTCTCTCGCAATTTCTGATGCAGAATAAATGGAAGCGCCATCTTCATTAACCAAAAAAATTGGCAGGCCTAATCCCATTTTTTTAATAAACTGTTCTGTTTCTCTTCCTGCAGTACCATCTCCAATTGCAATTGTTTCGATCTGATATTGCTTAACCAGTTCTTTTATTTTGTACTCACTATCGTATAAACGGTTCAACTCATGAATATAAATCAGATCTGTTTTTTGTAATTCTCCTTTTTCATCCAAACATACCACTTTACAACCTGTGCGATATCCAGGGTCGATTGCTAAAACCCTTTTACTGCCAAGTGGTGCACTTAATAATAATTGTCGAAGATTTTCGGCAAATACCGAAATGGCTTCTTCATCTGCTTTTTGTTTCAACGCCGATCTAAATTCCGATTCAAGACTGGGTTGCAATAATCTGCGATAGGCATCTTTGATTGCTTTCTTTACCTGATCTCCTGCTTCTGTCATTCCCTTGCAGTAAAGTGGCTCAATCAATGCAATAGCGTCTTCTTCAAAAGGCTGAATACTCATTCTTAAAAACCCTTCTAAAAAACCTCTTAAAATGGCCAGTATTCTATGCGATGGAATTTTTGAAATAGGCTCCGAAAATTCGAAATAGTCTTTATACTTAATTCCCTCAGCCTCCTTTCCAGTAAGCACTTTACTTTGTAATTGCGCCACATCTTCAAAAAGCTTTCTCAGTTTTGCTCTCACCAATGCATCTTCATTTACCATCTCAGCAACAATATCTCTTGCTCCCTGCAAAGCTTCTTCGGAGGTTTTAATATTGTCGTTGATAAATTTCGAAGCTTCTTCCAGAACAGCATTCTGCTGCTGTTCGAGCAGCCATAGAGCAAGGGGCTCCAAACCGTTTTCGCGAGCCGTTTGTGCTTTGGTTTTACGCTTTGGCTTAAAAGGCAGATAAATATCTTCCAGTTCGGCAATATTGCTTGCAGCATCCAGTTTTTTCTGCAGCTCATCCGTCATTTTATTTTGTTCAGTTATTGTTTTTTCAATAAACAATTTTCTGTCGTAGAATTCTTTAAATAATTTAGACTCATCCTGAATTTGTTGAATCTGCACTTCATCCAAGCCCCCCGTTTTATCTTTTCTGTATCGGGCAATGAAAGGCACTGTAGCCGCTTCGTTTAATAAAGAAAGAACTGCTTCTACTTGTGTAACACGGATATTTAATTTGG
Source organism: Chitinophagaceae bacterium (assembly GCA_019752295.1). GTDB lineage: Bacteria > Bacteroidota > Bacteroidia > Chitinophagales > Chitinophagaceae > Sediminibacterium. Next base: position 111,223 of record JAIEMK010000050.1, on the reverse strand, counting down.
CACTGATTAAAGCTGCAAAAGCACTCATAAAAAATTAGATTAACAAAAGATGAAACATTTTTTGGGATGCGAATGTAATGGCTGGTTAGGAAAACAAAAAATAGAAAATACCCACAAATTGTTTGTGGTTGAAATGTTAATATCTTATGCAATTTGAATTACTTTGGCAGGATTCCTTTCTATAAAATTCCTGATCATAGATTTGATCACTTCATTTTCTGGATATTCGGTCAGCATCGATTTAATGGTTTCCAATTCCGTCATTTCCATTTGATGATCGATCGCCCCCATTCCATAAAATCTTCCTTCTTCCACTAAAACGCAATTATTTTTTTCACGAATCAGGTAAGTTTCTTTTTTTGATTGGATCCAATGTATCGCAGAGAGAACTGCCATATTATATTCATCTGCATCAGGATAGGTTTCGATTGCAGTTTGGTCTAAGAAACAAAGAACAGGGTGCAATTTAAAATCGCGCACCAGTTTCCACAACATTCTATGTGCATCTGTAAGCAACGAAAAACTTGCAACTGGTTGTGTATGCTTTTGTTTTTTATCGATAGCGAGTCTTAAAAATCCCCTGCTATCTTCAAAATGATATATTCCCCACAATTGCTCGTAACGCTTCTGACTTTTATTATGAATGGGCCATAATCTTTTTATCTCCACACTTTCCAATAAAGATGCGGCAAATTCGGTGGGGCAAATCTTATAACTGATAGAATAAATATTGCGTAAAAATTCCTGTCGTTTTTTACTAATATCGAGCCCTGTAAAATGGCTTACTACCCTCTTCTGTAAATTCTTGGCCTTACCCACATAAATCACTTTCTCTTTCTGGTCTTTAAAATAATATACGCCCGGTTCTTTAGGCAAATCTTTCACTTGTTGCCCCGGCAAATTTGGCGGGAGTATTTGTAAACGGTTTTCTTTTTTCAGCATGTCTTTTATTACATGCATCCCGTCTTTTTCCATAATCAATTGCAGCACTTGTGCAGTTGCCAGCGCGTCTCCACCAGCCCGGTGCCGGCCTTCGATCCGAATACCCAATTCCCTTGTCAGATGCCCCAACCCATATTTTCGAAACCCCGGAAATACTTTTCTGCTCATTCGAATGGTGCAAATTTTGGGCGACTGTAAATGATGCCCGGCCGACTGCAGATGATATTTTACAAAAGAGAAATCGAAATTTACATTGTGTGCAACAAATATTCTGTCCTGCAATAACTGATATATTTTTTCCGCTACTGCTTCAAAAGAAGGTGCTTTGGAAACCATCTCATCTGAGATGCCCGTCATGTTTGCAATAAAGGGCGGAATGGGTTGATGCGGGTTTACCAAAGTAGAGAACTTTCCTTCGATTTCGTTTCCATCCATTAACACAATTGCAATTTCTGTAATGCCGTGTTGCTCCGGGAACCCGCCTGTTGTTTCTATATCTACTACTGCAAACCGCATAAACAATTTAAAATTTCAGTCCGACCGGCAATTTATTAGTCCAACACCAAAACTAATCTTCTTCAGGTTAGAACTATTCTCAATAATTAAAACTAAGAAAATTCGAAGCAGGATCTGTAATAAAAAACGCTTAATCGCTACTTACCTATAAAATAATTAGTATCTGTAACATTTTATTTTTTGAAACGTTAGCTATAATTAACATTCCTTAACACATTAGATTAAATTATCCTGTTAATTTTGCGATACCAAACAAGCTTTATGAAACCCATTTTACTCATCCTGCTAATTGTAGTATTTACCGCCTGCTCCGGTAATCGTCAAAAAGCCATCCATACTATTTGTACCGGAGTGGAGAAAACCGGTAAAAAATGTGGTTCGGCGATGGGGTTGATAAGTGCAGGCGTAGTGAATAATAGCTTTCTTGAAAACCCGCCTGCTTTGCAGACAAATACCAATACCAACAATACTATTCTGGAAGTTAACGAAAGCAGATTAGTCTGGTAATAATTGTCCGTACGGAGCAAATCCTTTTAAAAGTCTGAGCTACAGCAGACTTTCCTTTTCCCCCACCCGGCTTTTCCTTACTTTTGCAACCTATTAAAAAGCAGGTGCAAGCATGGAACTGAGCAAGAACTACATTCCTACAGAAGTTGAAACAAAATGGTATGCCCATTGGCTCGAAAAGGGTTATTTCAGTAGTAAACCCGATGAGCGCGATCCCTATACTGTTGTTATTCCCCCACCCAATGTAACAGGCGTGTTGCATATGGGGCATTGTTTAAATAATTCTATCCAAGATATTCTGGTGCGAAGGGCTCGCATGACAGGAAAAAATGCCTGCTGGGTACCCGGTACCGACCACGCTTCGATAGCTACCGAAGCTAAAGTGGTAGCCATGCTGCGCGAAAGAGGAATCGCTAAATCGTCGTTGAGCAGGGATGAATTTCTAAGCTATGCCTGGGAATGGAAGGAAAAATATGGCGGTATTATTTTGCAACAGTTGCGGAAACTGGGATGCAGCCTGGATTGGGACAGAACTTCTTTCACCATGGATCCTGACTATTATACATCGGTAATCAAGGTCTTTAACGACCTGTATAATAAAGGTCATATCTATCGCGGTAAGCGAATGATTAATTGGGATGTACGGGCAAAAACTGCTTTAAGCGATGAGGAGGTAATTTATAAAGAAGTACAAAGCAAACTCTACTATATCCGCTATCGCATTGATACGGGATCAGAATCGCATCACGAATTTATTACCATTGCAACGGTTCGCCCCGAAACCATTATGGGAGATACTGCTATTTGCGTGAACCCTAACGATGCAAGATTCAAACACCTGCACGGCAAATTTGCTTATGTGCCCCTGATTAACCGAAGGATTCCGATTATCCCTGATGAATATGTTGAAATTGATTTTGGTACCGGTGCTTTAAAAGTTACTCCGGCACACGATATCAACGACTATCAATTGGGCCAGAAATACCAGTTAGAGATCATTGATACAATGAATGACGACGGTACTATGAGCGAAGCTGCACAGATTTTTGTGGGGCAAGATCGTTTTGAAGTACGCAAACAAATTATACCAAAACTGGAAGCTGCCGGCAACCTAGTGAAGATCGAAGATTATACCAATCAGGTAGGCTTTAGCGAAAGAACCGATGCAGTTGTAGAATCAAGATTGAGTTTACAATGGTGGGTAAGTATGAAAGCTATATCTGAGCCCGCTTTGAAGGCAGTGATGGATGATGAGATTAATTTTCATCCTGCAAAATTCAAGAACCTCTATCGCCATTGGATGGAGAATATCAAGGACTGGTGTATTAGTCGCCAGTTGTGGTGGGGACATCGTATACCTGCATATTATACTCCCGATGGAGCATTTGTTGTTGCACTTTCAAAAGAAGAAGCTTTTGAAAAATTCAAAAGTCAAAATTCAAAAGTTAAAATTGAAGAGATCAGGCAGGATGAAGACTGTTTGGATACCTGGTTCTCGAGTTGGTTATGGCCTTTTGAAGTATTCAAGGGATTATCTGATCCGGGTAATGCAGAAGTGAAATATTATTATCCTACTAATACACTGGTTACAGCACCTGAAATTATTTTCTTTTGGGTGGCTCGTATGATTATGGCGGGATACGAATACCAAGGGGGGAAGCCTTTCAGCGATGTATATTTTACAGGTATCGTGCGCGATAAGCAGGGCAGAAAAATGAGTAAGAGTTTGGGCAATTCACCCGACTTACTCGGATTGATTGACCAATACGGTGCTGATGCGGTTCGATTTGGGATTATGATTGCTTCACCGGCAGGGAACGATTTATTGTTTGATGAATCATCTTTAGAGCAAGGAAGAAATTTCAATAACAAATTGTGGAATGCATTGAAGCTGCTGAAAATGTGGGAGGCCCGTCAGAGCAATTTAAATACAGATTTAAAAAATGATTTTGCAATTAATTGGTTTGAAAACAGATTAAACACTGTAAAAGCAGAAGTTGAAATTCTGATGCAGCAATTCCGTTTGAGCGAAGCATTAAAGATTATTTATTCGTTGATCTGGGATGACTTCTGTAGCTGGTATCTCGAATGGATCAAGCCCGGTTTTGAACAACCGATAGATGCTGCAGTTTATCAAAAAACAGTTGTTTATTTCGAAGAGCTGATGCAGTTATTACATCCCTTCATGCCGTTTATTACCGAAGAGATTTATCACTTGTTGAATGAGCAGAGCGATGACCTTTGTGTAAAACAAAATCAACCGGTAAAAGAAGCAAACATTGCGGTTACTGCTGCGGGCGAGCTATTAAAGAATGTGATTTCTGCATTGAGAGATGCAAGGAATAAAAATCAACTAAAACCAAAAGACAGCATCAAACTGCATATTCAAACAGAAAATATTTCGGATTATCAGGCCATCGAAAAAATTCTGGCTAAGCAGGTAAATGCAGAGCAGACCAGCTTTACAAAAGAAGCCATTGCAAATAGCATTGTAGTAGCCATCGAAAAAGACAAGTTCTTTATCGAAACAGAAAAAGTATTGGACGCTACCACTTTAAAAGCCGAATTGTTGAAAGACCTGGAATACCAAACCAAGTTCCTGCATAGTGTTACCATTAAATTATCGAACGAGCGCTTTGTACAAAATGCGAAACCCGAAGTAGTGGAGCTAGAAAGAAAAAAACAAAGCGACGCCGCAGCGCGCATCAAAACCATTGAAGAGAGTTTGGGTAATCTAAATTAAAAAGTCAAAATTCAAAATTCAAAAAAGATCTGTGTCAATCTGTTTTATCTGCGTCATCCGCGTGCCATAAAAACAGCCTCGATAAAAGAAAAAATAAAAATGCTCATGAAGAAGTTTTCAAAATTGGTTTCAGTTGGTTTTTTATTTGTTGCCGGTGTTTTGTTTAGTAATTATTTGAACGCACAGAACTTGGATATCAATTTATTGAAGCAGATCAATCCTCCGAATCCCAATAGTAGTGTATGGAAAAATATTTCGTCTACAGCCGAACCACTTTGCGTGGCTGCACCGATTAGCATGTTTGCTGTATCGCTAATCAATCACGACGAAAAGTTGAAGAAGAATGCATTTAAAGTTGCAGGAAGTTTATTGATTACGGCAGTTATTTCAGAGGGTATGAAAATTGCGATCAATCGCGATCGCCCATTTGTAAAGTATCCGCTCGACGTATTTCCAAACGAAATCAAAGAAACCGGACAGTCGCTGCCTTCGGGCCATACCGCATTTGCATTTACTACTGCCACTTCTATTTATTTGGCTTATCCAAAATGGTATGTAGCTGTGCCCGCATTTACCTGGGCAAGCGCTGTGGGTTATAGCCGACTATATTTGGGTCAGCACTACCCTTCCGACGTAATCATTGGTGCCATTGTAGGCGGAGGCAGTGCCTGCCTTACAAATTGGTTGAACAAGAAATTTATTGAGAAGAAGAAAACAAAATTGGTGAAGCAACCTTCCTAGTGCACCAGCAAATGTGTTTGCTTAATAATACCCATTACAAATACACTTTGCACGTGGCCGATGTTTTCGGCCTGGCTTAATTTGTTAACGTGAAAATCGTAATAAGCATCCATGCTCTCTTCTACCACTTTCAACATAAAATCAAATTCGCCCGAAATATTATAACATTCAATTACTTCGTTCATTTCCTGAATGCTCTTGATAAATTTTGCACCAGCACTTTTATTGTGCTGCTTTAAAGAAACATAGCAGATCACCATCAACCCCTTTTTAACTTTGGTATGATCTACTAGCGTGGCATATTGTTTAATCACCCCCGACTCTTCCATCCTCTTAATCCGCTCGTGAACAGGGGTAGTACTAAGGTGTACTTTATCCGCAATTTCCTTTACGGTTGCACGCGCATTTTGCTGCAATAACCGCAGGATAGCCAGATCCTTGGTATCCAATTCCAAATGCATGGTAGCAGAATCAGCTATTTTTATCGCTTTTGCCATCTCTTTATGATTATTTATGCTACAAATTACTCAAAAAATATAATTATTTACTAAAAAATAAGCAAACAACTGGTTATCTATTCTATCACTATACATTTGCGTTCATAAAAAACAAACTATGTCAACTCTTAGTACATCTATCGATTTCAGTCTTGCTTACAAAGTAGCTGATATCAGTCTGGCCACTTGGGGCCGCAAAGAAATTCGTTTGGCTGAAGCAGAAATGCCCGGCTTAATGTCGTTACGTGCCGAATACGGTGCAAGCCAGCCTTTGAAAGGTGCGCGTATTGCGGGTTGTTTACACATGACCATTCAAACAGCCGTACTGATCGAAACTTTAGTAGCATTGGGCGCTGAAGTAAAATGGAGTTCTTGTAATATCTTCTCTACACAAAATCAGGCTGCTGCTGCAATTGCTGCTGCGGGCATCGGTGTATTTGCATGGAAGGGTCAAACTCAGGAAGAAGCTGATTGGTGTATCGAACAAACTTTATTTTTTGGTGGTGCCGATCGTCCGTTGAATATGATTCTGGATGACGGTGGCGATTTAACCAATATGGTTTTTGATAAATATCCCGAGTTTGTACAACATATCAAAGGTTTGTCTGAAGAAACTACAACAGGTGTACACCGTTTATATGAGCGTATGGCAAAAGGCACATTACCAATTCCTGCGATTAATGTAAACGATTCTGTTACCAAATCTAAATTCGATAACAAATATGGTTGCCAGGAATCGCTGGTTGATGCCATTCGCAGAGCTACCGATGTAATGATGGCCGGTAAAGTTGCTGTTGTTGGTGGATATGGTGATGTGGGTAAAGGATCTGCTCTTTCGTTGAAAGGCGCCGGTTGTCGCGTTATCGTTACTGAAATCGATCCTATCTGTGCTTTACAAGCTGCAATGGAAGGATTTGAAGTGAAGCCAATGGTAGAAGCTGTTAAAGAAGCTGATATCATCGTTACCGCTTCAGGTTGTCGCGATTTGATTACTGAAAAACATTTCCGTTTAATGAAGGATAAAGCGATCGTTTGTAATATCGGCCACTTTGATATTGAAATTGATGTAGCTTGGTTGAACAACAACTATGGCGAAACCAAAAACACCATCAAACCTCAGGTTGATTTGTATACCATCGAAGGAAAAGACATCATCTTATTGGCTGAAGGCCGCCTTGTGAATCTGGGTTGCGCTACTGGTCACCCTTCATTTGTAATGAGTAATTCATTCTCTAACCAAACACTTGCTCAGATTGAATTATGGAACAACCATCAAAACTACGAGAACAAAGTATATGTGTTGCCTAAACACCTGGATGAGAAAGTAGCTCGCTTACACCTTGCGAAAGTGGGTGCAGTATTAGATGAACTGACTGATGTGCAGGCTGAATACCTGGGTATTTCTAAAGTGGGTCCGTTTAAAGCCGATTTCTACAGATATTAATATTCAATACTTATTCATCAAGGCCCGCTTCAAAAAAAGCGGGTCTTTTTATTTTGTGCAATACCTTTGGCCAACTTCTAAAAATCAAGAGTGCTATTGAGTACGCATAAAAAATATATCACAAGGTTCTTCTACCCTTTAATGACTTGTATTTTTTGGTTGATTCAACCCAAAGCGATGGCTACTGTTACCCTATTTTCTGATACTAGCAGTATTACTACACAAATACATGCACTCCAATTCATTGAAAAAAAAGCAGACCTCCAGCAAAGTAAATACTGGCCCAATGTGCATCCCATTGCTTTTCTTCAGAATCTGAAAAAAAATATTGAGCACCCACTTAGTTTATATGAGGGAAGCAGTACCAACTTTTGCGGTTACGCTGCCCTCTCCTATCTACCCTTACACAATGACCCTTTGGGTTATCTGCGATTCATGCTTCAATTATATAGTGAGGGGAAAGCACAGTATGGTAAGGAAAATTTCGAACCCTCAAAAGAAGTCATGCAGGCTGCTGGAACACTTAGTTTTAAAGGCGAATTGGATGTGCATCCGGCGGATCAATTGTGGTTTCTTGCCCTTGCCGATCATTTTAAGGGATACGTTAATTTTTTCGATAAACATTATGATGCCGGTAATGAGAATACCATGTGGGCTTCCGTTAATTTCGGAAAATTCAACAGGATGATCAGGAAGCTTTTTAATTACCGGGTAACCGCTGTTGGGTCGGATCTGATAAGACCCGATATTAGAGATGTATTTGACTATCTATCAGAAAGAATTAAAACAGGAACAGTAGCCCTATTTGTAAATAACCTTGACCTCTATAAAAAAAATCATAGCAAGGTTAAACTGATGATTCCCACACATTATGTGATTTTACTCGACATCAGGGAAGTAGGTGATAAAATTGCCATCACTTATTGGGATTATGGAGGAAAGACTTTGCAAATAGTTTCTCCTGCATTTTTAAAAAGAATTGTTTTTGGTATTTCTTATATCACTCCAAAAAATATCGATGCACAGTAAGTTTCACCATATCCTGATTTTATTAGGTATCATCAGTGCTTGTTGTTCCTGCACTTCGGTGAAAACATTTACTACCAATTACTATCGGGAAAATGAAAAAACACTTTCCGCAATTGAATCATCTTTTAAAAAAAGCTACGAACAAAAAGCTTTTTCTGTGGGCTTTAATGATTATTCCTTTAATTATATTTCGCTCGAGATCAAGACCGATTCGATCAAGTATATTTATGAATTTGAAATCCACGAAACCCGTTTACAAGACAGTTTAAAAAAATATCAGATGCCCGCGGAAGCCATTATGGATCTGATCAAAAAAATGCGTTCCATTAAATGTACCTGGATCAATCAGCTTGATTATTATTCGAACGAACAGAAAAAATCATTGGTGTACATTTCAATTCATCCTGTACATTTTCGCCTGCCTTTTACTTCCGAAAAATATTTTATTCTCACTTACTATTCTCAACCCCAATATTTCGACAACGAAGGCGTATTGCTCGCCAGTCGCAGGGTACGCAAGCTCAGAAAAATAAATGGCGATATCTTTCACCGGATCAACGACAAAGTTTGTTATACCATTTCAGAAAGCTTTAGGTGAGCTTGTGGATAATAATTCACTATTTTTTTCTTTCCTCCACATATGAGGATAAATAACAGGGCAACCAAATTCAGCCCTCCCTATCTTTGAAATCTATTAATCCTATTTATATGAACCTATTGAAAATAATGGCTGGCGTTGGTTTAGGCGTTTTAGCTATGGCCACAACAAGTAGTTGTAAAAATTCCGGCACAAATAATAAAGCTACCGATTCTACCAAAGCGGCACCTGCAAAGCCTTTGCCGGGGTCAGCAATTAAATTAGACAGTTCGAAAAGGTATATTTATTTAACATGGGACGATTCTCCTCAGCCTCCGGGAACAATCAACTGCAAAGCCGTGTTCCGCGAGCAGGGTATAAAAGCCACTTTTTTTGGAGTAGGTTTTAACAAAGTGGGCCCTTGGAAAAAAAGGATTATCGATAGTATCAGGAACGATTATCCTCAATTTCTTTTAGCAAATCACAGCTTTAGTCACGGGTTTAACGATAAATACAGCAAGTTCTATTCTCCTTCAATGACCGATAGTGCATTGCACGATTTTTTAAAAAACGAAAAGGAACTCAACATTCAGGTGAAGATTATTCGCTTACCGGGTAACAATACATGGGCTTCAAACGGTAAGATTGATGGACAAAAAGCAAATAATCCACTGGTTGTTAAACTCGATTCATTGGGTTATAAGATCGTTGGATGGGATATTGAATGGGGACAGCAGAATAAAATGAAAGCGCCAAAAGAGTCGGTTGAAGAGATGCTGAAAAAAGTGAATCAGAAATTTGAAGACGGATCCACCAATCAGCAAAACACGATCGTAATTCTTTCGCACGACAGGTTATTTGAGAAAAAGCAGTTTGCGGATTCTTTGAGCAAATTCATATCTATTTTAAAGCAGGACAAAAGGAATGTGTTTGAAACCATCGACCACTATCCTACTGTTCAGAATAAATAAACAATCAGAACACCTGCCATCGGGGTAAACAAACGCTTGTTTGTTTACCCCGATGGCTTTTAAATGAGATCTCCAAACTAAACCCATTGACAGGCAGAAAACCTTACCTTCGCCAGACTTAACTTAAATCACAAATAAAGGATTGGAAATCAATCCCAAATAAAGCGCATGAAATGAGCATAACAAAAATTTGACACCAACTGAAATGTTTGTTAGCGAATTACATGTAGCCAAAATCAATAAAAAACACATGAAATGAGCATAACAAAAATTTGTCGCCAACTGAAATGTTCATTAGTGAATTGCATGTAGCCAAAATAAAATAAAAAACACATGAAATTGAACCCCACCCGGATAGAAGTAATGCATTTTTTAGCACAGAAGATTGATAGTGTTATTGCAGAATTTTTAAAAGACATTGATACCAATTGGCAGCCTTCAGATTTTTTGCCATTGAGCAACCAAACCGATTTTACGGAACAGATAAAAGATATTCAACAGCAGTGTAAAGAATTACCATACGAATATATGGCCATTCTAGTAGGCGATATGATTACAGAAGAAGCATTACCTACTTATGAAAGCTGGTTGATGGAAGTAGATGGAATTAGCAAAACCGAACCACAGGGCTGGAGCAAATGGGTAAGGATGTGGACGGCAGAAGAAAATCGTCACGGCGATTTGTTGAATAAATACATTTATTTATCAGGCAGGGTAAATATGAGGCAGATGGAAATTAGTACCCAACACCTTATTGCTGATGGAATGGATATTGGAACAGCAACCGACCCTTATCGTAATTTTGTGTACACTTCTTTTCAGGAACACGCAACCAATGTATCGCACCGCAGAACAGCCACTCTTGCCAAAAAACACGGTAACGAGCAACTCTCTAAAATTTGTGGTGTAATAGCAGCCGACGAAATGCGTCATGCAAAAGCATACAAGAGTTTCGTAACAAAAATCTTTGAAGTGGATCCTAGCGAAATGATGCTCGCTTTTGAAGACATGATGCGCAAGAAAATTGTAATGCCCGCACACTTTTTACGTCAGCAGGGCGAAAAGATCAGTACTAGCTGGTCGCATTTCAGCGATGCAGCTCAACGGATTGGAGTTTATACCAGCATGGATTATACTAATATCATGGAATCGCTTATCCGTGAGTGGAAGATCGGCGATATTTGTGGCCTGAATAGCGCAGCCGAGAAGGGGCGCGATTACTTAATGGGTCTACCCGATCGTTTTAGAAAAGTAGCAGAACGCAGTGGTATCAAAGCACCTTTAGAATACCGTTTCAATTGGATCTTATAATCTGACACATTTTTTATACAAGATGCGGAAAGAAAAAAATCAAAAGTCAAAATTGAAGAAGAATAAAAGGTAAAAGTAAAAATATTTCCCCTCCCAAACGTGTTTGGGAGGGGTGCGCACGCAGTGCCGCGGGGTGGGCAAAACTTGAACTGATGAAAAATATTCTCAAAGAGAATCAACCACCCCCGCCGGATCCCGAGTGCTCGGGATCGGCGCCCCCTCCAAACCGTGGTTTGTAGGGGAAACTAATTTCTGCTTTTGACTTTTTTTCTAATCTGCCGCGCGGATATTATTTCTTGGAATCATTCTCAAACTCTTCAACAGTGTTTGTTTAAACTTCAGCTTTAATGTTTGGATTTTTTTAATACACCTATCATATGCCAGCACAGAATTCCAAAACTTTTTTTGATTCCACGCTTGCAGATGAAGTGGCAGCCGACTTCTTTGTATCGAAATTGGTGGCAGATCGCATTTTCGAATTCTTTCAGAAAAGCCCTTTATTTCTTTGGAATGATATACATAACTGCGAAGACCGTGCTGAAGCAATTGCTATCCTACTACAGCACTGGGGAATACCGCATTATAAAGCTTGGGTATTTAGTAGTTATTTCTTAAAAAACGAATCCGGCAGCCTGCACAACGAATGGAATTATCATGTATGTCCAATGTTACCGGTGAAAGAAGAAAATTCAGATTTGTTGGAATATTATGTAATCGATCCTGCGCACGCATCCTCACTGCAAAAAATAATAATTTGGGCCAATGCGGTTACCAAAGACGATTTTAGTTACCATACTATCAAAAATGGGTATACCTATATTTTTCCAACAGGCCCAATTTCACAACAAAACTGGCATTATAGGAACAAGCAGAATTTTAAATGGACGATACAGGGTTTGGCGGGCATTAATGGTGTAAGTAATAGCGGAAAAGCTGCAGTAGCGTTCAAAAAATATAAAATTCGTAGTACCCTGAAAAGCTTTACCCAATTAAAAAATTCAAAGCCCGATTTCGGATACTACGGCGAGTGATTATAAGCACAACGCTGTTATTACAACTAATTTTGTTCAATAATTTTCTCCGAAATATCTTTATGCGATGAATAGCAATATTAGCATTTCAACTGTTATGGCATCTGATATTACTGAACTTGTACAACTCGTTAATAGTGCATATCGCGGCGATTCATCCAAGAAGGGTTGGACAACCGAAGCCGAACTTTTAGATGGCATTAGAATTACTGAAGAAGAGCTTTTAAAACAATTTCATCAGCCGGGGCAGTACTTTCTAAAAGCCATAGATACAGCAGGAAAAATTATCGGTTGTGTGAGCTTACTCGATAAAAAAGAATCGATGTACCTAGGTATGCTCACGGTTCAGCCCAATATACAAGCCAATGGAATTGGCAAAAAATTACTAACAGCTTCTGAGCAGTTTGCCCTTAATAAGCAAATTGATAGCATTGAAATGACCGTAATTTCAGTTCGTTCAGAGTTGATAGCTTGGTACCTGCGAAGAGGCTATCAATTAACTGGCGAAAAAAGAGCCTTCCCAACAGAACCTAAATTTGGAATTCAAAAAGTTCCCTTGGAGTTTGTTGTTCTTGCTAAAAAACTATTGCAATAATTTAATATCCCCAGTTTTTCATCACCGCTAAATCTTCTTTTACCGATTGTAATGGAGTGATATCCTGATAAGATTCTTGTTCAATAATAAAATGGGTAGTGCCACCTCTCTTTCTACCCTCATCAATGATTTCTTTTACGCCAACCACTCCTTTACCAAGAACAGCACTTTCATAACCGTCGTTCATTTCACCCTTTCTGGTTGCAGCAATTTCGTCTTTCACGTGCATCAATTCAAAACGTCCAGGATAGCTCTTAACAATTTCCAAAGCCCTACCTCCTACTCCATACATATTGCCGATATCCAACTGTTGTGCTACCAAAGAAGGGTCGGTATGTTTGATCATAATGTCGAAAACTTTCTCTCCATTCAGCTTGGTACTAAATTCAAAATTGTGGTTGTGGTACCCAAATTTCATTCCGGACTTCTTACACAATTCTCCCGATTTATTAAATACTTCCATATAAGCTAGCAGTCCATCATAAGTTTTTCTAAGCGATTCATCTAACCAAGGACTGACTACATATTTTTGTCCGCAAACGGCGGCATCTTCAATTGTATATTTCCACTCATCCGTAAAATCTTTTTTAGCGGCATCCCAATGTGTTTTGGTCATAACGGTATGGCCGCTTGGCATTTTCAGTCCCAGATCAGATAGCAATTTTGTAAAATCCTTTGCAGAATATCCATAAAATTTTCGATCCACATAGTTGGCATGCTCCACATTTTTGTATCCCATTGCAGCCAATTGTTTGAGGGTGCCAAGAGGATCTTTTTTCATATCATCTCTTACAGAATATAACTGTAAGCCCAGCACGGTATTATTTTTTCCGGCTGCAAACATATCGCGCGGAACGAGTGCTCCCGCCGCTAAAACGATTCCTGTTTTTTTGATAAACTGCCTTCTTGAAGCCTGCATAAAATTAGTTTTAGTGTAAAATGAAAACTTTAGAAAATCTTTAACCCGATGCTTGCCGGAAATTCTTATCAATTTAATTATTTCTGCTTAAATCAACAATATTGATACATAAACGGCCGGGCGATTGTTGAATATTGAAGTGGATGACGCTCATAACATTATATTTGCCTCGAATGCTCCGAAGTTCAATCACATACTCTTTAGTAGCGATACTGATCCTGATGCTGTTAAGCCCTTTAACAGCAGGATGTCAGTTGAAGGATGGTGCCGACACTTTTTTTTTAGCAAAGAAAAAAGGGTTATTGGGCAAGATCGGTAAAACCATATCGGTAAGCGGACAGATTCCACCTTCGGCTGAAGAGGGTGCAAAAAAAAATGAAGAAAGTTTTATGCGCTTCAAAGGAAAGATCATTCATAAGATCGTCGTGCAGAAATTAAACTTCAATGAAATCATAAACGATACTTCTCATTCCAGCATCCAAAACTTCTTTAACGATATTGGTAATAAATTACACCCTAACACAGCAGAAAGAGTAATCAGGCGAAATTTATTTTTTGCAGCAGGAGATACTTTGTATCCGGCTCTGGTAGCAGATAACGAAAGGTATTTGCGTGATATTAGTTATTTGCAAGACGCCCAAATTCGCATAAAAAACAATGCCCAATTTCCGAATGAAGTAGATGTTACTGTTGTGTGCAAAGATGTATTTCCTGTTGGAGGAAGTGCCGACCTAGGAAGCGAAAAACTCATCAACTTTGAAGTGAATGATGATAACGTAGCTGGTACCGGTGATCGGATTGCATTTAAAAACATAATCGACCTTGACAGAACACCACACTATGGATTTGGAGGGCAATTCCTAAAAAGAAATATTTTTGGAAGTTTTGCGAGCATCAATATGGGCTTCAGTAATTTTGAAAATGCATTTAATTCGGGAAGAAAAGAAGAGACCGTCTGGTATTTTAAAGCAGACCTGCCTTTAGTAAATCCGTATAGTTTATGGACTGGTAGTTATGAAGCATCCATCCGCTTTACCAAAAACAATTATATCAGTGATTCTTTATACAATTCAGATTTTAAATACCAATATCGCATACTTGATGCCTGGGTTGGATACAATGTAGGCGCCAGAAAAGGCTTATCGGAACAAATTAAAAAACGTTTGAAACACCTTGTAGCGTTAAGAAGTGTTTATCGCCATTTCTACGATATGCCCGATATTTATAAGTTGAATTATAATAGCGACTATTCAAACCTCACTTCCGTTTTGGCTTCGGTATCTGTTTTCGAACAAGACTATTATCATACCAATTATATTTATGGTTTTGGTAGAAATGAAGACGTACCGGAAGGTTTTTCGATATCCTTGATAAGTGGTTGGACCAATCGCAATAATATTTCAAGACCCTATCTGGGTTTTGATTACCAGCGCAACTACTTCACCAGAAGAAAATCTTATCTGAATTTTATTTTCAGAACAGGTACTTATTTTAATGATAAAGAATTTCAGGACATTTCTTTTTTAACTGCTGTCGAATATTTTACCCGGTTAAGGAAAATCACAAATAGCAAGTGGTTGACAAGACAGTTTATGAGTGGCAGTGTTACGCAGCTTGCCAGAACTCGTTTAAACGAACCATTGTATATTTCAAGCATTTACGGGTTACCCGATTTGGGCGATAGAACTTTAAAAGCCTCCACCAGAATTACATTTAATTATGAATGTGTTTTTTATAACACCTGGAAATTTTTTGGATTCAATTTCGCCCCATTCGGCTTCACCAATATTAGTTATATGAGAGAGAAGGGTCAGGATATTACAAAAGGGCAGATTTATAGTGCATTTGGTGGCGGTGCCCGAACAAGAAACGAAAACTTGGTTTTTGGAACAATGGAATTACGCGCCTACTACTATCCTAAAACGCTCAATAATATGAACCCCTGGAATATTGTATTTAACACAGCACTCCGTTATAAATATAATAGCCAGTTAGTTAAAAAGCCCGACTTTGTTGCCGTAAATTAAAGCGCCGACCACTCATAATATTATCCGTGTACAAGCGCTTATTTTCTTATACATTCAATGTCTAAATCACCAATATGAAAAAAATATTTCTCTTAACTGCCGTTATCGGTTTCTTATTTACGCAAACCACATTTGCGCAAGACGATAAATCAAAGCCACCAAGTCCGCCAGCAAAAGCGAGCGAAACAATTTCATCAGGAGCTGTTATTACAATTGATTATAGTCAACCCGGAGTAAAAGGTAGAACTATTGGAAAAGACCTTGAGCCGATGGAAGGACAAGTTTGGCGTACCGGTGCAAACAATGCAACCGTTTTCGAAATTTCAAAAGATGTTACTATCGAAGGAAAGCCTTTAGCAGCAGGAAAGTATGGACTCTTTTCAGTTGTAAAAGGGGGAGAATGGACAATCATTTTTAATAAAACATGGAAACAATGGGGCGCATTTCAGTACAAAGAAGCTGACGATGCTTTAAGAGTAACTGCAAAATCTTCTAAAGCAGCAAATTTCTCCGAACGGATGACTTTCTTAGTTGATGCCTCCGGAAAAGTATCTCTCTTATGGGGCGACAATCTTGTTAGCTTTCAGGTAAAATAGAGCACAGAAATTAATTTAAAAAAGCCGGTCGTTTATTGATCGGTTTTTTTATGCTGCAACCCACCGAAAAATTATTGTATTACACCATATAGGCTGCCACCCTTTTCAAAGAGCGGGTCAATCTTTTTTTCTACAGCAACATCTTTAACCAGTGGTGGTGCATGATGTGGTTTAATTCTTGCATCAATTATCAATGGCCCTTTACAGCCCCAATGTTTGTGCTGGGTAAACGAAGCAACTCCGTAAATGTCATGAGAGGGATTACAGCGCGTATAAGTTACCCATAAATAATTGTTCAGATTTTTTGAAACAAAATCAGCATCATCACATATCACTATCAATGGAATGACTTTCAATGCATCGATCTGATCAGCTAATTGTTGGTCCAAGCTTTTCATTTCAATATCTGCTTGCTCGTATGTACTGAAGCCATTTGCTTGCAAAGCTACAGTACCCGGCATCACAATTTTAGCGGGTCCAAATCCATTTAGCTCATTTAACACTGAAGGAATTTCTCCTGCCAATTCCCTGATGGGTTCGCCATAAGCAGCAAACACCACTTTACTGCCGGCATTGATATTTGTGCCCGAATAATCAAGTGTATCAATAGTAGTTTGTGTATGAAAATGAATATCTCTGGTCAGGTCGATCCTTTCTAACAAATACGACATGTATGCAGGCACATCATGTGTTGTTAGCCTGTTCGTATCATCAGCAGTGATGAATAAGAATTTGGCTAAACTTAATTGCCCCGTGCCCAGTATATGATTTGCAATGGTTAATAATTCTGCAGGCCTCTTGGTAAGCAGGTAGGGTGTATATCGTTCACTACCGATAGCCAGTAAAAGCGGATGTACTCCTGCAGCATCTACTGCGTGTACTTCTTTTAGTCCCGGCACTTCCAAAGGAATTGCCGAACCCGTTAACTCATGTATCAATTCCCCAAAACTGGTATCTTCCTGAGGGGGTCGTCCAACAACGGTAAAAGGCCAGATAGCATTTTTTTTAGCGTACACTTTGTGTACACGTACTAAAGGAAAAGGATGTTTTAAACTATAATAACCAAGATGATCGCCAAAGGGGCCTTCTGGCTTATTTTCGCCGGGATAAACTTCCCCGGTAAGAATAAAATCTGCGTCTGTACTAATAGCGAATCCATCTGCATAATCGTACCTGAATCGTCTTCCACCAAGCACTCCGGCAAAAGTCATTTCACTAATTCCTTCCGGCAAGGGCATCACGGCAGCCACGGAATGAGCGGGAGGTCCGCCTACAAAACAACTTATTTTTAAAGCCTGCCCCAACTTATTTGCTTTTGTTTGATGTACGCCAATTCCACGGTGCAATTGGTAGTGCAAGCCGATCTCTTTATTTAAAATATAATCGTTTCCGGTTAATTGAATCCGGTACATACCCAGATTCGATTGCATGATTCCTGGTTGCCCGGGGTCTTCAGAGTATACCTGAGGTAGCGTTACAAAAGCACCTCCATCCATTGGCCAGTGTTGAATCAGCGGCAGATCAGAAATATTTATTTCTTCAAACTGAGCAGATTTATTAAACGGATTTTTAAGTGGCAAAGCCTTCATCGCTGCCAGTCCGGTGTTGAAATTCGATAAAGGATGTTTGAATGCTTTTACCGGATTCCCTTTTAGTTCAATCAATTGCTGAACCAATTTAAAAGTATCCCTAAAAATAAATTTACTTCTTTCGATTGTTCCAAAAATATTAGATGCGGCCCTGAAACGTGAACCTTTCACATTTTCAAATAATAATGCAGGCCCCTTGGCATCATATACCCTTAAATGGATTGCTGCCATTTCTAAATGTGGATCAACAGCCTCTTTGATTCTAAGCAGATGACCATGGGCTTCCAAATCGTTCAAACAAGCTTCAAGCGATGCATAACTCATATGATAACTACAATTCTATGTTCGAATAGTTAAACAAAGTTAGCTATTAATCTCTACTTGCCGATTCTGCCTATCTTTGCAAAATGACCAAATTAAGCGTGAATATTAACAAATTTGCCACCATTCGAAATAGTAGGGGGGGCAATAATCCTGATGTAGTAAAAGCGGCGGTTGACGCCGAACGTTTTGGAGCCAATGGCGTTACAGTGCATCCGCGTCCCGACGAAAGGCATATCCGTTACGATGATGTGCGTGCGATTAGAAAAATCATCACTACAGAGTTCAATATTGAAGGCAACCCCACCGAAGAAAAATTTGTTGACCTTGTACTGGAAACCAAGCCACACCAAGTGACCCTAGTTCCGGATGCATTGGGCCAGTTGACAAGCGATCATGGATGGGATACGATCAAACACAAACAATATTTAATCGACATCATTGCTGTTTTCAAAAAAGCAGGTATCCGTGTATCCATATTTGTTGATCCTGTTATTGAAATGGTAGAAGGCGCTGCTTTAACGGGAACAGATAGAATAGAATTATATACTGAGGGTTATGCCGTGCAGTATGCAAATGGAGAAAGGGTGAACGCCATTAACCCTTATATCGTAGCAGCAGAAAAAGCAAAGGAATTAAAATTAGGCATCAATGCCGGGCACGATCTGGACCTGAAGAATCTAAAATATTTTAAACAACATATTTCCTGGCTGGATGAAGTAAGTATTGGCCATGCTCTGGTTTGCGATGCCCTTTATCTTGGATATGAAAATGCCATTCAAATGTATCAGCGCCAATTGCAATAATTTGTTCGCATTAATAGATTTTTATGGCGCTTTTAAAAATTCATTTTAAAAATTTATTGCAGCATATCTTTCCTGCGCATCAAATAAAGCGTTTGCATTTTTATTTCGAAAAGGCAAAATATTATTACCCCAATAAAAAATTCTGTAAAGCAAACCCCGGCCTTGCCCTACCGAACGACGAATGGCTTTACGAGACCTTTCAGCTCAATTATAAACTGTATTTCAAAGACGGCAATTTAGCAGCGAAGGAAATTTTTGAATGGTGTTCAGACTATTTACAAATGGAGATGCCTATAATTCTAGATTGGGGTTGCGGTACAGGCAGGATTGTTCAACACTTTCATCAATTTCTTCCTTATGCGTTATTATACGGCGCAGATACCAATGCTTCAATGATTGCATGGAATCATCAGCATATTAAAAGTGTGTATTTTTCCTGCATACAGCAAACAAATAAAACAAATTATCCCTGTGATTATTTCGATCTGATCTATGGCATTTCCGTATTTACGCACCTGAATGAATTATCTCAAAGATTCTGGGTAACCGAATTAGCAAGGGTATTAAAAAAAGGGGGGATTTTATTAGTAACCACTCAGGGGAATTTTTTTAAGAACAAACTCCCATCAAGTGATACCATTCTATTCTACAAAAATGGTATTGTAGAAAAATCATTCCCGGCTTCTACAAAAAATCTTCTGGAAGGTGATAGGAATTTTTCGGTTTACGAAACAAGTGTTTTTTTTGAACAATTAATTGAAACAAATTTTACAATCATCAAATATTTTGATGGTAGTATTTATCCTGAAAAGTTTGGCGGACATGATTTGTGGATCTTACAAAAAAAATAGCTCCTGAAATTTCAGAAGCTATTTCTAATTTTATTTTTTGTCTAATTCAGCCTGTTTCTTGTTTCTGAATTCGGGGTCTTTTACCAGCTTCTGCACTTCATCTAATTTTGCGATATAAATACTTCGTCCATGTGTTCCGAGGATGATCTCATTTTCGCGAGCCTGTGTTACAATATCATGAATGGGTACGCTATAAGGCAGGCCACTATTCCATGGCATAAAACTATTGCCAGCATCGACACTAACATATAAACCCCCATCGGTTCCCACGTACAATAATCCATCTACTGCGTGATCTTCTTTTATTACGTTGATCGGTTCGTTAGGAAGATCCTTACCAATTTGTTTCCAGCTTGCACCATAGTCTTCGCTCACATATAAATAAGGCAGAAAATTATCATTCCTGTAACCATTCAGGCTAACAAATACCCTTCCTTCATGAAAGGCGCTCGCTATTACGCGACTTACATATAATCCCTTGGGTAATTTTTTTGTAATCAGCGTCCAACTAGTTCCTCCATCCTTACTCACTTGTATATTTCCATCATCTGTACCAATATAAATCAAACCGAATTTCAAGGGGCTTTCACTGATGGTTGTTAATGTTCCAAAAGGCACATCGCCCTGTGCTGGATTGGTAGTAAGGTCAGCACTGATAGCCGGCAAGCTATCGCCCTTATTAAAAGAGCGGTGAAATTTATTGGAACCATAGTACAATATATCCTGGTTGTGTTTACTAAGCAAAATGGGCGATTGCCAGTTAAACCGATATTGGGGTTCGCCAAGATCGTTTGAAGGTTTGATAAATTTATTTTCTTTAGTCTGCAGATTCTGGCGACTATAATATCCATACTGCGAACCACTGTAAATAGTTTTATTGTCTCTGGTATCTACCTGCACTTGCATACCGTCGCCCCCATTAATAGACTGATAAGGATTATTACCGCTTGCATACCAATCGTATCCTTCAACTGTGCTACTCGATCCAAACCATGTACCGTTATCCTGCAATCCGCCATATACATTATAAGGCTTTTCGTTGTCAACAGCGATATTATAAAACTGTCCTACCGCAGGTGTGTTGGCTTTAAACCAATGCGCCCCATCATCGTAGCTGATATTACAACCTCCATCATTACCATTAATGATATGGCTGTCTTTAGTGGGATCGATCCATAGCATATGATGATCAGAGTGCACATGATCTTTACTAATGTTTTGAAAGCTTTTACCGGCATCATTACTCAGCATCAGATTTACACCTGTGATGAATACTTTATTTTCATTAACAGGGCTCACAAATATTTTTCCGAAATAATATCCATAAGTGCTATAAAAAAATCCGGGTATGGAATTATCATTCATTTTCTTCCAGTTAGCACCATTATTATCACTACGGTAAACTTCGCATCCAATGATGGGTGTTTCGAATAATGCAGTATTCGCGTCAAATAAAAAATCCCAAATACAGGTCGGCTTTAATTTATCGGTGCTCACCAACTCTTTCAATAATTGTGCATTATATTTTGAAGGAATTCCGTTTCTTCTCGATCCGGTAAATGCATTTAATTTTTTATCATCCAGTTTAGCAAACTGTTCCTTGTTAAGGTCTTTAAAATCGCGTAAAACATATTTAGTACTATCTGTTTTTTTTAAAGCGGTATCAGGCTGATGAAACTGATTATCTAATACAGCGTACACTATATTTGGATTTTTGGCAGAGATGGCCAAGCCAATTCTTCCCACTCCATCCCCGTTTGGAAATCCGCTTCCTGCAGTGGAAATCAGTTGCCAATTATTTCCTCCATCCATACTTTTATAGATGCCACTTGTTTTTCCACCTTCTTCAAAATTCGAAGCTGTTCTGGTTCTGTACCACATAGCAGCATACAATTCATTTGGATTAGATGGGTTGATCTCAAGGTCAACCGCACCTGTTTTATCATCGACAAACAAAGTTTGAGTCCAGATTTTTCCCCCATCAGTAGTTTTATAAACACCTCTTTCTTTATTGAACGAAAATAAATGTCCCAATGCAGCAACCCATACGGTATTGGCATCGGTTGGATGCATCAGTATCTTTCCAATATGGTGACTCTCGGGAAGGCCAAGCCAGTCCCAATGTTTTCCATTATCGATTGATTTATACATGCCAATTCCTGCATAGGAAGATCTGCTGCTATTGGCTTCGCCGGTGCCTAACCAAATAATTTTGGCCTTCCAGTTTACCGCAATTGCCCCAATGGTTAATATCGATTCCGAATCGAATATGGGAGTAAAGCTCTGCCCGTTATTATTGGTATACCACAAACCGCCCGAAGCGTATGCCACATAAAATTCGGTGGGGTCGGCAGGATTTGCATTAAGATCTACTACCCTGCCACTCATTACACTGGGTCCGATATTTCTGAAACTGATATGATTAACCAAAGATTTTTTTAAAAGTATTTTCTTTTGATCGGCCGTCTTTAAACGTTCTGAAGCTGATGTAGATTTGATTTGTGCGTTTCCGTATACCGAAATGATCAAAGCAATAATTAAAGTTAATTTTCTCATGCGCATTTTAATTAGTGGTAAATTCGAGGGACTAATTTAGTTATAATGCGTTTGTTTTTAGTACCGTTAATCCTATTAATTTGTTCGGGCAGTGATGGCCAGTGTAGAACTTATAAGATCAGTGCAAAGGGTGATACGATTAATTGCACCGACATAAACGGATTAAAACAAAGGCTTTGGGCGGTTCATGTAGACCCACTGAGAGGTGAGCCGGGCTATGAAGAGGAAGGTAGTTTCGTAAATGGAAAAAAAGAAAATGTTTGGCGCAGGTTTAATTTAATGGGCGATTTAATTGCGATAGAAAATTACAGATGGGGTAATAAAAACGGAAAGTGTTTATATTATAATCTGATGGGGCTTGAACACGAAGAAAGCTGGAAGGCCCTAAACCCCGCTAAGGCCGTAGACACTATTGATGTACCTGATCCAAAATTTCCGGATAAATACGAAAAGGTAATTGTAAAAAATGAGGGAAATTCTTTAAAGCATGGTAACTGGAAATATTATAATCCGGCTTACGGTACAGTACTTAAAACCGAAACTTATGTGTTGGATGAATTACAAACCGACAAGCCCGATTCTGATCACAAAATAGATTCTGCGATTATTTTAGTTGATAGTGCTTCAGTAAAACCGCTTGAAAAAGCCAAGCCAAAGCCCAAAGAAGTAGAAGAATTCGAAAAAAAGAACAAAAACAAGAAGAAAATCACAGTGCGTGATGGAAAAACCGGGTAAAATCCAATGTCGAAGCAACTATTTATGGTTAAGTAACGTAAATACTGCGGAGAAGTCATATTATTGGAAAGCCAACTGTCACATACCAGTTATTTTAGAAAATTGCCCCAGGAACCGCCCGAAATAACTAGCCTGATAAAAGGTTGTTGTCAAAACAACCGGAATAGCCAAAGGGAGTTGTACCAATGGCTGTATGGTTATGCCATGAAGATCAGCTTTAGATATATTAATGATCTGTCAGATGCGGAGGATTTAGTAAGCGAATCTTTTGTAAAGCTTTTCAAAAATCTTGATCAATTTAATTTCAGTTTGCAATCAGATCTGGAAGCTTTATTAAAAGCGTGGTTCAAGCGAATTATAGTAAACACTTGTATCGATCATTTGAGGAAGACACATCTTAAATTGATAAGCTACGATGTAGCACCTGAAAAAGAAACCGCCAGCGAAACGCAGGAAAGCGGTTTGGATAAGATTGCGTATCAGGAAATCATCGAATCCGTAAGATTATTATCACCGGTATACAGAACCGTTTTTAATTTATTTGTGATAGAAGGTTTTAGTCATGAAGAAATAGCCAACCAATTAAAAATCAGCATCGGTGCTTCTAAATCCAACCTGTCGAAAGCCAGGCAGAATCTTCGTAAACTAATCAAAGAAAAAAAAGAGTATAAACAGTATGCATAGTTTCGATAACGATAACGAACTGGATCAAATAACCAGACTGGCTTCCGAAGCTTACGAAGCTCCGGGCAAAGCCAACTGGGACAAGATGCAGCGTGTATTAGATAAAGAATTACCGCAGCAAAAAAAGAGAAGAGCAATTATCTGGTGGTTTCTTCCATTAGGAATTGCTGCTGCAATTGGTATATTCTGGTTGACCAATCCATCAACCAATTCAAACTCTAAAAACACGAACCCAGTTATAACAAACCCAATCAAGCCGGCTCAGAATAGTATCGTCAAAGAAAAAGAAATTATCAATCCTTACAATAAGCTTACTGAACAAACTGCAAAAGCGGAGCTTGTTAATAAAAATATTCAGCAAAATAAAAATATCAAACCAAATTTTGTAACCCCTCAAAACAAGCAGGAAACAAAAGCAGCTCCCCTATTTCAAGAGCTTACACAACCTTTACAAAAAGAAATTGCAACAGAAAGCAAGGCTATTGCGAAGAACGATCCGCCTGCTACAACATCAATACCAGTTGCGTCAGAGAGCCCTACACCCACCGACAATACTACTGCTACAGAAACAAATTCTAAAGAAACTAAATCGGGCAAAATTAAAATCACAGATACCCATAAAGGATTTTTTGTTGGCCTTACTGCCGGGGTGGATGTAAGTACTGTTAAGTATCATTATGGTTCATCGGCGGGATACAATATCGGCGGAACAATCGGATACCGGTTTAATAAACACTGGTCGTTACAATCCGGGGCCGTGTACACCAAAAAGAATTATAAAATGAATGGTGCTGATTTTCATCCTCCGAAAGGAAGCTGGATTAGTTATTTTAAATTAGAAACTGTTGATGGTTTTTGTAAAATGTGGGAAGTGCCGATTATAGGAACTTACCATTTTACCGGCGATGGAAAAACGAATGCATTTATTAGTCTGGGATCATCGTCGTACTTTATGAAAAGAGAGAACTACACTTATGAATATTATGTAAACAGTCAAACCTATAAAAAAACGGTAGATTATAGTTCTACAGATCAGCACTTATTTGCGCTGGTACATATTTCTGCGGGGATAGAAAAACCAATTTCAAAAAAACTAACAAGCATTATTGAGCCTTATGCAAAAATTCCGCTAGGAGGTGTAGGACTTGGAAATATTCAGTTAAGCAGTTATGGTGTAAATTTTTCTGTACAATACAGGCAACCTAAAAAGCAATCATCTCGTTTTCATCAGTAACCAATTTTAAATCGATGAAAACTAAAAGTTTTAAATCTCTTCTGGCTTCAACTGCCGGTATCTTAACCATCGTTGTTGTTTTGTATGCGTGTAGTAAAGGCGGCGACACTCCCGCTACTCCTCCCCCGGCTGCAGATCCATGTGCAGGCAAAACTGTTACTGTATCAGGCTCAGCCACTGCCGCAGATCCATGTAGTGGAGGAAAAGTTTCCGTAACAGCTTCGGGTAGTACCGGATTCACTTATAGTATTGATGGGGGTGTATTCCAGGTTTCAAGCGATTTTAGTAATGCTACTGTTGGAGATCATACGGTATCTGTAAAAGATGCAGGCGGATGCGTTCAGTCGGCAAAAGTTACTGTTTCAAAAGCCGCATCAGGGCCTTTCTTTGCGGCAGTTAGAAATTTACTTAATACGAATTGCATTAGTTGTCATTCAGGCGCTGGTGCAGCAGCAGGAAAAGACTGGACTAACGACTGTATCGTTATTTCAAATAAGGACAAAATAAAAACCAGAACTGTTGACGGCACTCCATCTTTTATGCCTCAGGGTGGAAAATTAAGCGCAGCCGACATGAAGATAATAACCGATTGGGTTAATGCAGGTGGCAGATACAGTGATTAGGGGCAATCGCTTGCTATCGGCTTGCATTCTCATAAAAGCGACTCAATTTCGAGTTGCTTTTTATTTTGCAGTACTGTCGAAATATTTTTTGAAAAATAATAATTGATAATCGATACTGTTTTTCCAGTAAGGCTGATTATGTTCCCCGGGTCTTTCGATATAATCATGATCGATTTTAAGAACCATTAATTTTTCGTGAAGGCTTCTATTTACTTTTAAAAAGAAATCGCCCAAGCCACAATCAAAAATAATTTTGAGCTCATTATTTTTCAGGCTTTCAACTGCTTTAACTACTGTGTGATCATCCCAAATAGCTGTATTGGTTTCATAATCTCCCAATGCTTTTTTGATCTCCCAGTTATTTGGAAATGGGCGAAAATCAACACCGCCGCTTGTACTTCCACCTGCTCCGAAAATATCGGTATGACGAACTGATAAATACAATCCGCCATGACCACCCATACTCAAACCTGTGATGGCCCTCCCCGATTTTTGAGCAATGGTTTTATAGTGTTGATCAACATAGGGTACCAGGTCTTTAATGATATACGATTCATAACGGAAGCTTGAATCGATCGGGCTATCGAAATACCAACTATTTGCTCCATCAGGGCAAACAAATATCATCCCCAGCGCGTCTGCTTTTTGTTGCAGGTCGGGAATAAATTTTGGCCACTGTGCATAATTTCCGCCATACCCGTTTAAGAGATATACTGTTGGTAAAGCTTTACTCTCGTTTTGGGGTTGTACAACCACGAATTTTACGTTTTTATGCAAACTATTACTATAGATCGTAACAGTATCTACTGCCGCAAAAAGTTTTGAACTACTGGCAACTAAAACTAAAAGAAACAATAAAATCCTTTGCATACTATAAAAATTAAAGTCACCTGAAATTAATCAAGTGACTTCAATATTCAACAGAAAATTTATAGTAATCTTTTTACTGGGCTTTTTTCTCCATTGCTTTTTGCATTGGATTGATGCCTGTACTCTGTCCTCTACTTGCTCCGGTTTTTGCCTTAAAGATGGCAAATTTGCTAGGCTCTGTATTGGCAAGTTTGGGCCAAACATTATTGCTCTCATCAATATCGGCGGTTTCGCGCATTGGATCTAATTTAATGCCGGTAGCTTTTTTATTGGTCAGAAAAACTTTGGTTACTTTATTTTCATTTAAGCGCCAAACTTGTGCAGGAATTCTTTCTATCTGTTTGGTACCATCTTCAAAACTAAATTCAACGATGATGGGCATTACCAAACCACCTTTATTCAGGAAAGTAATTTCATACAAATTCACGTTGGCATACTTAGCTTTAGCTGCATCGTCTAAAGGATCTGGAGAATTGTTTGCTGGACCAAGTTTATACCTTGTAGTATCATATGGCTCAATGCCCCTCACGTAACGCCAATAGAAATCTCTTAAAGTAGTATCAGCATCTGTTAAGAAAATAATACGTTTATCTTCTCTGTTACGTTGTTTTGAAAGGTCATCAGGAGTAATCATGGGTTTGGCTAAAGACACTTTGCCATCTGAAGATACGGATTGAGGAGCTCCACCTCTTCCAGACTGCATACCAGCTTGTGCTACCATATTCGGATCAAACACAGCCTGTTTTACGGTATCGATTGAGATATCACAAGGCTCAATACCATAAAACCATCCCCTCCAAAACCAGTCAAGATCTTCTGCACTGGCATCTTCCATGGTTCTGAACAGATCGGCTGGTGTAGGGTGCTTAAAAGCCCAACGACGTGCATATTCTTTGAAACTATAGTCGAACAATTCCCTACCCATAATCGTCTCGCGCAGAATGTTCAATCCGGTTGCTGGTTTGGTGTAAGCATTCGGTCCAAATAAAACAATGTTTTCGCTATTGGTCATAATAGGTTCCAACTGTTCTTTAGGAAGGCGCATATAATCGGCTATCTGGTAAGCCGCCCCCTTGCCCCTTGAAGGATATTTATTATCGTATAATTCTTCGGTGAGGTATTCCACAAATGAATTCAATCCTTCATCCATCCAACTCCACTGACGCTCATCGCTGTTTACAATCATCGGGAAGAAATTGTGTCCTACTTCATGAATAATTACTCCCAGCATACTATGCTTGGTGGCTTCACTATAAGAGCCATCTTTCTCTGTGCGTCCGTTGTTAAAGCATATCATCGGATATTCCATACCACTTGAAGCTTCAATACTTTGAGCTACCGGATAAGGATACGGTATAGAAAACTTAGAATACGATTTAATAGTATGTGCAACTACTTTGGTTGAAAATTTACGATACAGTCCATAAGCCTCTTTAGGATAGCCGCTCATGCACATTACTTTCTTGCCTTCAACATATACAGGCATTGCATCCCATATTATTTTACGGGAACTAGTCCATGCAAAATCGCGAACATTATCGGCTTTATAGGTCCATGTTTTTTTGGCAGTACTTTTTTGTTGTTCCGCTTTTTTTGCTTCATTGAGTGTTACGATCTCAACGGGTTCTTTAGCATTCAAAGCCTGATTCCAACGGCCCAGTTGTGCAGCCGATAAAACCTGTGCGTAGTTCTGGCATTCTCCGGTACTTAATACAGTATGATCTGCTGGTACCGTCATCGAAACGTTGAAATTACCAAATGTGAGTGCAAATTCTCCGCGGCCAGTAAACTGATGGTGTTGCCATCCCTGAAAATCGCTGTACACACATAGGCGAGGATACCATTGCGACATTGTAAAGAAAGCGTTGCCGTCTTCCGGGAACATTTCATATCCTCCACGACCGCCCATTACCATTCTGTTAGAAATTTTATAGTGCCAATCGAGGTTAAAAACAAATTTTTGTCCGGGTTTTAAAGCAGCAGGTAAATCAACGCGCATCATGGTTTTATTGATCAGGAATTTCAAATTCTTTCCTGCCGCATCTGTAAGTTTAGTGATAATATCACCATACCCATTGTCTTTGCTTGCATCCATCATTCCATCCACCTGTGTTGAAGAAAATTGTTTACCAAGCGTATTACTGAACTGATAGCCTGCGTTGTTTACAGTACTATGTTCATTCTCATCGAGCTGTAACCATAAATAGGTTAACACATCGGGAGAGTTGTTGTAATAAGTAATTGTTTCACTTCCTTTTAAAGTAAGGTTTGGCTCGTCGAGTTCGCATTTAATATTGTAGTCAACTCTTTGCTGCCAATACTTGGGGCCCGGAGCGCCACTTGCAGTTCTGTATTCATTTGGTGTGGGTAGAATAGTACCCAATTGCTCGAACTTATTTCCGTGGTTCGAGGTTGGATTGTTCATAATATTCTGTGCTTGCAAACTGCAAACACCCAATAAAAACAATCCAATGAAGGCTAATTTTCTCATAGCTGTATAGTTTAAAAAGTGATACTGTGAATTCTATCCAATGCCATATTCAAAGCCAATGCAAAAACGGCAGCGCTAATAAATAAAAGGTATTCCCTTCTGTTTACTTTTATTAGTGCTACAAAAACAAAAGATATAATTAAGATGATCAGAACAATTAGTATTTGCCCTAATTCAAGTCCGATATTAAATGCCAGTAATTGCGTTAAAATACTTTGATTCCTACCAAGAAGGCTTTTTAGGTAACTACTGAACCCAAGTCCATGAATCAATCCGAAAAACAAAGCCATGAAATAGATAGGAGGAAATTTTGTTTTGAATACAAATTTCTTGACGAACAAATTACTGAAGGCTGTTATCAGAATTGTTACCGGTATCAAAAATTCAATCCAATTTACCGAATAGGCAACAATATTTAATACGCTTAATGCCAGTGTAATGCTATGACCAATTGTAAATGCAGTAATGAGAACCAGAATTTTTTTCCAGTCTGCAAACTGATAACGTATGGTAAGAGCCAGAAGAAAAAGAATATGGTCGCTCGTAGGGATACTGGCAAGCTGCTGCAGTATCGGGGTATTCCCCCTCCAATTTGCAATGTGCTGAAACCCGGTTTCCAAATAAAGTCTAAAATCATTCATAAGTGAAGTTTCAAATTAATCATGACATTTGTAGCGTAAAAAAAAACTTGTTGAATGGTAAATAGTCTGGTTCAATGGCTTTCGGTGGCAATTATATCTATCTTCCATCCTTTTTATGTTTCTGTTGTAGATATCAATCAGAATGTCAAGGAAGCTACGGTTGAAGTAAGCATTCGCATATTCACGCCCGATCTGGAGCAAACCTTACAGAAATACAGTAGCAGTAAAGTAGATATTGCACATCCTGCCGATAAACAACTGCTCGAAAAACAAATCAGTAATTATATTAATCAAAAACTACAACTGAAGATCAACAATCAGGCTGTTACGATGCAGTATGTAGGTCATGAAATTCAAATGGAAAGTGTTTGGATTTATTTTGAAATCCCAAAAATTACACAGTTAAAAAAGCTGGATATTAATTGTAATTTATTATACGATTTCCAAAACCTGCAGAGTAATATTTTTCATGTAAAGGCCAATGGTAATGAAAAAAGTTATAAACTGGATTTTCCAAAAACAAGCACCAGCTTTGAATTTTAAATTTGCTTCTAAGAGGTTGTTTTTGATGGCACGCGGATGACGCTGATGAAACGGATCTGCGCTGATTTATTTTAGGAAGATTTGGTTAAGGGTAAGAGAGTACGTTAGTTTGTAAATTTCCCCTCCAAACCGTGGTTTGGAGGGGAAATATTTTTACTTTTATTTTTATTTTTTATTCTTCTTCAATTTTGACTTTTGAATTTTGACTTTTGACTTTTGACTCCCTCATCTCTCCCTTGGTTCCACATCAGTAGTCACCAACACTTTATCAATCCTGTGATTATCCATATCGATCACTTCAAAACCAAAAATTTTCCAGCTCAGCTTCTCGCCTATTTGTGGAATTCGTTCCAATTCATGTATAATAAATCCAGCGAGAGTGTCAAAATCCTGATCTCCTTCTTTCATCCATTCAGTTTTATCAAAATGGCTAAGGAAATCGTAAAAAGGAATTTGTGCATCTACCAAGTAGCTACCATCTTCACGTTCTACTATTTCGAAGGCTTCGTCTTCGTGTTGTGGAATGTCGCCAACAATTGCCTCGAGAATATCGTTTAGTGTAATCATGCCCAATACAGTACCATATTCATCCACGATAAAACAGTGGTGAATTTTAGTTTGCTTGAATCTTTCGAGCACCTGATATGCCGTATTGTTTTCAGGAACATACATTGCAGGTTTCATAATATCCCTGACAAAAATCTCATCACTTGCAATGATAAAATCTTTGATTGATACCACCCCTACGATATCATCAATTTCGCCATCGCAAACAGGATAAACAGAGTGTACAATATCCTGCATAATGAGTTTAATCTGTGCAATATTTTTAGTGCTATCAATCCAAACAATATCGCTTCGATGTGTCATTAAAGAAGTGATATTTCTGTCTCCTAAATGAAATACGCGTTCAATAATTTCTTGTTCTGCTTCGTCAATTGCACCATGCTCTGTGCCTTCATTGATGATGGCTTTTATTTCTTCTTCGGTAACCTGATTTTCATTGGTTTGAATATTCATCAAACGAACCAATAAATTAGATGATCTCATTAATAACCACACAAAGGGATAAGTGATCCATGATATAATGCGCATGGGACCCGCCACTTTTTTGGCGATAGATTCGGGACTACTCAGGCCCAAACGCTTTGGCACCAGTTCACCTAAAACAAGTGAGAGGTAGGTAATGATTATTAAGATGATAGTAGTTGCAATTGTGCCACTATATGGTTTAAGTAAATCAATATTCGCAATCCATGATTGCAGGGGAGCTTTAAAGCTGGTACCGGAATAGATACCGGTTAAAATACCGGTTAGCGTAATACCTATTTGTACAGTTGATAAAAATGAATCGGGATGATTCGCCAATTCCAATGCTCTTGCTGCATCGGGATCTCCTTTCAATGCCTGTGCCTCCAAACGCGCTTTACGTGCCGACACAAGGGCGATCTCCGCCATGGAGAAAAGACCATTGAATAAAATAAGTCCTAAAATGATTAAAGCTTCAGTCATGGGTTATCCCAAAACTAATCAATTGCTGTGAATTTAATGCTTCCCTTCCAATTGAATAATTGCATAATGTGCCATTGCCTGCTCTCTGGTAGACGGATCGAGAAATTCTTTTGAAAGCATGCTTACCGAAAAATCGGCTCCTTTGTGCAATACTTTCATCCTTGGAAACTTTGCCAAAATAATAGGAATGCTATCTGTTGAACTAATTACAAAATCACTGGCAAGCAATTCAGTTGTATTTTTTTTATGCCCAAAAATGTGTTGCCCGTAAAAATGCAATGCCCGGCTTTCGGTTGGTGCCAGCAAGTATGTTTGATTTTTGGGGATGTTTGATTGATTTATAAAGTTAGCTGCGGTATTGCCCATCTGAAATTTCAGCAGATTAGGATAAAAATTACTGCTTAACAAAAAATTTACTCCAATAACGGTATACAGTGAAAGTACAATGATGGGAGGCAATTTTATAAACTTATTGCTAGTAAAAACTAAAAACAGATAGCCTGCTAAGCCAATAATGGCAAGCACAAAAACGTAGAATGGGATTTCTTTAAAAGGAATTCGCATTAAAAAAATTACTGCTATCCACAAAATGCCAAAGATCAAACCATGCAGAATGGTTAATGCTTTTTTAAAATATTTATTGCCCAAAACAAAAAAAATCTTGTGTAAAAAAACTGCAGTAACAATTGCAGCTAACGGAAAGACAACAAAAATATAATGTGGCAACTGTGCCTGACTTTTTGCCAAAATGCAATATGTAAAAACAAATCCGCCTGTACTAATCCATTCCTGATTGGATCTGAGCCAGAAACGGCTAAGCACTATATCTTTGAAAGAAAACAATAGCGCAACAAGAAAAAATAATATCCAGGGTAAAAAGCTCCAGAGCATATTTTCTAACAGAAAAGTAAAATAGCTCATCTCGTGAAATACATTCTCGCCGGTGTACCTTCCAAAACTTTGGGTCCAGTAATAGAAACGCAATCCCGATTGTATCGGAACGCCCATTATCAATTTTCCCGGATGCATGTCATATTGTATGTATAACCCAATACTCATAGGTATTAACAGCACTGCAATAATCAACAAACCAACCAGATACTCCCATCTGAATAATTGTTTCCATTCTCTTCGCAAAATAAAATGAGGCAGGAATGCAAGTACAGGAACAATTAATGCAATTGGCCCCTTCGTCATCATACCTCCTGCAATTGCAATAAAAGCTACAAAGAAATATTTCCACTTATTCGTTTCATACCATGCTGCCAATTGCCAAATGCTCAGCATTACCCAGCCCATTAACATGGTATCGCAACGAACATCATGTGTAATCAGGAAAATAGCCTGAGAACTTGCTAAAACCATGGCACTCAATTGGGCAATAGTTTTGTGATAATATAAAATTGCAAAACGATATACCGCATAAACAGCAAGTATTGCAAAGCATAAAGAAGGCAGGCGGTAAGCCCAGTCTTGTATTCCAAAAATGCGCATGCTTAGCGAAGAAAGCCAGAAAAGCATGGGCGGTTTATCGAGATAGTCTTTGCCAATATCATAAAATTGCAGAAAAGTTTTTCTTTCTATCATTTCCCTGCTGATAGATGCATACTGCGCAGCATCGATATCCATCAATGGTATCATTATCATACCGGTAATACAAACTACCAAGCAGAGAAACAAAACGCTGATGAAAAACCGATTTGAGATCATGTAAAAAAATTTAAAGTTCCAGAGTAATTGGCCCTTTCCATCTATAAAAAATATTAGAAGTAAACAGTCCAATCCCTACCCCCATCAAAGCTCCGCAAAATATATCAAGTGGGTAATGCACTCCTACATAAACCTGTGCGTAACTGATCGAAGCCGCCCACAACAATAAAAGATTCCCCCATTTTTTAATAAGGGGTTTAAGGGTTACCAATATGTACACCGCAAATCCAAAATGATTGGTTGCATGAGAGGAGGTAAAGCTATATCCTCCAGCACAATTCCGTAAAAGCAGTCGAACATGGCTCATCAATATCGGATCGTTGCAGGGCCTTGGCCTTTCAAAATATTTTTTAAAAATACTACTACTTATTTGATCAGTCAACACCAGTGTTAATACTGCTCCCAGTATCCAGAAAAATGCCTTGCTTCTAAAATTAAGTACCGCAAATAAAATAAAGAAAATGTATAAGGGCGTCCAGGTGTTTGCATCACGCCACCAGGGCATCATGCTATCAAAAACCGGGTTTGTAAAAACGGTGTTGAGTTTCAGAAACAAATAGGTATCCCATCCATTTAACCATTCCCAGACTTGCTGAAAAAATCCATTCAGTAAAACTGTGTTCAAAATCATACCGGTAAATTAATCCTTTTTCTTTGCAATGATGATCAATCTGGGCGAATGATGCAAGTCGTACCCACCCAACTGGTAATCGCCAAATACTTCTTTCACCTGCAGGTGTTGATACGACAACATTTCTGTAAAATCGCCCAACGAAAACTTGGCAACTCTTTCGGTATACAAGTGCTTGGGGTTTTTATTATTTGCATCCGTTATTTGTATCTGTTTATAGAAGTGTTGGTCGTCGTTCCATTTACTGATATGAAAACTAATATCTTCAACTGTTTGTGTCGTCATTTTTTTCTGGTTGTGTTCGGCATAATGCACATTCAGATAATCGATCACAAATATTCCCCCCGGTTTCAAACTCTGTGCAATGGTTCTAAATGCATTATCATGTTCCCTTTTAGTTCTGAAATAGCCAAAACTTGTAAAAAAGTTAAAAGCAAAATCAAAGTAATTAATCCAAAAAGGCAGGCGCATATCGTGCTGGTAAAAATGCAGACTCTCAGATTCATCCAATTTAGCTTCCACAATGGATTCTTCTGAAAGGTCTATTCCGGTTACATCATAGCCCATCTCTGCAAGTGCCTTACTATGCCTGCCCTTGCCACAAGCCACATCCAGCATAGTGCTCCCCTGCCGAGGTTCTAAGTGTGCAATCAGTTTATGAATAAAATCAAGCGCCTCTATTTCATCCCTATGTTTATATAACAAATGATAATAATGTGAATTAAACCAATCTTTAAACCATGACTTCTGCATATGCCGTATTTCAACACAAAAATAGGATTCGGAATCAAACAATAATTTGAATTATGTTTGCGGGAGCAAAATATCGATTGGAATGGCATTAATTAAAAGTATTTCAGGTATCCGTGGAACTATTGGAGGAAAACCCGGCAACACACTGAGTCCCCTAGACGTAGTAAGGTTTACGGCCGCATATGGCAGTTGGTTAAAAGAACAAACAGGATTTATATCGCCTGATTCAAAAAGTCTGGTTGTAATTGGCAGAGACGGAAGAATCAGTGGTGAGCTGGTGCAACGACTTGTTATTAGCACATTAAATGCACTGGGGATAAACGTAATTGATCTTGGATTAAGTACTACACCCACTGTTGAAATGGCCGTTCTGTTTGAGAAGGCGGCAGGTGGTATAATTTTAACAGCCAGTCATAATCCAAAGGAATGGAACGCACTGAAACTTTTGAATCATAAAGGAGAATTTATTAGTGCCGAAGACGGTGCTAAAATATTGGCCCTTGCAGAAGCAGAAGATTTTAATTTTTCGGGGGTGGATGATTTGGGAACCTACAAAGAAGATCATGAAGCGCTTAAAAAGCATATCGATTTAGTTGTAAACTATCCCCTTGTTGATAAAGCGGCCATCAAGGAAGCTAATTTTAAAATAGTATTGGATGCAATCAATAGCACCGGGGCTACCGCAGTACCTGCCTTGTTAAAAGCACTGGGATTAAAGGAAATTATGGTTTTGAATGGAGAAGTAAACGGGCAATTTGCGCATAACCCCGAGCCACTTCCCGAACACCTCAACCAATTGTGCAACGAAGTAAACAAAACCAATGCCGATCTGGGTATTGCTGTTGATCCGGATGTAGACCGACTTTGTTTTGTATGTGAAGACGGCAGTTTGTTTGGCGAAGAATATACTTTGGTTGCCGTTGCCGATTATGTTTTGAAGCATCGCAAAGGCAATACAGTAAGCAATTTGTCTTCGACCAGGGCATTGAGAGATGTAACCGAAAAACACGGTG
This sequence comes from Chitinophagaceae bacterium, assembly GCA_019752295.1. Lineage (GTDB taxonomy): Bacteria > Bacteroidota > Bacteroidia > Chitinophagales > Chitinophagaceae > Sediminibacterium. The sequence goes on along the minus strand of JAIEMK010000050.1, from coordinate 75,214 downwards.
GTGTGTACACGCCAAGTGCTGTTGGAGAAGTGAATGTGGTTACCAAGATGAAGGAAGTGAATGCAGTAATTGGTGGCGAAGGAAACGGAGGCATCATTGTACCTGACCTGCATTATGGCAGAGATGCACTGATTGGAATTGCTTTATTCCTTACGCATTTGGCAAAAGAAAAGAAAACTGCCAAGCAATTGCGCAGCAGTTATCCCGACTATTTCATGAGTAAAAACAAGATTGAATTAAATGAAGGCGTAGACCTTAAAAAGGTATTCAGCGCTATTCAGAAAAAATATAAAAAACAGCCCATCAATAATATCGACGGATTAAAGATTGAATTCGATACCGACTGGGTGCATCTCAGACCCAGCAATACCGAACCAATCATCCGCATTTATGCAGAGAGCAATTTACAGACCACTGCGGCCAATATTGCAAAAAGACTGATGCAGGATATCAATGAAGTAGTGCAATAACCCGGATAATTACTGGGCCGTTTTAAAACTAATTAACGAATAGAGATCCTGCCAAGCAGGATTTCTTTATTTTTGCGCGATGATGGAAAGAATATACTTAGACAATGCAGCTACCACTGCACTTGATCCGCAGGTATTGGAAGCTATGATGCCCTACCTGACCACAAATTTCGGCAACCCATCTTCTATCTATAGTTATGGTAGAGAGTGCAGAATGGGGGTAGAAAATGCAAGGAAAACGGTAGCAAAATTATTGAACGCACACCCTGCTGAAATTTTCTTTACCAGTGGCGGAACCGAAAGCAGTAATACAGCTATTACAGCTTCTGTGAGAGATTTGGGATGCAAGCATATCATCTCCTCTTTAATAGAACACCATGCTACAACACATACGGTAGAGCATTTACATCAAGCAGGCGAAGCTGAGTTGAGTTATGTAAAATTGTTAGCAGACGGGCACGTTGATATGGCCGATCTGGAAACTTTATTAAGTAACAGTTCCGAAAAATGTTTGGTTACCCTGATGCACGCTAATAACGAAATTGGTAACATGATCGATATTCATGCGGTTGGAACCCTTTGTAGAAAATATGGTGCGGTATTTCATAGCGATACAGTGCAAACCGTTGGGCATTTTCCTTTCGACCTTCGTAATACGCCAGTTGATTTTATAACCGGAGCGGGGCACAAATTCCACGGACCAAAAGGTGTTGGTATCTTATACATCAATGAAAATATTAAGATCAAACCATTTATCAACGGTGGAGCACAAGAAAGAAATATGCGTGCCGGAACTGAAAATGTGTACGGAATAGTTGGCTTTGCAAAAGCACTGGAGCTGGCAACAAGCCATTACGAAACAGAGTATCCCTATATTTTGGATCTAAAAAAATATATGATGGAATCTCTGCAAAAAAACATTCCCGAAACCAGTTTCAATGGAGACCCTCTGGGAAGATCTCTGTATGCAGTATTAAGCGCGAGCTTCCCTAAAACCGATAAAAGCGAAATGCTATTATTTAATTTAGACATCAATCATATTTGTGCAAGTGGTGGAAGTGCCTGCACCAGTGGGGCCGATCAGGGTTCGCATGTAATCAGAGCAATTGACAATAATCCAAATAAGGTTACAGTTCGCTTCTCGTTTAGTAAACACAATACAAAAGCAGAAATTGATCATGTGGTTTCCAAGCTAAAAGAAATGATTTAAGTATCGCGTTTTCGAAATACGATATTAGTCAGCTCAAATAATCATCAGCCGTTAAGAAGTAAATACATCCTTGTAATTTTACTTTTTAACGGCTTTACTCTTTTGATAAAGGAATTGATTATGCGAGACATATTAAGTTTAGTGGGGAATACACCAATTGTTGCTTTGAAGCATATCACACAGAATCCACATGTTACCATTTATGCAAAATTAGAAGGTAATAATCCGGGGGGAAGTGTAAAAGATCGTGCAGCTTATGGTATGATTAAAGGAGCGATGGATCGCGGCGAGCTTTCAAAAGGTGTCAAATTAATTGAGGCTACCAGTGGCAATACAGGAATAGCCCTTGCTATGATTGCAAGCATGTTTAAAGTTCCGATTGAAATAGTGATGCCCGAAGACGCAACCAGAGAGCGGGTTTTAACGATGCAGGCATTCGGTGCAAAAGTAATACTCACACCAAAAGAAGGGTCCATGGAAGCAGCTATCGACTATGCCAACGCGCAAGTGGCAAAAGGAGGATACCTGATGTTAAATCAATTTGGCAACCCCGATAATCCCGGAATGCACTATCAAACAACGGGTCCTGAGATCTGGAATGATACCGAACATCAAATCACTCATTTTGTTTCATCAATGGGCACTACAGGAACCATTATGGGTGTGTCAAAATATTTAAAAGAACAAAATCCAGCCATTCAAATTCTAGGATGTCAGCCAACTGATGGTTCAAAAATTCCGGGAATCAGAAAATGGCCCGAAGCATATCTGCCAAAAATATTCGACAAAACCAGAATCGACAGGATCATCGAAATAGATGAAGCAGATGCAAGAATCATGACAAAAAAACTAGCCCGCGAAGAAGCCATTTTTAGCGGCATGAGTAGTGGCGGGGCCGTACACGCTGCAATAGAACTTTCTAAAGAACTCAGTTCAGGAGTTATTGTTTGCATTATCTGCGACAGAGGTGACCGGTATTTGTCTTCCGATTTGTTTGACTAATTTCTGTCGTATTTTTTGGTATAATCGTCATTTTTAAAAATCATCATCCTCCTCTACCCCTAAATTCAAATCTTTTAAATTCATCATGCTGCCCATCAGGTCTTTAAATTCAATTTTTCCTTCCAGTGTTTTCTTACTGATCATTGAAAAAGAAGCCAATCCGTGTAAAACAAATTCCATCAGCAATGCACTCTCCTGTGCGTTTGCATGAGGGTAATATTTTTTTACAAAAGCATATAAACCATCCACCTGATAGAGGGCCGCAATTTTGTTGGCATCCTTCATATCCAATAACAAGTCTAAATGCTTACCTCCGTCGAACCAGCGGGTAATTGATTTATATGGATTCTCCGGCTCTTTTTCTTCTGTAGATTTTTTGCCTGCAGAGCGTTTCTTTTTAACCTGATCGGGATTAGGAAAATATTGTACAAACTGTGTGCGTATTGATTTGTCGAGCAATTGAACGGCTACCTGATAGGGCCCCTCCTGCTCCCCCTCATACACTAATTCTATCTTACCAGTGATTGCCGGAATGATACCCTGCAAATCGCTCACCCAAACCTGTGTATAATTTTCGTTGTGTATAATGGATCTTCGCTCGGCACTACTCACTGCATTTTCGTAAGCAGCAATGGTTAGTCTTGCACTCACTCCGCTTTTCTTGTCAACATATTCGTTGTTTCTTGCTTCAAATGCAATCTGCTCAATCAGTCGCTTTATCAGATCACTAACCGATACCTTTTCTTTTTGAATATCCAACAATTCTGCCTCCTGTTCTGTAATAGCTAGTGATGTTTCAATATCTTTCGGATAGTGTGTTAAGATCTGACTCTCGATCCTATCTTTCAAAGGCGTTACAATACTTCCGCGATTGGTATAATCTTCAGGGTTAGCAGTAAATACAAACATGATATCCAAGGGCATCCTCAGTTTAAATCCGCGAATCTGAATATCGCCCTCTTGTAAAATATTAAATAGTGCTACCTGAATTCTTGCCTGCAAATCGGGCAATTCATTAATTACAAAAATTCCGCGGTTACTCCTCGGAATAATGCCGTAGTGAATTACTTCTTCATCAGAAAAACTCAGCCTTAAATTAGCAGCTTTGATAGGATCGATATCTCCTATCAGATCTGCCACACTTACATCGGGTGTTGCCAGTTTTTCGCCATAACGTTCTTTCCTGTTTACCCAATGAATCGGCGTATCATCTCCCAGTGCTGCGATCTGATCTTTGGCATATTTGCTCAATGGCTTTAATGGATCATCATTCACTTCGCTGCCTGCAATGGTGGGTATATATTCATCCAAAAGATCTACCATTTGACGGGCCATTCTGGTCTTTGCCTGCCCACGCAATCCTAAAAATAAAATATTATGCCTGCTCAACAAAGCACGTTCTGTATCTGGTATTACCGTATCCTCATAACCCATGATTCCGGTAAAAGGATTTTCTTTTTGCCGCATTTTTAAAATCAGGTTATCCCTGATTTCTTCTTTCACCGTTTTTGATTGATAGCCACTCCTGATTAATTGTCCGAGGGTTAGTATATTTTCTTTATTCATTTGTAATCCTGATCAATAACCGATTAATAAACTGTTTTTCTTTTGCCGCTTTCAAAATCTTTGAAAATAAAAGCACCTAATTTATCCAGCGAGGCAAAATAGGCTTTGCCATTATTTGTTTCTGTAAACTCCTGCACGAAGTTCTGTAGATATGGGTCGGATGCAATCATAAAAGTAGTGATTGAAATTTTTAATTTCTTGCACTGTGCTGCCAGATTGATACACCTGTTCACTACTTTACGATCTAATCCAAAACTATTCTTATAATATTTTTTCCCGATTTTTAAACAGGTGGGTTTCCCGTCTGTAATCATAAAGATCTGCTTATTCGGGTTCTTTCGCTTTCGAAGTAATTCCATCGCCAACTCAAGACCCGCCACCGTATTGGTATGATAAGGACCTACCTGTAAATAGGGAAGATCTTTGATTTCAATGCTCCACGCATCGTTACCAAACACAACAATATCTAGTGTGTCTTTGGGATATTTTGTTGTAATCAGTTCGCTCAAAGCCATGGCAACTTTTTTTGCCGGCGTAATTCTATCTTCTCCATAAAGAATCATCGAATGCGAAATATCAATCATCAACACAGTAGAAGTTTGTGTTTTAAAATCGCTCTCTCTGATTTGCAGATCATCTTCCTGCATTCGAAAACTTTCCACTCCGTGATTGATCTGTGCGTTACGAATACTTTCTGTAAAGTCTATTTGCTCCAACATATCCCCAAACTGAAAAGGGCGTGTATCAGGGCTAACTTCATCTCCCTGCCCGTGTTTGAAAGTTTGGTGATTACCCTGTCTTGATTTTTTGAGTTTACCGAAGATTTCTTCTAAACTTTTTTTCCGAATGGTTTGCTCTGATTTAGCGGTTATTTTAAAGCTGCCATCCTGCGGGTTTTCTTTGAGATAATCGTTGTTCTTCAAATCTTCAATAAAATCACCCATCCCATAATCAGCATCGGTTAATTGATATTGCCTGTCGAGTTCATTCAGCCAAGAAATAGCTTCTGTTGCATCTCCATTTGTGTATGTGAGCAACTGCGTAAAAATATCGAGCAATTGTTCGAATTTCGACTTTGCCCCTTCATCGGGATTGAATTGTATAAAGCGGTGTCCGATCATAATTGAAATCTACAAAAGAATTAGAAGCTGTAAAAACTAATAACAAGATTTCAAGGAATTAGTTCTAAATAAGATGCCCAGACTTTGATCCGGGCATCGCCAATATTAAAACTTTCTTTTTTGAATTTATACTTTTGAATTTTTACTTTTTTCCTGAATCTTCAGCCATCATTTTTCCGGGAATTTGTATTCTCGGATTATACATGGTTTCGATTTGTTCCATCCCTTTCACCAGATTTTCGGCCATTCTTTTTTCATCCGACATTTGTTCTGCCTTATCGCCCGTTAAGGTATTGCAGAATTTAATTTGTTGCTGCAAATCCTTCTTCACAGATGCGGCAACTCTATTAGCTAATACAGTATCGCCTGCCATTAAGCATGCTTCCAGAAATAATAAAGAGTTTCTGTTATGCTGATTGCCACGACTCACCATACCGTAAGGGAAGTTTTCGTCGAGCATCATTTTGTCGACCATCTCCAATACTTTTACCGCTTCTGGTTTTCTATTTTTTGCAGCCAAATCAATTGCTAATTCTGCGTACGCATTTCTAATGGTATTAAGATGACGACGGTTTTCTTCATCGTAATAAACCCCTTTCAGGTTTGCATTTCCAAATGCAAAAGTGTTGAGCGATTTACTTAACATCCAATCTGTATTCACATTGCTGTTAGGCACCGGAACCAGTCTGTAACTCAGCCCATCTCTGCGTAAAAACTGATCGAACCCAAGTTTTAAATCTGCTGAAGTAAAATAAATAGGTCGCTTCCATTTATTAGCCGCGATGATGTTCAATACTGCTAAGTCGTTCTTCATTAAAGAAGGCTTCGGCAGTTCAAAACGCAACTCGCCCAATACAGTATCGGATGGATTCACCACTTTATTTTTCAGCAAGAAATCCTTATCAACAGGCACTGCAAATTTTCGTACAGGGAAACTGTTCAAAGGTTCTGAACCACGTGTATTATCTAATTTATCTGCATCATCACTGCCCACATAATTTTTCATTACATCGTACAAGTCGTAATAGCGATCTTCCGGAATATTGGGTCTTGGGCTATAAACCACATAGTCGCGTTTTCCGGCTTCGATCTGATCAGGTCGCCAGATAACATCAATCGAATCGCTCTGATTAACTTTATAACGCAGTTGATTGATATACCAATCGATTCCTAACAAACTATAATTGATTACCCGTATATCCGGACGAATGCCTTCCACTTCCTGAGCATACCACAATGGATAAGTGTCATTGTCGCCGAAAGAGAAAAGCACTGCATTGGGAGCACAGCTTTCTAAATAATCTTTTGCCAGATCGCGCGACAATTGTTTTTTACTACGATCATGATCGTCCCACTCCTGCTGCGCCATCAAAGTTGGTACCGCCAACACACATAGTAATGAAGCAAGAATTGCAGAAATATTTTGCGGAATTTTAATGGCAAACCAGTCCCTAATTTTCAAGACACCTAAACCAATCCAAACAGCAAATGCATAGAAAGAACCCACATATGCGTAGTCACGTTCACGTGGTTGATAGCCTGCCTGATTCAGATAAATCACAATCGCAAAACCAGTAAAGAAGAACATCAGGAAGTTCACCACCCCATCATCGCTTCGGTTTTTAAACTGATAAAATAATCCAATCAATCCAAGAATCAAAGGCAGGAAGAATAATTTATTATGCGCCTTATTATTTTTTAAGCTATCGGGCATTGCGCTCTGATCGCCATAAATCAAATTGTCGATGAGTGGAATACCAGAGATCCAGTTTCCATCGCGTACATTTCCAATAAACATACCCTGAATATCGTTTTGCTTACCTGCAAAATTCCACATGAAGTAGCGGAAATACATCCAGTAAAATTGATATCCTACAAAGAATGTTACATTATCTTTCTGATTAGGTGAGCGATCATAACCGCCGTCTTTGAGTCGATTGATATTTAAGAAGTATGCATAATAATCCGCATGATTTTGTTCATTGCTTGCATCCCAAACCCTTGGGAAAATCATTTTATCTTCGGGTTGATACAAGTAATGACGATCGGGGCCTGTTTCAATATATCTGTCGCGCGCCTTCTCATATTTCATAGAACCCGATTTCAGGTCAACCGGTTGTGCGTTAAATTTCTGCCCGTATAACAATGGAAAATCGCCGTATTGCTCACGTCCCAGATAACCCACCAAACTCATTGGATTATCTACATTATACATATCCACAGAAGGGTTTGCATTACTGCGGATCATGGTAGTAAGATAAGTACTATAACCAAACATCATAAATGCCAGTGACCATAAACCCAAACGCAGATATACCCAATCTTTTTTTGCAGCAAATTTTAATCCGTACCAAATAGCGGCCGCAAATAAAATAAAAAATACAGCGAAGCCGCTAAAGAAAGGCAATCCAAAACCATTTACAAACCAGCGATCAAATGTGCCCGCCATTTTAATCGTGTATTGAATAACACCCACCTGTACGATACCTGTGATAACGCATCCAATTACAAAAAATATATAGATCCCGCCATTATGCGCTTTCTTTTCTTTATTCAAATTTTCTACTACGAATAATATACCAATCGCTGCAATTGTGCCTAGTATCATCAGGCCTCCCATTGTTGGATCAAGCGTTAACCCACGGTCTTCATTTACTTCTCCATTTGCCATAATCAATGCAGCAATAAAAGCCAGACCGCCCCCAATGGCTGCTATGCGAATAAACCACTTGCGCATATTTGCATAGTTGAATGTGTCTTTTCTTTTAAAATAATACACCATTACAATTGCCGGAATCGTTAATAGGTTCAACAAGTGAACCCCAATAGAAAGTCCCATCATGAAAGCAATAAATACAATCCATTTATCTGCTCCGGGTTCATCTGCATGATTCTCCCATTTCAACATTGCCCAAAATACAATCGCAGTAAAGAAAGATGACATTGCATAAACCTCCCCTTCCACAGCACTATACCAAAATGAATCTGAAAAAGTGTATGCCAAAGCCCCTACTACTCCGGCGCCCATGATCGACCAGATCTGATAATTGCTCAAAGCATCTGTAGTTTTTACAGACATGGTTTTGCGCGCAAAATGGGTAATGGTCCAAAACAGAAAGAGGATAGTGAATCCACTCGCAAGAGCACTCATAACGTTCACCGCTTTTGCCGCATTCATTGGATTATCACCAAAAAGAATGATGAAGAATCGACCCAAGATTACGAACAAAGGAGCTCCCGGCGGATGCGGTATTTGTAACTTGAAACAGCTACTCACAAACTCACCACAATCCCAGAAGCTACCACCGGCTTCTGCGGTTAAAACGTACACGGTACAAGCAATCAAAGCAATTGCCCACCCAACAATATTGTTAATCCGATTAAACTGCATATTGGTTTTGGTTTTTTAAGACTGGCAAACATACCTTATTAATCCTAAAATCGAAAATACAGAGCGCCATTTTGTAAGATTTAAGAAAACCTTTCATATTAGAAAGAAGATCACTACGGTTAACTGCAACAAAGACGTGAGTATCAGGCTCTAATTATCGTGCATTAATTACAATGACAGGTCCATTCTACCCCCAGATCAATACAGGTTACAACCGTCATTTCGTTGCCGCAGGGGGCAAAAATCACCCTGAGCCGATGGCCCTGGCTAGTCATGCCTTCTACAGCATATTTCCTTCTGCAAGGTTCTCCCTGCAATTCACTTTTTTTGAAATTGAGGGTTCCTTGTTCGAGAATGGTCTTGATTTCCTGTTCATCGATATGCCGGCATTCCATTCTGCAGCGCGCGTGTTTTGAATAGTGTATACGAGAAGGATGCCGGTTAAAATCATCTTCTTCTATGATGGTCATATCCGCTCGCTCACTCTCAATTACGGAACGCTTAACTTTCTGAACCTGATATTTAGGCGACCTGTCGCAAGCTACTGCAATCAATAACCAGCAGGCAGCAATGAAAATCTGTTTAAAATAAATTGTTTTCTTCATATACTCCAACAGCATTAAATGAATCGCAAGTTTACGCTTTTCAGTAAGTACTCCAATATTTTTCGCTCCCCGGCGATTAAATGGAAGGCATTATCTTTGCGCACTTATGGAAAAGATGCGTTCGGTAGCCTTTCATACACTGGGCTGTAAATTAAATTTTTCTGAAACCTCTACCCTGTCAAGATTGATGGAGCAGAAGGGATTTGAGAAAAAAGATTTCGACGATCAGGCCGACGTATATGTAATAAACACCTGTTCTGTTACGGATAATGCCGATAAAGAGTGCAGGCAGTTGGTAAGGCGTATTCAGCGAAAATCGCCTGAGAGTTTTGTGGTAATCACCGGATGCTATGCTCAATTAAAACCTCAGGAGATTGCCAATATTCCCGGAGTAGATTTGGTTTTAGGGGCTTCTGAAAAATTTAATATCATTGAACATATTGCCCAACTCACAAAGGGAGATGCAAGTAAAATATGTAGTTGCGATATTGAGGAAGTTACCGGGTTTAACGCTTCATTTTCTATGAACGACCGCACCCGTAGTTTCTTAAAAGTGCAGGACGGCTGCGATTACAGTTGTTCTTTTTGTACGATCCCCATGGCAAGAGGCAAAAGCAGAAGCGATAATGTGGCCAATGTGTTGCGCAATGCAAAAGAGCTTGCGGCAGAAGGTGTGAAAGAAATTGTATTGACAGGAGTTAACCTTGGTGATTTTGGTAAAGGCCCAGATGGCAATTTAAAATACGATGAAAACTTTGAGACCCTGATCAGGGCATTGGATGAAGTAGATGGTATTGAGCGTTACCGCATTTCTTCGATCGAACCCAATTTATTGACGAACGAAATTATTCAGTGGGTATCTACCAGTAAAAAATTCATGCCCCATTTTCATATTCCTTTGCAAAGCGGTAGCAACGATATTTTAAAATTGATGCGTCGGCGTTATAAAAAAGAATTGTATCAGGAAAGGGTTGAGTTGATTAAAAAATTGATGCCACATTGTGCAATCGGCGTAGATGTAATTGTAGGATTTCCTGGCGAAACCGATGCACATTTTCAAGAAACTTTTCAATTTCTGCACGAGTTAGACGTTTCTTACCTGCACGTGTTTACTTATTCTGAAAGGCCCGACACGAAAGCCTTAGAAATAAAACCAGTGATACCGATTTCGGTGCGAAACGAAAGAAATAAAATCTTGCGCAATTTATCGTACCAGAAGTTGCAATACTTTACTGCGCAGCATAGTGGTGTAACAAGAAAAGTGTTGTTCGAAAAATTCGAAAAAGACGGAATGATGGAAGGCTATACCGATAATTATATTCGTGTTACTGCAGCATTTAAAAATGAGTGGGCCAATAAAGTAATCGACTGGACGCTTTAAAATCTTCTTTTGAATTTTTAATTTTGATTTTTGATTTTGCTTTCGCGAGGCTGTTTTTATGGCACGCAGATGACGCTGATGAAACTGATTTGCGCAGATTTGTTTTAGGAAGATTTGGTTAAGGGTAAGAGATTAAGTTAGCTTGTAAGTTTCCCCTCCAAACCATGGTTTGGAGGGGGCGCCGATTTCGTGTAACGGAATACGGCGGGGGTGGTTGATTCTCTTAGAGATTATTTTTTCATCGAATCAAGCTTTTTCCCACCCCACTTCGCTGCGCTCGCACCCCTCCCAAACGTGTTTGGGAGGGGAAATATTTTTTTTATTTTATTCTTTATTCTTCTTCAATTTTGACTTTTGAATTTTGACTTTTGAATTTTGCCTTTTGATTTTCTTATTCCAAAAGACTCAAATATTCAACCGGGAATTCCACTACCATTACCTGACCCAAGGTTTGTAGTTTCACAAAGATTTTCTTTTTGGCATTTTTTAGAACTGTTCCTTCCTTGCCCATAAAAACACCATGGTTTACACGAATTTTTGTGGACTCTTCAAAGCCTTCTCTGCTGATCAGCGATACTCTGGCATCTTTTTCAGCCAGATAATGTTTAATCAGATCAATCTCTTCCTCTTTGATTACGGCAGGTTTTCCCAAATAGTGTACAAAGTTTAGAATGCCATCGGTTTGTAATACCGGCAATTTATTTTTCATATCGATGTGCACGAAAATATAGGATTTGAAAAGTGGCTCTTCCACAATTTTTTTTCGATCGCTCCACTGTCTTTCAATCTTGTTGAGTGGGCACCAGCTCTCAATACCTTTTTTAATCAGTACTGCATCAATCTTTTTTTCCCAACGAGGCTTGGTATATAAAGCATACCATTTCAAATCCTTCTCCATCATTCATTTCAATTCAAATAGAACGGCATCAGGTACCAATTCCAGATTATCATTCAAAAACAAAATACAAATTATTTTTTTAAAACCGTAGGTGCCGACGAACGAATCATATCAGAAACCATCTGAACTGTTTCATCGAGGTGTATATCTGTTTTGATTGATTTTAACCAAGCCAAATATCTGTCACCCTTCGGCTTATCCGGATTATTATAAAATTTATCCTTATCTACAGCCATCGCTTCCACATTCATTTCTTTGTTCAGTTTCAACAAATTATTGTTCTGCGTTACTGTGGCTCTAATTTGTTTCTGCATTGCCTTGTATTGGTTGATATTAAGGCTCATTGGCATTTCTGCATTTTTCGACAACCACAATAAATTGCTCCTCAAAAGGTTTAATGATTTATTCTCGGAGATCTTAGCATTTTCTTTTTGTATAACGGTATTCAGGTCTGCGTTATCCCATGTTTGATAAGGCACTTTTGCAATTTCATCCCAAGGTAATGCAGAAGCATTGTCCTTCTCTCTTAGTTTATAAAACTCATACGCATCCGGTAAAATCACATCAGGTGTAACCCCTTTTAATTGTACCGATCCACCATTAATACGATAGTATTTCTGAAAGGTTAATTTAACAGCCCCATACTCCGTTCTACCACTTGTAAAGTCGATCGGTTTTCCAAAAGGAACTGTCTTTTGTACCGTACCCTTTCCATAGGTAGAAGTACTTCCAATAATGATGCCTCTTTTATAATCCTGTATGGCCGCAGCAAAAATTTCACTTGCCGAAGCGCTTAGTTCATTCACCATCACAGCTAATGGTCCATCATAAATAGCACCCGACTGTTTATCGTTGAGTGCACTTGATTTGCCTTCTTTATCACGCACCTGAACCACGGGACCCTGGTTGATAAACAAACCTACCATCTGCACCACTTCGTATAAAGATCCACCACCATTGGTTCTAATATCCAGCACAATTCCTTTTACATTTTCTGCTTTCAATTTTTCAACTTCCTGTGCCACATCTTCCGAACAACGACTACCATTTTCGCGCTCGAAATCTGCGTAGAATTCCGGTAAATAAATATATCCGATTTTATCAGGTCCATTTTGTATTACGGCACCGCGAACCAGGCCTTCATCCAAAGCAACTTCTTCTCTGATGATGCTCACCACTTTTATAGTACCATCTAATTTTTTGATAGTCAACCTCACTTCGGTTCCTTTGTTTCCTCTAATTAATTTTACAGCGTCTTCGGTAGCATATCCAGATACATCTACCGGTTCTTCCTTTCCCTGAGCCACTTTCAGAATAATATCATTCGCATGAATTTCTCCCGATTTCCACGCTGCTCCCCCCGTTTGAACGCTGGCTATTTTAATACCATAATCATCTTCTCTCAATTGTGCTCCGATGCCATAAAAGCGGCGACTCATTTCCTCATCAAAAGCTCTTTTTTCGATCGGTGGAAAATAATCAGTATGTGGATCCATCAAATTGGTGATCACATTTAAATAAGCATTAAAACGCTGGTCTTCGTTAAAAGTACTCTTCAGGCGATCATACCTTTTATCCATGATCTTTAGCACTTTCATTCTTGCCTCGCGCTCCAAAGCCGTATCCGCCTTTACCACAAAATCTTTCGTGCCCTTATTCTTCTCGCGTTGTTCCTGTAGTTCAACATATTTCTCAAGTGTGTACAATTTCACCTCCTTTCTTAAACGATCTTTTCTTTCTGCTTCATCGGCAGCAAAAGGTAATTTCTCCACTTCAGTAGTAAAAGTTTCGTCTTTATTAAAATCAAAAGGAGTAGACAGAATATTTTGATACAATGCAATTACCTGAGGTAACCGTTTATCATAAACAGCACTTACAGCGGGTGCAAAAAGAATTGGGGAGCCGTGTATTTCATCGTCGAGTGTTATCTCGTATTTTTTGAAACTATCAATATCCGATTGAAGGAAAAGAGTTTTATCTCCATCTAATTCATTCAGATACTTTTTGAAAATCTCTTTTGAAAAAGCATCATTGATGGTTTTAGGGCTATAATGGCCCTGCTCTAAAAGCGAACCGATGGCGGTTAATAAACGTTGTTTGGTAGTAATATTAATTTCAGGATGTGTGCGATCAATTACTCTGAAAGCGAAAAACAATACACCAAATAATACAATAGCGGTTAAAACCACCCCTTTTCTACTCTTCATAAATTGCTTAAATTTTTGCATGACTGATCCCAAAAATAGCTGAAAAACGCTTTTAGACCCTACCTTTTATCTCAATTAACAAAGGATTTTGGAAAGAGTTTTCAAAAAGAAATGAAAATCGCTTTCAGGAAATGCCTAATTACCCTATTTTTGCAATCCTTTAGAAATGGAAGTTTCTAAAAATTGAAGACGGAGGGCGTAGCTCAGTAGGTTAGAGCGACAGTTTGTGGCACTGTAGGTCGTGGGTTCGAGACCCATCGTCCTCCCAACTAAACCCTATAAGCATTTCCTTATAGGGTTTTTAATGTATCATAGATGAAAATTGCAATTTTCTTAATTCCTATCATTTCAGCATTTATAGGTTGGTTCACTAACTGGATTGCCATTAAAATGTTGTTCCATCCCAAAAAACCTGTCAGGTTACTGGGAATTAGTTTTCATGGCATATTTCCAAAAAGGCAGAAACAGTTTGCAGAAAAGTTGGGCAAACTGGTTAGTCAGGAGCTCCTTTCTTTTACAGATATCGAGCAAAAGATTGCAGATCCAAAAAATATCGAAATGTTAATGCCCTATGTAGAAACACATATCGATCATTTCTTGCGTGTTAAGCTGGCAGAAGAAATGCCAATGATCAGCATGTTTATTGGAGATAAGACCATCAACCAAATGAAAGCTGTTTTTATTAAGGAGTTGGGGGAATTGTTCCCCCTCATCATGCAGAATTATATGGGGCAATTAGAGAAAGAACTTGATCTGGAAAAAATTGTCATCAATAAAGTGAGCGGATTTTCTTCCGACAAACTCGAAGAAATTTTACAATCCATCATGTCGAAAGAATTTCGATTCGTAGAAATTATTGGAGGCGTTCTGGGCTTTCTCATTGGCTTATTGCAAGTTTTTTTGACGCTTATGAGCTAATCACCGATAAAAATCGGTCTTCAACCTAGCTTATCAAAACTTTACCCATTCAAATTTGTGATATTACCGTTTGTATAAACAATATATATCCCGCATAGTCCTGAGCGACCTTTGTATCCCACAAATACTTATTTATATATCATGAGGAAATTAATATTCGCATTTTTTTTAGTTTGTTTAGGCAATTATTCGATGGCTCAAATTCCAATGGGCGGCGGCAGAGCAGGTGGTCAGAATATGAACATCGGCCACTTCTACGGTAAGATCGTAGACAGTAAAACCAATAAAGCAGTAGAAGGCGTTAGCATTCAGTTAACAGGTAATAAATTCGATACGGTAACTAAAAAGATGAAGGAAGTAATTCTTTCTACGCAGATTACCAAAGCAAATGGCGAGTTCAGCATTGAGAACCTTTCTGTAATGGGCAGGTTTACTTTAAAACTTTCCAGTATCGGATACAAGAGTCAGACAAATACTATTAGCTTCGGTTTAAAAATGCCACAGGGCGGGGCTCCTTCAGCAGCAGCCATTCAACAAATGATGGCTCAGGCAGATAAAGACCTTGGCAATATTAAGCTGGAGCAAGATGCAGTAAATCTGGGTAATGTTACTGTTACTTCCACCGCGAAACCTCAATTCGAAATGGGAATTGATCGCAAAATTTTTAATGTCGACAAGAACCTCGTTGCTACTGGTCAAACTGCAACCGAGATCATGAAAAATATTCCTTCGCTGAATGTGGATATTGATGGGAATGTAACGATGCGCAATGCTACTCCAACCATTTTTATTGATAACAGACCTACTACCCTTACACTCGATCAGATTCCTGCAGATATTATTGATCGCGTAGAATTAATTACAAATCCATCGGCCAAATACGATGCATCGGGCGGTAATGCAGGTATCCTGAACATTGTGCTAAAGAAAAATAAAAAGAGTGGATATAACGGAGGAATCAGAGCAGGTATCGACTCAAGAGGGAAACCGAGCCTAGGTGGGGATATCAATTTACGTCAAACCAAAACCAATATTTCTTTAAGTGGTAACCTCATGGAGCGTAAATCAATTTCAGAAGGAACAGCCGATCGTAATAATTTTTTAGCCATCCCAAGTTATATTCATCAAACAACCAATAGTACCAACCATAATCTTTTTGGCTTCTTCAGAGGAAGCGTTGATTGGTTTGTAAGCAATCGTAGCACAATTACTGTTGGAGGAAATTATGTTTCGGGACATTCTACCAACGACCAAACACAAAGAGTAGATTCAACCATCAAAACTGCATTTACTTCTTACGATCTGATCGATAACCACAGTGAAGGCAATTTTAAAAATTGGGGCTCACAAGTAAGCTATAAATACAATTTCGCAAAAACAGGCAGAAACTTATCTGCCGATTTTAACCTCAATTCCAGCAACAACAATAACAATAATAATATCAGTACACAAACCTATAATCTTGATAATAGTTATAAGGGAAAGGCTCTATTGCAAAAGACAAATGGCGGCGGTGACAGTAAAAATTATACCCTTCAAACCGACTATGAAGACCAGATAACTGAGGACTCGAAATTTGAAGCAGGTGCCAGAGGAGCAGTAAGAGATTTTAAAAATGCAAGCGATCAATATCGATACAGCTATATTACCAATGATTATTTTTTAGTGCCAAACATCAGCAGCAAATACAAATTCAACGATCAGGTGTATGCAGGATATGTGAACTACTCTTTTAAAAAGAAAAAATGGAGTTATCAATTAGGTTTCCGGGTTGAAAGTTCAAATTATACCGGCACACTATTAAAACAAAATGGCGCCGACTCTTCTAACTTTTCGGTAAAATACCCGCTAAGCCTTTTCCCTAGTGCTTTTATTACGTATAAACTTAGCGACAAGCAGGATTTTCAAGTCAATTATTCGAGAAGGGTAAATCGCCCCAATTTCTTTCAACTGATGCCTTTTCCTGATTATTCAGATCCACAGAATATCAATATTGGAAATGCAAACTTAAAGCCGGAGTTTACTAATTCATTTGAGTTTTCGTATAATAACGCCTATAAAAAAGGAGCAAACTTCTTGGCAACTGCCTATGTCAAATACACTACAAATCTGATTACAAGATATGTGTACCGCGACAAGAATGGATTAACACCTCTCGATAGTGCTTATTTCAATACTTATATCAATGCCGATAACAGCATTACGTATGGTTTGGAATTATCTAATAGAATGCCTGTAACAAAATGGTGGGACCTTACGTTGAGCTTTAATCTTTTTGATTCAAAGATCAACTCAAATATTCCTAACCAAACAAATGCAGATGCATTGGTGAGCTGGTTTGCAAAAATGAACAGTACTTTTAAAATTGCTAAAGGCCTATCTATTCAATTCAGTGGCGACTATCAGGCAAAAACAATTTTACCTCCCGGTGGAAACAGCGGTGGTGGCGGAGGCCGTGGTGGTATGGGTATGATGTTTGGAGGTGGCCCGCAATCAACATCGCAGGGATATAATTATCCTCGTTATGGATTTGATTTAGGAATACGTAAAGATTGGACCTGGAAGAATGGCAGATCTGCATCCTTAAACCTAAGCATGAACGATATTTTCAAAACACAATTATTTAAAACTTATTCTGAGAGTCTTTATTTTAATCAAGTTAGTTCCAGAAGAAGAGACCCACAGATATTGAGATTAAACTTCAGTTACCGTTTTGGAAAATTTGATGCTTCCCTATTTAAACGCAAAAACACCAAGGCCGATGGTGGTGGCGGAATGGATATGATGCAACAATAAAATTTTAAATTGCAAAAAATAAAAGCTGATACTGCAAAGTGTTGGCTTTTATTTTTTTGAAAACGATCTAAACTATTCGTTTTTCCCTGTAAGCATGGGAACAAAAGAAAAAGCATCAAATGATTCTTCTTGTAAAGAGCCATCCTTTAACTTGGTAATGCGTAACATTCTCTGTGCTTCGCCCTCATCCAGTGGTAATACCATCATTCCTCCCGGTCTTAATTGCTCGATCAGCTTTGGCGGAATAAACGGAGCCGCGGCTGTGATGATGATTTTATCGAATGGCGCATATGCGGGAAGACCTTCGAAACCATCCCCATAAAAAAATTTGATATTGGGATATTTTGATCGGAACACGAATTTTTTTTGTGCGTCGAATAATTTTTTCTGTCGCTCAATGGTATATACTCTTGCTCCCATTTCTGCAAGTACCGAAGCCTGATAAATACTGCCGGTACCTATTTCTAAAACTTTTTCTCCTTTCTTCACCTGAAGCAATTGCGTTTGATAAGCAACAGTATAAGGTTGCGAAATGGTTTGATTTGCTGCAATGGGAAAAGCCCGATCTTCATACGCGATCAGGTCAAAAGCAGAGTCCAAAAAAAAGTGCCGGGGAATATTGTTAATAGCTTCCAATACATTCTCGTCTGTAATGCCCTTGCTACGAAGCAGATCCACCAACCTTTTTCGTAATCCTTTATGCTGATAGCTATCAACGTTTTCTTTCATCAGTTATTAATTTTGGTCGTGTGTAATTTGCTAATCAACATTCGGTTGATACCAAATTTAGTTAGCTCATTCACTGCTCCACGAATATACAGTATCCAAACAATCGGGAAGGAGGATTGTGGCATATGTGAAAAGAAAACTGCCGTGAAAAATTTCTTCACAGCAGTTCCTAATTCGTATCTATGGTGCAATCGGCTTATTGCAAATGCATATCCGCAATAATTCGTTTGATTTTATTTTCTAGTGCTGCAAATGTGGCATCAAATGCTTCTTTGTTTTCCAGAGATGTTTTTACGCTGAAGTAAAATTTTATTTTAGGTTCAGTGCCCGAAGGTCGTGCAGAAATTTTGCTGCCATCTTCGGTTATAAACTGCAATACATTGCTTTTAGGAAGAGTAATTGGCCATGTTTCGCCCGTAGAAGGATTTGTACCTTTCTGCAATTCATAATCCAGTAACTGCAATACTTTGGCTCCATCAATAGTAAGGGGAGGGTTTTTACGATAGCCATCCATCATATCAGCAATTTCTTTCTGGCCATTCATTCCTTTTTTGGTAATACTAATCAGGTTTTCGTAATAGAACCCGTATTGCTGATACAGTTCAATCATTTTATCAAACAGGGTAAGTCCCTGATCCTTTGCATAAGCCGCCATTTCACACATCAAAGCAACTGCAGCAATCGCATCCTTATCGCGTACCTGATCACCAATCATCAAGCCAAAGCTTTCTTCTCCGCCAATCACATAATTCTCCTGCCCTGCTTTAGCTTTAATCAGTTCTGCGATCCATTTAAAACCGGTGAGTACATTATAACAAGCCACACCATATCCTGCTGCGAGGTCGTTGATCATTTGTGTAGTTACAATAGTTGTGATCACCATATCATTTGGCTGCGCAATTCCTTTGGCCTTGCGTGCTTCCATCATATAGTTACATGCCAACACCGCAGTTTGGTTACCGTTCATTAATACCCATTCGCCATGATGATTTTTTACGCCAATTGCAACACGGTCTGCATCGGGATCGGTACCCAATAAAATATCGGCGTCTAATTTTTTGGCAAGATTTAAGCCAATGCCCATGGTTGCAGATTCTTCTGGATTGGGGTATGCTACTGTTGGAAAATTTCCATCGGGTGTAGCCTGTTCTTCTACAATTGTAACATTGCTGAATCCAAAATTTTTCAAGATCTGTGGTACCAGCGTAATGCCGGTTCCATGAATTGGGGTGTACACTATTTTAAGGTCGTGCTGCCGGGCAATAACATCGGGATAAACGCTCAATCCTTTTACCATTCCCAAATAAGCATCATCCATTTCTTTACCCATCAAACTAATATTGGCTTCACCGCCACTCCATTTCACGTCATCAATACCGGTAACGGCTTCCACTTCAATAATTACATTTTTATCGTGTGGAGGAACCAATTGTCCGCCGTCGTTCCAATAAGCTTTATATCCATTGTATTCTTTGGGATTATGGGAAGCAGTACAAACCACGCCCCCTTTACAACCCAAGTAACGAATGGCGAAGCTCAGTTCTGGTGTAGGGCGTAAGGCTTCGAATAAAAAAACCTTTATACCATTTGCTCCAAAAACATTTGCAGTAGTTTCGGCAAAAAAGCGACTATTATTTCTGCTATCGTGCGCAATGGCTACTTTTATCTCTTCGTTGCCGTAGGTCTTTTTTAAATAATTGGCAAAGCCTTGTGTAGCCATCCCGATAGTGTATTTATTAATGCGGTTGGTTCCAACACCCATAATTCCTCTCAGTCCGCCGGTGCCGAATTCCAAATTCTTATAAAAAGAATCAGCGAGTTCATCGGTATTATTCGCCTGCATCAGGCTGATAGCATCTTTGGTGGCCTGATCATAATTGCCGTTGGCCCAAACATTTACTCTTTCTTGTATAGCAGCGTCCATTGGTAAGTTATTTTTGAAATTATTTTTACGAATATAATCAAAGTAGCCATTTCTTTTAAATCAAAATCAAGAGTCGATTTTTTATTTAGGTTTCTAATTCTGCGTAATTTCGCCAAATCCTTTACTGGCTTCAAATCAAGGATATTAGCAAAGCTGACAGTGCTAACAATTTTACAGTTCTTCGATAAATTTATAAACAACAAACCTATTGGGAGAGTTAAGCATACACTTGCGATTAATTAACTCCGCCAACGGGTTATATTATTATAGCCTTAATAGTAAGGGTTGGAGTCGTTCAGCGTTTACGGCTATTTATCCATGGAGTAGTGGACAAGCTTTGCAGGTTTATAATGTTTCTGCAGATATTCAGATAGGCGAGAATCCTGGTCAGATTTATTATTTGGGCACGGATAATAGAGTTTGGGTATTATATCAAGATATAAACAACACTTGGCAAGCGGTAGCAATTAATTGGACTGCAATTAATGCAGTTCGGAATCTAAGGATCACGAGTGCAGGTAATGTTCAGCGGCGATTGAGTTACGTTGGCTCTGATAACCAAATCAGGGTTTTTAATTATGATTATTGTGAAGTATTGAATCCTTCGTCTGGAAGTGTTACTAGTTTTGCTGTTAGAAACAAACCCCGTGTTATAGCTATTCCTGAAACTAATGTTCCAAAAGACAGTACTTTAAAAGTTACCGCGTTAAAAATATGGCCCAATCCGGCTAATATGCAAGTCGATTTTTCTGTAGAAAATTTTATTGACGAAAAGGTTATGGTCTCTATCTTTGATACAAAAGGGCAAATGGTTTTCTACGAATCAAGGTATATTAATAAATCCACTGAAAGAGTAACAGTTTCTCAGTTGATACCAGGCGCTTACTTCCTCCATATTGCCTCACAAAATAAAACAGCAACCGGTAGGTTTATAAAAGAAAAATAAATGAATAAATTTTCAAGGAATGCTTTGCTGGCTGGATACTGCTTGATTTTATTTACAGGAGTTTTTTACTATCCTAAGTGGAAACAACCTGCTACCGAAGCTACTTTGAGTTGGGATGTGTCTGGTTATTATTTATATCTTCCTGCAATCTTCATTTATCATGACTTAAAACAGTGTAAATTCAAAGATAGTGTTCTGAATAAGTACCGGCCCACACCCGATTTTCAGCAGGCATTCCAGCATTCTTCTGGAAACTATATTCTGAAATATACAGCAGGACAGGCAATTTTGCTATCCCCTTTCTTTTTTGCTGCACATATATATGCTACTGTAAATGGAACTTATTTGGCAGATGGTTTCTCCTATCCTTATCAGATATCTATTGGGGTTGGAATGTTGCTCTATGCTTTTATTGGCTTGTGGTTCTTACGAAAAATTTTGCTTAGGTATTTTACAGACTTAGCCACAGCCTTATCTCTTTTTGTAATTGTTTTTGCGAGCAATTATCTGGATTATTCAGCCATTGATGGAGCAATGACGCACAATGGCTTGTTTACGATTTATGCTGCATTAATTTTTTGCTGCTTTCGGTTTTATGAAAAACCTACTTTACAATTCGCTGCCGTAATTGGTTTCTTAGCAGGGATGGCAACGCTAACGCGCCCCACGGAAGTGATCAGTTTGTTATTACCTTTGCTTTGGGGTATTAAAAGCCGGCAGGAGTTAAAATTAAGAATCAGGTTTCTGAAAAATAATTCCCGGTTCGGAATGATTGCTCTTGCTGTTTTTGTTTTAATAGTTTCAATTCAATTCATTTACTGGAAATGGGTCTCAGGCCAATGGATTATTTATACTTATGGTGAAGAAGGTTTTGATTGGCTCCATCCTCACTTTATTAACGCCTTAATAAGCTTTAAAGGTGGATGGTTTATTTACTCGCCTGCAATGATATTAACAATCATTGGTTTCGTGTATCTATTCCGATATTATCGACAACTTTTCTATTCCAGTTTTATTTTCATCCTTTGTTTCTGTTACATCTGTTTCTCGTGGAAAGAATGGTGGTATGGGGCAAGTCTTGGTCAGCGTGCGATGATTCAGGCCTACCCCGTTCTGGCGATTCCGCTAACAGCCTTATTTGAAAGAACTTTCAAGAGGAAGTTGCTGAGACTTATCATAATTGTGTTTATTGTTTTGTGTACTTATTACAATTTTTGGCTAACGCATCAGGCACATAAAGGAGGATTATTCAGGGCGGGCGAAATGAATGCCGCTTTTTTAATGGCAACTATCGGGCGTTACCATGTACCAAGAGATGTGGAAACTTTGCTAGATAATACAGAGCGATATACCGGCCAACAAAGCTCTTGCATTCCGATCCTCAAGAATACCGAATTAATTACTCTTGGGAAAGACAATCAAACATCAAAAGAAATTTTCTTTACAGCACCACCCGATTGTGGCTGGATTAGAGCAAGTGCAGAGATCAGCACTGCACAAAAGGAGTGGGATATGTGGAAGATGCCCCAATTTATTATAAAGTTTTACAGGAACAATGTAATAATTAAATCAAATTTTATACGCGTCAGCAGATTGATTTCGGATGGCGAAACAAGGATGGTGCACATCGATGCCCGAATACCAGAAGACCATTTTGACAGAATTTCCATATCGTTCTGGAATGCAGGAAGCGACAAGCAAATTCTTTTTAATAAAATTAATGTTCTGGGTTTCACTTCTAAATAAATACAACGAATTCTGCAGAATTTAAATGAGGCCGCCAACAATCTGTTTAGCGATGCGTAATATACGCACCAGATACTTCCCCATTTTCAACTTCGAGTTCTATATGATCTTCCAGTGTTGTTGCAACAGACATACCCACATAATCTGGTTTAATGGGATATAATTTGTGCATCCTTTCTACCATGACCATTGTTTGAACGGTTCGTGGATAAAATTCTAAAAAAGGTTTTAATCCATACAAGAGAGTCTTACCACTATTCGACACATCATCGATTAATACCACATTCAGGTCGTTCAGGTTTAGATCCTCACTCAATACCACTTCTTTAGGCTTGTGCTTATTGAGACTTACCGAAATGATCCTGATTTCATTACTAACATAGGGCCTTAAAAGGACGGCAATTTTATTGGCTATAACAAGTCCACTTTCCTTAACTCCTACCAAAATCACCGCAGCATTACTACCACTTAGGTTTTCGGCCAATTCCAAGGCCATACGATGCAATTTCTGAAGGGCAGCTTCCCGACTAAGAATATATTTCTTTTCTGTCATACACTGATTTGTGTTTCAAAAATAAGCACAATAAAACCATTCCCCAATCCAATTTACAACAAAGCAAAACTGTTAACTTAGCACCATAACTATCAAACCATGGCAATTCTACAGCAGGTTATATTTGTTTGCTTAACAGGAATCTCTGTGTGGCTTTTTACAAAGAAAGCGGGCGAAATAAAAAGAAATGTTTTTCTCGGCCTGCCCGAAAACCTTAACAACAACCCATCTGCCCGCTGGAAGAACTTGTTTCTGCTGGCACTCGGACAAAAGAAAATGTTTAAAAACCAACTGGTAGCATGCATGCACTTGGTAGTATATGGGGGCTTTATCATCATCAATCTGGAAGTGTTGGAAATAGTGTTGGATGGCATTCTTGGCACGCACCGTTTGTTTGTGCCTGCGCTGGGGCCGGTTTACCTATGGCTCCTCAACGCCTTTGAGTTTTTGGCGGCAACTGTGATATTGGTTTGTGCCACTTTTTTAATCAGAAGAAATGTTCTTAAGCTAAAACGCTTTGCCAGTAAGGATTTGAATGGATGGCCAAGATCAGACGCAAATTATATTTTGTTTACCGAGATCGTATTAATGAGCCTGTTTCTGACCATGAATGCCTGCGATCTTATCTTGCAATCCAAAGGAACTGAGCACTATCATGCTACGGGTAATTTCTTTTTCTCCGGAATGATTAGTCCTTTGTTTTCGGGCCTGCACATTGATGGTTTAATCATGATTGAAAGAACTTGCTGGTGGCTGCATATTGCCGGCATTTTTGCTTTTCTGAACTACCTACCCTATTCAAAACACCTGCACATTATTTTGGCTTTCCCCAATGCCTATTATGCACGTTTGGAACCGCTGGGTAAATTAAAAAATATGCCCGCAGTGCAAAACGAAGTGCTTTATGCCATGCAACCCGAACTGGCACCCACAGATGCAGCCGCGCCTGCCCGCTTCGGAGCCAAAGATATATTCGACCTGAGTTGGAAAAGCTTACTGGATGCCTATAGCTGCACTGAGTGCGGTAGATGCACTGCAGCCTGCCCTGCAAACAGTACTGGAAAATTGTTGAGCCCCAGAAAAATTATGATGGCCACAAGAGATCGACTGGAAGCTGTTGGAAAAAACATCAATGAAAATAAAAGCTTTATCGACGATCAAAAATCATTATTACACAATTATATCAGCGTAGAAGAATTAAGAGCTTGTACCACCTGTAACGCTTGTGTGGAAGCATGCCCGGTTAGCATTGCACCTTTAGATATTATTATGGAATTAAGACGCTCCCTGATTATGGAAGAAAGTAATGCCCCGCAAGAATGGAATGGCACATTTAGCAATATTGAAAATAATTTTGCTCCCTGGAAATTTTCGCCCGATGATCGGGATGCATGGGTGGCCGAAATGTAGGCCTCACTAAATAAACGGTTTATACACTATTCGGTATAGTTGTAACAATGCCGTTAGCAGAAAAATAATTCCCATCACTTTATTCAGGGTTTTATTGCTGGTATTAAGCTTATTTACCAGCCAGTTTCCTCCATGAATATAAACTGCCAGACCTGTTAAAGTACCTGTACCCGCCCCAATGGTAAACAGGTTAAAGTCGTATGTAGTTATGGCAATCAATTTGGCTTGTATAAAAGTAGACGACCAAAGAAACCAAAATGGAATCTGCACAGGATTCAAAGCACTCATCATGAGTCCCAGTAAGAACCGATTCAATTTATTATCCAATACTAGGGCTTTTTTTTCGGGGTGCTGTTTTCGGGCCGTAACAAATGCCCATACGCCCAATACCAAAAACAGTACTACAGTGAGCCAGCCCAATGCCAGAAAAACAATCCGGTGTTTCACAACCCAGTCCATCCCCGTAAGAGCAAAACGCAAATAAATCATTTCTACAATGGCAACACCCATTGCAAATTGCCATGCTTTACGGAAGCCTTCCTGCAATCCCACCTGAGTAGCAGTAAAGCTCATGTTTCCGAGGGGCAGTTGTCCTAAAAAACTCACTATAAAACCATAAAAAAGCGTTGCTATCATTGTAAACTTCTGTATGCAATAATAAACACTACTTCGAATATTCCATAAAATTTATATTTCGGAAGGCCTTGATTTAGCCGATTCAAAATTGAATTACATTCGTGTAAACATTTGCTGTATGAAGATCAATACAATGGCCGAGATGATGCAGAATGGCGAAACCCCCGAAATATTATTCTGGGTAGGTTGTGCCGGAAGTTTTGATCAGCGTGCACAGAAAATTACAAAAGCATTCGCTACGATCCTGAATAAAGTGGGTATTAATTATGCCATATTGGGCAAAGAAGAAGCCTGCACAGGCGATCCTGCCAGAAGGGCCGGTAATGAATTTTTATTTCAGATGATGGCCTATCAGAACATACAAGTATTGAATGGCTATGGCATCAAAAAAATTGTAACTACTTGCCCACACTGCTTTAATACCCTAAAAAACGAATACCCCGAATTGGGTGGAACCTACGAAGTAATACACCACACTACCCTCTTGCAACAACTGATCGATGAAGGCAAAATAAAATTAAAAGACAGTGGCGCTTTCAAAGGCAAAAAAATTTCTTATCACGATAGTTGCTACCTTGGCCGCTCTAACAATATTTATGAAGCACCCAGAAAAGTGCTGGAGGCACTTGACGCTGAATTAGTTGAAATGAAGCGTTGCCGCTCCAACGGCTTATGTTGTGGCGCAGGTGGTGCGCAAATGTTTAAAGAAGATGAAAAAGGCGAGAAGCGCATCAATATTGAAAGGGCCGACGAAGCACTCGAAACCGGCGCATCCATTATTGCCTCAGCCTGCCCCTTCTGCAACACCATGATGACCGATGGCGTTAAAAATCGCGAAAAAGAAGATACCGTAGCCGTTTTGGATATTGCAGAAATGATTGCGGCTTCTATGGAATAGTAATTTACTTTTGCACTATGAATCTCGAATACAAACACCTCATCCCCGAAGATTTTCATCCTCAATCAAGAGTTTGGATCTATCAGAGCAGTCGCTTATTTTTTATCGGCGAAGCACTCGAAATCGAAGATATCCTGAACAATTTTGTGAATGGATGGAAAAGCCATGGCGCAGCGGTAAAAGGATATGCCAATTTATTGTTCGGACAATTTATTGTACTCATTGCCGACGAAACCAATACCACTGTTGGCGGATGTAGTACGGATGCATCAGTTCACATGATCAAACAAATTGAAGAGACTTTTAAAGTAGATATGTTTAATCGACAGAATCTGGCTTTTGTAGTAAAAGACAAAATTCAAACCCTTCCTTTGGCGCAACTGAAATATGGTTTTGAAAATGGTTTTTTAGACTCCGATACCCTATACTTTAATAATCTCGTTGCAACTAAACACGAATTGTTAAACAATTGGATCGCACCGGTAAAAGATAGTTGGCTCTCTGCTAAAATACCTCAACCAAGTATTGCTAAATAGTTTTAGGAAGCATTCTTTTTTTTGATATTATCCAAAATGTTTTGTTTCTGTTTTTCGCTCAGTCCGCTTTTTTGAACCAGCTTGTTTAATTGATATGCAATAGTGAATCTAAAGTTTCTGGTATTGCTGCTACTATAACTTTGGATATTAAAATTAGGCCCAACTGTATTGGAATAATATTCCTGTGAGTGGATGGGGTCGGCAATATTTATTCCCAGAATTAATCTCCTATCAAATAGTTTATACTGAAATCCCAAATTCATTGTGAGATTGCTTCTGCTATGCCCCTGCGGATCAGCAAAACTGCTATACCGCGCCGTTCCATCCATCGTAAAAACCGTACTCGGAGTAAAATTATACTGAACACTTGTATAGAAACTACCCCCATTCTGATACTTGTATAATATTTTTTCGGCATCGGCATATTGGTTGAAAGTATAGCCCGCACTGGCATTCATCCGAAACCACCTGTTAAAAGTATAGCCACCATAAGCGCTTGCCTCATACTCTTTACGGTCGGCAATATTGATATAAGTGATCGATGTTTTTCCTCCCCCAATTAGCGTTCGGTAAGTATTGATTACATCCTTTACTTTATTAAATCCAATGGAAGTATTGATATAATATTTACCCTTTATCCAACTAAAATTCCAGTCGAAATTATCAGACAAACTAGGCGATAAATAGGGATTTCCAAATCGTAAATTATAGGGATCACCATAATCGATATTGGGATTTAATTCGCCCAAACCGGGCCTCCTGATTGTTTCGCGGTAAACTAAAGCAGTACTCAACGTTTTATCAAATTCCTTTCTAATAGTAATATTCGGAAGCAGATTCCAGTAGCTATTTTCCACATCGTTCGAATTACCTTTTACAAAATTAAATCGCATATTCGTTTGCTCTGCCTGCGCCCCAAAATTTAAGTGCCACTGACGGCCGAAAATAAAAGCAAGGCCGGCCCTTGCAGTGAATATGCTTTGGTTAAAATAAAAATCGTTGCTCAATAAATTATTGGGAACAAAAACGCTATCGGTTTTACTCAGAAAACTGGTGTTGAGTGTATTGTGAAATTTTGCATTGGAATAACTGGCACCGGCAGAAAAATTTCCTTTAAAAATTGTCAGGGGTTTATTATAGTCCAGTCTGGCCGAATAGCTTTTACTAAAAGTATTATAAAACTGATTCTGTGTAGAATCAACTCCTGTTGGGATATAGGAAGGGTTTAGAAATTGCTGAAAAAAATCTCTATCATTATCATTCTTTCCCCAATTATACGATGCAATCAAACGAATATATTCTACCAGGTCCTTTCCTTTAAATGTATAAGATCCGGAAAAAGAATGACCATAGCCCGTTCCCTTACTGGCAGTTGATCTTGTACTGATTTTGTACACTTCGTTCTGGTTATTGATATTGCTATACTGTGTATGGCTAACATTATCGAAATAGTTTGTATTGCCCTGATAGGTAATATTCATCATACTCCTGGGGTTAAATGTATAATCCGTTTGTAGTCTGGCACTGGGCCTGAGATTTTTATTTCTGTAATTACTAATGCTATTAAATTGATTGCTTGAATCGGTATAAAAATTCTGGCGATTTGAATAACTGTTACCATTTAAATCGCTGGCACCCACACCTGCATTCCCCGACACCGATATTTTTTTACTCCTATAACTTAGGTTTGTATAAAAATTGCCTTCGCCCTTTGTTCCGGCACTCATACTGGCCTTACCCACCCATCCTATCTTTCCTTTTTTTGTAATGATATTAATTACACCCCCTGTTTCAGTTGCATACTGAGGCGGTGGATTGGTCATCACTTCAATTTTTTCAATACTGCTTCCGGGTAAGCTTTCTAAAAGGTCTTGTAATTGCTGTGCAGTTAAATCTGTGGGCTTATCGTCGATTAGTATTTTGGGTTCTTTTCCTTTCAATAATATTTTGCCAGTGGGGTCATTATTGATGAGGGGCATATTTTTTAAAATCTCTGCAGTAGAAGCACCATTGCTTGATGCAGATTCTCCTACATTGTAGATGAGCTTGCCATCCACATTTTGAATTAATGGTTTCTCCGCATACACAATCACTTCATCCAGATTATTGGCCGACACATGCAGTTTAATATCCCCTAAATTAAAATCGTATCGTTCGGCTCTTAGATAAATACTATCCAAATAGGTTTGGGAAAAGCCTACCGATTTTACCGATAGGCGATAGTATCCAAAAGAGAGATTCTGCAATTCAAATGATCCGTTTTTATCCGAAATGGTTGCAGTTGTTTGAATAGTATCGCCAATTTTATATAAACCAATACTGGAAAAAGGAATTGCCTTGCCTGTTGAAGCGTCCAGAATATTACCGATAATCATTCCAAATTTTTTTTTCTCCTTTTCAGCCCTTACCTGCCCGTAAGACGGAAGATTAACTAGAGCCAGAATAAAAAAAATAAGTGTTCGATACATGAAATATTTGGAGACAGATTATTTAGTCAATAAAGATTTTAAAGTTTCCTGCAACTCAGTTCCACGAAGGTTTTTACCAATTATTTTTCCTGTTGGATCAATCAGCATATTCGATGGAATCTGATGTATTTTATATAATAAGGCAACTTCGTTATTCCAGTACTGCAAATCGCTGAGATGCGTCCAAGTAAGGTTATCAGCCCGAATCGCCTGAAGCCACCTGCTCCGATCCTGATCCAAAGAAATACCCAATACCGTAAAGTTTTTGTCCTTATACTTATTGTACACATTCACCACATTTGGATTTTCTTGTCGGCATGGGCCGCACCAGCTTGCCCAAAAATCTACCAATACATATTTGCCTTTGAAAGAAGAAAGCGACACCGGTTTGCCATTGGTATCTTTTTGTGTAAAGTCAAGCGCCATTGATCCCACAGCCCCAAGTTTGCTTTCGTTGATGGCATTTTCAATTGCCTTAGCATAGGGCCCTTGTTTTGCTTCGCCGGCAAAATTGCTATAGTAAGATTCTATTTCTACAATTCCGCCTTCCAATAATGGATTCACCACATACAATACAAATGGAGACACCGCCGACGCTGGTTTTTGTTTCATAAAAGCTGTTGCACTTTTAACAACTGCCAATTTGCCGTCATTAAATTCTTTCATTAAGCCATCCCGTTTTGTAGCATCTTTTTCTGTATTAATTTGAGCTGCAAGTTTGTTCAACTTGTCTTTATACGGATCGAGTTGTTCTTTAAAGATCTGGTAATCCGATTCAGTCTGCGAACCGCTAAATTGAAAAGCCGATACCGCATTGATATCGCCGGTAACCAACAGTTTCTCATTCGAGATAAAAATATCTGTTAGGTCTTTCACACCCGAAAAACTTAATTGCAAAATATCCGGATCTGTAAGGATTCCGGTAAGTATAAATGCGCCATTGATAGCCGATGTAGTAGCAATTGTTTTGCCATTGTTGCCCGACTTCAAAATCACCTGCGTATTGTCTTTTAAGCCTGTGATCTGTCCTTTGATTTCAAAGCCATTCAATTTTGGCTGTGCATAAGAAAATACAGGCAGCAATAAGAATAAAATAAGTTTTTGCATAATTATTTAGAATGACGTTCTTTTAAAATATTTACCACATGATTCAGGCGATAGCCTTTTGCGTTCAACAATAATAAATAATGAAACATCAGATCCGCCGCTTCGTTTAAAAACAGATCCTCGTTATTATCCTTCGCTTCAATTACAAGTTCCACTGCTTCCTCGCCCACTTTCTGTGCCACTTTATTGATTCCTTTTGTGAAAAGCCTTGCTACATACGACTCTTCAGGAGAAGCTTTCTTGCGCAGCTCAATAATATCTTCCAGATAGTTTAAAAAATTAGCATTGTGATTTTTTTCCATCCAGCAAGTATCGGCACCGGTATGACAAACAGGTCCTTTTGGGTGCACTTTAATCAGCAAACTGTCGTTATCGCAATCAACTGCAATCGTTTTTAATTCCAGAAAATTTCCACTTTCTTCGCCCTTGGTCCAGAGCCTTTGTTTTGACCTGCTAAAAAAAGTAACTCTTCCTAACTCTTCTGTTTTTTTTAAAGCGGCTTCGTTCATAAACCCCAGCATCAATACTTTTTCAGTATCGTAATCCTGTACAACTGCAGGAACCAGTCCATCCGCATATTTATTGAAATCTATTTTCATTTGTTTTAATTGATTTTGGCCAGAGAATTCACTAATTAACTTTTCACAGTTGGTGACAATTTTTTTTATGTTTATTGCAAAATAATAGTTTATTAATCCTTTATTCATTACTCTTGGGGCTAGTGTATCCTAAAAGAGCATTTATTATGGAGACAATAACCCCAGCTTTTAAGCTGGGGATAAAAGGTCTCCACTGCATTTCAGGGCTTTAGCCCTAATGCTCGGCATATACATTAGAGCCTTAGTAACTCTTAGAAGTAATAACTCAAGTGTCGAATCTTTCTAGTGAATATTAGCCCCTAAATATCAACCCTTTATCAACTATAAAAGAACTCTTTAAATCCTTATTAGCCTTGCATCGCTTATGAGTTATCACAGCGTTGGGGCTAAAGCCCCATTTCCTTCTCCTTCTTCCGAGACCCCCAGCTTAAAAGCTGGGGTTATTGTATAACCAAAAGTAGTTTTGCCAGGCTACTTAAATGACACCCACTTATTAAATCCTTACAATAATACCTTTTTCATTTAAATAATTTTTCAATTCAGGAATACCGATCTCCTTAAAATGAAAAATACTCGCTGCCAGTGCAGCATCTGCTTTTGCAATTTCAAACACGTCCACAAAGTGTTCCATCGTTCCGCCCCCACCTGATGCAATTACAGGAACAGGCAATTGGTTTGCCAGATCTGAAGTAATGTCTAACGCAAAGCCTTGCTTGGTTCCATCGTGGTTCATCGAGGTGAGTAAAATTTCTCCAGCCCCCAAATCTACGGCCTGTTTTGCCCAGTCAATACAAATCGTATCAGTTTTAACTCTTCCTCCATTCAAATATACATACCAATTACCATCAGCTTCCTGTTTGGTATCGATTGCCAGTACAATACACTGGCTGCCGAATTCTTTTGCCAAATCTTGAATTAGTTGTGGGTTTTTAAATGCGGATGTATTAACGGATATTTTATCTGCACCATTTTGCAATAAGATGCGTACGTCGTCCACACTGCTGATTCCTCCCCCAACAGTGAAGGGAATATTGATATGGTGTGAGATACGATTTACGAGTTCGCTAAGTGTTTTACGTTTTTCGTTGGTTGCGGTAATATCCAGAAATACCAACTCATCAGCACCCTGAGCTGCATAAAACGCACCCAGTTCAACGGGGTCGCCGGCATCACGAATATTTTCAAAATTTACTCCCTTAACGGTACGTCCATCCCGAATATCCAAACATGGTATGATTCTTTTTGTAAGCATCTTCCAAATAAAAATTTAACTCTATAATAAGTGCTTTAATTCCGAGAGTGCAATTCTTCCCTCATAAATTGCTTTCCCAACAATGGCACCCGAACAACCTATTTCTTTCAACGCATATAAGTCATCCATCGAACTCACGCCTCCGCTTGCAATAAACCAAAGCGTTGGAAATTTTTCCAGAATTTTTTGATACAATGCTATCGAAGGGCCTTCCAGTTTTCCATCCTTACTAACATCTGTACAAAAAACTTGTTGAACACCGCTATTGATATAATCTTTCAAAAAATCATAGATCAGAATATCAGTAGTTTCCTGCCATCCTGCTACTGCAATCTTTTCGGATTTCACATCTGCCCCTAACAAAAATTTATCGGCACCATAACTTTCAATCCATCCCTTAAACACTTCAGGCTCTTTTACTGCCAGACTACCAATAGTTGCATACGCAGCTCCGGATTCAAATATGATCTTCAGGTCTTTGTCTTTTTTTATACCTCCCCCAAAATCAATGCTTAAAGTTGTGAAGGCTGCAATTTCCTGTAGCACAGCCCAATTCTTTACGGTACCTGCTTTTGCACCATCTAAATCAACCAGGTGCAAACGCTTTAATCCTGCATCTTCAAAAGATTTGGCTACTGCCAAAGGATTCTCGTTATAAATTATTTTTTGAGTATAATCGCCCTGTGTTAAGCGAACACATTTGCCGTCGATAATATCAATTGCCGGAATAATTTCCATTATAGTTTGCTTTAACTAAAGTTGAATAAAATTTTTAAGAATCTGCTCTCCCACAGCAGCGCTTTTTTCGGGGTGAAACTGAACACCATAAAAATTATTTTTGTGCAATGCTGCACTATATTTTAATGAGTAATCAGCTTTTGCAATTGTATGCTCTCCCAAAGCTGCGTAATATCCGTGAACAAAATAGCAATAGCTGTTTTCTTTAACCTGATAAAAAAGTTCGGTCTTTAAATCGAAAATATTATTCCATCCTATCTGTGGAACTTTAATACCGGGTTGTAGAGTAGCATCAGGATTAAATTTTTTAACCTGTTCTTCAAATATCCCTAAACAGCTAGTATTATTTTCTTCACTGTATGCACACATCAATTGCAAACCCAAACAAATACCCAATACAGGCTGTGTTAGGTTTTTTATCAACTGATCAAGTCCTCTCTCTCGTAAATAGTTCATTGCAGTACTCGCTTCTCCCACACCCGGAAAAATAACTTTGTCGGCAGTTTTAATCAATGCCTCATCGTCTGTAACAACAGCTTCCACACCAATTCTCTCCAATGCGTACAGCACCGATTGTATATTTCCCGCATTGTATTTTATGATAACCAATTTCATTTCTTTCTCTGATAGGTTAGTCAATTATTGGATGCCTCCAAGAAATTGCTTAACAGATGATTTAATATCCACACTATTTTCCAGGGCCTTAATAAATGCCGTTCCAATGATTGCTCCGTTGGCAAATTTGCAAGCCGACTCAAATGTATCTCTATCCTTGATGCCAAATCCAACCAATACCGGATTTTGTAATTGAAGTGATTGCAGATTCTGAAGATATTTTTCAACTGCATTGAAATCTTTGTCACTACCTGTTGTAGCAGAAGAGCTCACTGCATATAAAAACCCATTACTTAGTGTATCCAGTTTTTTAACGCGCGCTTCAGAAGTTTCAGGGGTAACCAAGAATATAAAATCGAGCCCGTATTGATGAATGATCTTGCCGTATTCCATTTCGAATTCGTATTCGGGGAGGTCTGGCAAAATTAGTCCGTCGATTCCAACTGCTTTTGCATCGGCACAAAACTTTTCGAATCCGTATTGCAATACGGGATTCATATAGCCCATTAAAATGGTTGGAATATGAACTGATTGCCGAAAGTTTTTCAACTGTTCAAATAAAACAGCAATGGTCATCCCATTTGCCAAAGCAATATTGCCGCTAGCCTGAATTACGGGGCCATCTGCCAAAGGATCGCTATAGGGCATTCCTAGCTCAATGATGTCGGCACCATTCAATTCAAGTACCTGCATCACTTCGATAGTGCTATTTAAATGCGGATATCCAGCAGTGCAATAAACATTCAAAACCCTTTTATTTTTGTGGGCAAACAATTCTTTTAAACGACTCATCTTCCAATTATATTTTTAGTCCACTAGTTTCAATTCCCTGATATAAGTTGCCAAATCCTTATCGCCCCTGCCACTCAAACACACTACCACCCGATCGCTTGGTTTTAAATTCAATCTTCCTAATACTGCAAAAGCGTGAGCTGTTTCCAGTGCAGGAATAATACCTTCTGTTTTACTAATGTGAAAGGCGGCTTGTAATGCTTCATCATCAGTAGCACTCAAAAATTTGGCGCGACCTGAAGCAAATAAGTTAGCATGCAAAGGGCCTACTCCCGGGTAATCCAATCCTGCAGAAATACTATGCGGTTCTACTACCTGGCCGTCGGCAGTTTGCATCAACAAACTCTTACTACCATGCAAAATGCCAGGTGTTCCCAATTGTGTGGTTGCGGCACTCATGCCGCTGTTTACCCCATGCCCTGCAGCTTCTACTGCTATCAATTGCACAGAAAGTTCATCCAGAAAATGATAAAACGCGCCTGCGGCATTACTACCACCACCTACACAAGCAACAACGTGTGAAGGCAATTCATTACCCGTTTTTTCTTTCAACTGCCAACGTGTTTCTTCACTAATCACGCTCTGAAAACGCGCAACCATATCCGGATAAGGATGTGGCCCTACTACGCTTCCAATAATATAATGCGTATCAACAGGATTATTGATCCAATCCCGAATAGCTTCGTTGGTAGCGTCTTTTAAAGTTTTACTACCACTAACAGCGGGTATTACTTTTGCTCCCAGCATGCGCATCCTTGCTACGTTTGGAGCCTGACGCTCAATATCTTTTTCACCCATGTACACAATACAGTCCATTCCCTTCAATGCACATACCGTTGCAGTTGCTACACCATGTTGTCCAGCACCGGTTTCTGCAATAATTCTGGTCTTGCCCAGTTTACGGGCTAAGAGAATTTGCCCGATCGTATTATTGATCTTATGAGCGCCTGTATGACAGAGGTCTTCTCTTTTCAAATAAATCGAAGCATTAAATTCTTTACTCAGTCGCTCTGCAAGAAATAAGGGTGTTGGGCGGCCAACATAATCCTTCAATAGTTGCTGAAACTCTTGTTGAAAAGAAGGTTCGTATATCAAATCCAGATATCTTGCTTTTAGTTCTTCCACATTTCTGTGTAACATTTCGGGAATATAAGCCCCTCCGAATTTCCCATAATACCCCTGTTGATCCGGGTGTTGATATGTTTCTGTACTGATCATAATAGAAGCTCTTATTTTTTATTGCGCTTTAATAGCTTTCACAAAAGCGCTTAGTTTTTCCATATTTTTTAGTCCCGCTGTAACTTCAAATTTGCTGTTGATGTCGATCGCGAAGAGGTCTTTTGCAACAGGATCTTTTGCAAATTCCTGCAGCAGTTCCACATCGTCGGGTTGTATTCCCCCACTCAGGAAAAATGGTTTTCTTACATTTTCTCCTCTCAGGATATTCCAGTTGAATTTCTTTCCTGTTCCCCCATAACCCGCACCCTCCGTATCAAATAAAAACATGTCTGACACGTCCTGATAATCTTTGGCCCTCCACAAAATATTTTCTCCTTCACGCAAACGAAAAGCTTTTACCACTGTTACGTAATTCGAAATCCGCTCGCAATATCGGGGCGACTCGTCTCCATGTAATTGCACAAGATATAAACCGCATTCATCCACCAATTGCAAAACCTCTTCGGCCGGCGTATTCACGAACACACCAACTTTATTGATATGCTGCCCCTTGAGTTTTTTTAGTTGTTCTTTACTCATGTGAGAAAAAACATATCTTGGCGATTTTGGGTAAAAAATAAACCCTGCAAACTCTACGCCCATTTCGTCGAGTTGCATTACTTGTTCCGGTCTCGTCATTCCGCAAACCTTAATTCTCATGTTGTTTTGCTTTAAGTTGATTTACAAAATCAGCAAAAGCAATCGAAGGATCGGCCTCTTTCATAAAATTCTCTCCGATCAAAAATCCTTTGAATCCTACATTCCGTAAAGTTACAATTGTATTTACATCGCTGATACCACTTTCTGCAACAGCAAGCTTACCAGATGGTATTTTGTTAATAAGCTCCAGCGAATTTTGAATACTTACTTCAAAATTTTTCAAATTACGGTTATTAACCCCTACTAAATCAACCTCTTCACAGATATGCCCTAACTCAGAGTCGTCGTGAATTTCCAACAAAACTTCTAACTGAAGGCTTTTAGCCAGTGCAGCCATCGATTGAACTTCCTCCTTGGTTAAACAAGCTGCAATCAAAAGAATCACGTCTGCACCCATGGCCCTGGCTTCGTATATCTGATAAGGGTCGATCATAAAGTCTTTCCTCAAAATTGGAATATCGTGTACTCTGGCTGCTATCAGATCTGCAGGTTTGCCTCCAAAAAAATCAGTATCGGTTAAAACAGAAACACCACTTGCAAATTTTGCATAAGCGCCTGTAACAGTTGCCACATCTGCATTTGCATTGATGATACCCCTCGAAGGTGACTTTCTTTTAAACTCCGCAATAATTCCTGTTCTTTCGGGATCCAGCAAGAAAGATTTGAGCGAAAAAGTAGGTCTGGAAAATAGTGTTTCTTTTTGCAACAACTCCACCGATCTTTCCAGCTTCCGCTTTTCCAGTTCCAATTTCTTGTTTGCTACTATGCGTTCTAATATGTTCATTTATTGTAGAGAGATTAATGTTTGTAAAGATTGATAAGCTTTTCCACTATCCAGGCTTTCCACTGCGGCATGATATGCCATTTCATAGCTTTCGTATTTACCGGTACAATTCAAAGCCATGGCTGCATTGGCCAATACCACTGCATTCTGTGCCCAGGTTCCTTCGCCTTTGATGATTCTGGTAAAAATTTTAGAAGCTTCGTCCACCGAGTTCCCGCCATAAATGTCTTCGGGACTCACCATTCTTTTACCCAACTGTTCGGGGCTGAGCACTTGCTCACCTTTATTGGTAATTACCTTGGTGTCGTTTGTTAATGATATTTCATCGTATCCATCTAAACTGTGAATGATGGTAAAAGCTTTTCCTTTTTGTTGCAAAAGATAGTTGTAGATCCTTGCCATTTCAAGGCTATATACACCTACTAATTGGTAAGTAGGCTGTGCAGGGTTTACCATGGGACCCAACATATTGAAGAAATTACGGACTCCTAAATTTTTTCGAATAGGCCCCACTACTTTTAAAGCAGGGTGAAATAAGGGCGCGTGCAGAAAGCAAATATTTGCAGCTTCCACTTCTTTCAGCAACTGATCGTTATTATTCTTGTGCTTATAACCCAATTGCTCCATTACATTAGATGCTCCACTGATCGATGTGGCTCCATAGTTTCCGTGTTTTGCAACTTTTTGTCCGGCTCCCGCCACAATAAAACAGGAAAGTGTGGAAATATTAAAAGTGTTTTTACCATCACCACCTGTTCCAACAATATCAATTGTTTCGTGGCCTTTCAAATCAACTTTAATTGCAAGCTCCATCAAAGCATCAGTAAAACCCTGCAACTCTTCGATGGTGATGCTACGCATTAGGAACACCGTAATAAAAGAGGCTATTTCTGTTTCATTGTATTGATTATTTGAAATATTAATCAATACCTCTCTGGCTTTTTCGCGACTAAGCGTTTTGTATTCGAATAAATATAATAGTAGCTTTTTCATTGCTTTTATTTGATTATTTTTTTAACCAGTTTCTCAAAATCGTTTCGCCCAACGGAGTTAATACACTCTCGGGATGAAATTGAACACCTTGCACATCAAATGTTTTGTGTTCTAAAGCCATAATCAATCCATTCGATTCTCTGGCAGTGATATTTAATGTATCAGGAAAATTTTCGTCACTCAACACCCAACTGTGATAGCGCCCCACTATAAATTCTTTGGGCATACCCTCAAACAAATTATTCACCGAAGTATTGCTCTCTTTATTTTTTTCAACCAGTTGAATAGGTGTGGCAACACCATGAAATACAGTCGATAAATTTATAAGGGTTCCGCCAAATGCCTCTCCAATTGCCTGATGCCCCAAACACACACCCAGTATGGATTTGGAGGGTGCATATTCTTTTATCAGGGGAAGCAATAAGCCCGCTTCGGAGGGTATACCCGGACCTGGCGATAAGATGATCTTATCGTATCCCTTTACTTTTTCTAAAGGAATTTCATCGTTGCGAAATACATCAACTTTATGATTGGTAATTTTTTCAACAAGATGTACCAGATTGTAGGTAAAGGAATCGTAATTATCAAAAACTAAAATATTCATGTAATAACTTTTATTGATTTTGCCCAGAGAATTCACATACAACATGAGGCATTAAATTTCTTCTGCAATTGCAATTGCTTTTTTTAATGCGTTAAGTTTATTATTTACTTCCTGCAATTCGTTTTCAGGAACGCTCACAGAAACAATACCGGCACCTGCCTGATAGGTAAGGGTATTATTCATGCTTAAAAAAGTTCGAATCATGATGGCATGATTACAGGTTCCGTTAAAACCCATGAAGCCAATTCCTCCTCCATAATAGCCGCGGGGTGTAGGTTCGAACTGATCGATGAGCTCCATTGCTTTAAATTTTGGAGCGCCACTCAGTGTTCCCGCAGGAAACGTTTTGGCAAGCAGCTCAAAAGGATTTTGTCCGGAGCGAACGGTACCACTTACCTCACTAACCATATGTATCACATGACTATAATAATGTACCTGACGATATTTATCTACAATCACATCATCACAAGCCCTGCTCAGGTCGTTTCGGGCAAGATCCACCAGCATTACGTGCTCTGCATTTTCTTTCGCATCATTCAAAAGTTTTTCTGCCATTGCTTTATCTGTAGCATCATCACCGCTTCTTTTAAATGTGCCGGCGATCGGATGCACAATGGCTTTTCCATTCTGAATAATCAATTGCGATTCGGGCGAAGACCCCATGAGTTTATAATCTCCATAATCAAAAAAGAATAAATAAGGCGAAGGGTTAACACTACGAAGCGCCCTGTACACATTGAATTCATCGCCTGTAAAACCTTGTTGATAACAACGACTCAGTACAATCTGAAACACATCGCCGCGCATGCAGCTCTGAATACCTTTCTTTACCATCACCCGATAATCTTCGTCGCTGATATTAGCATGCTCATCGCCTTTTAAACGGAAGGGATATACCGGCACGTCTTTACTTTTTATTAATGACTCTACCATCAACAAATCGCTTTCTACTCCCGGAATCAGGTTCTCGCAGATAAATAGTTCGTCTTTAAAATGATTGAATGCAATTACATACTGGTACAAACGATAACGCATTAATGGAATAGCAGGTAGAGATTGTTTTTTGGCAGAGAACCTGATTGTATCAAAAAATTGTACCGCATCAAAACTGGTGTACCCGTATAAGCCCTGTGCAAATGAAGCTTCTTTCTGATTGGATGGAACTATTTCAAAACGCTGCATAAAATTCCATAATTCATTTGGAGCATCTGCAGGGTTTTTCAAATCAGCTTTCTCAGGTTTCTGATTCGGAAATTTAAATTCAATGCTTTTTACATTTGTTACTTCAATACCCGCAATGGCATTGATACAGATAAAAGAATAACTGTTCTCTGCAACATGGTGATCGGTGCTTTCCAATAGCACGGTATCTCTAAACCGATCACGCACGCGTAGATAAATTCCAACTGGAGTAAAAGTATCTGCTAACATACTCTTGCAACTGGTTTCTACTACAATTTTTTTCATTGGTTGATTGTGTTTTTGATCTATTTTTTTTGCTTACTCTGTGTACCGAATAAAAAAAGCCCCGACAATATTGACGGGGCTCTGAATTATATTCAAATAGTATTGGCGTGCCGCTACAATCCCCGTATAGAGTTTGTATGCCACCACCAATATTTGTTTGTTACCTGATTCATTGCTGTGCAAATATGGGAGAGAAATTAAAACCAACCAAATTTTTTTTACCACAGACACACATAAAAAACCGTTATCGATGCTGATTCAGTTTCGATAACGGTACTCAAAACAACTAATCACTATACTAAAATTGCTTCTGCATGGAATCCGTAAACAGGAGGATTTTTTCCTCCCATTGGTCTTACATACGAAGAAAGCTGACCACGATGATGTATCAAATCAAAGAATACAAACCACATCATACTATTTCGGGGAAGTTTTGCAAAAGGTTTATCCTTGATGAATAAATCTACAGACTCTCCCTCCCACTGATTCATGCTAATCCTATTCAATGCAACCAATACAACATCCCATAATACATTCATCTTTTTTGCAGCATCTTCTTTATCGGAGAAATCAAAGTCCATTGTTTTCGTGCAAACAGATTCCTTCAATATGTTTTTTAAGTCAACCATATGCGCTATTAAATGCGCTACAATTTCTCTTGCCGATCTATTCACAGGATGTGGACGATAGCCCAAATTCTCTGTAGGTAAACACTGAAACAACTGTATGGTTGCAGCTTTCTCATTTGCTAAACATGCTTTATAAAAATCGAGGTTTGTCATAAAACGGGTTTTAGTGATGATTGATTCTCTAAATCAATTCAATACACGTGCCATTTCCTGAAACCCCTGATTTTACTGGACTCTTGAATTCCACAGTTTCGATTTATTTCCAAATTTTGGAATAATTCCTATGTTTTTGGAAAAATACTATAACCAATTCTGCAAAATACTACCTACAAAACACCCTTTGTAGAAGGCAAATGATTCGAGAATGGGTCGCGCTTAATTGCCATTCTAATGGCTTTTGCAAAAGCCTTAAAAATGGCTTCGATTTTATGGTGTTCATTATCGCCCTTGCAGGATATATTTAAATTACATTTTGCTGCATCGCTAAAGGATTTGAAGAAATGATAAAACATTTCAGTGGGCATTTCTCCAATTTTTTCGCGCTGAAAGCTAGCATCCCATACCAACCAATTCCTTCCCCCAAAATCGATTAATACAGTTGCAGAAGCTTCGTCCATCGGTAGTGCAAATCCATATCTTTCCATGCCTCGCTTATCAGCCAATGCCAGTGCAAACGCCTCTCCCAATGCGATTCCAGTGTCTTCAATCGTATGGTGTTCATCAATATGCAAGTCTCCTTTTGTGGTAACAGTTAAGTCCAGTTTGCCATGTCTTGCAATCTGATCGAGCATATGGTCAAAGAATCCCAAACCGGTATCAACCTTTGCAATTCCGTTTCCATCCAGATTCAGTTCAACACTAATCTTTGTTTCGTTGGTATTTCTTTGGTGTTGCACTTTACGCAGGCCTAATTTTAAAAAACTGTATATCTCTGACCAATGAATTGTTTCCAGCGCAATAGATGACTTCAATTCATTCACCGAATCGGCTATTTCAGCGCCGCCGAGATTAGCATCCAATTTCAGCCAGATAGCTTTGCAGTCAAGGTTTTTAGCCAATTGTACATCCGTAATCCGATCCCCAATCACAAATGAATTGGCAAGATCATAGTCAGGATTGTTGATGAATTTAGTGAGCATTCCTGTAGCAGGTTTACGCGTTGGTGCATTCTCTGCAGGAAATGTTTTATCGATATGAACAGAAGAAAAATGAATTCCTTCGTTCGACAAAGTTTCCATCACAAAATCCTGTACCGGCCAGAAAGTCTTTTCGGGAAAAGAATCTGTACCCAACCCATCCTGATTAGTTACCATTACCAGTTCGTAATCCATTTCTTTCGCAATAAGCGACAGATACTGGAATACCATCGGATAGAAACTTAATTTAGAAAAATCATCGATCTGATATGTTGGAGGCGCTTCATTAATAATGGTGCCATCACGATCTACAAACAATATTCTCTTCATGCAATTATTTATTTTTTGATCTAACTGATTTCACTTCTGCTACGGTAACTGATGATGCTTTGTTTGTCCAGTTGTTTCTGATATAAGTTAATACATCAGCAATTTGCCGATCGCTCAGATCACTATGTGGGGCCATTGTATTCGAGTAGTTTTCTCCGTCGAGCTCCTCGCCCGACAAACCTTTCAATACTAGTTTTATCAACCTCGATTTATTATTTCCTTTTACATTATTACTCCCATCCAAAGGGGCATTCAAATGCGGTACGCCACCACCATCGGCCTGATGGCAAGCCAAGCACTGCAGTAGGTAAACTTCTGCTCCCCTTTTAATAGAAGCTTTTAAATTATCTGAAACAGGTTTCTTTTGAGCAATGCCGTTAATACTTATAAAACCACATGCTAATCCAATCATCCATTTTTTCATTCCGAAAATTATTTTATTTGCTTGTACATAATTTTATAGATCGTTCCTTTTGAATCGTCCGACACATATAATGAGCCGTCGGGGCCCTGTGCCAAACCACATGGGCGATGTGCCGCACCTCTTGTTCCAGTTACCACTTCCACTCCCGCAAATCCGTTTGCAAAGATTTCCCATTTGCCTGTAGGTTTGCCATTCTCAAAAGGTACAAATGCCACATAATACCCTTCCTGTGGTAAGGGTGCCCTATTCCATGATCCGTGAAATGCTATGAACGCCCCATTTTTATATTTTGCGGGAAACTGATTACCAGTATAAAACAATAATCCATTAGGTGCTAAGTGTGCTGGAAAAAAAATGGCAGGTTCCGCAAAATTGGGATCTGTTGATTCTTTTTTTCCATCTCCACCATATTCTGGTGCTACCATTTTTTTCTTTAATTCAGGATCATAATAAACATAAGGCCATCCTGCATTGGTGCCCTTTGTAATGGCATACATGGTTTCGGCAGGCTTTTCGGCACTGGCTCGATCATCATAATATTCAGGAAACAAATCGTGTAACTGATCGCGTCCGTGTTGCATTACAAATAATTGATCGGCTGCAGTATTCCAATCAAGACCTACTACATTTCGTAAGCCTGTTGCATATCTTATACCATCACCATAGGTTTGATTCGGTTTATCTGCTTTAAATTGCCAGATGCCACCCGCTGAATCCAAAACTGGGCAAGGCATACGGCCTTTAGAGCCTTTTGTTCGGTCGCGTTCCTGACAAGAATTGGAATAAGCACCAATATTCACATAAATATTTCCTGCATTGTCCAAAACAATTGATTTTGTTTCGTGCTGATTCCCCTTTTTTAAACCGGTGATAATCTTTTCAGGCTGAGTAGGATTGATCACATTGCCTTGCTCGTTTAATTTATAGCGGAATACCTCCTCATCTGAAGATGCATAGAGATAACCATTTTTGATTGTTATTCCTGTGCCTCCATAATTTCCAAATCCTGTAATCTGTTCAAACTTGCCATCAGCATTTGCGTCGTGTAATTTTAGAATGCCCCTACCTGCAGCAACTCTTCCCATCACTTTTATATATAAATCTCCTTGGGCTGTTGCAACCAAATGTCTTGTTGCACCTAAGCTATCAGCAACTTTCATTGCAGTAAAACCTTCAGGTAATTTTAGTCCGGCATTAACCGTTATCGGAAGATTTACGGGTTTTGATTTTTGTAAAGTAGAATCGTTGGCATGCACAAATTGCGTTGCAAACAACATGAGTGTAATGAAGTAATAGTGGGTTATTTTTTTCATATGTCGATTTTATAATGCTGAAAATACAAACGAAAACAGAAATATCAGCAGTTTGTTTGATGATCGTACCAATCCTGCATGGCATCTATTAAAATGGTATTTTCTTTTTCTGTGCCAACAGTAATTCTTAAGCAGTCCTCACAAAGCTGTACAGTGCTACGATCGCGTAAAACTATGCCCTTGGTCAGTAGAAATTCATAGATTTTTCTGGCATCCTTAATTTTTACAAGGATAAAATTCGCGTCCGAAGGATATACTTTTTCTACAGTAGGCATCGCTTCAAATACTTCAATTAGTGCTTCACGCATATCGACCAACAATTTAATCATATCATTCACCTGCCCTACTTCTTCCAAAGCTTTTAGTGCAAGCTCCTGTGTTGCCTGATTGATATTATATGGAGGCTTTACTTTATTCATGATTTCGATGATGGCGGTAGAAGCAAA
Source organism: Chitinophagaceae bacterium (assembly GCA_019752295.1). GTDB lineage: Bacteria > Bacteroidota > Bacteroidia > Chitinophagales > Chitinophagaceae > Sediminibacterium. The sequence continues at coordinate 30,696 of JAIEMK010000050.1, read as the reverse complement.
TGCCATCCCCAATCTCAGCGCCGCAAGCCCCCAGGCTTTGCTAAAAGTTTGCAATACAACCAGATTCGGATACTCGGCCAGCTCCTGAATAAAGGATTTTTGTTGCGCAAAATTGATATATGCTTCATCAATAACCACTATACCATTGAAATTATTTAAAACGGTTTCAATGTCTTCACGGTTCAAACTATTTCCGGTTGGATTATTAGGCGAACAGATCCAAATCAACTTGGTATGGGCATCAATCAGGGTTTCGATATGCACCAGATCCAGTTGAAAGTCGGGCAATAGAGGCGCTCTCTTTAATTGAATGTCGTTGATATTTGCGCTCACTTCGTACATGCCATAGGTAGGCGGACAAATAATGGCGTTATCCTTGCCCGGCTCACAGAAACAACGATAAAGCAAATCAATGCATTCATCACTTCCATTCCCCAGAAAAATATGTTCTGCGCTAATGCCCTTCACCCCAGTCAGGGCTTTTTTTACAGCCAGTTGATGGGGATCGGGATAACGGTTATACCATTTTGTAAGGGGCGAACCCAAACTATTTTCGTTGGCATCTAAAAATACTTTAGCATCTCCACTGAATTCATCCCTTGCCGATGAATAAGCTTTCAGTGCCTTGATGTTTGGGCGAACAAGATTTTCTAATTGGAACATGAGTTATAATTCAAAAGTCAAAATTCAAAATTCAAAATTCAAAAGTTAAATGCAAAGCTGGCGGTTGTTTACTTGGCTAGCCTTATCCTAACTGCGTTGGCATGGGCATCCAAACCTTCTGCCATGGCCATCAACTCAACTGTTTTAGCAATTCCTGCAAGTCCTTCTGCCGATAATTGCTGAAAACTGATCTTTTTTACAAAGCTATCAACACTCACCCCACTATATGCCCGAGCAAATCCATTAGTGGGCAAAGTATGATTGGTGCCGCTGGCATAGTCGCCCACACTCTCCGGCGAATAGTTACCCAGAAATATCGATCCGGCATTGATTACCCCTTCCGAAAGCAATTCAGCATCCGAACAGGCCATGATTAAATGCTCTGCAGCATAGGCATTAACCAGTTCAATCCCTTCCTCCATATTTTTAATTAAAATGCAAGTACTATTATTTAAAGATTTGAAAGCCAAATCTTTACGAGATAATTCATTTAATTGTTTTTCAAGCTCTATCTGCACTTCAGCAACTAGGCTTTCTGAATCAGTTACCAATAAAACCTGACTATCGGCACCGTGTTCAGCCTGACTTAACAAGTCGGCCGCAACAAAAGAAGCCTTAGCGGTAGCATCTGCCAAAACACAAACTTCACTCGGGCCTGCAGGCATATCAATGGCAATACCCTGTTGCTGAATTAACTGTTTAGCGCAAGTAACGTACTGATTTCCGGGGCCAAAAATCTTAAATACTTGTGGAACTGTTTCCGTACCATAAGCCATGGCGGCAATTGCCTGCACGCCTCCAATTTTATAGATCTTCTGTATACCCACCAATCTAGCTGCGAACAAAATGGCAGGGTGCAGCTCACCCTCTTTATTTGGCGGCGAACAAAGTATAACTTCTTTACAATCAGCAATTTGAGCAGGTATACCTAACATTAAAATGGTAGAAAATAAAGGAGCGGTTCCGCCCGGAATATACAATCCAACCCTTTCAATTCCAACCGACTTTCGCCAGCAACTCACCCCGGGCATGGTTTCAATCTTTTGAACAGCGGCAACTTGTTGCTCGTGAAAAATCCGAATATTCCGGGCAGCCAATTCAATTGCCTGCTTCAGATCTACTGGGAGTATAGCAGCAGCTTCTTCCATTTCAGACGCAGTTGCCTGCATTTCGTTCAAGATTATCCCATCAAATGATTCGGTAAACCGATTTACGGCAAGGTCGCCTTCTTTACGAACAGCTTCCAATACCGAACTCACTTTTTCAATCAGTGCCGAGTTATCAAAAGCCGGCCTCGCCAATATTTCTGGCCATACTGCTCTCGAAGGATACCTTATTTCTTTCATTGTTGATTTTTGTTGGTTTTGTTAGCTCTAATTTTCGGCAAAGGATCAAACAATCATTTTTTCGATCGGAACAACCAAAATTCCCTGTGCACCTGCTTCTTTTAATTGTTCAATTATATCCCAAAACTCATTCTCTTTCAATACACTATGAACACTACTCCACCCTGCTTCTGCAAGTGGCAATACCGTAGGGCTCTTCATTCCGGGAAGCAATCCGATGATCCTTTCCAGATTTTCGTTGGGTGCATTCAGCAGGATATATTTATTGTTCTTGGCTTTTTTAACCGCCTGTATGCGGAATATTAAGCGATTCAGTAATTGCATTTTTTCGGCATCCAGCTCTTCGTTCTGAATGAGTACGCATTGTGAAGAAAGAATCGTTTCTACTTCTTTGAGTCCGTTCATAAACAGAGTTGATCCACTGCTTACCAAGTCGCAAATACTATCGGCCAGACCAATACCCGGAGCAATTTCAACGCTGCCACTGATCTCGTGGATCTCGGCGTTCACCCCGGTTTTCTTCAGAAACTGTTCAACCAACACGGGATAGCTGGTAGCAATTCGCTTATTCGCAAGAAATCCTGCGCCGGTATATTCCTCTCCTTTTCTGATGGCGATACATAGTCTGCATTTTCCAAAACCCAGTTTTTCGCCAACAATCACTTTTTTATTTTTCTCGTACACCACATTTTCGCCAACAAAACCAATGTCGGCAACCCCATCTTCCACATACTGGGGAATATCGTCGTCTCTCAGAAAATACACTTCGATCGGAAAGTTACTCGCATCAGCCTTAAGTTTATTTACTCCGTTGCTAATATCAATGCCACATTCTTTTAGTAAACGAATACTATCGTCGTATAATCTGCCGCTTTTTTGAATAGCCAATCTCAGTTTTGCCGGCTTGTCGATTAAATTGTTTTTTTCTTGCATATATTGTTTTTGTATGCTGACATTTTTTACTCAGCCTGATTAAATAAAAAAGCCTACCCAGAGGTAAGCTTCAATGTTTTATTCAAATATTCAAAACACCAATAGCTCACCTGTTTGGTAAGAAATGATGATGATGATGAATAGTTATTGCTTTGTTCATTGAACACAAAAATAACGGCATTATCCTTTTCAATCAAATTAATTTAGTGTAAAACAACATATTAACATTAAATGCCAAATAGACCGTTCATGCAATTTGTGTATTTCCAGATGGTTTAATTCAATAAATGGCTAACTTGTTCGTCCAAATTTCGAACTATGAACAAACCCTTTTTTGCCTTCTTATTTTTTGCATTAATCGTTTCAGGTGTTAGTGCTCAGCAGAAACTCAAATTAGTTTGGAGCGATGAATTTAATTACAAGGGCTTACCGGATCCCAAAAAATGGGGATACGATACTGGCGGTCATGGTTGGGGAAACAACGAATTACAATATTATACTTATCAGAACACAAAAAATGCCCGTGTTGAAAATGGTCATCTAATTATCGAAGCGCATAAAGAGAATGTGGGCACCAATCATTACAGTTCTGCCCGTTTAGTAACCAAGGGCAAGGCAGAATGGACGAAAGGAAAAATCGAAGTGCGTGCAAAGCTTCCTAAAGGATTTGGTACCTGGCCTGCTATCTGGACACTGGGCACTAAAACTCCCTTAAAGTGGCCCGATGACGGAGAGATTGATATTATGGAACACGTAGGATTTGATCAAGGCAAAATTCATGCTTCTGCACATTGCAAAAAATACAATCACATCATTGGTACACAGAAAACAGATACTATTATGGTACAGGATTGTAGCGAAGCTTTTCATGTGTATCAATTAGAATGGGATGCCGAAACCATAAAAATCGGAATAGACGATAAAGTGTATTTCAAATTTAAAAATGAGCATAGCGACAGAACAGCATGGCCATTTAACGAACCCCAATATCTTTTACTCAATATTGCGGTAGGCGGTTTCTGGGGAGGAGCAAAGGGTGTGGACGAAAAAATCTGGCCTCAAAGAATGGAGATTGACTATGTAAGGGTATATCAAAATTAAATCTGCTTGTTTTTTTAATTTTCAATTTCAAATTATATTTCAACCTCAAAATAAAATCGCATGCGCTTTAGATTGCTACTCGTTTTTTTACTTATCAGTACCCTATCATTTGCACAGGAATTCTACATGTTTGTAGGAACATATACTTATGGTTCAAGCAAGGGTATTTATGTGTACAATTTTAATTCGAAAACTGGAAAAGCCGAATGGGTGAGTAATACCGACTCTGCAAAGAACCCTTCATTTTTAGCAGTGGCACCAGATGGTCGCCATGTATATACAGTTAACGAAGTAAATCAGAATGGAAGTGGAATGGTTACCGCATATTCTTTCGACAAATCAAAAGGCGAGCTTCGCTTTTTGAATCAACAACGTAGCGAAGGAGAAGATCCCTGCCATATCTCTATTACAAAAGATGCCAGATGGATTATTGTTGCTAATTATAGTGGTGGAAGTTTGGCCAGTTTTCCAGTACAACCCAATGGTGTGCTTACTTCTTATACCCAACATATTCTTCATGAAGGCAAAAGTGTAAATGAGCAAAGACAAGAAAAAGCGCATGTACACTCTGTGTTTTTAAGTCCTGATGAGAATTTTTTATTGACTCCTGATCTCGGTATGGACAAAGTACATATCTATCAATTCGATCAATATGCAAAAACTCCTTTACACCCTGCTGCTCAAAAAACGATTGATTGTGCACCCGGAAGTGGTCCGCGTCATTTAGATTTTTCGCCAAACGGAAGATTTGTTTATGTGATCGAAGAATTGAGCGGTACTGTTTCTGTGCACAGTTATCAAAAAGGAGTAACCAAATTTGTTCAGCGTATTGCTACACATCCTGCAGATTTCACAGGCAATCCGGGAAGTGCAGATATCCATATCTCTGCAGATGGAAGATTCTTATATGCATCCAATCGTGGAAAGGAAAACAATATCGCCATTTTCAGGATCGATAGCAATTCCGGAAAGCTTACCTCTATCGGTTACGAGTCAACCAGAGGTGAGGGTCCAAGGAATTTCAGCATCGATCCAACAGGAAATTATTTATTAGTTGCCAACCAGTTAACCAGCACAGTAGAAATATTTAAGAGAGATAGAAACAGTGGATTGTTGAAGTTCACCGGTAATAGTATTTCCATTCCCAATCCGGTTTGTTTAAAATTTCTGGCAAAAAAATAAGGTGCATACCATAAAAAAAGTGTTGGAATCACCAACACTTTTTTTATGTAATTTTTTAAATCAAACGCTTTCTTTTTGAAATAAAGCAGGAATGGTTTTTAAGATCAATCCAATATCGTAGAGGAAGGAATGATTCAACGCATAGTTATTGTCGAGCATCAAACGTTCTTCTTCCGACATCTCTCCCTTTCCACGTTTTTCTACCTGCCACAAGCCTGTAATGCCGGCAGGAGCCACAAAGCGAAGCGCATATTTATCGGTGGTTAATTTTTCTGCTTCGTATAAGGGCAGTGGTCTGTTTCCAACAATGCTCATATCGCCAATCAGCACATTCACTAACTGAGGCAATTCATCGATACTGGTATTGCGTAAAATTTTACCCACTTTTGTAACGCGTGGATCATCTTTGATCTTAATAAATGCAGAATTTGCAGTTGCTTTTTTAAACACAGAATATTTTTTCTCGCACCAAGAATTATTATCGGCATAAACAGGGAACCTGCATTTCGATCCCAAAGAAATGCACTCATCACAAAGTACAGGTGAATTATCTTCTTTCACTTTTTCAGCGCCCCCGGTTCCTGAGCTGTATTGGTTTAGGTGCTTCAAGTCTTTCAAGCGCTGGTCGGCATTCACATACATAGAGCGAAATTTAAAAAACTTGAAGATCCGGTATCCTGTTCCAACCCGCAGCGAATAATAAAATACAGGGCCCTTCGATTCCAATCGAACGGCTAGTATCACCAATAATAAGATGGGCGAGAGCACTAATAAAACAGATCCAGCAAAAACAATATCGAATAACCTTTTGGCAAAAGGGGTTTTGTACGTTTTATAAACTTTCCGCTTAAGATTCGTATCGATTGAAGCCCATCTCTCAATAATAAAATTCACTCTGGTTTCAATTGACTTAGGCTTTATTGGAATAACAAACACATCCGATACACCTGCATCCAACGAAAACTTCATCATATTCTCTTTGGCGTAGAGTGTAATGATAAAGAAGGGTACCCGCGGAAATTTTTTATTATGCAGTGCCTCCATCAACGATACTCCAGAAGCACCCATGATCTCGGTTTGAGAAATAATTGCTGTTACATTCAAAGCGTTTTGTTCCCACTGGTTACTGAGGTCTAATCCATTTTGAAAATGCTTTACTGCAACTCCTTTAAAATCACAAGACGCTAAAAGTTCTTTGGTAGCTTCGTCTGCATTTAATATAGCAATAATTGGATCTGACATTAGAAATTGTTTAGTTAGATTTTCCCCATTCTCCTCAAAATATTTTTCAATCTTGCATCAAGTTCTCTCGGATTAAAGGGTTTGATTAAATAATCATCTGCCCCTGCTTCCAGGCAGCGGATACGGGTGTCAGTATCTTCCTTACCAGAAAGAATGATAAAAGGAACCGAGCTAAAAAAACCACTGTTTCTAACCTGCTCCAAAAATTCCATTCCATTCAAACCGGGAATATTTAAATCAGATAAAATAATATCGGGAATATTACCGCTTTGCAAATAGTTTAAGCCCTCCATTCCATCGGTAAAAATGGTAACGCTAAAGTGCTCACTGAGTGTTTGATTTAAGATTGCCTGAATGAATGCATCGTCTTCCACAACTAACACGGAAGGAAGTGGTACAGTTGAATTACTCATCTAAGTATGGGTTAAGTTTTATTGAAAAAATTCAATACCTAAATATAACGAATTTGTGTATCTAAATGATGCGCCTTTTATTTTTGTATTCGTAATTTTTACAGCGTAGTGCTTATCATTTATTTAAAAAATCGCGGAACCAGTAGCCCGAATTTTTGATGGTGCGTAATTGGGTATTAAAATCAACATGCACCAATCCGAATCTGGCATCGAAACCGAAAGCCCATTCAAAATTATCTGTCAGAGTCCAGGCAAGGTAGCCGTTAATATTAATCCCTTCTTTTTTAGCTTTCAAAAGTGCTTCAAGGTACAGTTGAAAATAAGCGATCCTTTCTATATCGTTTACCTGTCCGTTGATCAATTGATCTTTATAACATGCCCCTCCTTCTGTAATCATAATTTCTTTTACGGAACCATATAACCAAAATCTTTTGATCATCCTGTAAAAACTGTCTGCATTAATTTCCCATCCCAGTGCAGTATAAGGAACTTTTCTGGTAGTTGCTTTTACTTCCGAAGCTTGTATATAGGGAATGAGTGGATTGTGTTTTACAGTTAATGCAAAATAGTTTTGCAAGCCAATAAAATCAAAATTAAAGTGCATCTGCTCTGTATACCGCCACGCTTTATTATGCAAATGCATCTTTTCCAATAAAGGAAATTCTACGTCCTGCGGATACCCGCGGCCCAATGCCGGTTCAATAAAAAGTCGGTTCAACAATATATCCATTTTACGGGCAGCCAGTTTATCTTCCGGTTTTTGTGAATAGGGCAACACTTCGCTGCAAGAAAAGGCGTTTCCGATATGCGCTTTAGAAACATTGGCTCTAACAATTCTTCCACCTTCGGCCTGGCAGATCATGGCATTGTGCGCTGCATCAAAAAAACTAGTCACAGAAACCTTACCTGGTGCATGCTGACCAAGCCCATAACCCAGTGAAGTAAATCCCATTGGCTCATTTAAAACAATCCAGTCTTTTACTTTGTCGCCATAAGCATTGGTACATACCTGAACAAAACGACTAAACCATTTCAACATTTGGTGGCTGGTCCATCCACCATTTTTTTGTAGCTCCTGAGGAAGATCCCAATGGTACAAAGTAACATAGGGTATCAATCCCAATAACAAACACTCATCAATTACTTTGTGGTAAAATGCGATGCCGTCTTTGTTGATGCGACCAATTCCTTCCGGAAGAATTCTACTCCAGGAAATAGAAAAGCGAAATACTTTAAAGCCGAGTGCTTTTGCCAGTAAGAGATCGTCTTTATACCGATAATAAAAATCGCAGGAAGGACTGGGCTTGGCATTGCCTTTAATTTTTCCCTGACGCCGGGCAAATACATCCCAGATCGATAACCCACGCCCATCTGCGAGGTGTGCACCTTCGTTCTGTGCAGCGGATATGGCTACTCCCCACAAAAAATCGGCTCCGAATGCGCTTGAATGAAATGCTTTTGAGCTCAAGTTCTTTAAGATTTAACCGAAAGTTAAAACAGGGATGTTAATCTAATATTAATTTCTTTGCTTAAAATTAAATTAAACGTTTGTTTAATTCAAACATTTGTTTAATCTTCGCATTTCAAACCCCCTCCAACATGAGTATCGACAAGAAAGAACATATTATGAATGTAGCGATGGAGCTCTTTGCAGAAAAAGGTTTTGAAGGTACTTCCATACGCGAACTTGCCAACCGAGCAGACGTAAACATTGCGATGATCAATTATTATTTCGGCAGCAAGGAAAAACTATTCGAAGCATTATTGGAAAATAAAGCCAGGTTCATGCGCGAAAAAATAGAAGCCATCCACAATGATAAATCACTCTCAGAAATCGAAAAAATTAACCTGATCATCGAAGGTTATGTAACCCGCTTCCTGTCGCAACCCGGTCTTCACAGGGTATTGCAACAAGAATTGCTGGTATCGCAGAGAGTAACATTGCACCAAAATGTAATTAACCTTTTTGTAAAAAATACAGAAGACGTAGTGGCGATTATCGAAAAAGGAATCCGAAAAAAAGTATTCAAAAAAGTAGATCCTCAGTTGCTCTTTGCTTCTGTGATTGGAACTATTAATCAAATAATGGTTTCCAGAACTATGTGCAATATGCTGATGGAAAAGGAAAAAGATTTCAATCCTTATGCAGACCCCCAACTCAAAAAACGATTATTAAATCATATTAAACAAATGGTTCAAGACCATTTATTAACGCATACTGAATTACAAAAAACAAAATAATGGAACAAGTAACTGAAAAAAAGAAGAGCTCCCTAATCCGGTTTATCGTTGTTGGCGGAGTATTATTGATTGGTGGTTATTTCGGCTATCAGAAGATCAAATTTGCAATGACGCACGAAACAACCGATAACGCTCAGATTGAAACTCAAATAACACCGGTATTACCAAGGGTTGCTGGATATGTAAAAACCATTGCAGTAAAGGATTATGATAGTGTAAAAGCAGGAGATTTATTGGTTGAGTTGGATGATGCTGAATTGCAACAACAACTGCAAGAAATGGAAGCCGACTTTGCGCAGGCCGACGTAGATATTGTAAATGCAAAAGCAAGTTTGAATAATGCGCTTGTTTCTTTAAATGTAAACAAGGGCAATATTGATATCAGCGCTTTACGCAAACAAAAAGCATTGGACGATCTGACCCGCGATCAGAACCTGTATAAAAGCGAGGCGATTACCAAAAAGCAACTCGACGATACCAAATTCGTTGCAGAAAGCGCTGCTAAATTGTACGATAACAGCAAAACCGATTTGAGTTCTGCACAGAGCAGAATTGCAGTGCTCGAAGCCAATGTAAAAAAAGCCGAAGCAACGATGGCTGTAAAACAATCACGCATTAATCAGCAAAAACTGAAAATTTCTTATACCAAAATCTACGCACCCCAAGGCGGTAAAATTGGAAAGAAAACAATTAGTGAAGGGCAGTTTGTACAGGCCGGTACACCAATGTTCTCGATCGTAAACGACAGTTTATATTGGGTAGTCGGAAATTTCAAAGAGAGTCAACTCTATGCATTAACCACCGGTAAAAAAGTAACGCTGACTTTAGACGCTTATCCCGATTTAAAATTATCGGGAACCGTTGCAAGTTTAAGTGAAGCTACCGGCGCAAAGTTCGCTTTGTTACCACCTGATAATGCAAGCGGAAATTTTGTAAAAGTTACACAGCGTGTTCCGGTAAAAATTTGGATCGACGATGCTGCTCAGTACAAACACATTTTACGCGCAGGCTTAAGCATTTACGTAGTAGCTAATAATAAATAAGCGGTCATGGCAACTCCAAAAGGATTCGCACAAGCCATTATTGTAATCACCACGATCTCTGCTGCGGTAATGGAACTAGTAGACACATCCATTATCAATGTGGCATTAAACGATATGAGTGGTAGCTTGGGCGTGAACATCGAAGACATAAGTTGGGTAATTACTTCCTATGCAATTGCAAATGTGATCATCATTCCACTAACTGGTTTTCTTGCCGAATACTTCGGAAGGAAAAACTATTATATTGTTTCGATGATCATTTTTACACTGGCTTCTTATATGTGTGGCCAATCAACTAGTCTTGTTGAGATCATTGTCTGGCGTTTTATTCAGGGTATCGGAGGCGGCGCATTATTGTCGACCTCGCAGGCAATTTTGTTTGATGCTTTTGCACCAAAAGACCGGGGTAAAGCGGCAGGATTATTTGGGATGGGTATTGTACTCGGACCCACTCTGGGACCAACTCTGGGAGGGTATTTGATGGAGCATTTTAGTTGGCCATTGATCTTCTTGGTAAATATTCCGATAGGCATCATTGCAACCACACTATCATTTATTTTTATTGATAAGAAAGAAGGAGAAGGCGAAAATAAACACAAAATCAAAATCGATTATGTTGGTATTGGCCTATTGATGGCAGGCATTAGTTGTTTACAATATGTATTAGAACGTGGAGAAACAGAAGACTGGTTTAGCAGTGAATCGATCAGGGTTTGTTCGATGGTTGCGGCAATCAGTTTAGGATTATTTGTATGGCAGGAATTAAAAGTAAAGCAACCTGCGGTAAATATTCGACTCTTATCGAACCGCAACCTGAGTGTTACAACCATCTTTACTTTCGTGGCAGGGTTTGGATTATTTACTTCGGTATTTGTTTATCCTGTTTTAGCACAAAGGGTTTTAGGGTTTACACCTTACGAAACAGGCTTGGCATTATTAGCGCCCACATTGATAGGGGTAATTGTAATGCCCGTCATGGGTATTGCCCTGAGTAAGGGAGTACCTCCGCTCCCATTTATTGCTTTCGGATTTTCGATGTTTGCCCTATACGCATATTTGAATTCGAAAGTGAGTCTCGATATCGGCAGGGGCGATCTGTTCTGGCTATTTGTGATCAGGGCATTAGGTATCGCCACCAGTCAGCTTCCTTTGATCAATCAGGCTGTAGCTGGATTGCAACAAAAAGACTACGCCACAGGAATTGGACTCAACAATATGGTAAGGCAATTAGGAGGTGCATTTGGTATTGCGGTAGCAAATAATTATATCGCTCGTCAATACTTTCAGCACCGTACAGATCTGGTAAGCAATATGCAGAATGGGGCTGCCACGGCAGGCAATATTGCACAAACCATTATTAATAAAACAGGCGAAATAGCCAGCACAGCCAATACCAAAGCCTTAACAATCATTAATGCACAAGTAGAACGGCAGTCTTACTACCTGGCTTACCTTGATACCTTTCGTTTAATCGGCGTTTTCTTTTTGGTAGTAATTCCATTGATTATTTTATTGCGTGTGAAGAAAAAAACGGCAGCAGAATTAGCCCTATCGATGAAAGCGGCTTCAGAAGCCCATTAAAAAATAGTTTTAAGAACAAATAAAAACAAATGAAAAAAATATTCCTCTTTATACTGGCAATCGCAGGTATTAGTGCTCACAGTAATGCACAGGTACAAGTGAATAGCGATCTTAAAAAACTGATCAACCAATCATTTGGTTATTTTCCAAAACTAAAGGAAGCAGAAAATACAGTGATTACTGCAGAAGATAAAATTGTATTAACTGAATTAGCAAAGAACCCCAACGTAGAAGCCCAAGCGGGTTATTTGTATATGGCACCGGTATCGAAAGCCTCTTTTCCAGGAGCAACCGAATCATTTAAATTTATTCCAAATCATAACTATAACACGTCGGTAAATGCCAACTATACATTGGTAGATTTCGGAAGACAAAAAGCAAATGTGGAGCGGTCTAAGATCGATCTGCAGTTTGCCAAAGATAATATTGAACTCATCAAATCGCAATTAGCCAATCAGGTTTCCATCATTTATTACAATATGGTTTATTTACAAAAAGCCATCAGCATTCAGGATAGTGTACTCAACTTTTTGGACGAAAATAAAAAAGTGGTTCAGGCAAAATTAAAAGATGGAGAAGCACTTAAGATCGATCTTTTGAATATACAGGCAACTATCGACAATGAGGAAAACCGGAAAAGCGATTTGAAAAATAGTTTGCAGAAGCAATTGAATTTGTTGAATTATACTACGGGCACAATCATCACAGCCGGTAACAGTTTTGATTTTACACTCTCCGCTATCAGCAATCAAATTGCACTTGATTCGTCGGTACACAATAACCTTGATTTTAAAATTGCAAAAGACAAGATCAATCAGGCTGCGGGCGATGTGGCCATTACAAAGTTGCGCGATAAACCCACCATCAATATGAATGGTGGTCTGGGTTTTAAAAACGGCTACCTACCCGATATCTATAATTTTCAATTTAACGGATTAGCAGGCATTAGTTTAAATATTCCTTTATATACGGGAGGCCGAAACAAACAGCAAATTAAATTGCAGGAACACCTGATACAACAACAACAATTGGCACTAGAATCTTTGAATGCGAATTACAAAAAAGATATTGCACAGGCAACAACCGATATACAAACAAATATCGAACGCATTGGAAATACGCAAGCACAGATCGATCAGGCGAAATACGCACAGAATCTGGCTGCTATCCGTTTTAAAAATGGGGTTGGCACCAATCTGGAATTAACCAATGCAAGCACCAATGTGCAAAGAGCTGAGCTGAGTAAATTGCAATATCAGTATCAGCTTTGTCTTGCTAAACTGGAGCTGGCTAAATTAATGGGATACCAATACTGGTAGTATTCATTTATTGTGCATCGAACCAGATGGGTGATTCATCATCGGGTTCAGCATTATAATTAATAAACAATTCCTCTCCGGCGGCAATATCGTGTATCGCCGTGATGGTCATTAATTCATTTTCAAAATCCATATCATACCTGCAATTGGATTGATAGGAATGGTTGTATATAGAGATGTATCCCATGCCTAGTGCGCCCAATTCATGTCCCTCACCCCATTCAAAAATATAATTGTACAAGAGGGTCTCCTCTGCTTTTTTCCGGTCTTTCATCGATAAAACCAGTACCGGAGATATCTCAAGAATGGTGTGAGCTTCAATAGGTTCTGTTGCAAAAACGCCCCTGCCTCTTTGCTTGGATGGCGCAATTGCGAGTATCGGAAGAATCATAAATAAAAAAATTAATGCAAAGTTACTGTAAAGCATGTAAGGAATTTTTCTTTGCAAAGCCTCAAATGGCTAAATTGCGCACATGTCACTCGAATTAGAACAACTCGATATTACGGAGCAATTTGAGCACCTCATTGCAACCGATGATAAACTGGCCATCCGGGAATTTCTGGACGACCAGAATATTAGTGATGTAGCCGAACTGATCAATTCGTTTCCGGAATATGAAGCTCGAATTATTGCAAATATGGCAATCAATCGGGCAGCAAGTGTATTTAAGATTCTCGACATTGCTCAGCAAAAAGATATTGTAAAGGAATTACCTACTTCTAAAACTGCAGAGCTCCTGAACGAACTGCCTGCGGATGATAGAACCGACTTTTTAGAGGAACTTCCTAAAGCGGTGATACGTGATCTGATCAAATTACTGGATCCTGAAGAAAGAAAAATTACCCTCTCCCTTTTAGGCTATCCCGAAGATAGTGTGGGTCGTTTGATGACACCCGATTATGTGTACATCTACGCGCATAATACGGTAGCTGATACATTTACAACCATTCGCAAATATGCTAAGAACAGCGAAACCATTGATGTAATATATATCATTAATGAGAAAGGAGAACTGGTAGATGATATTCGAATTCGCGATGTAATTTTAGCAACACCCGACAAACTCATTTCAGAAATTGTGGATGGTCGTGTGGTTTCATTAAATGTAAACGACGATCAGGAACACGCGAGTCAGGTGTTTAAAATGAACAACAGAGTGGCCCTGCCTGTAGTAGACGATAACGATATTTTATTGGGGATTGTTACCATTGATGATATGTTATGGGTAGCCAACGAAGAGTTCAGCGAAGACATGCAAAAAATGGGAGGTACCGAAGCATTGAACGAACCCTATCTTGACATTCCATTACTCTTATTATTTCGCAAGCGAATTGGTTGGTTAGTGGTTTTATTTTTAGGCGAGATGTTAACTGCCACAGCCATGGGTTATTTCGAAGATGAAATTGCAAAAGCAGTGGTACTTGCATTGTTTGTTCCACTCATTATTTCATCGGGCGGTAATAGCGGATCGCAGGCATCCACACTGATTATTCAGGCAATGGCTGTTGGAGAAATTACTTTGTCGGATTGGTGGCGTGTATTACGCCGTGAGTTAACCAGCGGATTATTATTGGGTTCTGTTTTGGGTTTAATTGGTTTTATCAGGGTTGGTGTATGGCATAGTATTGCACCAAAATTATATGGAGAGCATTGGCTAGAGATCGCATCTACAGTGGGTTTCAGCTTAATTGGCGTAGTGCTTTGGGGAACCCTTAGCGGCTCTATGTTACCCATCGTATTAAAAAAATTAGGCGCCGATCCGGCAGTGTCTTCCGCCCCCTTTGTAGCCACTTTGGTTGATGTAACCGGTCTGGTTATTTACTTCAGTGTTGCCCTATTCTTTTTACACGGAATTTATTTTTAGAACACTCAATAACCTCTGTACATATTAACTGCCAACATCAGTTTGTATCGGCTTAAACCAAATCTCAGGAGTTTGGTATTATATGATATTTATCATTTCTGCTCTTATTAATACAAGTTAAATTACGCTATCATCTTCGTAAATAAGAGCTCAAAGCAAGAACCCGTTTCTGGAAATATTACCTGATAAACCCGCCCTTGCCATCTGTTCATAAAAGTGGTTATTTAATGTACTACTAAAATCAGGTGTTATGAAATATTCATCTTTACAATCAGTCGTTTTTTTATTCTTCTTTATGGTATTGAGCTGTGCACCGGCTAAGAGAGTTGTTGTACAACAGGCTCCGCGAGTAATTGAGAAAGAAAGGATCATCAGTAAATCCTTTGATGCCGTTTGGCAAACCTCCATTGAGTGGTTTGCTACGCACAATACCCCTATTAAAAATCTTGACAAAAGTTCGGGTCTTATATCAACAGAATATAGTGTATCAATAGGAGAAGCACAGAGGTATATGCAATGCGGAGCTGGCAGTTCAACATTTTCGGGTAAAGTAGAAATGTCAAACTACACAGGCAACTTCAACGTCCTGATTAAAAAATTGGGCGACAACTCTACTAAAATAAGTGTGAATGTATTTTTCGGTTGCACCATTAATAAATACCGATATAAAAGTTTAATCAGCACAGAATATATACTTGAGTCCAGTACCAGAACAAATTGTGTATCAACAGGTACTTTGGAGAAAGAAATTTTAGACTACATAGAGGCAATGAATTAACTGCTATCAGTATTTAGCTATCAAATAATTCAGATGGCATAGTTCCGCCACCAGATTATGATGATGGCCTATCATGAAGTTTGTACATAAATTTTCTGCTCATGCAAACAGGCAACAGTGATACTACTATTAACAGAATGAATACTATTCTCTTAGTTTTTGTTTTGTTCTGTACTTGCACGCTTCCGGCGAATGGTCAGTCGGGCTTTCCATTTGTTTCAGGCGACCAAGTGATTTATTATCCCAAACTAGCCGGAAAGACTCAGTCGCTCGAATCAATAAAATTGGGTTTGCAACAGTCATTAAAAAAAGTTGTTCAGATTTACGATTTCACGGAGCGTAAAACCTTTAATGCCAAGGATATTAAAAATATTACTGTACTGGACAACAGGATAGAGATCGATGTAAAAGGGCAAAGAAATAATCTGAATTGGTTATTCTCTAATATCGAAGACAGCACCATGTTCTTTTTTGGAAAACAGAATGCAGGCAATTATGTATTCCTTCCTTCAGTGGCAAATTTAGCATTTAATGAACTGGATGCTGCACAGCAATTTGCCGACAATATTTATGCGATTCAATATCCCAATATCAATAAAGTTCGTGATTCATTGTTGCAGGTGTTTAAAGAAAGAATAAAGCTATTTAAGGCCACTAACAAAGAAGCGGAAGTATCAGATGCGCAAAGATTATTATTGTTGGCTTCAGATAGCGCAAGCCGTAACCTGGATTATTTTGAATCCATTAGAATCTGCAACAGAGCTATTCAGATTAATGAAATGGCTTATCCCAGAGCTTATGCGAACCTCGCCTTACTTTATGCCCACATCAATTTTTTTGACTATGCCATCCTATGCATGCAAAAATATTTATTACTACAGCCCGAACCAACTGACGCAAGGGGTGCTTTAGATAAATTATATGAATGGGAAGGTTTAATTTATTACTGATAACACGTGCATCATATGTTGCGATTTATAAACAGTACGATACTCTTACCCGCCTGTATGCTGCTGCTGACTAGTTGTACAGTACTTCAGGCACAAGACAGCAGTGCCCTGAAAGCAGTAGCCCAAAAAAATGCAATATGGAGGAATGATTTGCAAAAAACAAAAAGAGAATTATACTATCAGTTGCAACTAAACGCAAAGTGGTATGAGATAAATGAAGACATGGGGAATATAGCGTACAATCTGGGCTCTCCACTCAATATTGAACTTTCTGATCAATCAGTCCGCTTTATTTGCAATAACAATAAAATTGCTGAAATCCGTTTTTTTGAAATGTCCGATTATAAATTGAGAATCAATACAACAAACAGTAATATCCAAAATGGAATGTCAATTACTGAATATAAATTGAAAATGGGGAGTACCATTATTTCTGTTAGAAATGAAAGGCAGATGATGCTAAAGTCAATTATGAATCAATTAACTAAGATTCAGATGCTAACTAATGACCTGAGTTTTAACATGCATGGATTTGAACAAATGGCAATAGCTTATAAAAGTTCGCCTGCAAAACCAGTGGCTTCTGAAGAGCAGCGAAAAAATATTATTCAGGCCGATGCTTATGCCAAATTATATCAGTACGAAAAAGCGATTAGCTTACTGAGAAAAGTCATAGCCATTGATGCAACTGCCTATCCTAGCGCATACTTGAATATCGCGATACTATTTGCTGAGACCAATAAATTATATTCTGCTATTTATAACATGAAAAAATTTCTGTTGCTCAATCCCAATTTGGCAGATGAGCAGTTTGCCAAACAAAGGATTAGTGAATGGGAAATTATGTTGCAGAATTAACGTTTAAAAAAATGAATAATGTTCAAGATAAAGTTGATGCTGATACTGTTTCTCTTAATAAAATCTCAGATTAGTTTTTGCCAATCTGCAATAGGTCAATTGGAAAATATTACCGGTCAAAAAATTAATAGGTACAATACCAGCAACTCGTCGGGTTATAATATGAATTCAATGATTTCAGGAATGCTAGCACAGAGCATGGTAAACGCCATTTTTAGTTCCAATGCCAAAAATTATGCGCAGGTAAAAGAAGTTACAGTGCAACCCACCTATTTAGTAACAACCATTCAGGGCGAAAAACAAAGAGTGGAGTTGGCGCTAAGAGTGGAGAAATACAAGCGATTAATGAAGGCTTACAAATTCCTGAAAGACAGTTCCAGTTTGCAATACGCTAACTATCAACCAAAAAAATCGGGGCTCGACCGGTTGGATTCTTCTTGGTTAGTTTTTCAACAGAAAATGATTCGCGAGCGCTTAAATCATGAGAATTATTGGTGCAAACAGTATTATCAGAATTTACAAAAAAAAGATTCCGGATTAAACACGCTAGGCGATATGATCCCCCACAAAAATGCTGGTCAGCTTGAAGCCGGTGATGTAATTCTGATTGGTCCAACTTCCGGTAACGACTATTTTAGTGCAAAGCAGGCGAGTTTAGATGCTTGGGCAAATGATAATAATGCCAATGTTACGCATACAGTAACCTGTGTAAAAGTGGTGAATGGTAAGCGAATGTTTTTAGATAATCAGGCAACTGAAGGGCCGAGGCTTATTTCGGAAGAAGAGTTTTATAAAAGGTATCAAGACAGAGAAACTTCTGTTGCTTCATTAAGACAAAATCCATGGGGTGTTGCCCAACCTTTAAATAAAGACGAAGCTGAACAATTGTGGAATAAAGCAAGAGATATGGCGCAAAAAAATCGTGACAATACCAATCCTTTAGCCACAAATTATGGTTTGTATGGAAACGATAATATGGTTTGCTCCGAATCGAGTTGGCAACTCATGAATGCCACTGGAAGATATCATATTCCTTTTTCAAAATCAATGCCCCTTATTACGGGTATCGATTTTTCGCCTGCCAGCTTTTACAGCAATCAACAGTATTTTTTAATTACGCCATTGCAGATGAGTAAATAAACAGTAGTAAGTACTCCGCCCCCTTTAATTTCAAACTTTATTCCTCATGTTCCACATTTCCAATTAGAACTATTATATCGCTTAGAAGTCATCATAACGTTTGGGCTAAAGCCCAATGTCGTAGGGGAGTTGAATAGTACCCCTAGCTTAAAAGCTAGGGTTAGTGTCTCTGAAATAAAATTCTTCTTTTGGATACATTAACCCCAGACTTCAGTCTGGGGATGACAGGCTCTGTGTGGATTTTGGGCTTTAACCCTCACCATTCTTGTATTCTTTGATAAACTCGTCATACTCCTCTTGAAACGTAACTTTTTTATGATGTAATTCTTGCCCCTCGATATACCATCGAACCTGTTCTAACCTATTCGCACTTACTGATACAGCAAAATACTCATTCGCCCATTAGTCAATGAAAATGATCAGAATGTCCATTAATTCTATCAATAAAAATTCCTTTAGAGTTTGCATTTGTTTTAATGTGATTAATAATAGCCGGGCGAATTTCATTATTCAAAAAAGGAATTCTTTCTTTTGTACCCCACACTGTGTGAACCATAATTCTTATGAATGACATAAAATTGAATTTTATGCATAAAGTGTATAAACCTCCTCTAAAGACTTTTTTCCATAAAAAAAGAGGCTATCCCTTTTGAGACAGCCTCTTGCGGACCGGACGGGACTCGAACCCGCGACCTCCGCCGTGACAGGGCGGCATTCTAACCAACTGAACTACCGATCCATAACCTAAAAAAACACCATCTGCTGTTTTTTTTCGGATGGCAAAGATAAGGGGAAAGGGGTTTTATAAACAAATCTTTTAAAAAAAAGATTCTCACCTTATTTTTACCGTCTCAAACAACGATTATGCCTCAATACCCCAATAGACAATTTTTAGATTTTGAGAAACCTATTAAGGAATTATATGAACAAATTGATGATACAAAAAAATTAGCAGAGAAGAATCCAAAGATCGACTATAGCTCAACAATCGATCAATTAGAGGCTTCCATAATTGAAAAGAGAAAAGAAATTACCGCTTCTCTTACACCCTGGCAGCGGGTTCAATTAAGCCGCCACCCCGACAGGCCCTATACCATCAAGTATATCGAAAATATGACCACTAATTTTCTGGAGCTGCATGGCGACAGGAATGTGCGCGACGATAAAGCCATGGTAGGCGGCTTTGCCGATCTGAATGGAGAAACGGTGATGATTATTGGTCAACAGAAAGGAATCAACACCAAAACGCGCCAGATGCGCAATTTTGGAATGGCTAATCCGGAAGGCTATCGTAAAGCACTTCGCCTGATGCGTCTGGCTGAAAAATTTAATAAGCCCGTGATCTGCCTGATCGATACTCCCGGCGCTTATCCCGGACTGGAAGCAGAAGAACGCGGACAGGGAGAGGCCATTGCCAGAAATATTTATGAGATGATTCGTTTAAAAGTACCAATCATTATTGTGATTATCGGAGAAGGTGCAAGTGGTGGTGCTCTGGGAATTGGAGTAGGTGATAAAACCCTGATGATGGAAAATACCTGGTACACGGTAATCTCTCCCGAAAGCTGTAGCTCTATTTTATGGCGTAGCTGGGATAAAAAAGAAACTGCAGCAGAACAATTGAAACTAACTGCAACCGATATGAAAGGCTTTGGACTCGTAGACGAAATTGTACACGAGCCCGATGGCGGTGCACACTGGGATTATGCTGCGGCAGCAGAAATATTAAAAAAATGTATCCTAAAATCTTTAGAAGAGATAAAAAAGAAAAGTCCCGAAGAGCGCGTCAACAACCGCATTGCAAAATATTGTAAGATGGGTTTCTGGGAAGAATTTGAAGAAGAGGAAGAACAGATTGATACAATTTCTTAACTTCACTCGCCTGCATGTAACAGGTAGATTTATAAATATATTTTAAGTATGTCATTACGTAAAACCCTTCGTGGTACCGGTGTAGCACTGATCACTCCATTTAAATCGAATTTTGAAATAGACTATCATGCGTTGGACAAAGTAATTGATTCAATGATTCATGGTGGTGTTGAATACATAGTAACGCTTGGTACTACTGGTGAAACGCCTGTTTTGGATAAACAGGAAAAAATTGATATCGTTAACCATACTTTTGATAAAGTGGCCGGCCGCATTCCCGTTGTGGTAGGTGTTGGTGGAAACAATACACATGAACTAATTAAAGATCTTTATCAGATACCTTTGGATAGGGCTGCTGCCGTATTAAGCGCTTCTCCTTATTATAACAAGCCTTCGCAGGAAGGTCTGTATTATCATTATAAAGCCATTGCTGAAGCATCTCCGAAACCAGTGATACTGTATAATGTTCCCGGAAGAACAGGCCGCAATATCAGCGCCGATACCACATTAAGACTTGCAAACGATATTCCAAATATTGTTGGAATTAAAGAAGCCAGTGGCGATATGGCGCAGTGTATGATTTTGTTGCGCGACAGACCCGAAGATTTTTTGATTGTGAGTGGTGATGATGCCCTTGCCTTACCTCAGCTTGCCTGTGGAATGGATGGCGTAATCAGCGTTGCAGGAAATGCTTATCCAAAAGAATTTTCTGATATGGTGAGACATTGTTTGAAGGGAGATTTTGCTGGTGCTAAAAATATTAACGACCAACTGATTGCTGCTTACGAACTTATGTTTGCAGAAAATAATCCTGCCGGTGTGAAAGCGTTTATGACAGAAATGGGATTGATCGAAAACTTCCTCAGATTGCCCGGAGTTCCTTTGAGCAAAGGCTTGCATCAGTCTGTAAAAAACTTACTTGGAAAATAAATAAACGAAGCCTCTATTAGTTGCATAGCCAAGGATCATTTGGATTGCCACAGATTCTATTTGTTGATGCTGAAATGCCACATTCACCAATTTGCAGTCATAAGAAACACCATTCAGAAAAACGATTAAGCCAACAGAGTATAACGATGAGCCATTAAGTTCTTGTATTGATCCTTAAATCCATCTGATAAAAATGAATTTTCGATCCATTTGAATGCGATGGATTGGTTACGCTCAAACCTTCTCATCGATGCGGCCACCTGTCTTTCTGTTAGCCCAAACCCAAAACCTAGATGTTCAAATGAGTATAAACAATACATTATCTGACAAGCTCTTTACTATAATTTTACACCTCGTTTTCTGTAATGAATCCTGATTCATTACATTATTATTATGATATATTTCAGTAAATTGTAATTGTAAACCAAATATACCTCACTACATGAAACCAGCTCGACACTTTTTATTATTATTTTTTGTACTTCCATATTTTGCGTTTGCTCAATATGATACCATATATAGTACTACAGGAAAAATTGTTGCTAACGTTAAAGAAATTGGAGAAAACAGCATTAAATTTTCTTATCAAAATGAAGACTTATTGAATAACTTAAATAAGAATGTTATAAAGAAAATAGTATTCAAATCAGGAAGGGTACAAACATTTTCTAATCTGAGTGGTTACAAAACTGTGAAATCAGGACTTGACTACGAAAATGTTTCAATTTCGCAGGTTTTTGAAGAAGTAAAAGGTCTATACAAAATAGGAGAAGCTGGAGCAAAGGCTAAAGGTACAACTGTGTTAAGTTCAATTGAAAAGGTAAAAGAAAGAGCTATTAGAAAAATGAAAATCACAGCCGCAATGCAGGGAGCAAATGTTGTGTATCAAACACAAATAAATACTACTGATAATATTCCCGGAGAAACTGATCCGAATGGCAAGTCAACAAAAGCTGGCCAACCCACACAAACAACGATTTCAGGCATCGCATATTCTAGTGAGCAACCTTCAATTGAAGAATTCAAACAAGTGATAGGCAATAGAAAACTGTTCTCTGTGATAAACCTATACGAATTCGAGAATGTTTTTAATATTTTAGATCCGTTTAACTCAAACACGGATATTAAAGTAAAAACAATTAATAAAACTATGGAATTGAATTCCATTAATGAAGAAAGCGGTTTTATTTATGTTCAATCAAAAATTGAAAAAGAAAACAATACTAAATTTAGAGTGATTTTTTTTAATAATGAAGAATTTACAATAGAATACAAAACCGATAAGGGCATTTATAATTACAGGGTCAGAATCCTGAATTAAATTAGATGGCTTCGAAAATCAAGTAGGATAGCTTTCAGGTTTTTACAGTTGCATCTAGCATATGTGTTGAGTATAACATTGCTGGCGAGTAGCCTGAAATAACATTCCATTTATACCCATAGTAGATCGCCTCAGCCGGAGATTCTTTGTCGGTGATATGAATGTCGGAGAAAGAAAAGAAATTAAGGAAAAGCGCTGCGTTGCTCACATTATCTCCTGTATAACCCGCAGGCATCAAGTCCACTCTTTTTTGATATGGAACTTCAGGTCCGTAGTGCCAAAACCCATATCCATATTGCGAAAATTTGGATACATCATTTGGATTTAACAACGGAGGGAAAACAGGAACCGGATCTTGCACAATGGTTCTGTCCACGGTAGTATACACTTTTTCATTTGCAGGAATAATTGAACCACCCGATTTGGTACAAGCAAGATTGAACAGAAATAAAAATCCAAGAATGAGCAGTGGATGAACATGCATGACGTGTCTAGTTCTCATTATATTTGATTTAAGTGAATGAGAAGTCTATTCGTGCCAATATAAGGAGGGGAGTCATTGGCAACCTGAGTAGGCGTGGTTTACCCTATAAAATTAGATCGGATTGGCCTAATAAAAGCTGATAATAATCATACCAAATTATCCTGATGAATTATATATAATTCCACTGGATAAAATTTCAAACACCATTCAGAAAAACGATTAAGCCAACAGAGTATAACGATGAGCCATTAAGTTCTTGTATTGATCCTTAAATTCATCTGATAAAAATGAATTTTCGATCCATTTGAATGCGATGGATTGGTTGCGTTCAAACCTTCTCATCGATGCTGTCACCTGTCTTTCAGTAAGCCCTAGCCTATAACCTAAATGTTCAAAATTACTTTTGTGCAATTTTCTTTTTTTCCCCTCTAGCGTTAAGGCTAATTCTTCCGTATCCACAGGATTGGAAATTGTTACACTAAGAAGATCGTATGCAGGCGAAAGGTGCCATGTACCATTATCATGTATCAATGAAAAGTTTTTAAGATGCATATCGTTATTCCCTGTAAGAAAACTGAATACTGCCATCTCAAAAAAATACAGTTTATCTAATAATGTATTATCTGAAAAAGCATCAATTGCTTTTCCAATTTTTTCCATTGAACTTTTGTATTTATCTACAGCTTCCAACAATTGAAACATGTCAAGCATATGAATTTTCCTACCGGTTGGAGTTCGGTCTATTCGTCTAGTGATATAAGAAAGTTCCCCAGTTTTTACTTGCAATATCAAGTAGCCATCCTTCAGGTATCAGCCCCTCAAAAAATGCAAATAAGCGCTTGTCTGTGTAAGGCTCTGAACGTAATGGCATTGTAAGACTAATTGGCTCTGAATCTTTTACTTCCAAGTAAGCCGGATCATACTGAAATAGGTATTCCCCGTCATCGGTTTCAGTAAGTTTTCCTGCAACCAGTTTATCATATAATACAATTGCTTGCCTCATGATTCATTGGGTTCTTTAATATTCAATTCCCGGCTATTTACTGGTGCTAATTCGTGACCAAACATTTTTAATACTTGATTCACTTTATCTAGTTGGAGTGATCCCTTTCCCTGTTCTATCTTTCTTAGTACAGTAAGGGCCACACCAGCACGTTCAGCAAATTCCTGCTGGTTTAATGCGGTTTGTTTCCGCCTACGCTTAACAAAATCAGAAAGGGTTTCCATTTATTATATGCTTTTAGATATAATAATTCGAATTTAAGTAAATTATATGTAATTAAATATAAAATAAACAAAAATAGTAAAATTATATGCAATTAAATATAAAAGATATTGAAAATAATTAGATATTGGATAAGTTTGAGACAGCCCCTTTTGCATTATTCTGTGCATCTATCATTTTTTGCGCTATGTTCATCGCTTGATTTTTATTTAATAATTAGTGGATGCAAAATGCTTTGTTTTGATTAATTGATACTTTAATTTGATTACTATGGAATTTCAACAATCGCCTTTATCACTCCATTTGCAGGATCGAGCCAACTTTCAAAATTATCTTTTACTTCTTCAAATTTTACACGATGCGTTATATAGGTTGTAGGTTTTACCAACCCCTTTTTCATGGAGTTGATTACATGTTCAAAATCTGTACGTGTTGCATTTCTGCTGCTCATCAATGTACTTTCTCTTTTATGAAATTCAGGGTGACTGAAACTTATGTCTCCTTTTTGCAACCCAATCAATACATATCTTCCGCCGTGTGCTAAAAATTGAAATGCATTATTAATTGCTTTTAAGCTTCCTGTGGCATCAATAACAACAGTTGGCATATCGCCATTAGTAATTTTCATTAATTTCTCTGTTGCATTTTCAGTTGCCGGGTTTACAACATCAACAACACCCAATTTATCTTTACAAAATTGCAATCTGCCGTCATTAATATCCATTGCAATTACTTTACCACCCGCAATTCTTGCAAACTCCATGGTGCCCAATCCAATTGGGCCGGCACCAACTACTAAAACATATTCTCCCGAAATAAGCGCTGCCCGTGTTACTCCATGTGCACCAATGGCCAATGGTTCTACCAATGCAAGCTCATCAAAACTTAATCCGTTTCCATGCACTAAACTATATGAAGGAACATTTAAAAACGTCCGCATACCGCCGTCTATATGCACACCGCACACATTTATTTTTGCACAACAATTTGATTTGCCCATCCTACATGCAATACAGGTACCGCAATAGAAATACGGAATAAAAGTTACCGCTTCCCCAACAGAAAAACCTTCTGCATCTGTTGTAACAATTGTTGCTGCTAATTCGTGCCCTAAAATTCTCGGGTAACTAAAAAAAGGTTGCGTTCCTTCATAAGCATGAAGGTCGGTTCCGCAAATACCAACTCTTTCAATCTTTAATAAAGTTTCTCCATCCGCCGTTATTGGCACCGCAATATCTGCATAATCTAGTTGATGTGGTGTTATACAAATTAATGCTTTCATGTATTTATTATTTTATTT
The DNA here is from genome assembly GCA_019752295.1 of Chitinophagaceae bacterium. Taxonomy (GTDB): domain Bacteria; phylum Bacteroidota; class Bacteroidia; order Chitinophagales; family Chitinophagaceae; genus Sediminibacterium. Next base: position 4,909 of record JAIEMK010000050.1, on the reverse strand, counting down.
TGGTTACATGTAATTCGCTAACAAACATTTCAGTTGGTGTCAAATTTTTGTTATGCTCATTTCATGTGTTTATTAATTAATTTTGACCCAAGTGCTCGGGATTCGCGAACAAACAAATTTTAGAACTATGCAAAAGCCATTTTATTATACTTATTCCTGTATTCAACAGGTGTAAGTCCGGTTAATTTTTTAAACAAATCACGGAAGGCCTTGGTATCTGTATAACCAACTTCATACATTACTTCACTGATATTTTTTCGGCTGGTTTCAAATTGTCTTTTAGCAGCTTCAATCTTTATCCGCTGAATATACTCTAACACGGTATTATTAGTTGCTTCTTTAAACCTTCTTTCAAATGTACGCCTACCTATGGCATAAATTTTGGCTAACTCATCAATGCTAATTTTTTCCTGAATATTCTTTTCAATATGTTCTTGCGCCTTTAATATTTCAGTATCCCGATGGTCTTTCTGCCCTTTAAACATGGCAAAGGCAGACTGACTGTCTCTGTCGATATCAATAGCAAAATATTTAGATGCCAACACTGCAGTTTCTCTGTCGGTATATTTTTCCACCAGATACAATAATAAGTTCCAGTAAGAGCTGGCACCGCCGCTTGAGTAAAGTCTTTTTTCTTCTGTTACAATATTACCTTCTACAACTTCTACCTCAGGATACATTTCCCTAAACTCATTTTGAAAACCCCAGTGTGTTGAACATTTCTTACCATTTAGTAATCCTGTTGAAGCCAAAAGAAAAGCCCCAACACATAGCGATGCAACTTCCGCGCCATTGTTATATTGCTCCACGATCCAGGGCAATGCTGCTTTGTTTTTTTCAATAGCAGCCGACATGTCTCCAAACAATGCCGGTATAAAAACTAAATCAGTTTTCTTTATATCTTTTAATTGCCTATCGATATGCACCGAAAACATGCCATTGTTCAATTTCACCTCCTTTCTAACACCAACAAGTTCCACATCGAATAAAGGAGATTTTCCTGACGCCAATAAAAATTGATTTACAACCGTAAATAAATATTGGGGATCAGCAACTGCCTGCATCACCGACGATTCTGGAACAAGTATGGATACTTTTTTCATGTATTTATTATTTGATTTTAGCCAGAGAATTCGCTAACAAACATTTCGGTTGGCGACAACATTTTGTTATGCTCATTTCATAAACTAAAGATAAAAACCTTTTCTGTCACAATTTACCCTTTAAACTGACATATCTGCCACCTGTAAAATTCATTCCGGGCTACCATCTTTGTATGGTCAATTAACTATTCAAACACCAAATTTAAAATCATGTCAAAAGTATCTATCTACCTGAATTTTCAGGGTAACACCGAAGAAGCCTTTAACTTCTACAAATCTGTTTTTAATACAGATTTTGCGACGCCACTCATGAGACTCAAAGATGCGCCCCCACAGCCCGGCGGCCCGCAGTTGTCGGAAAAAGATTTAAATAGTGTGATGCATGTATCCATGCCCATTTTAGGCGGCACCCTAATTATGGGAACTGATATGCTGGAGAGCATGGGACATAAAGTGGTGATAGGAAACAATACAACAATTAATCTGGACTGTGATACAAGAGAAGAAGCTCATAAACTATACAATTTACTTTCAGAAGGCGGCAGCGACAATGCCCCATTGAGTGAACAATTTTGGGGTCTCTGGGGTTGTTGTTTAGACCGCTTTGGCATTCGCTGGATGTTTAATGTAATGAATTAATAAAATGAATGAGTACGCTTAATTCATATCTTACATTTAATGGTAATTGCCGTGAAGCAATGACCTTCTATAAAAATTGTTTGGGAGGGAAATTAATTTTCCAAACTGTTGGCAAATCGCCAATGGCAGCCAAGATGCCGGAAAAGATGAAAAACTGTATTCTGCATGCTGAGTTAAGAAACGAAAATATGGTGTTGATGGCTTCAGACATGGTAGGTGAAACCGGTTTACTGAAAGGCAATAGTGTTTCGTTGTTGCTGAATTGTTTGAGCGAAAAGAATCTAAAAGAATGTTACCATAAACTCTCCAAAGGCGGTGTAAAAACGCATCCATTGGAAGATACTTTTTGGAATGCAATCTTTGGCGGACTTACCGACAAATTCGGAAATCATTGGCTGCTTAATTATAATAAAATTTCAAAACCTCAAAACAATTAAAATGAAAAAGAAAATTCTATTTGCAGTATGCATTTTATTCGGGCTCATGTTTATCAACGCAGGGTTAAACAAAATTTTTAACTACCTACCGGTTCCGAAAGATATGCCGGAGAATGTAAAGAGTATGTTTGGTGCATTCATGCAGATTAAGTGGTTAATGCCGCTGGTTGCCTTTGCAGAAATTACCGGAGGTATTTTAATAATTATCCCGAAACTCAGGGCATTAGGAGCCATCATCATTTTTCCAGTAATGATAGGCATTGTATTAACAGCATTTTTTTTATCGTCTGGCTATGCGATGGCTTTTATTCTATTGGCCGTGCTTATTTGGGTGCTATTTGAAGAGAGGGAAAAATACTTACCAATGGTGAGATAACATTTTACAACAATCACATTTACAAATCAAAGAATGGTCGAAGTTTTTAAAACTAATATTAAGAATCTAGGCAACAGTAAAAAAATCCTATCCACTCTCAATGATGTATTTCCTTTTTTAAAGGTCAACTTTGACCTTTCCGATTGCGATAACATATTGAGAGTGGAAGGAGAAACTGTAGAGGCCGAAAAGATCATGTTGCTTATAAAAGACAAAGGGTTTGAATGTGAGGTACTAGACTAGTCAACAACAGCATCTATTTTTTAAAAAGCATCATTCAAAGCAAATATAGTTTTTCGTTGCATCCACTTTCCGCGTGTAAAATCAGGGAAGTCAATCGTTTTATTTCCCATTTTAACTGACTGTTCACTCAAAGGTGTAATGGCACTCCAGGTTGCTGCATCATATACATCCAAAGGCGTTTCAATATTTTTTTTGATCGACTCAATAAAAGCATGTATCACAAAAAAATCCATCCCGCCATGTCCGGCACCTTCCGTATCCTTACTCCATCTTTGCCACAAAGGATGGTCGTATTTATCTAACCATGTTTTGGCTTCATCCCACTGATCATTTTTAGCAGATTTGTCCTGAATATAAATACTCTTATTCACATCCATCCAAAGACCCTCAGTTCCCTGAACACGAAAGCCTAACGAATACGGACGAGGTAGGTTGGTATCGTGTTGTAACAAAATCGTTTCTCCATTAGCACATTGAATATTTGTGGTTACCACATCGCCCAACTTAAAATCAACTTTTGCGTTCGGATGGTTTTCACCGGCATTTTTCACAATATAATTATGCAATCCGCGTGCTTTGGAAGAGAAAGAGCAGAGCGATGTAAAGCGATTTCCTTTGTTGATATTGATATAGTTTGCAATGGGACCAATACCATGTGTTGGATACAAATCTCCATTACGGTTAACAGAATGTGCTGTTCGCCACTTGGCTTCAGAGAATGCTTTTTCGCCAAACTCCACTCCTTTTTCGCCATTGGCATTGTTGAATTTTATGCCTCTCAAATCGTGCTGATAGCCGCCTTGTAAATGAATCAATTCTCCAAAGAGTCCTTGCCTAACCATATTCAAAACAGCCATAACATCTCTGCGGTAACACACATTTTCAAGCATCATTACGTGTGCATTGTATTTTTCTGCGGCTCGCACAACATCCCAATGGTCCTGCAGTGTAATGCCAATCACCACTTCAGAGCCCACATATTTTACACCCGCTTCAAGCGAACCAATAATCATTGGCTTATGCCATTCCCAAGGGGTTGCAATCACTACCCCATCTAATTTTTTCTTAGCCAGTAAATCTTTCCAAGCATAGTCGCTGCCAGTAAAAATTTCGGGCATGGGCTTTCCACTTTTGGTAATCATCAACTTGGCATCGTTGAGCATTCTGTCATCAATGTCGCAAATCGCCACCAGGTCAACATCTTTTCTTCTTAATAATAAGGACAGGTGGTTCTGTCCGCGCAAGCCGGTACCAATCAGTGCAATCTTAACTTTATTACCATCATCGGAAGCAGCAAATAAAGAAGATGCCGGCATAAAAGCTATGGAAGCAGCAGTAAGCATACTTGTTTTTATAAACTCTTTTCGTTTCATATGTTTTTTATTGATTTTGGTTACATGTAATTCGCTAACAAACATCCCGGTTGGTGACAAATTTTTGTTATGCTTATTTCATGTGTTAATCTATTTTGGTTCCGAGTGCTCGGGATTCGTTAACAAATATTCCAGTTGGTGACAAATTTTTGTAATGTTCATTTTTAAATACTTTTTTACCAAATGAAAAATAGGGTAAATATTTATTAAAAAAAAATCAGACTCCCCCATTTTACCAAAACTGTATTTGGTGTATCCAAGAGAAGCATTTTGTTCGGAGACAATAACCCTAGCTTTTATAGGGGTACGCGCAACTACCAAAATCACTGGGCTTCAGCCCAATGTCATTAAGTTAAGGGATAATTAAATTAGTGGAGCTTGTGGAAAGTGTAGGTCTAATGCATTCTAAAGCAGAATTTCATACGCAGCCATTAACCCCAGCTTTTAAGCTGGGGATCCTACGAAACACGCACAAACACTGGGCTTTAGCCCTCATGCTTTTTTGATTCTGATGTAAATGATCTAAGCGGATGGGTGATGGGCTAATCCCGAGCACTCGGGACCAAAATCCAGACAGAGCCTGTCATCCCCAGACTGAAGTCTGGGGTTAATGTATCCAAAAGAAACATTTTGTATAGGAACACTAACCCTCGAAAAGATTTGACTTTGATACTCACACTCCACCCTGAATAACTCTTTATAAAGAGCACATTCATTGATGAATGAAATAAACACGCT
>JAIEMK010000011.1 GCA_019752295.1 Chitinophagaceae bacterium | reverse complement strand
ACCACATTTGTCCCACATAATCTTACCAAGGCGTTTGTGGAAGCTTTCTACAGATTGCTTACCCTTAACGCCCATCAGTTTTTGAATCCTGTCGGATGCTTCCTTCTCTGCTGCTTCAAAAGCAGGGTGTGAAGTTTCGATTGCTTTATTATAAATTTCTTCTGCCAGATTATTTCCCAAAGTATATGGAATAACAAAATAACCATCTGCCAATCCTTGCATGAGTGCAGAAGCTCCTAAACGATTCGCACCGTGATCACTAAAATTAGCTTCACCCAAACAATATAAACCAGCAACAGATGTTTGTAATTCATAGTCAACCCAAAGCCCCCCCATGGTATAGTGTACAGCAGGGTAGATACGCATGGGCAATTCGTAAGGATTTTCTCCTGTAATCTTTTCGTACATGTCGAATAGGTTACCATATTTTTCCTTCACTACCTCTTTACCCAACACAATGATTTCTTCGATGCTCATATTGTCGTTTCCCTCCTTACCTGCTTCAATCTTTCCGTAACGAACAATGGCATCTGCGAAATCAAGATAAACAGCTTGCCTGCTGGTACCTACGCCATAGCCTTCATCGCATCTTTCTTTAGCGGCTCTCGATGCAACATCGCGTGGCACAAGGTTTCCAAAGGCAGGATACCTGCGCTCCAGATAATAATCTCTTTCTTCTTCCGGAATATCGATCGCTTTTCTTTCGTCGTTTTTCTTTTTAGGTACCCAGATACGTCCATCGTTACGCAGAGATTCTGACATCAGTGTTAATTTTGACTGATGGTCTCCACTTACGGGAATACAAGTAGGATGGATCTGTGTAAAACACGGGTTAGCAAATGCGGCGCCTTGCTTATGAGCTTTCCATGCAGCGGTAACATTACATCCCATTGCATTGGTTGACAAATAAAACACATTACCATATCCTCCGGTACACAATAAAACTGCATGACCAAAATGTCGTTCTAGTTCTCCAGTCACCAAATTACGTGCAATAATACCGCGGGCTTTACCATCGATCTTAACGATATCGAGCATTTCGTGACGCGAATACATTTTTACATTACCTAGTGCAACTTGTCTTTCCAAGGCCTGATAAGCACCTATCAATAATTGCTGACCAGTTTGACCGGCGGCATAGAATGTTCTTTGAACCTGTGTACCGCCAAAAGAACGGTTACTCAATAAACCACCATATTCGCGCGCAAATGGAACACCCTGTGCAACACACTGATCAATAATATTTCCACTCACTTCTGATAACCGATGCACGTTGGCTTCACGTGCGCGATAGTCGCCTCCTTTAATAGTATCATAGAACAAACGAAAAATACTATCACCATCGTTCTGATAATTTTTTGCGGCATTGATACCTCCCTGTGCAGCAATACTGTGCGCACGACGGGGAGAATCCTGATAGCAGAATGCTTTTACTTTATATCCCAACTCGCCAAGTGAAGCGGCAGCAGATGCGCCTGCAAGACCTGTACCTACAATGATCACTTCCAGTTTGCGTTTATTGGCAGGGTTCACCAGTTTGCAATGTCCCTTATAATCTGTCCATTTATCGTCTAAAGGCCCCGAAGGGATTTTGGCATCTAACATACATCGAAATGTTTACTATGATTAGAATATTCTGTTTTTTGTTTTGTTGAATTGCAAGCTATTCGCGGATTGTATTCAACATTCGAAATTAAAATTTGTGATTACAGCCAACCCAAATAAAAACTGATTGGCATCATTACAAAAGCCAGTGTGATGATGATTGAAAAACCATAACCAATACCGGTAAGCATCAGGTTATATTTTTTGTTGTGTACTCCAATGGTTTTAAAAGCACTTTGAAATCCGTGTGCCAGATGATAGCCTAATGATAAACATCCCAGCACATATACGATTACTACCCACAACACACTGAAAGTATTTTTCATTTTTTCGTATAAATTAATTTCTTCACCCAAAACAAAATTCTGATGAGCACGATTGGGTAACCAGAAATCAGATAGGTGCAGGATCAGGAATAACAAAACAAGGGTTCCAAGAATTCCCATACTTCTGCTATACCACTTACTTCCTTCTTTATAACTATTGGCATAAGCAACTCCTCTTTTACTACGGTTAGATACTTCTAACATCAAACCTTGCACAATATGCAAGACTAGTCCGACAAATAACCCGATCTCCAGAATGCGAGGAACAACGTTGCCACCCATAAAGTGAGCGCCCTGATTAAACATTTGGCCATTGTCGTTAGCCCAGATGCAGGCATTTAATCCCGCGTGTACCACTAAAAAAAGAATGAGGAAAATTCCGGTGAAGCCCATAATTAATTTCTTTCCTACGGACGAAGTGAAGACTTGTTTCCAGGTCATAATGCAAGTTTAGATTTGAGAAATCGATGCAAAAATAATGCATGAACCAATGCCATTGTTTAAAACTTTGATTTTATACGATTTATTTAATATGGTTTTTATGCATTAGTTATTTTTATAATGAATAAATTTGAAAAATTGATTAACCCTTGCTTCATTTTTAAATGCCAGCCTGAACTTCATACGACCGCTCACATAAAAACAGGAAAAACACCCAATGACTTGTTTACATTTGATTCATGTTAAAACAACTAGGAATTCTCTGGACCAGTTTTAAAATGGCCTTGCAGGAATTGAAGGTAAATAAACTACGCACTTTTTTGTCATTGTTTGGCATCACCATTGGTATATTTTGTATTATCGGTGTGCTGGCAACAGTAGATAGTTTGGAACAGAAAGTACAAAACGATATTAAAACACTTGGAACCAATACTATTTATATCGACAAATGGAATTATGGTGGCGGTCCAGATTATCCTTGGTGGAAATATGTAAAGCGGCCCGTTCCGAAATATGAGGAGATGAAAATAGTTCGTGAAAAAAGTCAACTGGCTTCTTATGCGTCTATTTTTTTGAATAACAATGTGAACGTGAGTTATAAGGATAATATTTTAAATAATGTGGGCATTTATGGGGTCTCTGAAGAGTTCAATAAAATTCAAACGATCGACATTTCTTATGGCCGTTATTTAAATGAATCTGATTTTACGAGGGGCACACCTAACTGTATTATTGGAGATAAAGTTGCTGAAGAATTATTCGGGAAAGCAGAGAAGGCTGTAGGGAATGAGATCTCATATAGTGGCAGGAGATTAATTGTTGTTGGTATTATTCAGAAGCAGGGTCAGAGCATGATTGGAGGATTTAATTATGATCAATGTGTGATGGTTACCTACCAGTATTTCGCCTCTGTATATAATCCTGATTTTTCGAATCCATCTATATTAGTTCAAGGCCGGCCGGAAATTTCTTCAAAGGCTTTGCAGGATGAACTTACAGGTGTAATGCGGCAGCTCAGACGTTTGAGCCCCACTGAAGAAGATAATTTTTCTTGCAATGATGTGGCCATGTTTAGTGAACAGATTAAAGGTTTCTTTGGACAGGTTAGTGCCGGTGGTTGGGCCATTGCAGGATTGAGTTTGATAGTGGGAGCTTTTGGTGTTGCCAATATTATGTTTGTAACCGTGAGGGAGAGAACCAGTCAGATCGGACTTAAGAAAGCAATCGGTGCAAAAAAAGGAACCATCCTTACAGAATTTCTGATAGAGAGCGCATTCCTATGTATTATTGGTGGTTTGGTAGGACTGTTTTTAGTTTGGTTATTGGCGCTGGGGCTTAGTAGCATCCTGCCCTTCCCGATATTTATAGCTCCCAATATTATTACGCTGGCACTCAGTATTTGTATTGTACTAGGAATTATTTCAGGCATCATTCCTGCGTTTATTGCAGCAAGAATGGATCCTGTAGTTGCGATCAGAACAAAATAATAATAACCGTTTCTATTAACTTCGCTGCGTGGATGCATCAGAAACTGTTACCATTTTAGCTATCGAATCGTCTTGTGATGAAACCTCTGCATCTGTTTGTGTGGACGGAAAAATATTGTCGAATAGCATCGCAACACAATCTGTTCACGAAAAATATGGTGGAGTAGTTCCTGAACTGGCTAGTAGAGCGCACATGCAAAATATTGTTCCGGTTGTGGAACGCTGCCTCACAGAAGCATTTCCTGCATTGGATGCAAAGGAACGACTCTCCAAAATTTCTGCTATTGCTTTTACGCAGGCTCCCGGATTGATCGGCAGTTTATTGGTGGGTGTACAGTTTGCAAAATCGCTCTCGCTGGCACTTGATAAGCCATTGATTGCAGTGCATCATATGCAGGCTCATGTGCTGGCAAATCTTATTCCGGAAAATAAGCCGCAGTTCCCTTTCTTATGCTTAACAGTGAGTGGTGGACATACTCAGATTGTAGTTGCAAGATCGGCGCTGGAACTGGAAGTGATTGGTGAAACAATTGATGATGCTGCAGGCGAAGCCTTTGATAAAACTGCTAAATTGTTGGGTCTGCCTTATCCCGGCGGACCATTGATAGATCGTTATGCAGCAATGGGAGATCCTTTGAAATTTAAATTTGCCGAACCCCAGATTCCAGAACTTGACTTCTCGTTTAGCGGATTAAAAACATCGATTCTCTATTTTTTGCAAAAGCAGGAGCCGGGATTTATTGAAGAAAACCTAAATGATCTTTGTGCATCGGTTCAATATACCATTGTAAATATTCTACTTAAAAAATTAAAGAAAGCGGTTGCAAAAACCGGGATCAAGCAGATTTGTTTGGCCGGTGGTGTAAGCGCTAATTCGGGGTTAAGAAAATCTTTGCAGGAAATGGGTCAAAAGCATGGATGGAAAATTTTTATACCCTCTTTTGAATATTGTACTGATAACGCTGCAATGATTGCTATCACTGCATTTCATAAATATCAGTCTGCGCAGTTTACCGGCCTCGACAGCCATCCCAGTGCAAGAGCGGAATGGTGATTTTAAAGTTAAAATTCAAAATTCAAAATTCAAAAACCAAAAGTCAAAATAGAAGAGAATAAAAAATAAAAGGTAAAAGAAATATTTCCCCTCCAAACCATGGTTTGGAGGGGAAACTAATTTTGCAACTCTAATTAAATAAAATCTGCGCAAATCTGCTTCATCCGCGTCATCCGCGTGAAATAAAAACAGCCTCCTGAGGACAAAAGCCGAATTATGAAATCGTAAAGAAAAAAGTCGAATTCCAAATCCCGTAACGAAACCTTACTTTTGCGGCCTGAAAAACAGTTAAAGTCAATGATCAGTGCAAGAAATATCACCCTGGCGTATGGTAAAAGGGTATTGTTTGATGAGGTAAATATCAATTTCATTAAAGGAAATTGTTATGGGGTAATTGGCGCCAATGGGGCCGGAAAATCTACTTTCTTAAAAATATTAAGCGGAGAAATAGAACCCAATAAAGGTGTGGTTGAAATTTCAAAAGGCGAACGGATGTCGTTTTTGAAACAAAACCAGTTTGAATTTGACGAATGCACCGTACTGAACACGGTTTTAATGGGACACAAGCATCTATGGGACGTCATGCACGAGCGTGATGCGATTTATGCTAAAGCAGATTTTACCGAAGAAGACGGAATGAAAGCAGGCGAATTAGAAGCCGATTTCGGAGAAATGGGTGGCTATGAAGCGGAGAGTAATGCAGGAACATTGTTGAGCAGCCTTGGTGTGAAAGAAGAATTACATCAAAGCCTTATGAAAGATATTCCCAGCAATTTTAAAGTGCGGGTATTATTGGCGCAGGCTTTATTTGGCAATCCTGATATTTTATTATTGGATGAGCCCACAAACGGATTGGATATTGAAACCATTGGATGGCTCGAAAACTTTTTGGCCGACTACGAGAATATTGTGTTGGTAGTGAGTCACGACCGTCACTTTTTGGATACCATCTGTACCCATGTGGCCGACGTAGACCGCAGTAAAATCAAGACTTTCACTGGTAACTATACTTTCTGGTATGAATCGTCTCAGTTGATGAGTCGTCAGATCAATGACAAAAATAAAAAGAACGAAGAAAAGCGTCAGGCCCTCTTGGATTTCATTGCCCGATTCTCTGCAAATGCTTCAAAAAGCAAGCAGGCAACTTCCAGAAAAAAGGCTTTGGAAAAATTGACTATTGAAGAAATTGAGCCGTCGAACAGAAAATATCCCGGTATTATTTTTCAACCATTACGTGAAGTGGGTAACCAAATTCTCAATGTGGAGAACCTGAGTAAAACGGTTGATGGCAGGAAACTATTTGATAAAGTTACTTTCAGCATCAATAAAGGAGAAAAGATCGCTTTTTTAAGTCGCGACCCATTGGCTGTAACCAGTTTTTTTGAAATGATCAATGGCAATCAGCCGCTTGAAGCAGGCAAAATGGAATGGGGTACTACCATAACAAAAGCGTATCTGCCTGTTGAGAATAACGACTTTTTTACCGAGGGATTAACCCTGATGGATTGGTTGCGTCAGTTTGTTCCGGCGCATGTAACCGATGCTGATGAACCTTTTATCCGTGGATTTTTGGGCAAGATGTTGTTTAGTGGGGATGATATTGCCAAGAAAACCAATGTATTGAGCGGTGGAGAGAAAGTGCGTTGTATGGTTAGCAGGATGATGTTGCAGAACCCGAATGTGGTGATCCTTGATCAACCTACCAACCACCTCGATTTGGAGAGTATCCAGAGCTTTAACGAAGGTTGTCAAACTTTCCCCGGTATCGTAATGATTACTTCGCATGACCATACTTTCCTGCAAACTGTTGCAAACAGAATCATTGAACTGACCCCAAAAGGAATTATAGATCGTCTAATGACTTTTGACGAATACATGGAAGATATGCGAGTAAAGGAATTAAGAGAGGAGTTATACAGCTAGTTACTGATAAATAGCGCTAACTTTGCAGGCCGAATGTGGAAAAATAGCGGATGAAACGGTTATCAAAAGGATTTTTCCCCTTTTGGTGTATAAATTAAATAAAAAAAAGGGATTTGGTATTGGTAAATTGCTAGTTTTCCCTACCTTTGCCGTCCCGAAAAAATAAGAGTCATGGCAAGAGTATGTCAGGTTACAGGTAAAAAGCCACAAACTGGTAATAGTGTTTCTCACTCAAACATCAAGACCAAGCGTCGTTTTCTGCCCAATTTACAAACAAAGCGTTTCTTCTTCGCAGAGGAAGACCGTTGGGTTACATTGAAAGTTTCTACTGAAGCTTTAAGAACGATCAATAAGAATGGTCTTTCAACAGTGATCAAAGAAATGAGATTGAACGGATCTAAGATCTAACTATTAACAAAGAAAACTACCTAATACAATGGCAAAGAAAGGTAACAGGGTTCAGGTAATCCTGGAATGCACAGAGCACAAAACCAGTGGAATGGCGGGTACTAGCCGTTATATCACTAAAAAGAATAAGAAAAATACGCCTGAGCGTATTGAACTGAAGAAGTACAACCCAATTCTGAAAAAAGTAACCGTTCATAAAGAAATTAAATAATCATGGCAAAGGCAGCTTCAAAAAACGCTAAAGTAAAAGATGCTAAAGCATCAGCTGAAGCAAAAAACTGGACTAAAGTAATTAAGGCCGTTCGTAGCCCTAAAACCGGTGCGTACACTTTCAAGGAAGCGATCGTACACAAGGATAAGGTGAAGGATTTCTTAGCCGAGAAATAATTGGTCAACAAGAATATATTGAAAAGCTTTCCCCTTTTTCGGGAAGGCTTTTTGTATTTTGCGATAGGTCGGTTTTAAATGCGAATGGTATAACACTGTATAATAAAGCGTTTATGAGTTTTTTAGGAAAGTTATTTGGTAAAAAAGAAAAAGAAAGCCTAGATCAGGGATTGCAGAAAACCAAGGAAGGGTTTCTGGCAAAAATCACCAAAGCAATTGCAGGTAAGACTTCCATTGATGAAGCCGTTTTGGACGATTTGGAAGAAGCATTAGTGGGGGCGGATGTAGGCATTGAAACGACAATCAAAATAATTGAAAGGATTGAAAAAAGAGCTAAAGAAGATAAATATCTCGGGGTATCGGAACTTAATCAAATTCTGCAACAAGAGATTAAGGGTGTGTTGGTAGACGCGGTAGAAGATTCTTACAAAAGCTTTACTGCTCCTCCGGGGAAGAAGCCATATGTAATTTTAGTGGTAGGGGTAAATGGAGTAGGCAAAACAACTACTATCGGCAAACTGGCATATCATTATAAAGCTGCGGGAATGAATGTGCTATTGGGCGCTGCAGATACTTTCAGAGCTGCTGCAGTTGATCAGTTAACCATTTGGAGCGAAAGAGTGGGCGTGCCGATTGTAAAACAGGCCATGGGTTCGGATCCCAGTGCTGTGGCTTACGATACCGTAGCAAGCGCGATATCGAAAAATGCGGATGTGGTATTGATTGATACAGCAGGAAGGTTACACAATAAGCTTCACCTCATGGAAGAGCTGAGTAAAATAAAAAGGGTGATACAAAAACTAATCCCCGACGCACCACACGAAGTGATGCTGGTATTGGATGGTTCTACCGGCCAAAATGCAGTGGAACAAGCCCGCCAGTTTACTGCTGCAACAGAAGTTACAGCTTTGTCCATCACCAAATTAGACGGAACCGCAAAAGGTGGGGTAGTATTGGCCATTGCCGATCAGTTTAAAATTCCCGTAAAATATATTGGTGTGGGCGAAAAAATTGAAGATTTAATCTTATTCAACAAAGATGAATTTGTAGATAGTTTATTTAAATTATCGGACCAATAAAATAAATAATCAAATCCTTTGTCAAACTTATTTCAGACCCGTATAAGTTGAGCCATAAAAAAAGCCTCAAAGAATTTCTCCGAGGCTTTTCATCTTTCAGCTTTCATTTAAAAAGTATAACGGATACCTAGTCCGCCCCAAGCACTTTCAAAATAATTGTATCCAATGAAATTAAATGATGGCTGCCAGTCGAAACTAACATTGATTGGGGCACCCTTGATCTTATAATCAAGACCCAAAACGCCGTCTACACCAATACTTGCGTTTGCATTTCGATCGGGATATTGTGTTTTCCAACGATCGCTCCAGATGCCCATATGTCCGCCACCGCCGATATACCATTTTAAGCCTTCTACCGATCCCAAACTATTGTGAATCTCATAGAGGCCGGTGATCCTGAATCCATCCTGCGAAATAAAAGCCAGTCCTTCAACTGCCTTACCCGGAGCAAAAAAATGTTTCACGCTCAAAGCACCGGGATACATTTTTAATCCGAGTGCTGTAGTATAACTCGAGCCATTATTTTGTTGTGCAGAAGCTGCAAATACACCTGTTAACAGGCAAAAAAATAAAAATACACGTTTCATGGAATTGTTTTTAAACACTATCAAAAAATCATGCCAAAATTAAATCCGGAGCTTTCATAAGAATAGTTAAGATTTTCGTTTAACCTTTTATATTATTATTTAGGTTTGTGCTATGCATTCATTTAAAGAACTGGTTAAGCTATTTTCAACCGCTTTTGATCGACGACATTTTCCCTCAAAACCTGCAAGTTTGTACGATCCCGGTGAATATTTTTTAGGCATTGGTGGAAAACGTATCCGACCAGTTATGTGTTTGATGGGGAATGAATTATTCGATACAATACATCCCGATTCCTTCGAAGTGGCAATTGCAATTGAACTCTTTCACAATTTTACTTTAATCCACGATGATATCATGGACGCAGCAAGTTTGCGAAGAGGAATGGAAACAGTACACAAAAAATATGGAGAAAGTACTGCTTTGTTAACAGGTGATGTAATGATGTTTCAGGCATATGAGTATCTGAATAAAATTCAAATAACCAATCTCCAATCTATCCTTCAACTATTTAATAAAACGGCAAAGGAAGTGTGCGAGGGCCAGCAATTGGATATGGATTTTGAAAAACAGGAACAGGTTTCTTTAGACGATTATATTGAAATGATTAGCTTGAAAACCTCTGTATTATTGGCCGCAAGTCTTGAAATGGGCGCAATACTTGGCGGTGCAAGTGGAGGCAATCGCAAACATTTATATGCATTCGGGAAAAATTTGGGAATTGCATTTCAAATTCAGGATGATTATTTAGATGCATTTGGAAATCCAGAAAAATTTGGGAAAGAAACAGGTGGGGACATTCGGCAAAATAAAAAAACTTTTCTGCTGATACGTGCGCTAGAAGTGGCATCAGCAGAACAAAAATATAAATTGAATCTTTTGATGAAAGAAAATCCTGCCGATAAAGTAGAGGCTGTATTGGCAATTTTCAAAGATTGTAATGTAGGCGACTGGGCCAATTCTTTAAAAGAAAAATATCTACAAACTGCCTTGCAACATCTCGACGATATTGCCGTAGTTTCAACACGTAAAAAACCTTTGATAGAACTTGCAGATTTCCTGATAGAGAGAGACTATTAGTTGTAATGCGCAGCTTCTGTTTTTTGTTTGGCTTTTATCCGTTAATTTGAGGGACACAAAAAAATCATGAATGTCGAATTCGCTATTCCGTAAAAAATCGTTGGAGAATATACAGAGAGATTATGATGCCGGGTTGTTGGATGGACATGGGCACGATATGAAAAAGGTTTTGCGCGTCAAAGACCTTACTTTCATGGGAGTAGCGGCAGTGATCGGCGCGGGAATTTTTTCAACAATTGGAACGGCAGCTTATAATGGAGGGCCGGGTGTAATATTTCTTTTTCTGATCACCGCAGTGACCTGTGGATTTACCGCATTGTGTTATGCCGAATTTGCTTCACGTGTTCCTGTTTCCGGAAGCGCATATACTTATTCTTATGTAAGTTTTGGAGAAGTAATTGCATGGATCATCGGCTGGGCTTTGATTCTGGAATATGCCATTGGTAACGTGGTAGTAGCTATTTCTTGGAGTGCCTACTTTAATAATTTGTTAAAGGCCGTACACGTTGAATTGCCTGAATGGCTAACCATCGGACATCAAACTGCGGCAATGGCTTATCAGGATGCGATTGCAAATGGTAAATCAGTGGCGGGATTAATTTATACAAATGCGCCTGAAATTTTTGGGATGAAACTGATATTGAATCTTCCTGCATTTATCATCGTAGGACTGATTACCATACTTGCGTATATCGGAATCAGTGAAAGCAAGAAGAGCGCAAACTTTATGGTAGGCCTCAAAATTGTGGTATTGTTTTTTATTGCAATAATTGGTTTCTGGTATATTTTTTCGGAAGGAACTACGGGTAACTGGACACCCTTTTTACCAAATGGAATGACTGGTGTACTGAAAGGGGTATCCTCTGTATTCTTTGCCTATATTGGATTTGATGCGATCTCTACTACTGCTGAAGAATGTGCCGATCCCAAACGAGATCTTCCGAGGGGAATGATGTATTCACTATTGATATGCACCGTTATTTATGTAATTACCACCCTTGTAATTACCGGTATGGTGAACTTTAAAGAATTTGATGGCGTTGCAGATCCTTTGGCTTATGTGTTTGATAAGATACATATGCAGAAAATTGGTTTTATCATTTCGGTAAGCGCCGTAATTGCATCCACCAGTGTATTACTCGTTTTTCAGATTGGTCAACCACGTATCTGGATGAGCATGAGCAGAGATGGATTGTTGCCAAAAAAATTTAGTTCCATCAGTAAAAAATATAAAACCCCCGGGTTTGCAACTATTATGACAGGCTTTCTGGTAGGTATTCCGGTATTGTTTGTGGACGATAAATTAATGACAGATTTAACAAGCATTGGAACCCTCTTTGCCTTTGTATTGGTTTGCGGAGGTGTGTTGGTATTACCGCGTTTAGCAAAGGAGCAAGGCAGATTTCAACTACCTTATATTAATGGTAAATTCATTATTCCGGCGATTGTTGCTTTGTTTTTTATTTTGTTCAGAGAGCGGATTATAAATGATATTTCAAACCTAGGCACAGAAGTATATCAGGAAATTTTATTCCTTGTATTTATTATGGCTGCATTGCTGACTGCTGTATTGAGCTTTATTAAAAACTATTCCTTAATACCTGTTTTGGGTGTATTGTGTTGCTTATACCTGATGATAGAAATACCCGGAAAAAGCTGGATGGTATTTTTTGGGTGGATGGCACTAGGGCTCAGCATCTATATGATTTATGGCAGAAGGAAAAGCAAGCTGGCTAATTCTTAAAACCATAATAGTTCCTATTCTGAAGAACAACTGTTGTAAATTTGCCGCCAATAAAGTTATAGAAGGATGAAGTATCAAGTGGGCGACGATATCTTGGTGTTACTAAGTAATGAAGAAGGTAAAGTAATTGAGATCATCAACGATAAGATGGTATTGATTGAAGTACGGGGGGTAAAATTTCCTGCATACATGGATCAAATTGATTTCCCTTATTTCAAAAGGTTCACAGAAAAAAGAGCGGCAGAAAAAAAAGCGGTTCCGAAAACCTATATTGATCAGGTTCCCAAAGAAAAACCGCAACCTGCTAAAGTAAAAATTGCAGATGGGGTATGGCTAAGTTTGCTACCAAAATTTGGGATCGATGATTTCAATGACGAAGTGGTGGAGTTGTTGAAAGTGTATCTCATGAACCACACCCCAAAAGCATATCAGTTTACATATCAACAGAAATTTTTAAACGATACCAATTTTGAACTCGTTTCTGAAATTCAACCTTTTCATGATTTTTATATCCATGATATTGATTTTGCTGCTGTGAACGATAGTCCTTCCTTTCATATTGATTTCTCTTTGTTGAATCCCGAAAAAAAGAAGGCAGTGCATTTTGAAACCTCTTTGAAAATAAAACCGAAACAGATTTTTCAAAAAATTCAAGCGTTGAAAGATACCAATGCACCCACCATATCTTATTTGTTATTCGAACAGTATCCCGATAAAATAGAAGAAGATAAATTTGAACTCCAATCTCTTGCAGCAAAAGGATTCAAGATATATGATGCCTCAAAAGGCAGGCAGAACCTGCCTCCGGCAAGATCGGTTGTGGATTTGCATATCGAAAAATTATCGAACGATTGGAAGCATCTAAGCAATTTTGAGATACTTACCATACAGTTAAATGAGTTTGAAAAGCAATGCGAGTTGGCTATTGCACACTATCAGCCGTCATTGATCATTATTCATGGAGTGGGGAAAGGCAAATTAAAAGATGAAATTCATGAGCTGTTGAAAGCCAAAAGAGAAGTGAAAAACTTCTTTAATAAATATGATCCGCGTTTTGGCTATGGCGCAACTGAAATCTTTTTCCAGTATTGATTGCATTAAAATTACAAACACAATTCTCTTCTACTGAAGTATCTTTGCTTTTGCTACAAACCCGAGCTATCGCTCCAACGCAAGTTGGGGAGGAAAGTCCGGACAGCAAAGGGCAACCCACCGGTTAATAGCCGGCATCCTCTTAAACAGGATAGAGATAGTGCCACAGAAAATAACTACCTCCAGCAATTGGAGGAAAAGGTGAAAATGTGTGGTAAAAGCACACAGCCTTACAGCGTAATCTGTATCGCGGGTAAACCTTGGGTGCTGTAATGCCATGTATAGGAACGTTTGAAGGCGGCTCGTTTGAGTTCCAGGGTAGGCAGCAAGATCCTGTAAGTAATTACAGGGCCAGATAAATGATAGTTTAGAAACAGAATCCGGCTTATGAGGTTTGTAGTTTTTTTTTTCTAAATTAAGGCGTTTTCGTTTTTTCGAAAACTAACAATTGTTATTTTGTTGGTATATTTATAGAACAATTAGTTCTATGAGTACTACGATCGTAAGGAAGCCTGTTCGCTTTTATAGCGACCCCAAAAGAGTTATCGCCAGATTCTTTTACCCGGGCCCTGAAAGCCGCGTCCTATCTATTGTTCAGAAGGTTTCCGATATGCCTGATGAAGCGGCAAAATTAACACTGAATCAATCCCTAAGAGATTTTTCTGCGCGACATAGAAATATATCCAAAATATTCCAAAAACATTTTAGAAGGGCTGCCGATATGTTGAATGGACATGGAAACGATTTAGATGCTTTGCCGGACTTTAAGCAATTATTGATTGGAGCTTATTTTACATCGGAATATAGTATTGAATCAGCCGCTTTCTTCAACCCGTCGATAGTGGAAGACCCTGATCAGAGTGGCTTGCAGGCCGGAGAGAAAAGAGTGATCATTAGTTTCAGAGCAACAGGAGAGGGGCACATTTCTTCCATTGTTTTTAGGGGAGGAATATTGGATGCAAAAAATAATTTGGAATTGATTCCTACCGGAAGACTAATTGATGAGGCGGAAGTGATTAAGAATTATGTGTACTCAAAATGTTTTTTCCAGCAGAAATTATCTGAAATGCACGCAGACCAACCAATTGTAAACACGGTAATGGGTAAGCTGGGAGATGAGTTCGACTATAACGAATTGTATAATGCAATTGAGCAAACAAAAAGGGAAACTAAGTTAGACGATTTACAGAAGCAGATCATTCAAACCATTAGCTGGCTGGGCGCTTCGCACTATGAAATTACATTCTCTCTCGACACAGGGATTTCAGATCGCGTGATATTTCCAATAGCAGCAACAGAAAGTAATGGTATAGAAGACGCCAGATTTATGAAATTTACTGATGATGATGGACGTGAGCGCTATTATGCTACCTATACAGCTTATAATGGGTTTACGATTATGCCAAAACTGATTGAGACAAAAGACTTTTACAAATTTAAAATCATGCCCATACTGGGTGAAATTGCTCAGAATAAAGGGATGGCTTTATTTCCCAGAAAGATCCATGGTAAATACGCCATGCTTTCGCGTATTGATGGAATCAACAACTATGTGATGTTTTCAAACGACATCAATTTATGGGCCGATGCCAAACGCATACAGGAACCTAAATTTCCATGGGAATTTATACAAGTTGGTAATTGCGGATCGCCAATTGAAACAAAAAACGGATGGCTTGTAATTACGCATGGTGTTGGAACGATGCGTAAATATTGTATTGGTGCCATGCTCCTGGATTTGGATGATCCTACCATTGTAATTGGCGAATTATTTGAACCACTAATCTCTCCCAATGATGAAGAAAGAGAAGGTTATGTTCCAAACGTTGTTTATTCTTGTGGCTCAATCATCAACAACGAAGAACTGGTATTACCCTATGCCATGTCGGATACCTCTTCTACCTATGCAACGGTTAAATTAGTAGACCTCTTACAACAATTAATTCCATCCAGTACCAGATTCGCAAACGCAGGTATCAAAGCCAAAGGAAATATACTGATAGTGGAAGATGAAGTGTTGAGTCAGTCAATTCTTTCGCATATTCTTAAGGCAGAAAATTACGAGGTACAGGTAGCATCGGATGGTGTAATAGCTTTGATGGAAATTGGAAGAAATAAATTTGATCTGATTTTGTCGGATATTTCAATGCCTAATTTAGATGGTTATCAATTACTGGAATTTATTAAAAAACACAATATTAAAATACCAGTAGTATTTCTAACTAGTTATACCAGTGATGCAGAAAAATTAAAAGGACTTGAACTTGGTGCAGAAGACTATATCAATAAACCAGTTGATCGCAAGCACTTAGTATCAACTATTAATAAAATTCTCAACCGATAAAATGGCTTTTGCAGCTTTGATTTCCACACCGAAATAAGGCACTGCAATCAGCCATGCAATATGGTATGCAATGGTACTTTCTGCTCCCTGATTTCTGTTAATGCTGAATTGTTCGATACCATCATTACAACCGCATGTTTCCATATCATACAATGGTAGGTCGTGGTCGTTAAAGCCAAGAAACCATTTAAATGAATTACGCAGCTTCTCTGCTGTATCTGCATCTTTTTTAATTCGATAAATAGTGTTGTATAACAAAACCATTGCCATCGCATCAATGGGTTGTTGCCCATACATAGAATATGCTTCCTCCATTCGCAACCATCGCTGATTGCCAATTAGTGAAAGGTGGCTATGATAAAAACACTTTGACTCTAAGAATTGAGTGGTTCGCTCTGCAATTCTAAAATATCTGTCATTCCCCGTTAATTTATATGCTTTATATAATGCGGCCGGCATTAGCCCATTGTCATATGTCATTACCGATTCAAACCAATGCCAATGCTCATTGGAATAACGATCATATTCATCGCATAATTTATTAGCAAGATCCGAAACTATTTTTGTGTAACTCTCCTGATCTGGAAACCGTTTAGTGTAATGGTATAAACCCAGAATACAATTTGCATAACCACGTGCATGCTTCATCTTTTCAATCTGATTCAGCAGGCAATTGAAAATTTCGATACCCAATTGAAATAAAGTATCACTGGGCGCAAATCGAATTAAATGTCCGATGGCCCAAACCGTTCTTCCGAAAGCATCTTCAGATTCATCATTTTCGAAAGTAGTATTGGAATAGGTCATAAAATTTTTTAAACTTCCGTCTTTTTGCTGCATGTGATTGATGAACGAAAGGTATTTGATGACGAGCTGAATGTATTTTGGATCCTTGAATTGCTGATACGCCATCATACTTAAAAGCAATGCTCTCGAATTATCATCAAGACAATACCCTGTTTTATAATTAGGTGTACAACCATGCGCGTGTTGTAAAATGCCTGTATGATCGGTTAGCCGAATAATATGTTGCGGGTTGAACGGATAGTCGATTAATTGATACTGCGATTTTAAGTGAGCTTCATAGTGTGCTGCTAATAAACCAATATTTTTGAAGATACTCAGGTAGGCATCACCGACCAATGGCCAGGATATGGTTCTTCCATAAGCATACGCTTTTTTCTGCATTAATTGCAACTTATCCCGATCGTCGAGTACTTCATTGATTTGTTGAGATAAATCGTTGTAATCTCCAAAATCGAATAATCGGCCAACTCCATTTTTCAGAATTTCTTCAGCATGCCAATACGGTGTTGAGAAAACAGCACAGCCTCCTCCTAATGCATAACACAGTGTGCCACTAGTAATCTGAGCTTTATTATGATAAGGCGTGATGTAGATATCCGCAGCAAGTAGATATGCGGCCAGATCGGATTCATTTGTGTATTCATCAATAAATTGCACATGCTCTTCGAGTCCGAGTTTTACAACCAGTTCTTTAAGTGAATCGCGATATTCTTCACCCGAACAACGAACAACATGTGGATGTGTTTTGCCCATGATCACGTATAACACTTTGGGGTGTTTTTCAACTATTTTTGGCAGTGCTTTGATAGCAGTTTCAATGCCTTTGCTTCTTCCTAACAGACCGAAGGTTAATAATACATCATGGCCCGTCCAAGTTTCCGGTTGATTTGGAAACAGCGATTTTAGTAATTCAAAATCAGGTACTCCATGTTCGATATAAAATATTTTGGCAGAGGGTGTTTCGTAAATTTCTTTTAAAAAATCGATCGCTAGCTTACTCATTACAACAACCGCATAGGAGTATGCTGCAATTTTTTTGAGTACTTCTTTTTGATGAAAGTTTGGCTTTTGTAAAACAGAATGAAAAGTAGTAACAACGGGGATCTTCAGTTGCCGTAATAACCCGATCAATAAAAGACCACTATCGCCTCCAAAAATACCGTATTCGTGTTGTAGCAAACAGATGTCGGCTCCCGACTGATTAATATAATTAGCCGCTGCAGTATAGTCGTCTTTGAATTGATCGCGAATCGTTTTTGTAACAATCGAAGGGTAGGGATATTGTTGGTCCGGATCGTTCATTGCTATCACTTCAATTTCAAAATCGATCATTTGTTTGGAAGCAGCAGATTGTAATGACGCAACTAAATTTTTTGTAAAAGTGGCAATTCCACACTGACGGGGAGGATAGTTCCCAACACAAATTACTTTCATAACCTGCAATTTTAAATTGTACCTGGCATGGTTTTTTGAAAGAAAAATTCCGATACCAATATCGGGGGCGAAAAATATCGGAAAGCGAATAACAAAGTAATACAATTAGCCCATGATTGAAATGACAAATGTCAGCCTTCGGTGATGTTTATCATTCTTTCGGTGAAAATTAGATATAACTTAACTTTTGGTTTAATTTAAAATGAGGGGAAACAAATTTTTTGCTCATTGTTTCATTAGCTTACTTTTGTTGACTATGACACAAGAGCAGATTAAATATATGAGGGACCGTGTTTTGGTTCTGAGGAGGTTTCTTTGACGTTGAGAACCGTTTATATAAAGTAGATACCGACCGGCAACTATCTCTTTCGCCTGGTTTTTGGGATAATAACCAAAGGGCTACGGCAATTATGAAAGAAATTAAAGTAAATGAGTACTGGCTAAAAATGTATCAGCAGGTGGAAACATCAGTTGAGGATTTTGCTGTGTTATTTGATTTTTGGAAAGCAGGTGATGCTTCGGAAACTGAAGCCAAAGAAGCTTACGATCAGGCAATTGCGAATATTGAAGATGCTGAGTTTAAAAGTACATTGAATAAACCCGAAGATGAACTTCCTGCGATACTACAAATTAATGCAGGAGCAGGAGGAACTGAAAGCTGCGATTGGGCTGAGATGTTATTACGCATGTATCGGATGTATGGTGAGAAGCAAGGTTGGAAAGTATCAGAACTGGATTATCAGGATGGTGATGGCGCCGGAATCAAAAGTGCAACCCTGCAATTTGATGGCGATTTTGCATACGGATTTTTGAAAGCCGAAAGCGGTGTGCATCGTTTGGTGAGGATATCTCCATTCGATAGCAATGCCAGACGGCATACTTCTTTTGCTTCGGTTTATGTGTACCCGCTGATCGACGATAGTATTGAAATCGACGTAAATCCAGCCGATCTGGAATGGGCATTTTATAGGAGTGGAGGTAGCGGCGGACAAAACGTAAATAAAGTGGAAACGGCTGTGCGTTTGAAACACGCACCCAGTGGTTTTGTGATTGAATGCCAGCAAGCACGTACGCAGGGTGAGAACAGGGAGCTAGCAATGAAAATGTTGAAGAGCCGTTTGTATGAAGAAGAATTAAGAAAAAGACAAGAGGCATTGAATATTACCAATGCAGGAAAGAAAAAAATAGAGTGGGGCAGTCAGATTAGGAGTTACGTGTTTCACCCCTATAAAATGATTAAAGATCACAGAACAGATTACGAAGTAGGAAACGTTGGCCCGGTAATGGATGGAGAACTGGATGGCTTTATTAAAGCTTACTTGATGTCGGAAAAGGAAGATACTGCTTCCTGAGAATTAGGGTTTTAAAGTTGCTGGATTTTTCTCCAACCTAAACCAAATATATCCACCAGCAATGGCAATAAATGAAGCAAATAACACGGATATTTTGGCCATATTCAGTACTTCAATTTGATCAAAAGCCAGTGTTGAAATGAATATACTCATAGTAAAACCAATACCCGCAAGAATACCGGCTCCAATCATTTTATACCAGTTTACTCCTTCGGGAAGCTTCGCCCATTTTTTACTAACCAGAAAGTAGCAGCATGAAACAATACCTAGGGGTTTTCCAATGCATAAGCCTGCAAAAATACCCCAGCTAAGCTTTCCGTTTAAATGCTGTAGGCTATTTTCGGGAAAAGGAATAGCGGTATTGGCTAAAACAAATAATGGAATAATCACAAAATAAACAGCGTGATAAATTTTCTTTTCTAAGTTTTTTAAAAAATCTAACGGCATCAGAAATGCAAAAACCACTCCTGCAATGGTAGCATGAATTCCAGAATTAAACATGCAGTACCACAATAAAATGCCCAATACAATTTGTATGACCCCAAATTGTTTTTTGTACATGTTTATTAAATAGATGAACACTCCCAAAAAAATGGCGCCAAGTAAATAAGGGAAATGTAAATTACCACCATAAAAAATAGCGATCACGATAATGGCACCGAGATCATCGATGATTGCCAACGCTGTTAAAAATATTTTTAATCCGATGGGTATACGCTTTCCTAGTAAGGATGCAATACCAAGTGTAAAGGCAATATCAGTGGCAGTTGGAATTGCCCAGCCGCTGATCTGCTGTGTGCCTTTATTGATGAGAGAAAATAATATGGCAGGGGCAATCATCCCTCCAAATGCTCCGAATACAGGTAGTAAAGATTGTTTGATGGATGCCAGTTCGCCCTGAAATAATTCGCGTTTAATTTCCATGCCGGCCAAAAAAAACAACAAGCCCATTAACCCGTCATTGATGATCATCAAAACAGAATTTGGAAGCGATAGAATGGATACATGCGCATGATGCTCATCCAGACTGGAAAAATGAGCGGTCCAAAAATTGATATAGTGTGTACCAACCGAATTAATGTTTGCAATTAGTAGCGATGTTATAGTACAAACCAGCAGTGTTATGCCAACAGCGCGGCTATCCTGAAAAAATGTTTCCAAGGGGTCTAACACCCATTTCCTTACTACTAATTTCATTTGTTATACTCATTTGATATTTGTAAGATACTAAAAGAGGCAATAACTTAATATCCTTATGCAATGAAGAACTGATCGGTTAGTTTGCTAAGATTTCGTATTTGCTCTTTGGTCTTCTTTCTTCCTGCCATTTAAAATTGCGCAATTTCAGGTCTTCGTGGTTTACCTGACGCATGGGGTAAGCGTTCCCCGTTAAATTATTTCGCCAGACAATTTTTTTTGGCTTGTTGTCTTCAAAACTGATCTCTATGATATCGGCTTCTGATTTATTAACTCCCGTAAAGTGTTTTGCATCATCCAGTCCGTAATACACGTTTTCTGCATTTCCTTTTGCCTGCATAAAATTGATCTGCCCATCAACAAAGAATGCATCGATAGAATTTCCCTTCATCTGATTATAAAAATTACTGCTACTATCGGCCTTGTTTAAAGTCATAGCATTTTCAAAAACATATAATCTTTCGGGCTTTCTATTCTGTATAAACATATAAATAGTATCTCCGCTGATCTGGCTGGCCTGCGACCAAGCAATGGGATCTTTAAAGATTCGGAATGTAGAATCTTCCATCGAATAAAACAAACTGTCACCAACGGCTTGTAGCGAATCTGAATAGACCCGCACATGATAAAACGCTTCGATAAATTTGTCGTGACTACTATCCGATACGGTTCTAAAATATATCGAATCGAGAGGGGCATGTGTTGCGGTTGAATTTCGAATGAAAGGCACTTTTCTGGTTTTCAGTAGATCAGTTAATCTGGCTGTATATAAAGTGTCGGCAGTAACAAAAATCGAGTCCCTTCCCTGTTTGATTAATAGCAATGGTTTTTGCGTAGCTAATAGTGCAGATTTTTTTTGATTGGTTTTGATATTATTGGCAATCAGATCATAACCTTCTGCAGTATCTTTTCCTCTGTAAACCGCATTACCACTGAATTCTCCCATGCCTGTAGAATCGTCGAACACCATATCATCGGCAGTAAAAGTATAGGTACTATCGTCGATAATCGAACGCTGATGCAATACCCCTCTTTTGTTTTTCATATCAAAATAACCGTCCTTGGTATTGATGATGCGCTTTTCGTTATAGATAGTACTGGGGCAGGTAAAAGTGGCAATCTTGGTATTGGTATTGTATTGGAGTGTATCGGTATTTACTTTGTAATCGGGGTCTATCAGTTTTACTTTTCTTTTAAAAATAACATCTTTGGTATCACCATAATAATATCCTTCGGTGCTGGTAAGTACTGTTTTTTTATCCACCAGTTTGCCTCCGTTATGATAGATGCCAATTTTTAGGGTCACATCGTATTCCAAATCGTCGGTGGTTAAAATACCCTTACCATCAGTAAGTTTTACCTTGGTCTTCAGGTAAGCTTTTTTTTCTTTCCCTAAATATTTAAGGTACTGGGCATAGGTATGAACACTGTCTGCATCATTAATGTGAACATTGCCATAAGCTTCCAGTAGATTTTGAACACTGTTTAAAACAATACTGTCGGCATAGATCCAGGTGTTTTCTTGTTTCAAAACCACGTCTCCGCTCTTGTCTCCTGCAAGCGATATCAGGTTTGTAACACTATCAACTTTTACGGCGTTATAGCGAAGCGCTCTGATAATATCAATCTGCTTACCGGGCACAAAACTATCAACAGGATTTCTTTGCGACATAGCGACGCTTCCTGTTAGCAACAGTGCTGAGATAAATAAACATTTATGAAGCCAACTCATTTCTGAATAGTCTTGGTAGAATCACTTAGCGGCGCCATCAATGGTCCGCTCTTATCCTTTTTTCCAAACACTGATATCTGCACATAACGTTTAGGATGCACACGCAGATCATCTAACAGAATATTGGCACTGTGCATGGTATTGTTTAGATTATTATAAAGCGCTTTGTCGTTAATTAACTTACCCAAGGATCCTTCCTGCGAATCCACTTTTGCAATTAAGCCATTTAATTTTTCCAGAGCCGCTTTTAATTGTGTTACACTGCCCTTGATGTCGGCCTGCGAAAGTTGCTCCGTAGTTTTCTCAACATTGCTGAGTGTTCTGGAAACTTTATCATTATTCTCCGACAAGTTTTTCGTAAAGCTGTTGATATTATTCATCGACTGAGTAATGGCACCCGATTGCTGATTTAATAATTTTTCGATCGAAGCGGCCGAACCAACCAAACTGGCCGTGGTGCTATTCATATTTGCAATTACCTTTTGAAGATTATTTTTAGTGGCAGGGTCGAATACGGTGTTGATATTTTTTAAAACATCGTCGAGCGTTTGGATGGTTTGTTTTAATTGATCTCCTACTGGTCCGAGTTTGCTCATCACCTGCCCAACCATTCCCGGATCTGATGCTGTTAATATCGTGTCGCCTGTCATCATTCCCTTTTTGGAATTTCCAAGCCGGATATCGATACTGGGGGTACCTAGTATACTTTCTTTTATAACCGCCACAGAGTTATCGGGAATCATATAATAATCCTTCAACTTAATCGTCACAAGAATGGAAGAAAGTGCTTGATCGGTATTCTCAATTTCAAAAACAGAGCCTACTTGAAACCCATTAATGTAAACAGGATTCGATATCATGATCTGTTTGGTATCGATGTATTTGGCATAAATGAAATGACCGGTTTTGAAAAGTGTTTTACCCCGAATGAAATTATAACCAAGTATCAGTAAGGTAATTGCAATAGCAGTTAGTGCGCCTACCTTGGTTTCGTTTGATATCTTCATAGTAGCAAAACTAAGGGTTCTTGCGCTGAAGGAATGAGGAACCGGTTGTTAAAAATTATCAGAATCTGATATTTTCTTTATTTATTGCCTACCGACATTTGTTTTTCCAGCGAATATTTATATCGTTTAAGAGATCGGATAATTACTTCACAGATCTCCCGTTGGCCATCTTCACTATTCAAATAGTCCTCTTCTTCGGGATTTGAAATAAAGCCTGTTTCAATCAAAACAGCGGGCATGGCAACAGCCTGCAATACCCAAATACCTTTTTGTCTTTGCTGTGCCTGACGGCTGATTCTTCCTACTTTCTGAAATTCTTCTTCAATGGTCAGTGCCAGGTTAGCGCTCCTTTGAAAATATTGTTGGGTTTTAATGGTTGAGATCATCATTTTGGTTGGATCGTTGGGATCGTAATCTTTCAATTCCTTTGCAGAAGCGCTATCCAAATACAGGTCCATGTTCTCGCTCAGCGCTTCTTTTTTAGCATCTGTTTTTTGTACCCCATAAATATAAGTCTCGGTACCTTTTGCAGAGCTTGGGGTTGTCCAGTAATTGTAGTCTGTAACCTTTCGGGTAAGTTTTTTTCTTTTTTTGCCCTTGCCTTTGTAATAAGTTTCGGTATGATGACCAACTACCTCACTATGGTGCTGGGGTGGGGCATCGTTTACGTGAATGCAAACAAAGAGGTCGCCCCGGGCTTGATTGGCAATGTTGGCTTTGGCAATTACTTTATCAAAAACATCGGTTCTTCTTGTCATTACAATTTCCACATCGGGGATTTCATCGTGCAGCATTTGTTCCAGCTTTAATGAAATCGCCAGCGCAATATCTTTTTCGCTAGAATATTTTCCGCGTGCCCCTCCATCCGAACCCCCATGTCCGGGGTCGATCACAATTTTTCTGAGTGCCTGTTTGGGCTGAGGTTGTTCTTTGTCTTGTACAAACGACATCCCTACAAACCAACAAAAGCTTAACATTATTAAAGCAGCTAAATATCTCTTCATCATATCAATTCGTTAAAGGATTTCCCACACTTACCATTTTACAGCACGAAGGCCTTATTTTTGCCCTTAGAACTATGAAAAAACTGTACAAATTTAACGTAAAAACACTCTTTGCTATTGTTGTAGTGAGTTATTTACTGATATTAACAATTCGTACAGATGCCGCAAAAGCAACAAATAACTTCTTTTTTTTATTATCCAAGCCCCAAAATGACACGGTTCCGTTGTCTGAAAATAAAAAAATCCCTGTTGAAAAACAGTCTGGCGACTCGCTTCAAAAGGATTCTGTTCTGAGAATCGACACGCTCATCATTTCGAAAGATTCTATTGATGCACCCGTTAAATACAATGCAGATGATTCGGGTGTTTTGATTGTAAACACCAAACAATTTTATTTATACGGGAAGGCCAAAATGGATTATAAGGATATGAAGTTGGATGCGGCAACCATCCAATATGATCAACAAACACAGGAAATTAAAGCTTTTGGAGGAACCGATACATCGCATAACCCTTTAAACAAACCCCATTTCGATCAGGGGCAAACAAAAACGATCAGCGATACAATTGCTTTTAATACAAAGACGGGCAAAGCCTATATCCAAAATACTTTTTTGCAGGAGGGGGAGATTTATGTTAATGCACAGAAACTTAAAAAAATAAATGCCAACGAAGCATTTGCCAGAAGGGCGCGATTTACAACCTGTAATCTGGATACGCCACATTTTGCATTCAGGACTGCTAAAATGAAAATCATTAATGATAAGCTGGGCATTTCGGGTCCTGCTTTTCCGGAATTTGAAGGTGTGCCCATGCCGATTGGAATTCCTTTTGGTTTATATCCACTGAGTATGGGGCGTCATTCTGGAATATTGCCGCCCTCTTTTATTACCAGTGAAGACTTTGGAGTAGGTTTGGAGGGATTGGGATATTATAAAGTAATCAACGATAACCTGGATTTTACTGGGAAAACTAATATTTATTCTTACGGCGGTTGGTTGATGAATTTAAATTCGAAATATATCAAGCGATATCGATATACGGGCAACCTGAATATTACTTTTCAGAATACTAAATCTTTAAATAAATCGGGTCTATTGAAAGATGAATTCAACACTTCAAAATCTTATATGATTAACTGGAGTCATAGCAGCGACCAGCGTGCAAGGCCGGGAACCAGTTTCGGTGCAGCAGTAAATTTTGGTAGTACCAAATTCAATAAATCTTTGTTGAATAATCCTTTTCAGAATTATAATAACCAGTTAAGTTCTTCCATCAATTATGCAAAGGACTGGAGAGGAAAATACAACCTGAGTTTGAATGCGAACCATAACCAGAATAGTGTTACCGGTTTAGTGAATTTAAACTTACCTACCCTTAATTTTAACGTCATCACTTTTTATCCATTCCAGAAAAAAGAAACCATTGGCACTCCGAAATGGTTCGAAAAAATAGGGATCGGATATACTGGCAATTTGCAGAACCAGTTATCTTTTTATGATACTGCATTTAATATTAGAAGAATGCTGGATACGGTGCAATGGGGAGCGCAGCACAATATACCCATTTCACTTTCACTACCTTCTCTTGGCCCGATTACAATTTCACCAAGCGTCTCTTATGAAGAGCGTTGGTATGGTCAGCGAAATTTTAAATCCTGGGATACTGTAAATCACAAAGTAAACACTTCCATTCAAAAAGGTTTTTATACAGCGCGCCAGATGTCATTTGGTATTGGAGTAAATACCAGGATATTCGGTACCTACAGCTTTAACAAATCAAATTGGTTAAAGAAGATCAGGCACGAGATAAGACCTAGTTTGTCGATTAACTATAAGCCCGATATGGCGAAACAATATTTTTATTCAACCCAGGTTGATTCGATTGGCAATAAGATGCGTTTCTCTCAGTTTGATGGAGGCATTATCGGATCTTTTTCGGAAGGTAAATTTGGTGGAATGGGCTTTGGTGTAGATAATTTACTGGAGATGAAAGTGGTTGATAAAACCGACTCCACAGGTAAAGCTACCAAGAAAGTAAAACTCATCGACGGATTTGGTTTTTCTTCGAACTACAATTTTATGACCGATAGTTTTGCTTTGGGAAACTTTAATTTATACGCCAGAAGCACCTTATTCGAGAAAGTGAATATCACAGCCAGCGCAAATCTGGATCCTTATAAAGTAAATAGTAGGGGCTTTCGTATAAGTGAATTGTTATTCGACCCCTCTCACTTTAAATTTGGTAGAATAACTAGCGCTAACCTTGCTATTTCTACTTCTTTCAAGAGTAAAACAAAAGATGAGAAAGCTGGGAAAACCAGTAAAGAATTACCTGTTGATCCATTTATGACTCCGGATGAACAACAGCGACAACTGCAGTTTGCAAGGGCTAACCCGGCTGAGTTTACAGATTTTAATGTGCCATGGACATTGAGTTTCTCTTATTCATTGAATTATACCAGAACCATCAAACCCGATTATAGTGGATTTGTAAATACCATTTTTTCGTCAGTGAATTTCAACGGTGATTTTACACTAACACCTAAATGGAAAATGGGAGGTACCGGCTATTACGATTTTAATGTAGGCAGGTTGCAACAGATTAGTATGTTTATCACCAGAGAAATGCATTGCTGGCAATTGGCTATCAACGTTACGCCTGTTGGATTGTATCGCTCTTTCAATATTACGCTCAATCCAAAATCAGGAATACTACGCGATTTGAGGATTAATAGAAGCAGAACTTTCTCGAACTACTAATAAGTCAAAAGTCAAAAGTCAAAATAGAAGAGAATAAAAAATAAAAGGTAAAAGAAATATTTCCCCTCCCAAACATGTTTGGGAGGGGTGCGCACGCAGTGCCGCGGGGTGGGAAAAGCTTGATTCGATGAAAAATTGTTTCCTGTTTATTATTCATGAGTCAGGTAGTAATTCTTCATTACTTCAAAAACTTTGTCTCTTAATTCTTTTGAAGTCAGATTTTCAGGTGAAATAGGATCCAGAAAATGTATCTCAACAGGGTGGGGCATGAGCCAAAAACTTTTGTGTACAGGCATTGCTTTTTTGGTATGTAAAATCACTGCAGGAATTACCTGCGTTTTTGTATCCACCGCCAGTTTAAATGCGCCATCATAGAATTGTTTTAAAGGCTCTTTTGTTTTGTTGCGTGTTCCCTCCGGAAATATGCACATGTGGAAACCCTTTCTGAGAGCGGCTTTCATGTCTTCAAAACTTTTTCTCCTGCTGGCATCGCTATTTCGATCTACCAAAACAGAACCCCTGGCATAATAAAATCCAAATAAGGGAACTTTGGTAAATTCTTTTTTTGCAATAGTTTGATTGGGACCCGGAATAAAAGGTGCTGATAAAGGAACATCGAGCAAAGCATTATGATTACAAGTGACTACATAAGTTTCTCCCTTTTTAAATTTTTCTTTTCCTTTTACCGAAACGGGGCACCCAATCATATGCAGCCAAACCCATTGCCATCCCCTTGCAATGCTAATAAACCACCACATGCCTTTGGGGTCTTTGATTAGTTTGGTAAGCAAGGATGGGATGATGATGATTAAAAAAGTTACTGCAAAACTAATCAAGCCCCAAAATGCCCAAATCCTCGCAAATATGTTTACTAAAATTCCTTCTTGCTGCTTCTTTTTTTTCATGGTGCTTATGATGAAACGGGTGCAATATCTTAATTTTCTTTGAATCTGTTTAGCTGTTGCCCAGACTCCAGTCAATTGGTTCAAATCCTTGATGCATTAAATATTCATTTGCTTTACTAAAATGTTTGCAGCCAAAAAATCCCCTGTCAGCACTGAATGGCGAAGGGTGCGCAGCCTTAAGTATTAAATGTTTCGAAGAATCTATCAAATTTTGTTTGTCCTGCGCAAATTTCCCCCACAATAAAAAAACCAGGTGCTGTTTTTCTTCCGACAATTTTCTGATCACATGATCTGTAAACTGCAACCATCCAATTTGAGCGTGGCTTGCAGGTTCATTGGCTCGAACAGTGAGGCTTGCATTTAACAAAAGTACGCCTTGCTCTGCCCAGGGCGAAAGATCGCCGCTCACGGGAATCTTCAGGCCGATATCGGATTGTAGCTCTTTAAAGATGTTTTGTAGCGACCGTGGAATTGCAATGCCAGCAGGTACCGAAAAGCTTAATCCGTGTGCTTGCCCGGGTCCGTGATAGGGGTCCTGCCCCAAAATCACCAGTTTTACTTTCGTGAAAGGTGTTTTTTCAAAAGCATAAAAAATTTTGCTTCCTGGGGGATAAATGATGGTATTCGTTGCTTTTTCGGCTTTTAAGTGTTCAATAATCTGCAAAAAATAGGATTTTTCAAAGCTTTCTTTCAACAGTTCTTTCCAACTTTCTTCAATTTTTACCGACATTGTTGTAAATGGTTTTGGCTGCAAACTAATTAAAATTTATTTTTGCGGCCCTTCAGATAGAAAACACCTGAAGAATTGGTTGTTTTGGTTCGGTAGCTCAGTTGGATAGAGCATCCCGATCTAAATCGGGAAGGTCATGAAAGTTGAGGAACATATTTCGGTTCGGTAGCTCAGTTGGATAGAGCAACTGCCTTCTAAGCAGTAGGTCATTGGTTCGAATCCAATCCGAATCACAGAGATGCAAATGAAACCCTCGAGAAATCGGGGGTTTTACATTAACATGGCTTGTAATTCTCGTTTTCTGATGGGTATTGCAAGTTTAGTTTGTTGCAAATCCTTACCTAAATCATGTATCGTTTTTTGAATCAAAATAGCTCTTTCATGCGATAGGTATTTTTTACCGGATGTATATTGTCTCATCATGCCCTTACTTATACCAGCTTTTTCGGCTACGGCAGTGGCATTTAAATAATTCTTTGAATCGAATAGCCCGGTAATGTCGTACTGTATTTCAAATTCGATTGATTCTGGTTTTAAGTGGTGAAAATCTTTTAAAAGTTTTTTCATTTTTTTTGCCAGAGCTTCCAAGTTTGGAGCTGAATCAACAATTAAGTTATCCTCATAACTGACCCTCCCAAAGATGGAGTTAGCCGAAGAGCTTTCGATTACGAGTGCGATTTTGTTTTGCATTTTAGTTTAAAGTTTTATGAATAAAGCAATGAGCTATTTCAACCCAGCTTGCTTAAAAATTGAGTTTAATGTTTTTGGAGGAATTTCATCCTTGCCATGAATTGGTACAGTTACTTTTCCCTTTTTTGTTGGATGAACGAACTGGCCATGTGAGCCCTTTTGTTCCTTCATTTCCCAACCATCTTTTTTTAGAAGGAGAAGAACTTGTTTTGAGTTCATGTTTTATAGCTTGCCAATGCAAGGTAACATATTTGTTACCAATTTCGAATTATTTTGATAACTATTTTGTTGCTTGTTGGAATATATTACAAAGCCGATGGTTGCAAACCCGACAATATAAAAACTACTGAAAGGCAAGTAGAATTGAGCAGTCATATGCAGTTTGTGATATATGACTGCCTATTGTGATGAAAAGTAAAATGTAAATATTGGATTTTCTGTATCATTGAACAGCTTGGGCAATTAAGTTTCCATTTTTTCGTTTCTGCGAAGTAGCGATCGGTTAAATAAAATATTTAGAAGAAAGGGTATAATCATACGATTGGCTTAGATAATTTAGTTGGGATTTATTTTATTAAGTAATATGGCTGATTAAAATTTAAATAAGCAATATGCTGGATTACCATTTTGAAGGCGTGACCTTGTTGATTACCCACTATAATCGCAGCAAATCCTTAGAGCGATTGCTGAAGGGTTTTGCCGCATTGAATTGTTCGTTTGAGAAGATTATTGTGAGCGATGATGCTAGTAAAGAAGAGCATCTTGCTTATATGAGCAATTTGCAGAAAACATATGATTTTGAGGTAGTAACTGCGCCTGTAAACAAAGGGCTGGGTAATAATATCAACAAAGGACTGGACGCAATTCAAACTCCCTTTACCTTGTATGTGCAGGAAGATTTTATTCCACTTCCTTCCTTCCCGTTGGTATTCAAAAATGCTGTAGAGATCGTTAAGGAGCGATCTGATATGGATATGGTTCGCTTCTATGCTTACTTTAAATACCCTTATCTTAAACCTTACCGTGATGGTTTCTCTGAAATGAAATTTAAAATTTGGTATTGGGGGTACAATAAATTCTACTATTACAGTGATCATCCGCATTTGCAAAGAAATAATTTCAAAGAAAAATTCGGCCCCTATCTGGAAGGCGCAAATGTAGAAGTAGGAGAATATAAAATGATGATGAAGTTTCTGCAGAAAAAGGGGAAAGCTATGTATTATGATGCATTTAAAGAAGTGTTTAGTCAGGAGAATACGGTGGCAGAACCTAGTACTTTTAAAAGAAATTGGCTTAGGGAAAGTAATAATTATTTTGTTTTTCTGATTCGTGAAACCTATCGGTTTTTGAAATTCAATATGGACTATTTATTTAGATGATTGTTCTTAAAAGCACAATGAGTTGTGCAGATTGATTACATTTACATTTTAAATACAATTAATACGAAGTCATTTTGGATTCACTTAACCAATCGGATATTGTATCTGATTTTGACGCGAAAGACCACTCCTCGATAGATATCATTTGTTTGTCGCTTTCCAGATCTGACTCATTCGTAGCTTCTACAGGATTGTTTTTGGCCAAAGAATTTGCAAAAAAAAATAGAGTATTCCTGATTGATCATCCTTATTCGTGGAAGGACTTTATGGGATCTGCTATGGATCATAAGCCGGCAAGTTATAAGCGGGCTTTGGCATTCGGTAAAAATCTTTTTTCAAAACATCATGGATTCTCCGGAGACCTAACTGTAATTACTACACCCTTAACCTTGCCCATTAATTTTTTACCCCGGGGATTTGTGTATAATAGTTTGTTGACAGTAAATGATATGATCGTTACCAGGGCAATAAAAAAATGCATCAAAAAATATGGGATCAAAGATTTCATCTTTATTAATTTCTCAGACCCATTTTTTTTAAATGACCTCCCCAAAAAACTTAAACCTGTAAAATCGATTTATTATTGCCTCGACAATTTTTCGGAAGTGCCCTATTCACAAAAGCACGGGTTATTTATGGAAGATTACTGTATCGCAAACTTCGATTACACGCTATGTACGTCTTCGGAATTGGTTAAACTAAAGTCTGCAATTTCTTCAAAAGTATTTTATCTTCCGAATGCTGCCGACAACGAACTCTTTGGCAAAGCTAGTAGAGAAAAACTTCGCAAACCTGTAGAACTTCAATCGATCAATACTCCCATTATAGGATATACCGGAAGTATTGAATTCAGAATGGACTTTGAGTTGTTAAAAAAAATAGCTTCACGAAATCCCGATAAAACAATTGTTCTGGTAGGCCCCATTCAAACGAAAGAACATATCAGACTTGGATTAGATAAATTGAGCAATATCGTTTTTACAGGCCCTAAGAAAATTTCAGAGATTCCAAATTACCTGCAGTATTTCGACTGTACCATTATCCCGTTTTTAAAATGCATTACTACCAAAAGCGTATATCCGCTGAAGATCAACGAACATTTATCAGCGGGTAAACCCATCATTTCAATCAGCTTCTCAGAAGATGTGAGATCCTTTGAAAAAGTGGCATATATAAGAGATACGCACGATGAATTTCTTGACGCAATCGATCTGGCATTGCACGAGAATTCATCGCAAAAAATTCAGGAACGACTAGAACTGGCATTACAAAATTCTTGGACAGCCCGCGTAAAAAAATTCTGGAATATTTTTGAGAACGAGATGGCTAAATAAATGTTCCTTTATTTTTAATTGCATTTAATAAATATCGACATTCGCAATCTGGTGACTGTGTTTTCAAAGTAAACTGTATTTTTTAATCAATTGCCCTATGAGTTATAATTATCTTCCGCTAGACAGGAATTGGTTGTATTTCGAACAAATCAAACATTTATTAGATTTTGATCAGCAACTTTCTATCAGCTTCGATGCACATGAACGGATAGTGGCATGCAGAACCTATCTCGACAGTAAGATGCAAGATGGTAAGAATTTATTTTATGGTATCAACACTGGTTTTGGCTTTTTGCAAAACGTACAAATTGACGCTGACTCAATTGAACAATTACAGTATAACCTTTTGGTTTCACATGCCTGTGGCTTGGGAGAAGAAGTTCCGGCAGATATTGTAAAACTCATGTTAATGCTCAAAGTAAAATCTTTGAGTTATGGCAATAGTGGTGTGCAAATTGATACGGTTAAGCGTTTGATCGACATGTTTAACAATGATGTGCTGCCTGTTATCTATACACAAGGATCGTTGGGTGCATCAGGTGATCTGGCGCCGTTGAGTCATTTAAGTTTGCCTTTAATCGGGCTTGGCGAAGTAATGCATCGGGGCGAAAAATTAATGTCTGAAACAGTTTTAAAGAAATTCAACTGGCAACCCATTCAACTACAAAGCAAAGAAGGCTTGGCTTTGATTAATGGAACCCAATTCATGAGCGCTTATGGCTTGTATTGTTTAAAAAAAGCAGAACACCTGATCGCAATGGCCGATTTAATCAGTGCCATGTCGTTCGATGCGTTTGATTGCATCAAAGAGCCCCTAGATCCGCATATCCATTCCATTAGGGCACATAAAGGTCAGGTAGATACTGCCACAGCGCTTAGAAATTATTTAGCAAATAGCGAAATATCAGCAAGCCCCAAAAAACAAGTTCAGGATCCTTATTCATTCAGGTGTATACCACAGGTTCATGGCGCTACCAAAGGTGCTTTTGAGCATGTGTTGAATGTATTTATGCGTGAAGTAAACTCAGTAACAGATAATCCTAATATTTTTCCTGAAGATGATTTAATTGTCAGTGGCGGTAATTTTCATGGTCAACCCCTGGCATTGGTTTTAGACTATTTGTCGATTGCGATGAGCGAATTGGGAAATATTTCTGAAAGAAGAACCTATCAATTAATTAGCGGACAAAGGGGATTACCCTTGTTTCTGGTAAAGAACCCGGGATTAAACTCCGGATTTATGATTCCTCAGTATACTGCCGCTGGTATTGTAAGCGAAAACAAACAATTGAGTACTCCATCGTCGGTTGATAGTATTTCTTCCTCAAATAATCAGGAAGACCATGTAAGTATGGGAGCAAATGGAGCAACTAAATGTTTAAGAGTCATTAAGAATGTAGAAAAAATACTGGCTATCGAACTGATGAGTGCCGCACAGGCGCTGGATTTTCGCAGACCGCTGAAAAGCTCCACACAGGTAGAAGCTTTAATGGAAGGCTTTCGGAAAGTAGTAACTTTTAATGAGATTGATCGTTTATTACACGACGATATGGTTAAAGCGATCGATTTTATGAATGGGTATAAAATAATTTAGTAAAGAAATATTTAATATTGTTTCTTTTACAACTGAATAAGTATTAATTTTTCGCCGTAATTTGTCTTTGCAATACAGTTAGCAACAGATTCCAGATCAGTGCGCACCATATTTGTATAATAATCTGGTTCGAACTGAGGGTAGACAAGTCGACTAGAGAGAGCACTAATCACTTAGTGCCTTTTTTTTTGCCTATATAAATCTGCATTAAGGTCGTTTTTTACAGCTTAACCCATTGCAATAAAATACAATCAAGTAGAAATACTTTATTTTCACAATCCATTAATTAAAAACATATGAAAAAATTTATTGCCATTGCTGCTTTGTTCTGTTTGTCTG
Source organism: Chitinophagaceae bacterium (assembly GCA_019752295.1). Lineage (GTDB taxonomy): Bacteria > Bacteroidota > Bacteroidia > Chitinophagales > Chitinophagaceae > Sediminibacterium. The sequence continues at coordinate 113,995 of JAIEMK010000011.1, read as the reverse complement.
CTAATATTTATGCATCTACTAACAGAGACTATTATTTAATTCAAATTTATCATTGCAGTAATCAAAAGCAAGTTGATAATATTGATAACTATCTTAAAAATACTTATTTACCTTTTTTACATAATAGTGGTATAAAAAAAGTTGGCGTTTTCGCTCCAATCTCTAATGATACTGCTGTAGATAAAACGCTTTATGTTTGGGTACCATTGAAAAATATTGGTCAGATCGACAAACTAGATCAAAATATTGAAAAGCTTGATCCGATGAGTAATGATGCATTAATTCATTTGGAAATGGAAGACAGTAGCTTGCCTTATAATAGAATGGTGAGAATAATTACGAAATCTTTTAAAAATGTACCAGAATATCAAAAGAAATCTGATTTAATTAAATCCCCTGATCGCATTTATGAATATAGAAGTTACGAAAGCGCAACCGAAAATCTACACCTTAGAAAGGTGCATATGTTTAATGAAGGAGATGAAATTGGAATTTTTACTAGAAACCATTTCAATGCTATTTTTTATTCAAAAGTTATTGCTGGTGCAAGAATGCCGAATTTAATTTACATGACCAGTTTCAATAATATGAATGATAGGGATGCGCATTGGAAAGCTTTTGGAGCTGATCCTGTTACACCTAAGATTTTCAGTATGTCTGAATACAAAAAAACTATATCAGTTAGTGATATAATTTTAATGAAAGCTAGAGACTATGCGGATTTTTAAGCAGTGAAATACATACCACAGGGATCAAATCATTAATCTCCACTTAGTGTGTTGAAAATACATTTAATGAAACATTAAATAATTTAAAATGAAAATCACCATTCTATCTATTTATGTCCTTCTAGTTTCTTTCATTTGCAATGGTCAAAACCCTGTGGGCATTTTTAACACGCATCAAGATATTGGTAAACCGATAATAACAGGGGATATTACATATAATAGGGAAGATCAGAGCTATATTATAAAAGGAGCCGGCTATAATTTATGGTTTGGTCACGATGAATTTCATTATGCTTACAATAAATTAAAAGGAGATTTTATATTAACTGCCAATTTTAAATTCATAAATAAAGGAGCCGATCCCCACCGTAAAATTGGATGGATGATTAGAGCTAGCGAAAGTGATGATGCAGCTCATATGACTGCCACTGTTCATGGTGATGGTCTTACAACATTACAGTGGAGAAGAATGCGTGGCGCTTTTATGAGAGATCCTCAAGATGAAATTTTCACAAAGAAATCTGCTATTGAAATTATTCAATTAGAAAGAGTGGGGAAAGAATTTATTATGCGTGTAGCCCATATGGGAGAACCTTTACAAGAAGTTGGTAGAACAGATGCTATTGATTTACCTAATGATGTTTTAGCAGGAATATTTATTTGTAGTCATAATCCAAATATTATGGAAGAAGCTCAACTCTGGAATGTACGCATTGAACAAACTGTTCCTGATACACACAACGGTTATAAGGATGGGGTTTTAGGAAGTAAATTAGAAATACTCAATATTTTTGATGGTAAAAGAAAGGTAATCTATGAAGATAAGGGTAGGATCGAAGCTCCAAATTGGATGCCCGATGGGAATTCAATATTGGTTAATAAAGGAGGAAATATTTTTACAATTCCTCTTCAAGGAGGAGAACCTAAATTGTTACAAACAATTGGTGCCATCAGGAATAATAATGATCATGTCATTTCTTATGATAAAAAACTCTTAGGAATTTCTTCACATCGCGATGGCATGTCTGGAGGCGGAAGTACCGTGTATTATCTACCATTAACAGGTGGTACAGCTAAAATGATTACGGATAGTACACCTAGCTATTTACATGGTTGGACTATCGATAATAAGGAAGTAGTATATACCGCACAAAGAATTAGTAAGAATCCTTCATTTAATATTTATAAAAAGTCTATTAATGGTGGACCAGAAGTACAATTAACTTTTTTACAAAAGGGATTGGCAGATGGGCCCGAATGTTCTCCTGATGGGAAATATATTTATTATAATTCAACTCAAAGTGGAAACATGCAGTTATGGCGCATGAAAATGGATGGAACCGAACAAACACAATTAACTTTTGATGAATATAATAATTGGTTTGCACATGTTTCTCCCGATAATAAATGGATCGCCTTTATATCATTCCCGAATACAATTGATCCCGGCGACCATCCTTTTTATAAAAGAGTTATGTTACGTTTAATGCCTATTAATGGAGGAGGTCCGAAAGTGATTGCTACTTTGTTTGGTGGTCAAGGAACTATTAATACAGCAAGTTGGAGCCCAGATAGCAAATTCATTTCCTTTATAAGTAATAGCGGACCAATTCAGTAACTTTAGTACTACTTTTTGATTAGTCAGGAATAAATTGATTGTTCTATGAAAAAGATGGTCGTTGTTCTTTGCCTATTAATTTCATTTTTGGGTAAGGCACAATTAAATAAAGGTAAATATGCCGGAAATGACGGTGCTACTAAAAATCTGGAATTTTATGATGACAACAGAACCCTAATTCCAATCGGCTATCATCCGGATATTAATGGTTCTCCTATGTTGTATCCTAGATTTAATTCAAAACTATCATATGCGTAGGATCTTTTTATCTGTAGTAGGTATACTTCCGTTTTTTGTTTTTGAACAAAATACTGCGAAAAGAAAACTAAAACCTTCAGATGTATACAGACTTCAATCCATTGGTGACCCTCAAATTTCGCCTGAGTGCAACTGGATCGCTTATACCCTAACTACGATTGATTCTGTATTAAATAAAAGGAACACAGATCATTGGATGGTTAGTTGGGATGGTAAACAATCCGTACAATTAACCAATACTTCAGGGCCCTATGATGAAGCGGCTGCTGTATTTAGTCCGTATGGCAAACAAATTGCTTTTGTAAGTAACCATACTGAGGATCCGGATAGAAATATTAACTCTGATATTTTTGTGATGGATGCTCAGCCAAATGCAATCGCTAAAAAATTAACTAATTGGAAAGGGACTGACAATAATCCTGTTTGGAGTTCTAATAGTAAAATGCTAGCCTATGCAAGTAGCACCTCTGAACGCTATACTGCTTATGAAGAATATTATTTAACCTTGATAAATCTTGTTAGTGGCGAACCTAAAATATTATCCAAAAATTTAGATCGGCCCATTAGTAATTTTAAGTTTTCTAAAGACGGAACTTGTATCGCTGTGTTGGTTGCAGATGATCGAGAAAGTTTCTTGGAGCAATTCAATATCAAATCAGGTGTGCTAACAAAAATTGTAGGCGGTAAAAAAAGCTTTAGTGCATTGCAAGCACAATCTGCCAATAATTGGTTGGTTATTATGAGCGAGCCTCAATTGCCCAATAAAATATATGCTATGGAAAATGGCAATACCAGGAGGCTCACCAAACATCAAGAAGATTTTGTAGCACCGTTAGAACTGGCCACTACAGAGGGATTTACTTCAAAAGCAAAAGATGGAAATATTGTTTCCAGTATTTTATTAAGACCTTCGAATATTCCAGCAAGTCAAAAACTACCTACTAGCTTTTATATTCATGGTGGTCCTACAGCACAGGATGAATATGGTATTGATCTAACTCGTCAAATGTTAGCGGCAGCAGGATATGCTGTTGTTGGAGTAAATTATCGAGGAAGCAGTGGATGTGGTTGGGAATATTCGAAAACAATTAGTGCCGATTGGGGTAATAAAGAAGTAAAAGATATTACTAGTGCAGTTGATTTTATAATTGAAAAAGGAATTGCTAATCCTGTTAGCTGGAAATTTGTGGATGGAGTTATGGAGGAATTATGACAGATTATATGATTGCTTCCGATACTAGATTTAAAGCAGCTTCTAGCGGAGCAGGTGTGGCAATGGTTTCCTCATTATAGGCTATTGATCAATACAGCATGCAATATGATAATGAATTAGGCGTACCTTGGAAAAACATGGATAAATTTTTAAAATAAGTAGGTGATAAATGTCTATTTTTTTTCAGTAATACTATTAAATTAATCTTAAGCAATGAAAATGAACAGAAGAAACTTTCTTAAAAATAGTTCTCTAGCAAGTATCAGTTTAACTGGTTTAGGGGTAGTAGCTTGTAATGAATCTGTAAAAACATCTGATTCTAAAAATCAAAATTATAATACCGATCATTTTGAGTTAAAGGAAGTCAGCATTGATCTTTTACAGAAAAAAATGCAAGAAGGATCGCTTACTTCAAAAGATATTACAAAACTTTATCTGAAACGAATTGATAAAATTGATAAAAATGGTCCAATGCTTCATGCTGTGATTGAGTTAAATCCAGATGCAATTAGTATTGCAGAAGCAATGGATAAGGAAAGAAAAGATGGTAAAATTCGAGGCCCTTTACACGGTATTCCTGTTCTGATAAAGGATAATATTAATACAGGAGACAAGATGATGACTACAGCTGGTTCTCTTGCACTAGTTGGTAATAAGGCAAAAGCAGATGCATTTATCGTTAAGCAACTTCGCGAAGCAGGTGCTGTCATCTTAGGAAAAACCAATTTGAGTGAATGGGCTAACTTTCGTTCAAATAGATCAAGTAGTGGTTGGAGTAGTCGGGGTGGACAAACCAAAAATCCATATTATCTAGATCGTTCACCGTCAGGTTCAAGTTCTGGATCTGGTTCAGCAGTATCTTCAAATCTTTGTGCAGTTGCGATCGGAACAGAAACGGATGGTTCGGTGATAGCGCCTTCGTCTTTTTGTGGTATTGTAGGTATTAAACCAACTGTTGGTTTATTAAGTAGGAGTGGCATTATCCCTATATCAAAAACCCAAGATACAGCGGGGCCAATGGCAAGAACTGTAAAAGATGCTGCCATTTTATTGGGTGTGTTAGCCGGTGTTGATAATGAAGATTCAATAACTATTGATAGTAAGGGTAAAGCAGAAAAAGATTACACAAAATTTTTAGATAATACTTCTTTAAAAAATAAACGAATTGGAATTGAAAAATCTTTCTTAAAAGCCAAGCACGAAGGGGTAGTAGCTTTGTATCAACAAGCGATCGATGAATTAAAAAAACAAGGCGCTACTATTATAGAAATTGAATTACTCAAGCAGACCAATCCGCTTGGTGAAGCAGAGTTTACGATTTTGCAATATGAGTTTAAAGACGGGCTGAATAAATATCTTTCTGGAGAAAATGCAAGTGTTAAATCATTAGCTGATGTTATTGCATTTAATAAAAAAGAAGCGCCTAAAGCCATGCCATACTTTAAACAGGAAACTTTAGAAAGTAGCGAGGCCAAGGCTGACCTCATGAGTAAAGAGTATGTTGAAGCATTAAAGAAAACACTTAGCAGTAGGAAAATCATTGATACCATTTTGCAAGAAAATAAATTGGATGCTATTGTAGGAACTAGTTACGGACCTGCTACTCCAATAGATCTGATTAATGGAGATTCAGATCCAGGGTTTTATTTTTGTCCACCAGCTGCAATGGCTGGATATCCTCATATTACAGTGCCAATGGGCGAGATCAATGGTTTATCTGTTGGGCTTTCTTTTGTTGCCAGTGCCTATCAAGAAGCAACAATTATTTCATTAGCATATGCTTATGAACAAGCAACAAATATGCGAAAGGCACCGACTTTTTTACTTACACTTTACTAAATGAAAATAGCCGGCTTACACCGGCTATTTTTTGTAAGGAACAACAAGAGAAAAAAACTTAGTATCCAGGGTTTTGTTTCATGTTCGGATTAGGATCTAATTCAGCTTGTGGTATAGGAAATAATCTTCTTGTATCAGAATAAGGTAAAGTAAGAGCTGTTGAAGGGAAGTTAGTTGCTCTAGTAATATCTTTTTTCAATCGATTCATATCACCATAACGATCTCCTTCAAAGGCCATTTCTTTTCTTCTTTCAGTGATAATATTTGATAATAGTACTGCCCCTGTTGAGGTGTATCCAGTAAATGATGCGTCTCGATTTGTTGCAATATAATTTAAGTATGTTTTTGAAGAAGCTTCATCTGCAGGCAATGAGGCCTCAGAAGCAATCAAGTAAACATCACTCAAACGTAAGATCTTAGTATTGTCAGGATTAGCTGAACCATTTGGATTCTTATATTTTTGAACAAAAATTGCGGGTAATCCTCCACGAGTACCAGTTGTAAAACCTGCTGTTCTACGAATATCTGTAGAGGAATAAGAAGCATAGAGATCATCAGCACACAAAAGATCACCGTATCCAGCTTGATTGTAAATATTGGTTAATGCATCAAAACCATTATTATTAATTCCATCTGATGAAACTTCAAATAGTGTTTCTAACTTATCAGTTCTTGGCGAGCCATTCCCCCAATAACTTGCCCAATTTGCAGTTGTTATTGCTGTAAATCCACTGTTATTTATCACATCTAACGCAGCTGTTTTTGCACTAGTGTTATCACCCTTGTATAGGTAAACTTTTGCTTGCAATGCCTTTGCTGCATATTTGCTAAACTGAATTGAACCATTATACATTGTAATATTAGTATAAGCCTTATCTAAATCAGCTAAAATTTGTGTATACACTTCAGCTACAGTATTTCTAGGAGCTTGTTGGGTTACATCATTTGTTAAAACTATTGGTACACCCAATGAAGTGGGGTCATCTGTAAATGGTTTTGCATAATATCTTACCAGATAAAAATAACATAATGCTCTAATTGCATATGCTTCACCCTTATATTGAGTAATATTTGCAGTGCCAGTGAGTGGTGAGTTAATAATGTTATTGGCTCTCAGAATGGTAGAATAGGCTGCCGTCCAAAAACCACCTACGTTTCCATCTGCAACAGTAATAGCATAGGTATTAAATTGGATATACCTACCTGAGTTTTTTACAGAAACGTATACATTATCTGAATATTCATCTCCTGCTACAGGAACAGTTCTTCCGAATAAATCGGAATTACGTAAACCTGCATACGCACCTCTTAATGCCACTTGCAAATCTGCTTCAGTGCCCAATGCTTGAGTGGGAGTTAATGAGGTATAAGGTGATCTATCTAGAAAATCTTTTTTACAGCTTGAAAAAAAGACAAGAAGTAAAACTATTGTGAATGATTTACTTATTAAGTTTTTCATACTTATTATTTTAAGTGTTCTCAATTTTTTTTAAAAAGCGATATTAAGTCCTGCAGTAACTGTTTTCGGAATAAAAACAGTTAAGTTAGTTGCACTTCCAACACCTTGTTCTGGATCAAAGGGCATGTTTGAATCAGCTACCCATGTCCAAAGATTGGTACCTCTTACATAAATATGAAGCGTACTAAGATGAAGTTTATCAGAAACTTTCTTAGGTAGGTCATATCCTAAAGTAATATCTCTCAATCTTATATAATCGCCTTTTACTAAATAGAAAGTAGAAAAGTTTTGAGCATTTTTATTTCCACCGTAAACGTATTTTGGAATATCAGTATTTTGACCAGGAGTAGTCCATCTATCCATGATTCTTTGTACCTTATTAAATGATCCGCCGAAACCCGCACCGTTATAATAAGCACCCCATGAGTCTTGTAAATAATTTCCAAAGTTGAAGTAGAAATTAGCACTTATGCTAAAACCTTTGTATTTAAAAGTGTTACCAAGGCCCCCGAAGATCTTTGGGGAAGCTGTTTGATAAGGTTGGCGAACCGCTAAATTATAATTATTAGTTGTAGTGGTTTTTGTTCCATCCATAAACCAAAGTGGATCACCATTTGCAGGATCTACACCAGCATATAATCGTGCATAGAAGGTTTGGAAATCAAACCCTACCCTACGAATATTACTACCAGAAAGGATATCTGCGTTGTTAACCAAAGAAGTAACTTCATTTTTATTATTGGCAATGTTAAAAGTAATATTCCATTGGAAATTTTTAGTCATCACTGGTAAAGCACTCACAGAGAATTCGATTCCTTTATTCACCATTGAACCTACATTCTTATTCACACTTGTGAAACCTGTTGAAGGCGGTAAAGGTGCTGCTAATAGTAAAGAGCTGGTTGCTCTTTTATAATAATCAATTGTAAATGTTACTCGGTTCTTCAAAATGCCAAAATCGATTCCTACATCAATAGGTTTATTTGTTTCCCATGTTAGGTTTATATTTCCTGGCTGACTTGGAGCACTCCCAGGGTTAGCATTATAGTTGTAACCATAACCATATAAAGGCAATGCATCGTAATTTCCAATACCAGCATTACCATTTGATCCATATGAAGCTCTTAATTTTAATGAGGATATGGCCTTTATTCTTTCCATAAATTTTTCCCTATCAATATTCCAGCTACCGCCGATTGACCAGAAGTTACCATACCTATTATTTACTCCAAATCTCGATGAACCATCATTTCGGAAACTACCTGAAACTAAATACTTGTCTTTGTAATTAATATTGGCCGAAGAGAATGCACCAACAAAAGAGTAATCAGATCCAGTTGAATTTGCAGTTACTGGAGTTGCACCGATGGATGCTACAGTTAGAGCTGTTGTTGGAGGAAAATTCGAGTTTTGTACTTGCGTAAAATATCCTTTATTTAACTGAGATTCATAACCTAGTTTCAAATTCAAAGTCAAATCACCAGACTTTAATAAGTTTTGTTTAAAATCCAAAGTGTTAACCCAATCCCAGTTCATATATCTTGAATAATAAGAAAAAGATCTACCATTTCTGCTTGAGCCATCACCATAATACGGGTTGTTATATTGTTCTTCTTCCAATGTATTGTAATCAACACCAAACTGAGTTTTGAAACGTAAATTTTCCAGAATTTTGTATTCAGCAAAAACACTACCTCTTAAGCTAACGCCCTTTAATAAACGTTTATCTAAACTAGCTACTGCAACGGTATTATACAAAGAAGATTTTGTAAAATCAGCTGTCAAATAGTTCAATGTTCCATCAGGTTTATAAGGAGATAGGGTAGGTAAAAGAAAGAAAGCACTTAATACAGGATTACCAAAGGCACCGCCTGCTAAAGGTGTATTTTGATTTGTAACACCAACATTCAGATTATATCCAATTGTTAATTTTTCAGTGGCTTTACTTTCTATTCTTGCATTCCCATTCCATCTTTGAAAATCAGATCCAATAGCTGTACCATCTTGTTTAAAGTAGCCTCCTGAAAGGAAGTAAGTAGTTTTTTCATTACCACCTGATGCGCTCAAATTAAATTGTTTTTGTGAACCGGTTTTTGTTACAGCAGCAAGCCAATCAGTATTAACGGGTGTCGGATATGTTAATTGTGATAAAAAATTGGACTTGAATATTGCATCCACATTTGCACTTGTTGCAGATCCTGCATTTATCAAGCCTTCTTTGGTGATAGTAGTAAATTGATCTGCATTAAGTGGTTGATACTTGTTATTAGCATAGGCTGTATTGGATGAGCCACCTTCAGCGTCGAATCTAAATTTAGTGGCGCCAGATTTTCCTTTTTTGGTAGTCACCAAAATCACACCATTTGCTGCACGGCTACCATAAATGGAAGAGGAGGCAGCATCTTTTAAAACAGTGATATTATCAATATCATTTGGATTTAAAGTGCTCAGGAAATTAGAAGTTGTAGCTAAAGAGGAGCCCGTGCCAGAATTTACTGGTATACCATCCACAACCCATAATGGTTCTGCAGAAGCTGAAATAGAACCGATACCTCTGATTCTAATTTGTTGACTAGCACCAGGTGCTCCTGAGCTAGCTGAAGACTGTAAGCCTACTACTGAACCTTGTAAAGCTTTGTCTACTGAAGTGAAGGGTTTGTTTTCTAATTCAGAACCTTTCACAGAAGATTGAGCGCCCGTTAAAGTAGCTTTCTTTTGAGTACCATAAGCTACAACTACCACTTCATCTAGGTTTTGAGTGGAAGATTGCAGAGAAATCGCGAAGTTGTTTTTGTTTCCAATTGCAATTTCTTTTGAACTGAAACCTACGGAAGAAATCACTAAAGTTTTTGCTGAAGATGGAGCGGTTAAAGAAAAGGTTCCATCTGTTCCAGTTGCGGCTCCTACTGTGGTGCCTTTAATAAGAACTGAGGCATTAGGAATTGGAATGCCTTTTTCGTCAGTTACCTTACCTTTTAAGGTTTTGTTTTGTGCCATAAGTTGACTTATAGTCAAAATAATGCATAGAAAAACTAGCATGAGTTTTCTCATAATTAGAGTGTTTGGTTTTAAGTATAGTTGCTCGAAAGTAAAAAAATTAACACGATCAAGTACTAATTATAGAGAATAATCATTAATTTTTTTTTTTATTATTTGTTTATCAATGCTGTCCGAGATAATTCTGTAACAACTATTTTTTAAAATGGTTACTATACAAGTTAATTTAAAATGTTTTTTTTTCTGCAAAGCAGGGTGTCACCCATCAAACAATTTCAGTTCTTGGGCCATTATTTCTTGGTAATGCTTCAGCGGATTCTTTAAAAAAGAGTTTAGATGGATGTAGTTAAATAGATGCAACCTTATTACACTAGCTAGATTAGAAAAGGCCCAGACTTTCGCCTTAATTTGTCTTTGCAATACAGTTAGCAACAGGTATTAAAGAAATCAACTGTCCGAAAACAGAATTACCAGAAAAATTTGTACTATTGTTCATATGGTTATGTTGTGGTAAACTAAACCTATATGTTTTGGGCCATATCTTAAAATATATGGCTCATTTTTTTATCTTCCCTTTTTATCTCGGACAGTAATGTAAAGAAATATTTAATATTGTTTCTTTTACAACTGAATAAGTATTAATTTTTCGCCGTAAAAAATAAAATATGAAATGAGCATCACAAAGATTTATCAGCAACTGAAATGTTTGTTAGCGAATTACATGTAACCAAAATCAATTAATAAACACATGAAACAAATCCTTTCCTTCATCATTGCTATCAGTATATCTATAGCTTCCTTTGCTCAGTCAACTGAACAAAATCTTTCAGAAAAAGTAAAAGTAACTTTCCCTTCTAAGCCGGAGTTGAAAGAGATTCCAAACGGACCGAAGTTGTATACTGCCAAAGTAGATAGCTCGAGCGACTATATTGGACTGGCTATTGACCTGGCCCCAATGGGTTTAACAGAAGACGCTATTGCCGGATTGGGCGATGGAATATGGGATATGGTGAAAGGTCAGTTAGGCGCTTCTTTAGGAGGTGCTGATATTGTATCGGATTCTGTTCAGCAGTTTAAAGGTAAAAGCTCCTTGTTTCTGCATATCGATGGTGCAAATTCTACCAACGAACAGTTTAAAGGTAAAAAAGCATTTATCTACATGTTTTTTAATGGAGTAATTATGCATCAGATTTTGTACACTTCCAAAAATCCTGCTGCTAAAAAAGAAGACGCTCAGTCGTTTTTTGATTCAGTAGTGATTTCAAACTAGGATCATCCTGTAAAATATTAGTGCCGGATTACTTGAATGTAACCGGCATTTTTGTTCCCCCCATTCAATAGCATCAGCCATTGAAGCTATCAATTTCGTACATTCGCGCCTAGAAATGATAATGTAATGAGCGAAGAAAAGAGTCTGAATTTTTTAGAAGAAATAGTTGAAGCTGATTTAGCCAGCGGTAAATATCAATCCATTTTAACAAGGTTTCCGCCTGAACCCAATGGGTATCTGCATATCGGTCATGCAAAGAGTATTTGCCTGAATTTTGGATTGGCAAAAAAATACGGCGGAAAAACCAATCTTCGTTTTGATGATACGAACCCCAGTACAGAAGAAACCGAATATGTTGAAAGTATTAAGGAAGATGTGAAATGGTTGGGTTTTGAATGGGCAGAGGAACTCTATGCGTCAAATTATTTTGAACAATTATTTCAATTCGCCTCGCAATTAATTGAGAAAGGACTGGCGTATGTTGATGACAGTGATAGTGAAACCATTGCAAAAGAAAAAGGAACACCTACTCAAGCCGGAGTAGAAAATAGTTTCAGAAGTAGAACTGTTGCAGAAAACCTGCAATTGTTTAACGATATGCGTTCGGGTAAATATAGCGACGGAGAAAAAGTGTTGAGGGCTAAGATTGATATGGCAAGCCCGAATATGCATATGCGCGACCCGATTATCTATCGCATTAAACACGCACACCACCACAGAACAGGCGATAAATGGTGTATCTATCCGATGTATGATTTTGCACACGGACAAAGTGATTCTATCGAAAATATTACCCATAGTATCTGTACGCTGGAATTTATTCCACACCGCCCATTATACGACTGGTGTATTGAACAACTTGAAATATTTCCATCCAAACAATATGAGTTTGCAAGGCTCAACATGACTTATACCGTGATGAGCAAACGTAAATTATTGCAACTCGTAAATGAGCATCATGTAAATGGATGGGACGATCCAAGAATGAGCACTATTTCTGCAATGAGAAGAAGAGGTTATCCGGCAGAAAGTATTCGAGAGTTCTGCGACAAGATTGGTGTAGCAAAAAGAGAAAACCTGATCGACTTTGGTTTATTGGAATTCTGTGTACGCGAGCAACTTAATAAAACAGCATTGAGAAGGATGGTGGTATTTGATCCTTTGAAAGTTGTAATTACCAACTATCCTGATACCACAGAAATGCTGGATAGTGAGAATAATCCCGAAGACGCAAACGCTGGTAGTAGAGCAATTCCTTTTAGCAAAGAACTCTATATCGAAAGAGACGACTTTATGGAAGTGGCTCCAAAAAAATATTTTAGACTATCGCCGGGACAGATGGTGCGTTTAAAAAGTGCTTATATCATTAAATGTGATGAACTAATTAAAGATGCGGAAGGAAATGTTTGTGAACTGCACTGTAGTTATATTCCAGAAAGTAAAAGTGGATCCGATACATCCGGAATAAACGTAAAAGGAACCTTGCACTGGGTGAGTATTCCAACCGCTATTAAAGCTGAAATTCGTTTGTACGACAGATTGTTTAAAGTTGAAGATGTTGCAAATGCAGAAGGCGACTTTAAGGATTATATTAATTCCGATTCGTTACACATCATTGCAAATGCTTATGCCGAGCCGGCAATTAAATCAGACGACCGTTCTACCGGATTTCAGTTTATTCGCAAAGGATATTTTGTAAGCGATCGGGATAGTACAGAAGATCAACTGGTATTCAACAGGACGGTTGGCTTAAAAGATGCCTGGGCAAAAGAAGCAAAGAAAGCGCAGTAAAAAATATTGTCGATACTATAACTAGTTACTTCCTATTTTATTGGAGCGATTATAAAAGCTAATGGATTTATCATTTCAATTTTCTGCAAACTGGGAAAAGCATTTTGCAAAATGGAATCCCAATAATTGCTACTTAGTGTTAGCTGTTAGTGGGGGTGTAGACAGTATTGTAATGACCCACCTGATTGCCAAAGCAGGATTTAAATTTAGTATTGCACATTGTAACTTTCAATTAAGAGGGGAGGATAGCGAAAGAGACGAAATGTTTGTTAAGTCGCTTAGCTACACTGCAAGTATATACTGTAAGAAATTTAATTGCTCTGAATATGCCGAGAAAAATAAAATGGCCATTCAGGAAGCCGCTCGTGTACTGCGATACGATTGGTTTAGATCGATCGTAGAGGAGTTACAGGAAACTGCTAAAAATGCCAAACCGGGAGAACCGCTTTTTCAAAAAGAAATACTACTGGTAACAGCACATCATGCCGACGATAATATAGAAACGGTGCTGATGAATTTTTTTAGAGGCACTGGTATTCTGGGTTTGAAAGGAATCATGCCTTTTCAAAAAGAACAAGCTCTTATCAGACCACTCTTGGGATTCAGAAAAAAACAACTGATTCAATACGCAATAGAAAATGCATTACCCTTTGTAGAAGATGTTTCGAATGCTTCAGATAAATACACGAGAAACTTTTTTAGAAATCAACTGATCCCTCAAGTAAAGACTATCTATCCGCAGGTTGAAGAAAATATTCTCCAGAATATCGAAAGAATGCGCGATGTAGCAACTATTTATCAGGAATCGATTACGGCACTGTTAAAAAAAATAGTGGAAAAAAAAGGAGAGGAGTGGCATATTCCCGTACTGAAGTTAAAGCAGTCAAATATTCAGTCTACAATTGTTTGGGAGATAGCAAAGCAATTTGGGTTTAGTGCAAATCAGGTTCTAGAAATCATCAAACTATTGGATGCTGATAACGGGTCTTATATTTCTTCGCCTAAAATGCGGATTATCAAGAATCGAAAATGGTTGATCATTGCAACGTTAGAGGAGGAGAAGGCTTTGCACATGATGATTGAGAAAGAGGATAAAAAAATTAAATTTCAATCTGGCACAATGCAATTTAATTTGATTGATAAACCTACCAATATCTTTAGCTCAGATACAAAAACTGTATGTCTGAACCCTTTGCTCATTCAATACCCGCTAATATTGCGCAAAGCCAAAACTGGGGATTATTTTTATCCTCTCGGAATGCAGAAAAAGAAAAAGTTAAGCCGATTTTTTATGGATTTAAAAATGTCAAAAACCGAAAAAGAATCAGTTTGGGTTTTGGAAAGCAATAAAAAAATTGTTTGGGTTGTTGGATGCAGAATTGATGACCGGTTTAAAGTTTTACCTGATTCGAAATCCTATTTACAAATTGAATTGTTGCCGGTTTAGAACGACTTGATATAGTTCGAAACCTGATTAATAAACATTTCTATCGGCCTGAAATCGGTTAGGAACTGACAGGTTACGATAATAAATACAATTCCATAAATAGCTCCCCAAATATGCGCGGAGTGGTTGATATTACCATGGCCTCTTTTTGCCAGATAGGCCGAAAGGGCCAGATAAATGGGGCCGAAAATAAAACCCGGAATATGAAACGGAATAGGAAAAATACCCATTAGCATGGTAGGGTTTAAAAATATGCCAATGAATATAACGGCCGATACCGCACCAGAAGCGCCAAGGCTTCTGTAATAGTAGTTTTCTTTATGCTGAAGATAAGTGGGCAGCAGGCAAACTATTAAAGCCGATAAGTATAACAATACATAAATAACCCTGCCGAGGCCTCCAAAAATTTCAGTAAAATATCTCTCTACGATTCCGCCGAATAAATAAAAAGTGTACATGTTGAATGCGAGGTGCATGATGTCGGCATGAATAAATCCACAAGTAATAAATCGATACCATTGGTTACGATTGGCGATTGCTGGTGGATAGAAAATAAGATCCTCCGTAATTTTCTCATTCGAAAAAGCGGTAAATGAAATAATACAGGTTAGGGCAAGAATGGCAATTGTAATGGTAATCATATGGGCAATTTAATACATTCTCAACTGCCTAAGGCTTTTTTGGAAATCATTATTATGTTAGCTTTTGAAGAAGAAAACTAAATATGATGATATTTTTCGTTCCTCAAAATGGTGCAGGCGCGGTACACTTGTTCCGCAAGAATGAGGCGCACCAACATATGCGGGAAAACGAGCTTCGACAAACTCCATACGGTATTGGCCCTTTTTATAATGCTATCGTCCACCCCATAAGCGCCCCCAATCAAAAAAATTAATCGCTTGCTGCTCTCGTTTGCTCTCTGTTGTATCAGTTGTGCCAACCCCGGTGAATTAAGTGAAATGCCTCTCTCATCAAGCAACACCAAATAATCGTCCTGTTGTATTTGCTGCATGATCATCAAGCCTTCTGCCTTCTTTAAAGCCGATTCAGAAAGGCTGGCTGCATTTTTAGGAGATGGCAATATTTGCCAGATAACAGGAAAATATTTTGTTATCCTGCTGGTGAAGTCCATGATACCCTCGTGAACATAGGATTCGTTTGGCTTGCCTACAGAATATAACATGATTTTCATGTGTTTTTTATTGATTTTGGTTACATGTAATTCGCTAACAAACATTTCAGTTGGTGTCAAATTTTTGTTATGCTCATTTCATGTGCTAAAATTAATGCATGCTTCATCAATTTCTGGGATTAAACTTTTGCAGCAAATGCGTTCGCAATATTTCTTTATGATTTTGTTCACAAGAATTGGCAGATTTATTGCAAGTATTAACTAGGCAATTTACAAATCATCTTCTAACGCTACATA
Organism: Chitinophagaceae bacterium; assembly: GCA_019752295.1. GTDB lineage: Bacteria > Bacteroidota > Bacteroidia > Chitinophagales > Chitinophagaceae > Sediminibacterium. Next base: position 97,946 of record JAIEMK010000011.1, on the reverse strand, counting down.
ATCGAAATAGAATTTTACCTGACTCATTTTAAGATCATCAAAATCTACTGTCATGTATACTATTTCGAGAAACATTTTTTCGGCATTATTCATTCTAATGATGGGCTGTACCGTATCGTACGCACAAAACTCTAAACCTCCCATAAGTATTGGTGTTCAAGTAGGAACATTTGTATATCTGGGCGATCTGGTTCCCAGCTTTGCAGGCTCGTTCAGAACCGCAAAGCCAATGATCACGGTACTTTTAAACAAACCAATCTCCAATAATTTTTCTTTAAGAGGAAGTTTTTCGAGGGGTAATATTAGTGCCGATGAATCGGTATATGCTAACCCTAGCTGGCGAAAAGATCGGGCCTTTAGTTTTAGTTCGCCGGTAACAGAAATTTCAACTGTTTTAGTTTTTGATTTTAACGACATGACTATGGATAATGGGGGTAGATTTTCGCCCTATGTTTTTACAGGAGCAGCCCTTTCTTTTTTCAATATTCATAGAGACTGGAGTAAAATAAATTTGGCCGCATTCAATCCGAAATCTTCCACCATAACCGGTCTTGGAATGGATACCCTTCACAAAACACCTACTGTGGTTCCAGTGATTCCGGTTGGGTTTGGATTAAAATATACTATTAATAACCGATGGTCGGTTAATACGGAATTGAATTATAGGATTAGTTTTTCGGATTATCTTGACGGATTTAGTAAATCTGCAGATCCAGTTGCGAAAGATGCTTACTATAGTGTTTCAGTAGGACTGAATTATCATTTTTTAGATCAGGGAATTGGCTGCCCACATATAAAACGTTGATTCTAAACGCATAAATTGGCGGGAAAAATTTCATTTAGTTTCGAATTGCTAAAATATTTAGTAATTTTGAGCAATGGAATGGTATTTTAATATTCGGTTCGACCAAAGGGATATTCATTTAAAAGCTGAATGGGTGTATCAATCTACTCAGATTGAAAGAATTGAAGTGATTGGTAAAAACAGAGCCATTCTTTTACAAAATAATCGCCCCTTATTGATTTCGAAAGGGCTCAAATCGAAAAGAATTGATTGGAAACTGGTAGAGGGGGAGATGCATAATAGTCATGTATTACAGACCATCATCAATAAATTAGAAAATTAATTAAAAACAAATGAAGTAGTCGTGAGCAGGCAGCATGATTAGGAAAGTTTCTCACTGATGCGCTCTGCACTAGCAACGGACAATTGTATCATCTTTTTGCGAGTGGTATTGGTAAACCTAAAAGCTGGCAAATAAATACTGAGGCTGGCAATCAGAATTCCTTTCTGATAAATTGGAGCGGCCACACCAATCACCTGTACACTATCTTCAATCAATGCATAACCATTTTTACGGATCAGTTTGATTTGTGCCATGAATTTTTTAAGCGTGTCGGCGTCGGGCCAGATAGAGGCTGAGGGAAGTTTGTATTTATGAATAAAATTTTCAAGTGCTTCGTCCGAAAGCATTGCCACGAGAAGCCTGCCGCTTGAAGAATCGTAGGCTTTTTTTTCATCGGGTGTATTTGCCTGTACCATTTGGTCGCAGCTATTTTTGTGAATTACCAAACGCTTGTCTGCTTTCAATACCGCAATTAAACATTTCTCATTCAACTGCTTCGTAATGTATTTCATTTCCGGGTCGGCTACACTAATCATCGTTTGATAACTGTGTTTATCAGAACCAATATGCGTTAATTGTTTGCCTAATAAATAACCTTTCTGAATGTCTGATTTTTCCAGATAGCCCCTGTTTACCAAGGTTTTTACAATATTGGCACAGGTTGCAGGATTTAAATGCAGGTCCTTGGCAATATGCCCCAACAGCTTTGGTTTTAATGGTTCTACCGAAACGTATTCTAATATATCCAGCGCCCTATTTACTACCTGTATCATGATACCTAAAATTCATTAATTTATTCCACCTAATAAAATTTTACTTTATTATGTTGAATTTCTTATTTCTTTACAATTAGTCTAACGATTTAGAATATTCCCGCAACCAACGATTGATATGTCAAACAAAGCTGCTTCAACCCGTTTTGCTTTTGTGATGATTACATCACTATTTTTTATGTGGGGCTTTGTTCATAATCTGGATCCGATACTGATACCACACCTTAAAAAATCGTTCAGCTTAACAACCCTTCAGTCTTCATTGATCGATTCGTCGGTTTTCATTGCCTATTTTGTAATGGCATTGCCTGCCGGTTATATTATGAAAGTGTATGGTTATAAAACCGGAATTATTACAGGGCTATGTTTATTTGCAATTGGCTCGTTCTTGTTTATTCCTGCGGCAAATACGCAGCAATACATTTTTTTCCTGATGGCATTATTTATTATTGCCTGCGGATTAACTATCTTGGAAACAGCAGCCAATCCTTATGCCTCATTATTGGGCGATCCTTCTACGGCAACACAGCGCCTGAATTTTGCACAGTCCTTTAATGGACTAGCAGCAACAGTTGCGCCGATAATCGGAGCAAGAATGATTCTCACAAAGGGATTTAGTGATGAGGCATTGGCAGGTATGACTGCCGCCACAAAAAAAATGGCACTTGCTTCTGAAGCTGCTTCGGTTAAAACGCCCTATTTTATTCTGGGCTCCATTATTGTTTTGATCGCCATCATTTTTGCTTTCATCAAATTACCCGAGATCAGGGAGAAAGCCGGATCGGGGAAAAGTATCGCACATACACTAAGGCATACGCATTTGCGTTGGGCTGTTGCTGCACAGTTCTTCTATGTGGGTGCCCAAGTATCTGTGTTTAGTTTTTTTATTTTGTATGCAATTAAAGCTGCAGACTTGGAAAGAGTAAGAGCTGCTGATTATCTGGGCTGGGGCTGTGGTATTGCATTCATGATTGGAAGGTTTGCGGGTACTTTTTTTATGAAGTTTGTTAAACCGTCAACCCTGCTGGCTGCCTATGCTGCTATTAATGCGCTGCTCTGTATTGGCGCGATTGTGCTGCATGGGATGATAGCAATATATATTGTGATTGGCATTGCATTCTTTATGTCGATCATGTTCCCTACTATTTTTTCTTTAGGAATCAAAGATCTGGATGCCGATACGGAGATGGGCAGCAGTCTTATTGTAATGGCAATAGTGGGTGGGGCATTGATTCCACCTGTACTTGCTTTAATCAGTGATATTACCAACAATATTCAAGTGGGATATATCGTGCCATTCTTTTGCTTCTGTTTGGTTTTTTATTTTGGATGGAAGGGCCATCGTATTGTTCCGATTGAATAATAAAAATTAACAAATGACAAGATATTGTTTAGCACTGGATCTGTACGAAGACCCCCAATTAATAAAGGAGTACGAAATGTGGCATCAACAAGTATGGCCCGAAATTATTGATAGCATTAGGTCGTCGGGAATTGAAGAAATGCAGATCTATCGTGCTGGTAATCGCTTATTCATGATCATGGAAGTAAATGATCAATTCAGCTTCGAGCAAAAAGCAAATTCAGATAAAACAAACGAGAAAGTGCAGGAATGGGAAAAAATGATGTGGCAATTTCAGAAGTCGCTTCCTTTTGCCAAACCTGGAGAAAAATGGGTACTCATGAATGAAATATTCTCGTTAAAATAATTTTTATGTTCAGTCTCTTTCGTAAATCAGCAGTAATAACAGGAGCGGGTAGTGGTATCGGAAAAGCCATTGCCCTGCTCTTTGCAAAGCAAGGCGCAACAATTCATTTGGTAGAGTTTAATTCGGAGTCAGCCGAAAAAGTGGCAGCAGAAATCATATCGTTGGGAGGATCGGCCAAAACGCATCAATGCGATGTAAGTGATCATCAGGCTATGAAAACGGCCTTCGAAAGTATTGGCCCATTCGACATACTCGTAAATAACGCAGGTATCGCACACGTGGGCAATGTTGAGAACACCAGTGCAGTAGATTTTGAAAAGGTATTTCGTATTAATGTACAGGGGGCATACAATGCAATACATTTTGCTATCCCGCAAATGAAAAAAAATAAAAAAGGAGTAATCCTCAATGTGGCTTCTATTGCAGCACTAGTAGGCATTCCAGACAGGTTTGCTTACAGCATGAGCAAGGGGGCAATTTATGCAATGACGTTAAGTGTGGCGCGCGATTATTTGGCAGATCATATTCGTTGTAATTCCATTTCTCCTGCCCGTGTTCATACTGCATTTGTTGATGGATTTATTGCTAAGAATTATGCAGGAAAGGAAGAAGAAATATTTGAAAAGTTATCTAAGAGTCAGCCAATAGGCAGAATGGGACAGGCAGAAGAAATTGCTGCATTAGCACTATATCTCTGCAGTGATGAAGCAGGATTTATTACCGGAAATGATTATCCTATTGATGGTGGGTTTATTAAATTGAATAATTAATACAAAAACACATGAATAAGCAACTACTTCTATTAATTACAATATTCATAAGCAATCTTGCTTTTACACAGCAGGCCTATATTCCAACGAAAGAAAATCTGACTGCACGTCAGCAATTTCAGGACATGAAATTTGGGATGTTCATCCATTGGGGTGCATCAAGTGTTTTGGCAAATGGAGAATGGGTAATGAATAATCGGGGAATCAGAGCGGAAGATTATAAGCTTTTACAAAAAGTATTTAATCCAACCGAATTCAATGCAAGGGAATGGGTAAGCATTGCAAAAAATGCAGGAATGCAATACATCACGCTGATTACCCGACATCATGATGGGTTTAGTAATTTCGACACCAAAGAATCGGATTGGAAAATAACAAATACCATGTATGGTAAGGATGTTGTTAAGCAATTGGCGGATGAATGTCATCGTCAGGGAATTAAAATATGTTTTTATTATTCTTTGTTAGACTGGTATCGTACAGACTACCAATGGGAGACAGGGAAGACCGGTAAAAAATCAGGAAGAACTGAAAAAACGAATTGGGAATCATATATCAGCTTTATGAAAGCGCAACTTACAGAGTTATTGACCAACTATGGAGAAGTTTCAGGAATCTGGTTTGATGGACATTGGGATCAATTGGATAATGATCAGGATAAAGCATTGCAATCAAAAGTGAACTGGCATTATGATGAAATTTATAGTTTGATTCATCGCCTGCAACCACAATGTTTGATTGGGAATAATCATCATTTATTGCCTATTGCTGGAGAAGATTTTCAAATGTTCGAAAAAGACCTTCCGGGGGGTAATACTACAGGTTTCGGTGGAGCTGATATTTCGCAACTTCCTTTGGAAACCTGCGAAACAATGAATGATGCTTGGGGCTATAATATCACCGACAGAAATTTTAAATCCAGCAAAACCTTGATTCATTATTTGGTGAATGCCGCAGGTAGAAATGCCAACTTCCTTTTAAATGTTGGCCCAAAACCCAACGGAGTGATTCAGAAGGAATTTACAGATACCCTAGCCATCATCGGAAAGTGGATGGCCGCAAATGGGGCGAGTATCCGTGGTACAAGAGGTAATATTGTTCCTGCACAGGAATGGGGTGTGCTTACGCAAAAAGACAAAACCTTTTATGTGCATATCATCAACACAAAAGGGATCGGTGCATATATATTTGTTCCTCAGTTATCAGAGAAAATTAATTCGGCAACCATTTTTAACTCAAAGACTGTAGTTAAATTTAAACAAATTCCTGAAGGAGTTTTTATTTATATGGATGCAGTTGCATTGAATGATATTGATACGATTATTCAATTAAACTAATAAAATTTAAGAGATGAAATTGATTCGTTTTGGTAAAATTGGAGAAGAAAAACCCGGCGTATTAATTCAGGGGAAATACTACGATGTAAGTGAGTTTGTAAATGACTACGATGAGCAATTTTTTGCAAACAACGGACTGCTTCATCTGTCTGAGATAGTGCATAAAGTAGAGCACTCCTTAAAAGAAATTAACACCGGAGAACGGCTGGGGTGCCCTGTGCAAAGGCCTTCCAAAATAATTTGTGTGGGACTCAATTATGCCAAACACGCCAAAGAAACAAATGCAGCAATACCTGCTGAGCCCATCTTGTTTTTTAAATCAACTACGGCGATTGTGGGGCCGAACGATCAGATTATTATTCCGAGAGATTCAGTTAAAACCGATTGGGAAGTTGAGCTGGCGGTTGTTATAGAAAAGAAAGCCAGTTATGTAAATGAAGTGGATGCTATGAACTATGTTGCCGGATATTGCCTGCATAACGATGTGAGCGAAAGAGCGTTTCAATTGGAAATGGGTGGAACCTGGGATAAAGGAAAAGGTTGCGATAGCTTTGCGCCGATTGGCCCTTGGTTAGTTACCAAAGACGAAATACCCGATCCACATCAACTAAGATTATGGCTGCGCTTAAATGGTGAAATTGTTCAGGATGGCAATACCGATGATCTGATTTTTAATATTCCTTTTCTTGTGTCGTATATCAGTAAATTTATGACATTGTTGCCCGGTGATATTATTTCAACAGGCACACCATCTGGCGTTGGATTGGGAATGAATCCACCAATGTATTTAAAGCCGGGCGACCGTTTGGAATTAGGAATTGATGGATTAGGAGAGTCGAAACAAAAGGTAGTTGCCTACACAGCTTAAAGGAATTGAATTAAACAGGTATTTAATGAATGATAAGCAATGAAAATTGATGCACACCAACATTTTTGGTATTATCGACCTGAAACTCAGGGTTGGATAAATGAATCGATGAGGATTATTCAGCGCAATTTTTTGCCAGAGGATTTATATCCTGTTTTACAGAAATTAGGAATAGAGGGATGCATTGCAGTGCAGGCAGATCAATCAGAGGAAGAAACAAATTTTTTGGTTGAACTAGCTCAAAAAAATGATTGGATAAAAGCAGTTATTGGTTGGGTAGATTTAAATGCGGATGATATTGATGCGCAATTAAGCAGGTATAAGCAATATCGAATCATCAAAGGGTTTAGACATATCCTGCAAGCTGAGACGCCAGATTTTATGTTGACCGAATCTTTTAAAAGAGGAATTGCCTGCTTGGAGAAACACAAATACTGTTATGAAATATTGATTTATCCCTGGCATTTAAAAGCGGCAATACAACTGGTGAAGCAGTTTCCCAAAATGCGTTTTATGATCGATCATATCGCCAAGCCTTTGATCAGAAAGCATGAAATAAACGAATGGAAAGAAGGAATCACTACACTTGCAGAATTCGACAATGTATATTGTAAATTAAGCGGTATTGTTACTGAAGCTGATTGGAAATATTGGAAGAAAACTGATTTTGAGCCGTATATTGAAACTGTAAAAAGCGCATTTGGGGTAGATCGAATCGTTTTTGGATCAGACTGGCCGGTATGTTTAGTTGCAGCAGGGTATGATCAGGTGATTGATCTTGCTCAGCATTATTTTAAAGAGTATACTGAATCAGATAAGGCAAAAATATTCGGGTTAAATGCTATTGAATTTTATCAGATATAAGAACAACTTATGGATTTACAATTAAAAAATAAAGTGATTATTGTAACCGGTGGTGCTAAAGGCATTGGGGCGGGCATTGTTAAATTGTTGGGTCGTGAGGGAGCTATTCCAATAATAGTTGGCAGAAATGAAAATGATAATCAGTTATTGTTGAACGAAATTGTTGCTGCAGGTAACCATTGCGGACAGATTGTTGCAGAATTATCGGATCCAATAGCCGCTTCAAATGTAATCTCCGAAATTGTTCAAAAATATCAACGAATTGATGGTTTGGTAAATAATGCAGGCTTGAATGATGGGGTAGGGTTAGAAAAAGGCAACTACGAAAGGTTTCTTAAAAGCCTCCACAGTAACTTGATTCATTATTACCTGATGGCGCATCATGCTTTGCCCTATCTCATCAAATCAAAAGGATCGATCGTTAATATTAGTTCTAAAACAGCCGAAACCGGTCAGGGAAATACTTCGGCCTATGCTGCTGCAAATGGCGGTAGAAATGCATTAACCCGCGAATGGGCTGTAGAATTGTTGAAGTATGGCATTCGGGTAAATGCGGTAGCAGTAGCTGAATGCATGACACCACAATATGAAAAATGGATTAAAACTTTGAATAATCCAGAAGAAAAATTAAAAGAAATCACTTCGAGAATCCCTTTTGAAAATAGAATGACTACAGCCGAAGAAATTGCCAGTTCGGTAGCTTTTTTATTATCGGAAGTGTCGAGCCACACCACGGGACAAATCTTACACGTGGATGGAGGCTATGTGCATTTGGACAGAGCTTTGGCAAATGCATAGATTATCCGTTTAAAGTAAACAATAAAAAAGAATCCACTACGTTTATTATTACGAAGTGGATTGAGTTTTTCTAAGCAATTTATTTAGAAAGATTTTTCTTAACTTCATACCAAAGCATTTGGTGTTTGTTTTATTTTTTCAAAATGAGCAAACTGCATCTACTTAATGCAGTTCCAATTCCCGGTTCACCCCCAATATTATCCCAGTATTTAGTTGTTACCTGTCGGTATGCTTGATTATTTAAGCATTTACTGATTCTGTTGCGAACTATTTTATTCTCTCATGAGAATATGTATTCGTCTGATTGATTTATTCAGATGGCAGAGTAATATATTTTTTAAAAAACAAAGGTGAAAAAAAAGTTTTTTTATTTTATTTACATGCTGATCATTCATTCCTTCTTGCTTTTTCAGCAAGTAAAGGCACAGCCAGCTTGTAATAAATTGCTCTATCAAAAAGATACCCTAATTTGCCCGGGGGCTAGTGTAACACTCAGTTTGATGGATACCCTAACATTAGCAAAGTCTTATAGTTGGTCAACCGGCGATACTACAGCATCAATTATTGTAAGTCCCGTAGCAACCACTCTATACAAGGTAACCCGCACTAGTGCAGGCACGCTTTGCTCCGACAGCATCTTAATTCAATTGGCTCCACTCGTTCTCGATTTCAAAGTAATTGTTCAAAAAGATACCATCTGTTCGGGCGATGCCGATTCATTATTTGTTGTTTCACCTCAGGCAGGAGTTATTTATGCATGGTACTTACCCGGATCTTCGATTAAAATAAATACGGGAACTTTTTATGGATTAACCAACCTTAAGAAGAATAGCATTTATGTAATTAATGCTACTGGATCAGCAGCTTCTTGTGCTTCTAAAAGTACTACGGCTCAGATAGCAGTCAGGCCGAAACTTGCTAAACCTATTATTCGTACAGACTCAATAGCAGTATCCTCCATTATTTTTAGTTGGAATTCAGTGCCTGGCGCAATGGGTTATCTGGTAAGCTTGGATAATGGGGCTACTTACACTAATCCGCTTATCGGCCCAACGGGTTTAACAGAAACCATTACAGGAATAGCCGCCGGACAATCGCAAAAAATTATTGTTCGGGCTACTGGCCTATTAGCTTGCGAAACTAGCGATACCAGTCAGCTTACAGCTTCCACCATCAATCCCTTTGGTAACGGAATATATATACCCAATGCATTTACTCCGAATGGCGATGGAACAAACGATATGTTTCTGGTATACGGAACTGCAATCAAAATAATGCAACTGAAAATATATAATCAGTGGGGGGGATTGGTATTTGAGTCGTACGATATAGCTAAGGGTTGGGATGGCATGTATCATGGAAATAATGCTTCTGCAGGGGTATATACTTATACATTAGAAGCGAAGATGCAGGATGGTAAACAGGTCGTCAAACGAGGCTCGTTAACACTCATCAGATAAAATTTAAAAAAGTGCAACTATAAATCATACGGATGCGGAAATTTATTTTTTATATGATCATACAGTCGTTCATTTTAAATGTTCGATCAAATGCACAGGTTGATGCGCACTATACGCAGTACTATGCCAACCCTCAATGGCTTAACCCCGCTTTTACAGGATTGATAGATGGGAGTTATCGAGTTACTACAAATTATCGCAAACAATGGCCTGCTATAGCTTCAGCTTTGAACTCTCAGGGATTATCTGGGGACATTGTATTGCCAAATAATTTCGGACTGGGGTTAACAATATTTAATCAAAAAACAGGCGACGGGGGCTACCAATATACAAGTGCTTATTTGTCTCTTTCATATCAGGTGCATCTTGCTGAACATCAGATTTTAAGCAGCGGATTTCAGATTGGTTTTTTGAACCGTAGAATTAGTTCCATGAACTTTCAGTTTGGGAATCAATTTAATCCAACAATTGGGTATGACCCAACATTGCCATCAAACGAAATATTTGCTTATCCATCAGCAACTTCAATTGATGGGAGCTTCGGGCTTTTATATTTTGATGGGGATCCTGATAAATCATTCAACCCCTTTCTTGGGTTTAGTATGTATCATCCTACTGAGCCAGAAAATCATTTTGTTTCAAATGCCGATGGCAATAAGGTTGCGGCAAGATATTCTTTTCATGGAGGCTTTAGAATTCGTTTAAACGATCGTGTTAATCTTTTCCCGAATGCAATTTATTTAAGCCAAGGTGGGGTAAACGAAATAGTTGGAGCCATTTCGATGAATCTTAAAATAGACGACAACAAAGATTTCATTGTTGGAGGCTCTTATCGAATAAATGATGCCATTGCACCCAATATTGGGTTACACTTTAATAGAATAACAGTTGGGTTTAGTTATGATATCAATACTTCTCAAATTAAAACAGGATCGACAAATAATGGTGGCTATGAATTGTCCATCAGTTTTACTAACGCCAAAAAAATACCAGACACCAAGTTTATATGTCCACGATTATAAATAAAAAACACCGTTTCATTTCAGGAATATTTGCACTCGGTTTGCTACTGTGTATCCCAAATATTTTGTTGGCACAGTCTGCAAAAAAGATTGAGCAAAAAGCTGATGCAAGTTTTAAAAACAAAAACTATTATAACGCAGCCATTTTGTACTCATCAATTCTAAAGGATAGCTCTTTGGTAAAAAAATCGGAACTACTAATTTATCCTTTTCAACCGGGCAGCACCAATCATCAAACGCATTTGAAAGAATCGAATAAAACTAGGGTAATGTATAAGCTTGCAGAATCATATCGCTTGTACAATCACAATAAAGAAGCCCTGACTCAATATGAGCAATACTTATCTACACGCGATACGAAATTTCCTTTGGCACAACTCTGGTATGGGTTCTGTTTGATTGCCGATAATCAGCCTGAGAAAGCAAAATCAGCTCTAATGTCATTTTTGAAACAGAATAAAACAAAGGATGAATATGCCGAAAAAGCGAGAATGGGAATATCATCATGCGATATGATCCGTTTAACTAAATCGGAAAAGCCACTGGCTACGGTCTCAAGATTTAAAAACACAATTTCTGAAGACGGTTCAAACTTTGCCTTCGAGAAAAAAAATGATACGGTATTTTGGTTCACAAGCTCCAGACATGAATACGATCGGAATGAGAAGAAAATATTTCCCGTTAAATTGTATTCCGGAAATTTATTAAATAATAAGATCGTTAAAATAAGTCCTGCATCTTCCGCTGATTTGAATATGGCAGCGTCTTCCATTACATCAGATGGTAGGATGGCTTATTTTACCGGATGGAAAGAAGATCCAAAGTCGGGTGCTTTGTCCTTTGCCATCTATTATATGAAGTTTGATGCGGGCGACTCTCGTGGGTCAGTTCCTATGATGTTAGTCGCTCCCATAAATCTCGTTGGGTTTAATTCGAAACAACCTTTTATATCGGCGGATGGCAAATGGCTTTTATTTTCTTCGAACAGACCTGGTGGGTATGGGAAATATGATCTTTGGATGGTATCGATGGATGGCACAAAACCCGTTGGAGAGGCATTAAACTTGGGTGCTAATATTAATACGGCAGCGAATGAGATTACTCCTTTTTATCATGCTGATTCTTCAACTCTTTATTTTAGTTCAGATGGAAGAGTAGGAATGGGAGGGATGGATATTTATGAAACTAAAGGAGAACTCTCGCAAAATCAATGGACTGAACCAATTAGGAATCTTGGCTTGCCTTACAATTCTGTGAAGGATGACCAGTACTACAGAATAGATGGGAATACAGATACTGCATACCTAAGTTCAGACCGGGCATCGGCCTGTTGTCTTGAAATATTTAAAGCAGTAAAAATAAAAGATACCGATACCGCAAGAGCAGATACTGTTCGGCAAAGAGTGGACTTAGTTCAAAACAAAATTTCAGAGAGCAAGTCTATACCAACAATTACTGAAGAAGAAAAAAAGAATTTACACCTGATCGATTCAATTAATGCGATCACTTTTATCAGAAGAAATGTGAACTATGGTTTTGCTAGCGCAAAGATCAGGAAAGAGGACCACCCTCAATTAGATGAAATTGTAGAAGTTCTTGAAAAAAATTCTGAATTAAATATATTGATAGCATCATTCACCGATTGTATTGGCTCTCAAGCTGCAAATATTAATTTATCCAGAAAAAGATCTGAATCGGTAAGGTGGTATTTAATCAGTAAAGGAGTAGCTTCTTCAAGAATCAATATCGATTTCTTCGGAAAGGAACATTTTATTATGGCTTGTAAGGAAGATAGCTCATATAAAACAAAGCAACAGATTACCAACAGGCGCTCGGATTTGATTATTACAAAAGAAAAGAAACCAAAGTGGATACCTTCGGGTCGCGAACTGGATATCAGTAAAATTCAACAACAACTATCTGATAATACTTTTTATTGCCAAAGCACTGCTTATAAAAACGACAATCGTGAAGTACGCACAGAAAAACATTCTGCTTATATTAACAAGGGCATTGAGAAGAAATCGTACGGAAATATAAACAACTACTATGTAAATGGTTTGCCAAGACAGCCTAAAGAAATTATCAGAACAAAACAAACTGCGCTTTCGTACAACAAGGGTATGCGTAAAGATACCTTGGTATTGCAACATAAATTGCCAATAGTAGAACTACTGGATCTTACACCAAGACTAAAAGAAGCTGATGTGATTGATGAAATGGTGAAGAGGGTTCCAAGAAAACCATTTTTGTTGTACACCACATCCGATTCTGTGAGAATAGATTTATACGACAATGGCGTATTTGATTATGATACTGTTTCGGTAATTTACAATAAGCACATTTCGGTTTATAAGCAATTGCTACAAGTTAGCAAACCCATCACATTTTATGTAAAACTAAACAAGGAGCAGAGTAGAAATGAAATGATATTTTTTGCAGAGAATTTGGGACTCACACCACCTAATTCAGCATTGATGATTATCACTGATGGAGAAAACAAAAGAACGGAAGTAAGTATTTCGAGCGACCTAGAAAATAATGTGGTAATATATTTTATTAAAGTAAATAAAGATAAATAGCAAGGATAAAAATAATTTCCTCAGATTTATTTTACTCCAGGACAAGGTATTGCACCCGGTGTTTTTGAAGGTTGCTTTAATACCAGCGAGAACTCAAAACTATGAGGTGCAACCGGCCCTTTTACTTGTGATGAAGTGGTTATATCGTAGCTAAGGCCCATTTGAAAATTATTTATTTGCAGACCCATATAAGGATATAGTGCATCTCCTTTTCGGAAATATAATCCTGCAAAAAGATAATGGGTTTGAGCACCACCTGAAAATTCCATACCCAAAGCACCCCCGAATGTAAAATAATTTTGCACGGCTTGTTGTTTGTAAATACTATTTACACTCATCAGAAACCGATCGGACAATACATACTCCATATTAAAATGCGCCACATAACTAGCCGGCAAAAATTCTCTAATATCTTTTAGAAAAGTTTGTCTGGGTTGATTTAAATTAAAACCAGCTACTCCGAAATCGATATTTAAATTGTCTTTATTATTATAACTGTATAATAAGCCAGCACCAACAGACAGAAAGGGTTTCATATTTGCTAAAGCTGTTTCGCCAGAAGGTAATGCAAGATCAAAACCCCCACTGGTAAATTGTTCCCCGAAACTAAGCCTGCTAAAATCAATAAACCTGTTTCCAAATAAAGCCTGTACACCTACACCAAGATGATGATATTCATCTAACTTAACCTGATAGGCCAACGAACTACTTGCATAAGTACTTCTGAAAGCACCTTGCAATGATTCGTCGGTCATAAAAGTCAAACCAAGTCCAAGGTGATTGTCAGCTACTTTTTTTCTGGTAAACGTCATGTCTCCGGCAATTGTTTTGGTATTGAAAGCGGTGCCGGCATCGCCCCATTGATTTCTGTAATTACTCATCACTCTCCAGTCGCCTGAACCAATACCAACGAGGGCTGGATTGGTAAATTGTGGTGACATGAAAAACTGAGAAAAATGCGGGTCTTGCGCCTGTAGTAACAAGCATGACTGAAATATGCAGAGTGTAAAAATTATTTTTTTCATATTCAATTATCTTAATAGTACTGTTTGGCCTCTTCTTTGAATTAATACGTTATCAATACCAACCGCTTCAGCAATCCATACATAAGTTTCTGAAGGTTGTTTATTTCCGTTATAATTACCATCCCATCTCATTTCCGGATTTCTTGTTTCGTACATTAATTGTCCCCATCTGTTGTACACTCTGAAGAACCTGAATTCTTTGATGCCGATTGTAAATACATCCAGAAGATCGTTGTGTTTATCGCCATTTGGCGTAAAGGCTTTTGGAACCTGAATGTCGATGTTTTGGAATACGGTTACCAATACCGTGTCATATGTAATACAGCCTGCATTGTTTACAATTTTTACGAGATAATCGGTTTGTTTATTTGCAACAAAATTTGGATTAGGAATATTGCTGTTATCCAATCCAAAGGAAGGATACCAGGCATATTTATATCCAATATTTCTTGCCTGCAATCTATTTGTTGTATTGATGATAGCTCTTACTGCAGGATATCTTTCACCCGGCTCAGGACTTTGAATAGTAATAGACTTACTAACGGTTCCTATTAAGTTGGGGCAATTTTTCGGTGAAACTTTCAGCGTTACCAAATAGCTGCCTTTTTCATGGTAAGTAGTTACAGGGTTAAATAGATTTGATTTTGAACCATTACCCAATTCCCATAACCAGTCTACACTTGTTGATCCGTTTTGATTGCTAAGGTTGTTTAAGCGAACCGGATTGTCGATACAGAAAGTATTTACAGAAAAATCTGCAATTGGTTTTTTGATAGTATTTACTACAGCAGAATCAGAAGCCATTTGCTTACATCCTGTATTGTTGATGAGTTTTGCTGTGTATATACCATTCCATTTAGCAAATAATACCGCTTGTGTTGCACCCAGAATGATTTTGTTATTATAGTACCATTGATAAGAATCGGCGCCCTGTGCATTTAGTTTTGAGCTATCCCCTTCACAAATTAAATTACTGTTAGCACTAGCAATAACCTTGCCCTGAGGAACAGGATTTACTACTAGCGTAGACTGATCACTTGCTTTTGTACAGAAGTTAGTGTTTGTAACTTCTAACTGATAAACACCTGCTTGCTTTGTAATTATTTTTCCTGTACTGGCTCCATCAATGACTTTACCATTGAGCAACCATTGATACTTGCTAATCTGTCCACTTCCCGGATCAATTTTTGAATTTAAAATAATACTGTCGCCAGTGCAAATCGACAAATTATTTGCGGCAGTGATTGATACAGAAGGTTCCTGAAAAACAGCAACCATTTTAATTGCGCTATCCAGACATCCTGCATTGGATTTTGTAATTAGTTTTACCAGGTGATTGCCCGGCTGATCATAGCTTTGATTGATAGAGTAACCCGTAATGATATTTCCTTCTCCTGTATGCCATGTGAAAGACTTGATAGGGATATTATTTGGAGATATTTTACCAGTAAAACTAAAATTATTGCTGCTTAAGCATTGTGATAATGGCCTTGATAAAATATCGGCAGTAGGCTGTGGATTAACAGTGATGCTATGAATGATACTGTCTTTTAAACCGTTGGTAGTTGTGGTAATCAGTTTTACAAAATAGTTTCCGGCAGTTGAATATGAGTGCTCTACTTTAATTCCCGATGCAGTACTTCCGTCTCCAAAATCCCAATCCTGACTCATAATAGTTCCCGCAGAAACCGTTGCATTGCTTGTGAATACAAAGTGATTACCACTTAAGCACTGTGCTGCAGGGTTGATGAATAGTGCGGTAAGCGATTGTGTATTTACAATTGCGGGTTGCGCAATACTGTCTGCACATCCCTTATCTGAGACACTGGTAAGTAATACCTGAAAAGTTCCGGCCTTCGCGTAACTATGAGCAACTGAATTACCAATTGCAGAACTACTATCTCCAAATTTCCAGGCATTGGATGAGATAAATCCACTGGTTATTGTTGAACTGCTATTGAACTGAAAATTATTGCCTGTTAAGAATTCTTCTCTCGGCATGATAAATGATGCCATTGGTTGCGGATACACTGCAATACTATGTATTACGCTGTCTTTTAACCCCGTATTAGTAGTTGTAATCAATTTTACAGCATAAGTACCAGCGCTGGTATAAGTATGTGTAACATTGGCTCCCGATCCTGTTTGTCCGTCACCAAAATTCCATTCATGCGAAATAATGGTACCCGCCGATACGATTGCATTACTGGTGAAATTGAAAACATTGTCTGACAAACAATGTGCTTCAGGTGTAACAAAAATAGCAGCGGTAGATTGCCTGTTTACAATTACTGCATGCGTTACACTATCTGTACAACCATAATCACTGATGGCATTGAGCATTACATTAAAAGTGCCGGAGCTGGCATAGACATGATTCGTATTGATTCCTGTAGCATTTGTTCCATCGCCAAACTGCCAGTTATTGGTATTGACGGTACCTGAGCTAATAGAGGAGTTAGAAACAAAACTAAAATTATTGCCCTTTAATAATTGTTCAGACGGAGCTATAAATGATGCAGTAGGTTGAGGATAAATGTAAATCGTATGAATTACACTGTCGGTTAGGCCCGTATTAGTTGTAATAATTAAAGTAACATTATAAGAGCCGGCCGCAGTATAACTGTGTGTTACATTTAATCCCAATCCAGTTGCGCCATCCCCAAAATCCCAAACTGTTTTGGTAATTGAGCCGGAGGAAACTTTTGCGCGACTATTAAAGCTAAAAATATTATCGGTTAAGCAGTGCGCATTTGGCGTAACAAAGAGCGCTTCTGATGATTGTTTATTAACAATCACCTGATGCACAGTGCTATCTTTACAACCCATATCTGAAGTTGTAAATAACGTTACATTGAACAAGCCCGCTATTGTATAAGAATGCGTTGTGTTTTGAGTGGAACTTGTATTTCCATCACCGAAATTCCAAGTAGTTGAAATAATATTTCCTGAAACGATACTGGCATTGCTTTTGAATGTGAAAAGATTGCCGGCAAGATATTGTTCATCGGGTGCTATGAAATCAGATGATGGTTGAGGATACACTGTTACGGATTTTTCACTACTGTCTTTTAATCCTGCACTACTTATAACGATCAACTTTACAGTATAAGTACCCGGTGAACCGTATGAATGTGTTGTTGTAATTCCAGAACCGGTTGCTCCGTCACCGAAACTCCAATTGTATTGAACAATGCTGTTGCCAATTGCAATCGCATTACTTGTAAAATTAAAATTGTTGAATGATATGCACTGGGCTGCCGGTGCAATAAAGGATGCTGAGATAGATTGAGTAAGCACATGCACTGTTGCAATGCTATTATCGATACAACCCTTGTCTGTTGTGCTGCTGAGGGATACCTGATAATCGCCTGCTTTTGCATAACTATGAGCAACAGAAATGCCAGTTGCTGAACTGCCATCGCCAAAGTTCCATTGTTGTGAACTGATAGAGCCTGAACTAACTAAACTGTTCGAAGAGAAAGTAAAATTATTGCCTATAAGATATTGGTCTGCTGGTGAAATAAATGATGCAATTGGTTGTGGAAAAACAGTGATAGGATGTGAGACGCTATCAACGCAACCATTATCAGAAGTAGCTATAAGTGTTAGTGAAAATGTACCTGCAGATAAGAAGGAGTGATTTGATAAGGGGCCTGAACTGGTATTTCCGTCACTGTATTTCCAGGTTTGATTTGCTATATTGCCTGAAGCAATATTGGCAGTACTTAAAATATTAAAAGTATTGCCATTTAAACATTGAGGAGGGGGATCCGAAAAACTTGCAATAGGTTTTGGATTAACAGCAACTGATTGTAGTATGCTGTCTTTACATCCGTTGTCGGAGTTGATAAACAGCGATACATTAAATATTCCTGATGTAGAATAGGAGTGTTTAACATCGGTTCCAGATGCAACCGAACCGTCACCAAAACTCCATAAATACGAACTTATATTTCCTGTATTAATTATCGAGTTGCTTTTGAACTGGAATTGATTTCCAAAGAAACATTGAGCAATCGGGTCTGTAAAAATTGCTTTAGGTTTTGGATACACGGTAATAGTCTGACTTACACTATCAATACAACCCGTATTTGCACTCACTATTAACGTTACAGTGAATATGCCATCGGTAGCATATGTATGTGTTACAGATGCACCAGTTGCAGTATTGCCATCCCCGAATTTCCATGTTTGCGTTGTAATGGATCCTGCACTTACAGTGGAAGTACTGGTAAATCCATAGCTGTTACCACTTAAACATTGTGCTACAGGTGCCGTAAAGCTTGCTACAGGTTTAGGATTCACTGTAATGGCTTTAGTAATGCTATCGATACAACCATTGTTAGAAACAACGATTAATGTGGTATTAAAGGTTCCTGCTGTGGCATAACTGTGCAAAACAGACGCACCGGTTGCAGTATTGCCATCCCCGAACTTCCATGTCTGCGTTGTGATAGAACCAGCGCTAACAGTGGCGGTACTAGTAAAGTTGTAATTGTTACCACTTAAGCACTGTGCAGCAGGCACTGTAAAGTCGGCCACAGGTTTAGGATTCACTGTAATGGCTTTAGTAATGCTATCGATACAACCATTATCAGAAGCAACAATTAATGTGGTATTAAAGGTTCCTGCTGTGGTATAACTGTGCGAAACAGACGCACCGGTTGCAGTATTGCCATCCCCGAACTTCCATGTTTGCGTTGTGATAGAACCAGCACTAACAGTGGCGGTACTAGTAAAGTTGAAATTGTTACCACTTAAGCACTGTGCAGCAGGCACTGTAAAGTCGGCCACAGGTTTAGGGTTCACTGTAATGGCTTTAGTAATGCTATCAATACAACCATTATCAGAAACAACAATTAATGTGGTATTAAAGGTTCCTGCTGTAGCATAACTGTGCGAAACAGACGCACCGGTTGCAGTATTGCCATCCCCGAACTTCCATGTTTGCGTTGCGATAGAGCCAGTGCTAACAGTAGCGGTACTAGTAAAATTATAACTGTTACCATTTAAGCACTGCGCCGCCGGAGCCGTAAAGCCGGCTACAGGTTTAGGATTTACAACGATTGCTTTAGTGATACTATCAGTACAACCATTATCAGAAACAACGATTAATGTGGCGTTAAAAGAACCAGCACTTGCATAAGTATGAGTGGCTGCAACTCCTATAGCTGTATTGCCATCTCCAAACTTCCATGTCTGTGACGCAATAGTACCTGAACTGATAGAAGATGTGCTACTAAAATTATAATTGTTACCTGTTAAACACTGTGCAGCCGGATTTGCAAATATGGCAACTGGCTGAGGAAAGACAGTATAGGTATGAGTTGTGCTGTCGGTACAACCTTTGTCGGAAGTAACCACAAGTGTTACTTGATAAACACCAGCAGCTAAATAAGAGTGCGATACAGAAACACCCAACCCGGTTGTGCCATCACCAAAATTCCAGGATTGAGTAGTGATGGTGCCAGAGCTGATAGTAGAACCGCTATTAAAAGTAAAACTATTACCTGTTAAACACTGCGATGTGGGAGTAGTGATCAGCGCAGTTGGCATTGATCCGGCATTTAATGTTTGGTGGGCACTGTCTTTATTATTATTTATAACAGTGTTAGACCAAGAGGCAGAACAAATTAAACTAAACAGAATAGAGAAGAAAATGCCCCTGAAGATTTTTTTTCTTTTTTTGATAATATGAAAGAAGAAGATGATCAAAATTCTCGGGCTTGGTTTTGTTGTTTTGGTATAATTATTTCCACTTCTTTTTTGGCAAGCCAAAAAAATAAATGCATGCTTTAAACGATAACTAATAACAAAACGCTTTCTGAAAAATTTGACAAAGAAGCAAGTAGGTATTATTTTAATTCTTGTTGGAACAAAGGATTAAAACACAAATAGCAGACTGGGGGGATGCTAGTTTTGGATAACTATTCGATACCTAAGCTGCTGTTTAACCATTAAAGAACGCTATGATTAAAACAAGCTTCTCAGAAATCGTATACACAAAGTAACAGAAGATAAAATTATTTTACACTGTTTAAAACACCGTATTTAGCGGTACAAAACACTGAATTTTAATTGTTGAAAAAAGCTTTTTTCTGTAGCGGAAAAAGAATTCTTGCTGCCACACTTAATTATTCTCGGTTGGCTTTTATAGGACTACACATTTTGAAGTTCTTTTTTAAAATATTTTGCTTGTATTTCATTGAGTAACTCTTCATCGATTGGTTTGGCAACGAAATCTACCACGATTGGGTATTTTACAAGCAGAAGCATGTCTTCCATATCAACAGATGCTGATAAAATGGCGATCTTAAGATTAGGAAAATATTTTGCATATTTCTGAGTAAAAATTTCTAGGAATTCCCACCCGTCCATTGTTGGCATATGCAGATCCAGAAACATAAATTCAGGCGCTGCTGATGCGGGATCTGCTTCGTTTTGAACCAGCCCTTCAAAGTAGTCAATTGCTTCCAAACCATCGGTAGCTGTAATGGTTTCTTTGGCAAACCCTGCTATCCCAATCATTTTCTTTGCAATCATCAGCAACAGTTCGTTGTCGTTTACTACCAATACTTTCTGTAACATAACCAGCAGATTTAATTGTGAGCGTAATACCTAAGCTTACTGCTTATTTTCTACTGTAAAGTAACTGCGCCGTTTTGCCGGAAACTGTAGTTTGCTGCCTGTTGTTTTTGTAGTAGTTACTTGACAAGGCTCGCGGTTTTAACGGGTATTAACGGGGGTTTTACCGAAATCTCTTTAATTAAGACTTTCACCTCCTACAAGGGTCTTTCTTAATCCTACGGATAAAACCTGTGTTTTAGCGATTTGATTTCCCGAATTTAATAGTATACGATTCTCTATGGGCCTTTAAAGGATGAGATATTATCTGGTATCACTGTAACAAGAGTCACTCTCAGATTTTGGATTAAAACGTAATTTTAACTGAACTCAAAACCTTTAAACCTAAAATTAACGCAATGAAAAAAAACATGGGCACCACCGACAGAATCATCAGAGTAATCGTAGCAATAGTATTTGTTGTTTTGTATTTTACAGAAATAATACCTGGCACATTCGGTTTAGTGCTGGCTATCTTGGCAGCCGTATTTGTACTAACCAGTTTAATTAGCTTTTGCCCGATTTACCTTCCATTTGGATTGAATACTTGTAAAAAAGAAAATAAATAATTCTGACTGTTTTTTATTTTAATTCGTAAAGGGTTGCTTACTAGTGGCCCTTTTTTTGTTACTTTAAGGATCGAAACGAATCAGCTTCAATTGCAACATATGAAATATATCAAATCAGTCGTTATTTATTTTTTTCTCTCAGTTTTTGTTACAACAACCCTTTTCGCACAAAAAAAAGACAACGTGCAATGGGAACAGCTTTTCAACGGTAAAGACCTCAAGGGGTTCAGACAACTGAACGGTAATGCTAAATATGTTGTAGAGCATGGTGAAATAGTAGGAACTACCGTGTTAAATGAACCGAATAGTTTTTTGGCCACTGAAAAAGAATATGGAGATTTTATTTTTGAATTGGATTTTAAAGTGAATGATCAAATGAATTCGGGCGTGCAGTTCAGAAGCGAAATGAATTCTCCAACTGATAAATGTAAGGTCACTGATAAAAAAACTCCCGGACGAGTTCATGGTTATCAAATGGAAATTGATCCCTCCGACCGAGGATGGAGTGGTGGCATCTATGATGAGGCAAGAAGAGATTGGCTATACACGCTTGAAAATAACCCTGCTGCTAAAAAAGCATTTAAACATAACGACTGGAATCATTATCGGATAGAATGTATTGGCAATGATATCAGAACCTGGGTAAACGGGATAGCTTGTGCTCATTTGGTAGATGATATGACACCCAAAGGCTTTATTGCCTTGCAGGTACATGCAATATATGATGCAAAAAATATTGGAGAAGAAATACGCTGGAAAAATATCAGGATTCAAACAAAAAACTTAAGACCTTCTGCACCTGATGATGTGTTTGTGGTGAATACATTAATTAATAATATCTCTCCCGACGAAAAAAGACTGGGCACAAGATTACTATGGGATGGAAAGACAACTGATGGTTGGCGGGGAGCTAATAAAGATTATTTTCCTCAGAAAACCTGGTATATCAAAGACGGGAATTTAATTGTAGGCAAGGGGCAAAGTGCGGAGTCGCAGAATGGAGGCGACATTGTTACAAAGGATGAGTTTGCTGCATTTGATCTTCAATTCGAATTTCAACTATCTGATACTGCAAATTCGGGCGTGAAATATTTTGTAACTGAAAAAGAAAAAACTGCCGGATCTGCAATTGGTTTAGAATACCAAATACTTGACGATGATAAACATCCTGATGCAAAATTAGGATCGATCGGTAACCGAACCCTTGCTTCATTATATGATTTGATTCCCGCCAAAAAAAATGGCAGGGAAAAGTTGCCCATTGGTGAATGGAATCGCGGCCGCATTACAGTATATCCTGATGGCCGCGTAGAGCATTGGCTGAATGGTTGGAAGGTTCTGGAATACCAGCGTGGCACCCAGTATTTTTATGCATTGGTTGCAAGAAGTAAATACGCGCAATATCCGAATTTTGGAATGGCTGCCAAAGGCCATATTTTATTGCAGGAACACGGAACTCAGGTGGCTTTCAGGTCAATTAAAATAAAAGAGCTTAAATAATAATCATTCATCTTAATAAAGATTGCAAGATGTCAAACACAAGAAGAAATTTTATCAAACAATCAGCAAAAGCTGCAGCAGGAACTTATATTGCATCAATCGGATTTAACGCAAAAAGTTATGCCCGCATTATTGGCGCAAATGATCGGGTAAGAGTTGGTGTAGTTGGCTTTTCGGATCGTCACAGGAGTTCACATATTCCTCCGTTCATGCAGTTTTATAAAGACATGAATTTTGATATTGTTTCAGTTTCGGACATCTGGAAAAAAAGAAGAGAGGATGGAGCAGCTTTTTTGAAAAATAAAATGGGGCATGATATCAATTCCTATCGAAATAATGATGAATTATATGCATCAAAAACGGTGGATGCCGTTTTTATTAGTACTGCAGATTTTCAACACGCACTGCATACCATTGAAGCTGTAAAAGCTGGAGTGGATGTGTATTGCGAAAAACCTTTTGCCGAAACAATGGAGGATAATCGTGCGGCATTAAAAGCTGTAAAATCTTCTAAAAGTATTGTTCAGATTGGCTCTCAGCGTAGGAGTGGAGCAAATTATTCCGCTGCGGCAAATTTTATTCAATCGGGGAAATTTGGTCCTATCACTATGGTAGAACTTACATGGAATGTAAATCAACCGGGAAGATGGAGAAGGCCCGATTTAGTTGCTCAGTGTAAAGAAGAAGATCTAGACTGGAAAAGGTTTTTAATGAATAGACCTTATGAAAATTTCGATCCAAGAAAATATTTAGAATATCGTTTATTCTGGCCTTATTCTTCCGGAATGCCGGGTCAGTGGATGAGTCATCAGATTGATACGGTAAATTGGTTTAGCGGATTGTCGCATCCTCGTAGTGTTACAGCCAATGGAGGAATTTATCAGTGGAAGGATGGAAGAAAAAATTGGGATACCACCACCGCCGTTTTTGAATATGGACCTTCAAACGATCCTGCAACTGGGTTTCAGGTGGTATTCATGAGCAGGATGCATAATGGAGATGAAAACCCAAGTGAAATTTATTATAGCAATGGGGGAGAATTGAATCTCATTACCAATAAGGTATCACCAAAAGGGGGATTGCACGAAAATTTTGCTGCTCCTATGAAAATGAAAGCAAATCTTTTGCCTGAATTAAGTTTGTCTGAAATGGTTAAAGTAGAAGCCGGCGCTAACACTGGCGGTGATACACTAACCACTGCTCATGTCAAAAACTGGATGGAATGTGTTAGAAGCCGCAAGCAACCAAATGCACCTGTTGAGGCAGGATACAATCATAGTATTGCCACTATTATGGCAAATGCTGCATGCCGTACAGGTCAGAAAGTAACTTTCAACGAAAAAACGCAGGAAGTAATGGCGGGTGAAAAAGTTTTTAAATACTAATTCATAAATATCATTCCGCTTAGGAACTACTGGAAGCAGATTTTTTAGCAGTACAAATTAACCGGGAAGCCATTTGGCAATTACTTGTTCAAGCAATTCAATAACGAATGGCTTGGTAACAAAATCGTCCATACCTGCATTGATGCATTTTTCCCGCTCATCCTCATGTGTGCCAGCCGTAAGTGCGATGATCGGAATATGTTTTTCACCCGCGAGCGCCCGAATTTTTCTAGTGGCTTCATGGCCATTCATTTCGGGCATTTGTACATCCATAAAAACAATATCGGGGCGCTCTTTTTCAAAAAGTGCAACTGCTTGCATTCCATTCACTGCCTCATGAACAATGGCATTTGGAAGCAGGTTTGCGATCATTTGTTTGATCAATAAAATATTGAAATCATTATCGTCGGCTAAAAGCACTTTCACTTCTTTCGCATTAACGTAAGATGTTGTTTCGGCAATTGTATTTTCCACTTTGCTTTGTATGCCTGATTTTGAAATGCAGTCGTACAAACTCTGAATATGAATTGGTTTTACCAGTCGGCCAGCAACCCCCAATTCTTTGCTGGCATCAATGATATGTTCGTCATCAGCAGAACTATGCAATAAAATAATCGGAAGTTCTTTTGGGCTCAGCTTCAAATCATTTCTGATATGCCTGATCGTTTCAATACCATCCATATCTGCCATATTAAAGTCCATTAAAACCAAATCGAAAACATTGGCTTGCTGCAGTGCTTGCAATGCCTGTTTCCCGCTTTCTACGGCTTCAGTTTTTACATTTTTAAGCATCAACATTTCTTTTACAAGAACCCGGTTATTTGCGTTGTCGTCGACTATCAAAACATTTTTTATTTTACTGATATCAGCCGATTCTTCAGGAATGCCTTGCAAAGTTTTGAGCATAATATCAAAGTAAAACATGCTACCCACTTGCGGCTCACTAATCAACTGCAATTCACTTCCCATCAGGTGCAGTAGTTTTTTTGAAATTGCAAGCCCCAAACCGGTACCGCCATATTTTCTAGTAGTAGAAGCGTCTTCCTGGGTAAAAGCCTCAAATATTTTCTTTTGATTTTCAGGAAGTATTCCAATGCCCGTATCTCGTACTGAGAAGCGTATCAGGGAATTTTCTCCTGAGATTTTAGTGATGGTTTCTATTTTTAATTCTATTTCTCCCTCTTTTGTAAACTTCACTGCATTCGACATTAAGTTTATCAGAATCTGTCTTAGCCTTAAAGAATCCACCCAAATAAATCTTGGTATATCGCTACCAATATTCATCAGCACTTCCAGATTTTTTTCGTGTGCCTGAAAGCTTACCATACTTGTGATACCCAAAGCCAGTTCATTGATATCGGTTTTTGAAATATCAATTTCCAATTTTCCTGCTTCGATTTTTGAGAAATCCAAAATTTCTGTAATGATGTCGAGTAAAGAATTAGCGGATTGAAAAACAGCATTATTATACAGCTTCTGTGTTTCATCTAATTTGGTCTTCTTCAACAGATCAGAGAAGCCAATAACGCTATTCAATGGCGTTCTGATTTCGTGACTCATATTTGCGAGAAATTCGGACTTGGCTTTGTTGGCTGATTCTGCGTTCTCTTTTGCCTTTATGTAGTTTTGCTCTAATATTTTTTTCTCTGTAATTTCCCTGCTAATACCTACCAGTCCAATTACTTCATTTTTATTATTTCTAAATGGCACTTTTGAGTTCAGCATCCAATGCTGCTCGTTTTTATTATCGATAAAAAAATCTTCTTTATTAATGATCGCTTCACCGGTTGTAAAAACCTGTTTGTCGTCGGTGAATGAACTATCTGCTACGTCTTTTTTATAAATCTCAAAATCGGTTTTCCCGATTACATCTTCTTCGTTAAGCTCACCCATATACTTCAGATCGATAGGGTTTGCCAATATTTTTTTATAGTTGATATCCTTTACATACACTGCATCAGGCAGATTATCAAACAATGCTTTGAACAGATTTCTTTCGTATTTAATTCTTGCTTCTGCTCTTTTTAGGTCGGATATATTCCTGATAATTGATAGGCGGCCATAATAACTACCTCCTGAATATTGGGGAGTTTCGTTAACATAAACCGGAATGGCAGTTCCTTGTTTAGTTAATATCTCAGTTTCAAAATTCGATGAACTTCCTTTGATTTTTTGAATGTGTTTAACATTGGGATTTTCTTTATTAAAATACTGATCAATTTTTTGCCCTATCAGTTTATTCTTTGGCTCGCCAAATAATTGCTCCGCTGCTGTATTTACAAAAATGCATGCTTCATGCACATCAACTATCACCACTGCATCACCCATATTTTCAATCAGTTCCTGATATTTAGTTTCTTTCTCAATATTGTGTGCAATACTTTTTTTTAAGGGCTTGAATAATTGGTCATAAATGATGGGGAAGATCAGCATCGCAAGTAATGATGCATCCAAAATGGCTTCGAGCCAACTTGGAAGCTTGGGTATTAGTTCAAAGAAAAGCATAATCAGCAGTTCGCTAATAAAGAGGCAAACTATCAATAAAACGAATACCCTTTTGTTCTTTTGCATAGCCAATTAAATTATAGCATTAATTCCTTTTAAATTTAGTGCTTTCTACTATATAAAGCGGACAGATACTCAATTGAATGTTGGCAGTTTTTGGAATCTTAAGCCGAATATTCTAAATCGAAACCCTTTTTCAATTATTTTTCTTATTTTCATGTCGGTTTAGTTCCCTCACTATCAGAACCCTCAATAGGGTTTATATCAATCCTTAATCAGTTTTATTGAATTGTGAATTCTCTTTGGGATTGTTTTACTGTTTTATTTTGTTATAAAGTATTAGAATTATGATGGCTATCAGGCTATTTACCGGATTTAAAACAAAACTGTTATTTGTAATAATTGTAATGAGCTTTTCATGTACGGTAGTAATAGCTTCAATTAACAATGCTTATCCGGTAAGATCTGTTAAGTTTAATGCATTTGTAACTGGATATGGTTTGTCTAATCTTGATGGGATATCTGTTACAGGAACTCTGAACCCGTTTCAAACTTGCGCTGGTACTAGTTCTGCCAGTCAGTTCGTTACTGTGTCAGGAGATGATTTAACACAAAATATCTTGGTAACAGCGCCTGCAGGTTTTGAAATTTCAACCTTACCTGGCTCAGGATATGGAACAACTATTACACTTCCTACCAATGGAGGAAAAGTATATATTAGAATTGCGGCAGGCAGTACTGGCAGCTTAACTGGAAGCATTAGTTTTGTTTCGGCTCCATTTCCTACAATTTCTCGTATTGTGTCGGGCACAGTAAACGCGCTGCCCACCATCGTATCTGCAACGGGCGCAGCTAGAACTGGGCCGGGGTCATTAACAAATTTAGGTACTGTATCACCGCCACTGGTTACCACAATCGATTGGTTTGCCAATCCAACTGGGGGTGTAGCACTCACTACCGGAACACTCTCATACACAACTGGAATCATTTCCAGTACCACCAACTATTACGCTGAAGCAAGAAATACGCTTACCGGTTGTATTTCTTCTGCTAGAACAATGGTCACTGATACCATCAATCCTGTATTGAATCCTGGAAGTATCGGAGTCAATCAGTCTTTTTGTGTTGGCCAGAATCCCGCTCCGCTCAACTCAATTGTATTGGCTTCAGGAGGCACAGGAAGCATCAGTTATCAATGGCAATCATCAACCGATAATATTGTATTTACAGATATCATAGGAGCTACACTAATCAATTATACGCCTGTAGCACCAACACAAACTACTTATTACAGGCGCAAAGCCATTACTGCTGCTGATGGAAGCATTGCTTCTAATACTGTTACCATCACAGTTAATCCCAAGCCGGTTGTAAATTTCAACTAGGGCAAGAGTTTATTCATCCAAGCATTCGAAAGCAAGCAAACGACTATCGATCTGCATCCGTATCGATTTCCCGATCCAAGTCGTTCAGTCGGTAGGGTGGTGAATTTAGTGCATAAAACAAAAGGTGGTGTTCGTCAGAAACATTGATCACATTGCATTTGCATCCGGCAGGAATCAGAACCGATTCGCCGGCTTCAACTTCAAACACATTAGCACCTACAACACATTTGCCAATTCCTGATTCAAAACGAAAAAAACGGTCGTTTCCTTCTCTGGTATCCAAACCAAGCTCTTCTCCAATTTTCAGGCTAAAGATTTCGAGTTGTAAAAATTTTCCAGTGTACAGCACTTTTTCAAAATGTCTGTTTTCTAAACTCAGGGTTTCGATATCGCATTTAAAGCCTTTCATGTCTTTACTATTTGATTTTGGTTACATGTAATTCGCAAACAAACATTTCGGTTGGTGACAAATTTTTGATATACTCATTTCATAAATATTATTTTAGAGGGTGAAGGCAGAAATAGTATTGGAAGAACATCTTGGTGGGATAAGAGTTACTTCAAAGAACGAATCCAATTAAAATAACCCGAAGATGGCTTCCGGTATAACTTGTAAGCCTACTCAAAGTTAGTTTATTTAAATAGGAAGGCAATATTAAATAGCTTCAATCCTAGTATTCCTATCGGGGTAAGAAATACAAAAGGGTCTCATTTTAGTGAAACCCTTTTGCATAATTAGTGACCGCGTTAGGATTCAAACCTAAAACCTTCTGATCCGTAGTCAGATGCTCTATTCAGTTGAGCTACGCAGCCATTTCCCCGTAAAGGGCTGCAAATATAAGTGCATTTTCAGAATTAGCAAAACCAAAATCAATTTTTGAATCAACCTTCGTTATAAATGCCCGCTGCCACTGTTTCAGAGATTTTTTTGGGCAAGAGCCAAACCAGTGTGGCCCCCAGCTTATTGATGAATCCGGTAATCACTTCTGCCTTGCCGGCATACATTGCGTTGATGGCTATTTTGGCAACTGCTTCGGAACTCATATTAACTTTTTCGCCTGCTTTTCGAGCCTTTGAAGCCAGATTTGCACGCTCTGCAAAATCGGTATTGGTACCGCCCGGACAAACGGTTGTTACCCGAACGCCAGTATGTTTTAATTCGTGCCTTAAGCCCCTGCTAAAATACCGCACAAAGGATTTGCTGGCAGCATACAAACTAAGGCCGGGAACCGCCTGATAGGAGGCTGTACTGGCAATATTTAAAATATGCGCTGCCGGGGCCTTCTTTAATTCGGGCAAAAACAATGCACATAACTCTACCAGCACATTCATGTTTACCTGCATCATATCGGTTTGTTCCTTGGCAGAAAAACTATCGAACGAACCACTCAAACCATAACCTGCATTATTGATCAGGATGTCAACACTGTATTCGTTTTCGGTACACCATTGTAATATTTTTACCGAAGCACCTGGCTCCGTTAAATCTACTGCAAACCAATCCACATCGATACCGTATTGCTGCTTTAAGCTGTTGGCCAAACTCTCCAACAATCCTGCGGTTCGGGCTACTAATAACAGGTTTTGTTTTTTGGCTGCCAATATTTCCGCCATTGCCTTGCCAATTCCCCTGCTTGAGCCGGTAATGAGTGCGTATTTCATTTGTTAAAATTAATCTGGTTTAAATGTAAAAGGTCAACAAAGATGTTGACCTTTAATTGAATCTGGTATTAAATATCAATGATGAATTTTTGAAGTAAAAAAATGATAGAAAGGCGTCTTACTTGCTTCGGTCTTGGGTTTGTACTTTCCGGTAACTATCGGAACATACATAACCCTTCTGCGACTTTCTTCTCCAAATTTGGGAGATTGTTTTACACGATGCCATAAACGACCATCGTGTACAGTTAAATCTCCTGAATTGATATCAAACCCTATTTCGTTCTGGTCGTCGTTGTTGTCGATAAAATATTTTTTGCCAAATAAAAGTTTCAGAACACCTTGTTTATGTGTGCCCGGAAGCACACGTAGGCCGCCATTTTCAAATGGACAATTATCTAAATGGATACCCACATTCAACATAGGCATAATCTTCTGCCCCAGAAAAATATCTCTCGGACTATCAGTATGCCAACCCATCTGTGTAAAACTACTTTGGGGTGTATTCAAATAATTATTAACTACCAATCCGTCTTTCTCATTTTCCGCAACTCTGCTTTCGTAGGGCTCCAGCAATGCTGAAAGCTGAACAAACCTCGGGTCCTCTAATAACTGATGTAGGGGGGCGCTAAATAAGGATGTGAAACAGAGACGCTGTATAGTTTTATTGCCTGCTTCATCTTTCCCGAATTTTAAAGGAATACCATTTACTTTTTCTCTTTTCTCCTCAAGCCAAGTTGCTTCTAATCTTTTTATTTCTTCCAGATAAGTGCTGATTTTTTCAGGCGAAATGAAATTCCTGAAAACAATCATTCCATGTTTATCGAAAAAGTTCAACTGCTCATGGGTAAGTGTTTCTCCCAATTGAAAATTACTTTCCCATTTATTCATTTTTTTAATCTTTTTTTAAATGATAACTATTTATTAAAATAGTATGTCAAATTGTGAATAATATTTTATTATAAACAGGCCTGCGAAAATAAGTAAATTAATCAAGAGTTTTGCTCATAAATGAGATAGGAGAAGTAATTTACAGCGCGATATGACATATAAGAAAAGGTTTTGTATTACCCCTATCATTTTTTTCTTGACGATTCTACTCCAATCGAATCCCTCGTGGGCTCAGAAAGATAGTAGCAGGTCAAGACAGATTTTGGTTTTCCCAATATTAACCAAATCTATTGAAACCAGTTGGTCTTTTGGTGCTGCCGGCTCATCTACATTTAAGTTTTCTAAAAAAGATACCGCATCGCGCACATCGAATATGCAGGCGATCATGCTCTACTCATTAAAAAAACAATTTGTTGCAGCCATCAACGGATCGCAGTACTTAAAGAATGAACAATATATTCTGAACGAACAAATCTCTTACAGTTCTTTCCCCGATAAATTTTGGGGCCTTGGAAAAGACGCACCCGATAGTGCAGAAGAGGATTATAATTTCAAACAATATTATGTGTACCTGCACCTGATGCGGCACTTGGGTAGCAATATTTATCTGGGAACATTATATGAATTTCAAAACCTTTTGGAAGTGGATTATAAAGCCGGAGGCGCTTTTGATCAGCAGCAAATTGTGGGGCGTAAGGGATATAAAATTTCGGGTCTGGGCTTAAGCATTACCTACGATGATCGTAACAATGCTTTCTCGCCCGACAAGGGAAGTTTTGCGCAATTGTATTTCAATCATTTTGCACCCATATTTGGTTCTGATTATTTATACACCAACATTGTGGTGGATCTTCGAAAATATTTTGCACTGAACAAGAAAAATGTTTTGGCATTACAGGCATACAGTTTTAGTAATATTGGTAAGGATGTGCCGCTAAGAAGTCTTGCAACACTCGGAGGAATGAGTAGTATGCGTGGATATTATGACGGGCGATACCGCGATCGCCAGCAATTGGTATTTCAGGCAGAACTGCGCCATCATATATATAAAAGATTCGGGGCTGTTGCTTTTGGTAATTTTGGAGATGTGGGGCATACCATTAGCGACTTTAGTTTTAATGAGCTGAAATATACCTATGGCGCGGGTTTGCGATTCGCTATCAATAAATCTGAAAAACTAAATCTTCGCCTTGACTATGGCATTGGGCCTGGAAAAAATCATGGACTTTATTTTGAATTGGGTGAAGCGTTCTAAGCTGTTGTGATTTTTTTACTAATCAAGTACACTAAATAGGTGAGGAATGGCGCTGCAAGTACATCGATAGAATAGTGTATATGCTGAATCAATACAAGTATCCCAACAATTATTGTTGAACATAGCGCCAATATTTTATCAGACCTCTTTCTAAAGCATAAACACATTAAAAACTGTGTGGAAGTATGTCCGGAATAAAATAAATCTTTTGTTATAAAGTGATGTTTTTTTCCATAAAATATATTGGTGATAGGATCTCTTAATTCAATCAAATGATCGGGTGGATTTAATGGAATAAAATAAATCGAAAGAATTCTGCTAAGGCTTAAAAAAATAAAACCCCAAAGAAATAATAATAGCAGCTCGGGCGAATGAATAGCCCTGTATAATAAGAAAAGAAACATCGACCAGATGATCAAAAATGTGATAACTGAAACATCATAAACAGGTAACATGTTCAGAAAATAATCATCCAGTTGATAGCCGTTGCGGGCTTCAATAAAATCAAAAAATATAGGGAATACAATTAGGAGTAATATCCAGATGACAAAACCCAATTGAAATCGTTTTTTAAAAAAGGGATTATTCCAGGCCCTCGTCCATTCTTGTGGAATGAGACTGCTTGAATTTAAATTCATTTTGTAAAAATAAAAAAACGCTGATAGGTTATACCAGCGTTTTTATAAATGGTAATTTATTAATTAATAGTGCCATCTCACAAAAGCCTCCATAGCGGCATATTTGGTAAGACCCAATGCAGCATAAAGATTGGCTGTATTACTATTTCGGTCTTCGGCTCTTTGCCAGAATTCTCTGCTATCGCTACCCTGGAAAGGAACTGCATCTTTTTGTGATTGGTGAATAAAAATGCCAAAGCGCTTTTTCATTACCTGATCGGGGCTCATTGGAATGGCCATTTCGATTTCAGAAATATCCCATTCTTGCCATGCTCCCTTGTACAACCAAACCCAACAATCTTTTACCCATGGCTCTCCGGCAGCTTTTAAACGGCGCATGCTTTCGAAAACCACATCCAAACAAACTTTGTGTGTACCGTGTGGATCTGCAAGATCTCCGGCGCAATAAATCTGATGCGGTTGTAATTTATTTAAAAGTTCCATTGTGTTTATCACATCTGCTTCACCCATGGGTTTTTTATCGATTGTGCCGGTTTCATAAAAAGGAAGATTCTGAAAATGGCAACGACTATCATCCGGTAATCCAACATACCTGCAGGTTGCTTTTGCTTCACATCTTCTAATCAAACCCTTGATAGCTCTGATCTCTGATGTATCGACCTGATTTTTTTTCTTGCTGGCAATAAAATTTCTGGCTTCAGTTAAGATGCTTTTACTTTTTTGATTGTCGATACCAAACATTTCTTCAAAGCCAACAGCAAAGTCAATAAACCTAGTAACGAACTCATCTGTTACTGCGATATTGCCACTGGTTTGATATGCTACGTGTACTTCATGTCCCTGATCGTGCAATCGCATAAATGTTCCACCCATGCTAATAATATCATCGTCGGGGTGAGGGGAGAAGATGACACATTTTTTTGGATGGGGTTCACTTCTTTCGGGGTGTGCAGGAATTACAGCACCAGGCTTTCCTCCCGGCCATCCGGTGATCGTATCTCTCAGTAAATAAAATACCTGAAGATTTATTTCATAAGCATCTCCTTTTTCTACCAATAGATCGGATAGTCCATTCTCGTTATAATCCAACGCATTTAAACTTAAAACAGGCTTCTCAAGTTTTAGTGCAAGATTGGTAACTGCCCGCTTGATCATTTTGGTGTTCCAGATACAATCACCGGTTAACCAAGGTGATTTGATTCTGGTAAGCTCTGTTGATGCATTTTCGTCAATGATAAATGTACAATCAGCATGCTGCTGTAAGATGCTTGCAGGGATTTGCTCTGTAACATTTCCTTCCACAGATTTAGCCACGATACCCGCTTTTGATCCCCAGGCCAATAAAATTATTTTTTTTGATTTCAGGATGGTGCCAATCCCCATAGTAACCGCTCTGCGAGGCACTTTCGATATATTCTGAAACTCATAAGTATTTGCTAAACGCGTACCATTCTCCAGATTTACCATCCTTGTTTTTGAAAAAATACTTGATCCCGGTTCGTTGAATCCAATATGTCCATTAAGACCAATACCTAATACCTGAAGATCAATGCCTCCTGCTGCTTCAATTTTGTTTTCGTATTCAATACAGAATTGTTTTACATCTTCTTTAGTACCTGAACCAGATGGAAGATTGATGTTTGACGGATCGATATCAATATGATTGAATAAATTTCGATGCATAAAACTCCAATAACTCTGATATGCATCTTTTTCGATTGGATAGTATTCATCGAGGTTAAAACTGATCACATTTTTAAAACTAAGTCCCTCTTCTTTATGAAGTCGAACCAGTTCTTCGTATAAAATAATCGGAGTGCCTCCTGTTGCCAACCCCAGTACACATTTTTGATTTAATGCTTGTTTCTCGCGAATTAATGCCGCTATCTGTTTGGCTGCATGAACGGATCCCTCTTTTGCATCAGCAAAAATTTGAACTGCAATTTTTTCAAATGAATCAACCATTTTCTTTCTTTTAAGGTTTTTAAATCTGTTTATTTATTTTTAAAAACAATGTTTTCTGAAGCGTTGTCTGCCAGTTTTGAAGTAGGGTCCAAAACTGCTTTGCTATAATTCCAGTTCCAAAATTCGTATCTTTTAAATTGCTGTTGCAAACGTTTTTCAAAATTTGTCCAGTCCTTTTGTTCTTTGCCGCTCCAAAGCACTTCGCTTAATGCTGTCATTCTCGGAAAGAGCATGTATTCCAACTTCTTGGTATTCGCAATATACTCGGTCCATAAATTTGCTTGTGCCCCAATTATATATTGTTCTTCCTCTTTTGTAAGTTCCTTTGGAATGGGTTCGTAAGCATATACTTTTTGTACGGTCAAATAGCCACCAATGGTAACAGAATCTTCGTGTTTGGTTTGTGTATAGTCGAAATAAACACCGCTTGTAGGGGTCATAATTACCACATGTTTTTGCTTTGCAGCAGCAATACCTCCCTGTTCGCCACGCCAACTCATTACCGCAGCGTTTGGTGCCAAACCTCCTTCGAGAATTTCATCCCATCCTATAATCTGGCGGCCTTTACCGTTCAGGTATTTTTCAATTTTTTGTATAAAATAACTTTGCAAGCCGTGCTCGTCTTTGAGATTATTGTCTTTAATCAATTGCTGACAGAAGGCTGATTTTTTCCACGCTGCTTTCGGACACTCATCACCGCCGATATGAATATATTTTGAAGGGAATAATGCCAACACTTCGTCTAGTACATCTTGTAAGAAGTGGAATGTATAATCAGTAGGAGCAAATACATCTTCAAACACGCCCCAGGTTTGTTGAACCTGTTTGCCATCTGTGCTACCTGCCCATGGAGATTTTAAGGGATGCTTTGTAGATGAATCGGGGAAGCAACTAAGTTGCGGGTAAGCAGCAATGGCGGCTGATGCGTGACCCGGTAATTCTATTTCGGGAATAACGGTTACAAATCTTTCTGATGCGTATTTTACAACCTCTTTAATTTCTTCCTGTGTGTAAAAACCACCATAGCGAATGCCATCGTTTGTTTTACCCGGAAATCTGCCGACGATTGTTCCATTTCTGAATCCGCCGATAGCAGTTAGTTTGGGATATTTTTTTATTTCTATTCTCCAGCCCTGATCCTCTGTTAAATGCCACTGAAATGTATTCATCTTATGCATAGCAATAAAATTGATATACTTTTTGATGTAATCAACCGGAAAAAAATGTCGACCTACATCCAGGTGCATTCCTCTGTAAGCAAATCTTGGTTGATCTTCGATACTAACAAAAGGAACCGATATGGCACTCGATTTAGCAGTGGGCAATAATTGTATGAGTGTTTGTATACCATAAAAAGTTCCTGCGGCATTATCGCCGCTAATAAAGATCGCATCTTTGTTGACATGCATATGATATGCTCCTGCAATAGGATGATCGATACGATCGTAATTCAACACAATATTATTTTTGTTTTCGGCTTTCTTAACCACTTTTAGTTGCATGCCAAAGAACTGATGCAAATAATCGTTTAAGAAATTTGCAGATTCTTCCAAACCGGAACCAGCCAATACAATTTGAGTTTTATTATTAATGATAAAACTTCCTTTCTCAGTGGTGATTTTTGAGGGAAGCGGGATGATCGAAATATCTTGTGCCAGACAGGGCTGTAAAAAAGAGAATAGCAATAAAGCAATCGCGCAATTTTTCATAATATAGCATTTAGTAAGTCCTGAAAATAAAAAAAGTTTCTCTGAACAAGAGAAACTTTTTTTATTTGGTACTATCAAATCATTAGACTTTTGTAAGTTTTATCATATTTGTAGGCAGGTGTAAATGCACCGGGGTGCTTCCTGTATTGACTACTGTGTCTCCGTCTTTTAAAAATCCACGTTCTTTTAAAATATTGATCTGATCAAATACTATATCATCGAAACTTTCTTCTTCGTCGTAATAGAAGGCCCTTACTCCCCAACTTAGACTAAGCTGATTTACCAATGAGCGTTCTTTGGTAAAAATAAATAAGGGAGAAGAAGGGCGATAACTACTCAGCATAAATGCGGTATAGCCACTTTGTGTCATTCCAATCAAAGCCTGCGCTTCCACATCTTCAGCTATTTTACAAGCGTTGTAACAAATCGCATCGCTATGATAAGAAGGAGAGTGTGGCTGAGGTTTTAAGTCGGCAGAACGATCATAACGATACTCTTTTTTCTCGATCTCTCTGATGATCTTGCGCATGGTGCTTACTACCAGTGCCGGATGATTACCAGCAGCAGTTTCGCCACTTAACATTACGGCATCAGCTCCTTCCAGAACTGCATTGGCAACGTCAGTAATTTCAGAGCGGTTTGGCTTAACGCGTTCGATCATGCTTTCCATCATTTGTGTTGCCACGATTACCGGTTTTGCACGGTGTAAGCATTTGCGGATCAGTTCTTTCTGAACCAACGGAACCTGTTCGATTGGAATTTCAACTCCAAGGTCACCACGGGCAACCATAATCGCATCGCTTTCCAATATAATATCACGAATATTTAAAAGTGCTTCTGGCTTTTCGATTTTTGCAATAATCTTGGTTTTGCTTTTCTTTTCGCTCAGCTTACTTCTGAGAATAACAATATCTCTTACGCTTCTTACAAAGCTTAGAGCCACCCAATCACATTTTTGTTCGATGATGAATTCCAGATCAATCAAATCCTTTTCTGTCAATGCCGGTAAAGAGATTTTGGTATCGGGTAAGTTGATTCCTTTTTTAGAAGAGAGAATTCCACCCAGTGTTACTTCTACTTTAACATCGCCATTTTTTTCGATACCAACTACTTTTACTTCGAGCTTACCATCATCAATCATGATGACGTTACCCATTACCACGTCGCCGGCAAGATTGGGGTAAGAAACATAAATTTTTTCGAGCGTACCTACACATTTTTCATTGGTGAAAGTGAGGATATCTCCCGGTTTAATATCCAAAGCGTTATTCTCTATTTCACCTACCCGTAATTTTGGTCCTTGTAAATCTGCAAGGATCGAAATACCATATGGTTCAGTGTCATTGATTTTCCTGATGTGTTCAATGATTTTCGCTTTGTCTTCATGACTGCCATGAGAAAAATTTAAACGAAAAACATTTACTCCTGCACGTACCAACTCTAAAAGCTTATCGTATGTATCGCATGCTGGACCTACTGTAGCAACGATCTTTGTACGATGGTCTACGTGTTCGATACCTGCCTGCGTATTCATTTCTTTGTGCAGGTACTTGTCGATGTTTTTTGACATAACTGTATTAGTTGTTTAATATGAGTTGAGTAATTTAATGCTATTAACTAGCTAAAATCTTTACAATCCTCATCCATTCTTCGCTGATATTTTGCTTCTCTTTGATAGCTTTATCAAGTGGAGTATAGTGAACCTCGTTGTTTACAATTCCCACCATTACATTTTTTCTTCCGGCTACCAAACTTTCAACAGCATAATAACCCATATGGCTGGCAATTAACCTGTCGAGGCAGGTAGGTGATCCACCTCTTTGAATATGTCCGAGGATGCAAACGCGTATATCAGCCTGAGGTATTCTTTCTCTTAACACTTTTGCAATTTCGTTGGCGCCCCCAAACTCATCACCTTCGGCAACCACAACCAGATTCACCAGTTTTTTGCGCTTCTCTTTTTCAGTAAGATTGTAAATGAGGGCTTCGATATCTGTTTTCGATTCGGGGATCAGGATATTTTCGGCTCCCGTTGCAATACCGCTATGCAGGGCAATATAACCCGCATCTCTTCCCATTACTTCTACCAGAAATAAACGGTCGTGCGCATCCATGGTATCCCGTATTTTATCAATTGCTTCTACCGCAGTATTTACAGCCGTGTCGAAACCAATTGTAAAATCACTACCCGCTATATCTTTATCAATTGTTCCGGGTAAACCGATACAAGGGATATCATATTCATTGCTAAATCGTTGAGCGCCGCGAAAACTTCCGTCTCCTCCAATCACCACCAAACCGTCGATTCCTCTTTTTTTAAGATTCTCGTAGGCTTTTTTTCTCCCCTCTGGCTCAAAAAATTCTTTACTCCGGGCCGTTTTTAAAATGGTACCGCCTCTTTGAATGATATTGGCTACAGATCTTGAATCCATTTGAAAGATATCATCGTCTACCATGCCATTATAACCCCGCATGATTCCGAAAACTTCTAGATTATGGTGAAGACTTGTTCTAACAACAGCTCTTACGGCTGCATTCATTCCTGGCGCATCTCCTCCTGAAGTGAGTACCCCAATTTTGTTGACATTTTTAGCAGACATTGTAGATATGCGATTCTTTCTTAATACGATAAAAAAAATACTGACTTGGCAATCGTAATCGAAACATGTATCAACTACACAAGTTTCAAAATTAAGCATTTACTGGTAAATCCCAAGTGCTTATCTTGTAATGATCTATTTGTAGATTAGCAAAATGAAGCTATTAATTACCGGAGCGAATGGTTTTTTGGGCCAGCACCTAACATTGCATTTGCATAAAAAATCATATGATGTTTATCCGACTTCAAGGGGAAAATCTAGGATTCCTAATACGAATTTGCCTTACCTAGAACTTGATTTGACCGATAAAAAAGCAGTTATTGATCAAATATGCCAGATAAATCCCGGAACAATTATTCACACGGCAGCTATGAGCAAGCCTGATGAATGCCATTTAAACCGAGAAGATTGCCTCTTGCACAATGTACAGTCCACTGAATTTCTACTCGAAGCAGCTAAGCTTGTAGGGGCGAGGTTTATTTATGTTTCTACCGACTTTATTTTTGGTGAGAATGGTCCGCATGCAGAAACTGCAGAGCCAAATCCCCTAAATTTTTATGGGGAAACCAAATTGATGGCTGAGGAATTGGTGAATTCGAGTGGACTGGCGCATAATATTGTTCGTCCGGTTTTTATTTATGGGAGACATTGGGAAGGTATGAGACCCAGTTTTATACAATGGGTTAGCGCTAGTTTAAGTGCTGGTAAAGCTATTAAAGTTGTAAACGACCAGTTTCGGACACCTACCTATGTGGAAGATATTTGTAGGGGATTAGAGCTTTTGATCCAGAAAAATACCAACGAAAGCTTTCATTTTGCCGGCCCGGATATACTTTCTCCTTACGAGATGGCTTTGATTGTAGCAAAAACTTTGGGTCTGAACAGTAAGCTGATTGAGCCTGTAACTGCAGATAGTTTTCCGGAAATCGTTCAACGCGCAAAACATTCCGGTTTATTAATTGATAAAGCAAAGTTAATATTGGGCTATGCGCCGATAAGCTTCGAAAAAGCTGTGAAAAATTCGTTTTTTGCGGATGAAATTTAATGATATGATCACATTGCCTATCAGAAATTACTTAAATTTAAAATGCAATTTTAATATAGTATCCATACTATCCCTAAATGGCTCAAACGCAATTGCAGTTATATTACGATCAGCGCATAAAACATGTATTCAATCACTTACATGATTTTGATATACATGCTACGGAAAATGCATTGCATGATTTCAGGGTAGAGATCAAAAAACTAAAAGCAATCCTCAAATTTCTCAAGACCATTTATCCCAAACAAAAACTTAAAAAATCGGCAAGAGAACTCAACCATATTTTTCAGGAAG
The DNA here is from genome assembly GCA_019752295.1 of Chitinophagaceae bacterium. Taxonomy (GTDB): domain Bacteria; phylum Bacteroidota; class Bacteroidia; order Chitinophagales; family Chitinophagaceae; genus Sediminibacterium. The sequence goes on along the minus strand of JAIEMK010000011.1, from coordinate 57,584 downwards.
CGGGAGAGATCAGAGAAAGCCAGTTAATGCAACAATGGTTGAATAAGAATGAATTGAACCTTTCTTTCAACGGATTTTTTCCTGCTGCGAACCTTCAGAAAATGGTCAGAGATTTTCACGGAGAAACAAATCAGTTCAAACACGATATCAAAGAACTAAATGAAAATGTATCTAAATATATTGCGGCCACAAACGAGATATTAGCGGAACATTATGTGAGAGACTTGCAAGCGCATATGGATAAAATGATTCGAAAAAATTGCCCCGAAACCGAATGGCATAGCTTACGAAAACTGATCAAGCAATGGATGTATGCTATTAACTGGTTGGATAAAAAAGAAGATGCCGACATTGCATATTATCAAAAATTACAAGAATCGATCGGTTATTGGCACGATGTGGAAGTGATCAAAGAATCGCTGGTGCTTAAAAAAATTCATTTGTCGCCCGATGTGGAGCTGCAAAAAGCGTATACACTTGCCTGTGATAAATTGAATCATTCTTTGCGATATCGCGAGAAACAAATTGTAGAATTGTTTGCCAAAAAAGAATTGATTGCCTAATCTACACCCGGCTATTTTTTTATTTAACAGGAAGAAATATTTCGGCCATCATACATCTTGCACTTCCTCCTCCATTAGCTTCAATAACGCTGAGATCGGAATGAATAATTTCGTTGAAGGCTGTGATTTGTTCAATCTGTTCTTCTGTAAGACTTTTAAATGCCTGAGTAGACATGACCAAATATTTTTGGCCTTCTCCATTTTCAACCTGTAACATATTGCCAGCAAACCGGTTCATTTGATCGATGGAAATGGGAATAATTTTTTTATCGGTTGCAAGAATTTGATCTACAATAAAAGTTCTTTCAGCGAGATCGGGAATCGATTCCAAACAAATCACCGCGTATTGATCTGCGATGCACATCATCACATTCGTATGGTAAATCGGAAATTCATCTGCATCAAGAGCCGAAAATACAACAGGCTGGAACCCCATTTCATCACAGAATTGTTGAAGCACATTCTCGTCAGTTCTAACCGAGAGGCAGGCATATGCCAACTGATTATCGCGATCCAAAACCATACTTCCGGTGCCTTCTAAAAAAAGGCCTCTCTCTTCCTGCCCCGTAAAGTCTAAAATATTATCTATTTCAAATTTTTCCGACAATAGGTCTAGTACCGAAGGCTTTCTTTCTAACCTTCTGTTTTCTGCAAACATAGGGTAGAGGCAAACGATTCCGTCTGCGTGAAACGAGATCCAATTATTCGGAAAAATAGAATCGGGTGTATAGGGCGATTCAACATCCTGTATTACCGTTACGTCAATAGCATGTTCACGCAAAACTTTAACGAAGCTGTCGAATTCTGCAAGTGCCTTTTCCGGAATGCTTGCATCGTTCGAATAATTCTGAAAACTATTATTCACAGCCGTCTCTGCATTGAAATTGAAACGCGCGGGACGAATCATTAAGATATGTGATGTGGTTTGCATGATTTTAAATGATTGGTGTTCTTAAGATGGGCATGCTCATACAGTGAAATCCACCTCTTGCCCTCGATAGTTCCGCCGAAGGCATGAGGATCAGTGTGTCTTGCATGTCTTCTACTGAAACGCTTCCAGATTCTAACTGATCAATCAGCTCTTTAACATGTACAATGGTAAAACCCGCAGCTTTAAAGGCTTCTGTGGTTTTATCGTTTCGGTCGTAACCCAATACTACCCCTTCTTTAAGCGCAAGAAGATTACAGGAATCTGTCCATTGTTCTCTTGCATTATAAGGGAATTCGTTATTGCCCGAATAAATAAAACGAACATCAGCTTCGCAGTGCAAATCATTTTTGCTGATGTCAACGAGCAGGTCTTCCAGACTTTCAAAAGACACCGGATTTTCGGGAGATTTTTTATAAAATTGCAGGATCTTAATTTTTTCTTCTTTTTTAATTTCCAAAATTCTTTCAATCGGATTCTCGTCTTCGTGTTTCACTGCCTTACGCGAGAAGTTACCCAGCATTACCCATACATCTCTTTTGACCTGCGTAAAAACGGTATCGATATGCATGTAGTCGCGCTTTTTCGGAATCTTTACAACCGTAACCTTTTCAACAATATTTTTCTCGAAAAGTATATTCGTTACTTGTACTGCGGCTTCTGACGAAGTTCTTTCACTTACTCCAACTAATAAATGATTTTTGCTAACCACCATAATATCGCCCCCTTCCAAAGTAATCTTTCGCTCGTCTTCTTCTTTTGGTAAAAGAAAGTTGTGGTGTGAATCGGATAGCTCAATAATATTGTCTTTGTAGGAAGCAAAAAGCTGGTGGTTGAAAAAAATATATTTAGCCAGCAACGCTTCTCTGGTTCTTGCTTTTTTTGCAGGCTTGTTTAACAATACATAGTTGTTAATGGTGATTCCAATATCTCTGGTAAAAATAAAATTGGGTATCGGCGCAAAGAGTAATTGCTTGTCTTTTGAAGAACCAGAAATAAATGTTTTTGCGAGCTCAATTGCAGAATATTCTAATAATATTTTTTGTGTCTGATAAGTGCATCCTTCAATTGCACAAACCGAAGCTACCAATTTAGATCTGATATCATTGTCTTCCAATACCTGAGCTAACAACCACTGTAATTCTATTACTTTATCGGATGCAAAAAAATTGATGTGCTCGGGTTTGTAAAAATTTCGCTTTGACTCAACTGCATCTATCTGCGCAAGCTTGCCTTTAATTTTTTCGGGGTCAAGAAAATAAAGTAAAATCTTAGTATAATAATCGTATTCATTTCTTCTGATGGTTTCCAGATGAACAATGTCTTCAAATAACCAGTCTTGTGCTTTTGAAGGAACCACTTTGCCCAATCCGCTATCGGGGCTATGTACTAATAAACGTTTCAGGGTACCTATTTCTGAGGTAACAGATAATTGCTGATCCATATAAATATGAATTGATGGAATGTGTTGAGTAAAATTCTGAATAAAAAACGGATAATCCTAGGGTCGCACTCAATGATCAGGCATGGGGTTGAGTCCTTGGTACATCCAGGCAAAATGCGCTGTGAGAAACGATATAGTAGTACAGTGTTGCATCTGATGGGATGCAATATAGGACTTTCTTTTTAACAGGTAAATTAGTGTGGTTGCACGATTCTGTTTAATTTGCCTATTATGAAAAGAGCATAACAGAAATTTGAAACCAACTGAAATGTTTGTTAGCGAATCCCGAGTACTCGGGACCAAAATCAATAAAAAATACATGAAACTCAGGATCATTAATATCAACCGACTTGTAAATGTTCGCGAAGAATATGGTTTACTGAGGGGTGCGGCTTTGGCTGAATTGCCGACAATGGAGCATGCTTTTTTGGATATTGAGAATGGATTAATTGCAGATTACGGGAGCATGGAATCGATTAATGAACTGGGAATTGCTAGTGATACAGCGATATATGATGCAGCGGGATCAACGGTGCTGCCTTCCTGGTGCGATAGCCATACACATCTGGTTTTTGCTGAGAGCAGAGAGTCCGAATTTATTGATAAAATAATGGGCCTGAGTTACGCCGAGATTGCTGCGAAGGGTGGGGGGATTCTGAATTCAGCCATTAAATTGAACGCTTTATCTGAAACTGAATTGTACAATCTTGCCTGGGAACGTTTGCTGGAATTGATTGCTCTAGGTACTGGTGCTATTGAAATTAAAAGTGGGTATGGACTAACAGTTGAAGGAGAACTTAAAATGCTTCGTGTTATTAAAAAGCTCAAAGAAGCTTCTCCTATTCCCATAAAATCCAGTTTTCTTGGGGCACATGCATATCCATTGCATTTTAAAGAAAATCATCAGGGTTATATCGATCAGATTATTCAGGAGATGTTACCTGTAATTGCAAAAGAAAAACTTGCCGATTATATCGATGTGTTCTGTGAGGAAGGTTTTTTTAGTGTTGATGAAACCATACAAATCTGTAAGGCAGGGATGGCAGTAGGTTTGCAGCCTAAAATTCATGCCAATCAATTAAATGTTTCAGGAGGTGTTGAAGCGGGTGTTGCATTAGGCGCTCTATCTGTTGATCACCTTGAATCGATGAACACTGCCGCGATTGAAGCACTAGCTGCTTCAAAAACAATTGGCACGCTTTTACCTACTGCCGCCTATTTTTTAAGGATGGCATTTCAACCTGCCCGTCAACTGATTGATGCAGGTTGTGCCATTGCAATTGCGTCGGATTTTAATCCCGGATCGAGCCCTAGTGGAAATATGAATACGGTAGTTTCGATGAGTTGCATACAAATGAAAATGCTTCCCGAAGAAGCCATCAATGCCGCAACCCTAAACGCCGCGTATGCAATGGGTGTAGAAGATTTGCTGGGTAGCATTACACGCGGTAAATTAGCAAATCTGATATTCACAAAGCCCATCCCTTCTGTTTCCTATCTGCCTTATGCTTTTGGTTCTAATCTGATTAAAAACGTGATGGTAAATGGCGTTTTCAGGTAATTGATTATTTTTCTCTATCGCGCTAATTGATTAACTTAATGCGATGAAGCATTTCAGGTATTACAATAAGGAGGATGTTTTATCTCAAACCAGGATTCGTAGGTTCGAGACAAAATTGGGTGAGCGAATACAAGTGGTTGCCAATGCTGAAGACCTGGAACAATCATTAAAGCAATCTAATGCAGGATTTGTTTTGATTGGTGTTCCGGAAGATATTGGTGTGAAAGCAAATCTTGGTATTGGTGGTGCAGACTCGGCATGGGTACCTTTTTTGCAATCGTTCCTAAATATTCAAAGCAACGATTTTTTAGAAGGGGGTGAGATACTTTTGTTAGGGCATTTCGATTTTTCTGATATGGAGCACTTGATAGAGCAAAATGCTTTGAGCCTAGATGAGCGGAGTGAAGCTTTCAGGCATGCTGTAAATACGGTGGATGCTGAAGTAGAGCAAATGATTCATATCATTACACAAAATAAAAAAATACCCATCATTATCGGAGGCGGGCATAACAATTCTTATCCTTGCCTTAAGGGCGCTGCCAAAGGATTCTATAAAGCCGGTATCATTCCATTGGCTCAGTTAAATGCCATTAATCTGGATGCGCATGCAGATTTAAGACCCATCGAAGGAAGGCATAGCGGCAACGGATTTACATATGCTGAGGAAGATGGCTATCTCGAAAAATATTGTGTCATTGGCATTCATGAAAACTATATTCCGCAAAATGTTTGGATGGACATCGTGAATAATCCATTTTTTGATTGCATTACTTTTGAAGACATTTTTCTGCACGAAAAAAGAACTTTTCTGCAGGCAGTAGGGCACGCCGCTTCTTTTACCGACGATACCCGCTGCGGCATTGAATTAGATCTGGACATTGTGGAAAATGTTTTAAGTAGCGCTACCAGCCCAGTGGGAATCAGTGCCAATCAGGCAAGGCAATACGTACAATTTGCAACTGCACAATCCAAAGTAGCTTACTTGCATATTTGTGAAGGTGCTACTCATTTATCGGATGGAAGAACAAATATGAGTACTGGAAAACTCATAAGCTTTCTGGTAAGCGATTTTGTAAAAGCAGTATTAATGGACTAACTCGTTTTATCAATAAGTAGCTCCATTCTTTTTGGGCATAGTTGTTTTAGGTTTTTCTCCCGGTTTAGTTGCGGGTGGCGTTGTTGATTGTTTATTATCAGGTTTGTTAGCGGGTTGTTTTTCTTTCAGGTCGTTCGGGTTGATCTGTGATTTTTTTGTTGCATCCAAATTAATATCCGATTCAGGTTTGATGTCCTCGGGTTTAATATCTTTTGGAATTTCATAATCACTTTGCGTACCATTACCCATATCTTCTCCCTCGGCGCCAACAGGTGCAGATGTGCCGTTGATATAATCCAGAATGATGTCGTTGCTCATCACTTCGGGCTTCACAAATGTTTGGTTGGGGTCTAAGCCACAGTTTGGATCTGCAGCAGCTTTGGCGTAGAAATAGGCCCAGATAGGCATTGCAGCCCTTGCTCCTTGTCCATTCAAATTTTCTCCATTAAATCGTATAAAACGATCATCAGCACCAACCCAAACACCTGCCATCAATTGTGGGGTATATCCCATAAACCAAGCATCACTATTGTCGTTGGTAGTTCCTGTTTTACCCGCCAGTTCCAATCCTCCCGGTAAATCATATCCCCATATGCCTCGGGCTGTACCAAATTGTACAACACCCTGCATCATTTTTACAATACTATATGCGGTTACTTCACTAATCACTTCTTTTCTTTGCGGACTAAAACTTTCCAATACATTACCATTTCGGTCTTCAATTCTGGTAATATACATAGGTTTTGCATTAAAGCCTCTGCCCGGAAACATGCTGTATGCCTGCATCATTTCGAATAAAGAGATTTCGCAGGAACCCAACGCAATAGAAGGGTAGGGCTCAATTTTAGTTTGCAGGTTGCACTTTTTTAAATAGTCTACAAAACGCTTTGCTCCATTATTACCAGTAGCATCTAATTGCTTCATAACATATGCAGAAGCACAGTTACGCGACTTTGCAAGCGCTTCGGCCATTGTAATAGTAGCGCCTGTACATGATTTGCTGGTTGCCGGAACAAGTCCATATTGACCAAAACTTTGTTGATTATCTTCTACGGGGGTATTGGGTGTAAACCCTGCTTCTTCGATTGCCAAACTGTAAAGAAGTGGTTTCATTGTGGAGCCAACCTGACGTTTGGTATTAATATTAGCGTGGTCGTATTTAAATGTTTTAAAATCAATGCCACCCACCCAGGCTTTTACTTCGCCAGTAAGTGGTTCCATTACCATAAATCCGGCTTGCATCATTTGACGGGTATACTTAATTGAATCATATGGCGTCATCAAAGTATCTTTTCCACGCGTATTATTCCAGGCAAATACATGCATTGGTATTTTCTGTTTGAAATTTGCTTTGATTTCTTCTTCGCTCTCTCCCTCTTTTTTAAGCCAATGCCAGCGATCACTTTGTTTCATGGCCGACTCAACAACGTTTTCATAGTTTTTCCAAACACTACCTGTTTTAATATTTTCTTGTGTGTTCAGGATTCTTTGCATATAGCTCATCTGCTTTGCCACGGCCTCTTCTGCATACAATTGCATACGCGGGTTAATGGTTGTATATATTCTTAATCCGTCGCGGTACAGATCATAATTATCTCCATTACTCTTGGTATGTGTTTTACACCATTTTTTCATTTCCTCGCCCAGAACCATTCTGAAATAAGGGCCAAGGCCAGCACTCTCATCCAGTTTTTTAAAATTCAATTCAATGGGTTTGCGTTTTAATATTTCGGCTTCAGAACCACTTAAATAATCTTTTGCTACCATTCTGTTCAGTACCAGATTCCTTCTTTCTAAAGCCTGACGCGGATTACGGCGCGGATTGTATAAACCGGGGCCATTGATCATGCCAATTAAAACGGCTGACTCTTCCACGTTTAAACGATCAGGTTCTTTTTGGAAAAAAGTTTTTGCCCCATTTCTAATTCCAAACACATTATCGCCGAATGCAACAGTATTCAGGTATAATGTAAGTATCTCTTCTTTGGTAAAATTTCTTTCCAGTTTAATTGCAATAATCGACTCCTTTAATTTTTGGATCGCCCTTAAAATAAAATTCTTGGTGCTCCAGTTTTCTGTGAAAAGATTTTTTGCAGTCTGCATGGTAATCGTACTCGCTCCTCCCTGACTGCCTAAATAAAAGAAAGCACGGGCCAATCCTTGCGCGTCAATTCCACTGTGTTCATAAAAGCGTTTGTCTTCTGTTGCTACCAGCGCATTAATTGCGTGTTTGCTGATGTCTTTATAGGTAACATTAATCCTGTCTTCGATATAATACTTTCCCATCAAATAGCCGTCCTGAGCATACACCTGACTGGCTTGAAGGGCGGTAGGGTTTTCGATGTCTTCGATATCGGGCATATCCCCAATCCATCCCCAGTTAATCATGAGCAGGAAGAGGATGCCGAATCCTAATATTCCGAAAAATATGCGCCAAAATATTTTAACTGATCTAGACATAGTTTGTTGTATAAAACGATTCAATTTAATTGTAAATCTAAATAACTGTAACGATTCTGATGGGATGCTTTTTAAAAGTTATCCGGAAATATTCCATGCATAAAATTCTTATAAGCCGCTAGGTCCTTTGTCGTCTTCAAAATTTCGAGGTTTGCACTGCTAATAATTGTAAAACTATATTTATCGGCCGCTAACCAAGGGATGATTCTGGAAGCTGCAAAAGGCTTTGTTTTATTTAAATAGCCTACTGCATCACCGGCATTAGCAAAGGGTCCCATTAAAATTAATTGCTCCTGACCTGTGATCGCCAAAGAGTTCATGGAAATTGCTTGGGTAGAATAGTTTTCGCGATTATACCTGTTGAAAGCGTTTTTACCTTCACTAGCAAATATGCCGTCTACTTTTACCAGTATCAATGCTACATATTGAGGGTCGGAAGGATTAAACGAATAGCCGCTATTACTAATGATTACAGGCTTTGATACAGGAGCTATTTTGTCTGCAACCTTCAACTCTTTTGGAGTTTGTTTAATGGTTGTTTCTGCTTTAAAGGGGATTACATTTTTTACTGTTGCAAGGGTGTCCAAATCAATCTGACGATTTGCCTCTTCCTCAGGTTTTTCGATTTTGAGGTTGGTGAGATAGGTTTCTATTTCTTTCCTTCTCTTTAACACGTCAATCATGGTTGCAGCTTTCTCTGCCAATGGAGCATTTTTATCGGAACGCCTCATTACTTCGTTCAATCTGGTAATTGCAAAACTGTCTTGATTATTTCTTACATAATAGATGGATTCGATATACATCTGTTGTGGTGTCCAGTGAGAACTTCCGTATTTCTTATCTGCTAATTGTTTTTGATCCAACGCCTCTTTAAAATTTCCGGCGATAAACAAATCGTAGATATGACTGTATGTTTCAGTTGCAGGATCTTTTTTGTCGGCCTTTCCCTGTTGCTGTAAAGATTTGGAAAAATTGCCTCCCGAGAAATTAGTTCTCAGTGCATTGCGAACAGAGTCGGCCTGTATGGGCTGATTATTTTTGTCGTAACAGATTGCTAAATTATACAACGATTTTTCTGTTTCGGTAATGTCGGGAAATCTGGTAACAATGGTTCGATAAGTTTGGATGGCCGTTTCATAATCTTCCAGTTCGTTTTGAAAAACGGTGCCGTTGCTCAAAAGTGCGTTCAAAACTTTTAAATAAGATGCCGACATTTTTTCGGTGGTAAGCGGCAGGTTTTCTTTTAATGATTCAAGTGTCAACTCTTTTACCACAGGCGTTTGTATAGAAGGATTATCTGGGCTTTGTGTAATTGTTTTTGTTGTTGGATTGGTTTTTGCAAAAGATTTTTCGAGAGCAGCTTGCCTCCGCCAGTTATCTACATTAGGGCGGTTACCCCATTTGGTTTTGAACTCTGAAAATCCCTTTGTCTTCAGCGAATTATTCTGAAAATAAAATTCAGTATTGGTTGTATTAAAGAAATCGCTTCCACCCTGACCCTGATTCGTTAAAAAACCTGTTCCAAATGAGGGTTCCTGATTTTCCAGTTCTTTTAATCCGGCTTCTTTTCTTAATTGTTTTAGTTTGTTTTTTAAGAATAGGTTTCTTTCGTCAACGGGCATTAGGGCAAGCTTCTGAAGACTATCTTCGAGGCGTATGATTTCCAGGTTTTCGGTAATTTTTTTTAGCGCAGGCTTTCGATCAGTTACTCTTTTCTGATCGTATTCTTTTAAAACATCTACCTGAAGACTGTCATAAAAGCGATAAGCATCGGAGTACGATTTTCTGCTATAATTTAAGTCGGCCAACAACAAAAAACTTTCTTGTCTTTGTGATAAATTATTTTGATTGTATTTAATGCTCTTCAATAAATAACCCTGTGCTATGTCCGGGTGATGCTGTTGTAATTCTAATTTTGCCGCTGCATAATAAATGATATCTCTGTAGCTTTCGTACAAAGGGCGTTTTCCCATTTTTATAAGCTCATTCAAATTTTGTTGAATAGCATCTGGTTTATGCGAAGATTCCAAAGTGCTGATCGCAAGATGGGCATACACTTCCATCGTTGGGTCGAGTGTTGATTTAAGTGCTTGCCGATAACTTAATACTGCTAAACTATCGTTATGCGTGCTACTGTAGAGCTGACCGATTAAGAATTGCCAGCGCGATTTTTCGGAGTTATTGGTTGCTCTTCCAAGTGCTTTATTTAAATGCCATGCAGCGCTATCCGCATTATTTTCTTTATAAAATTTATAGGCTGTGAGTTCGTGTAAGTGCGACTTTAAACGATCCGGAAAATTTGGATCAATCTGCAAAATCTGGATCAGTGCTCCTGCATCAGCCAGTTGATCTTGCTCCAGATAAGTTCTGATTCGCCAGAGAAAACTTTCATTTCTTCCGGGTGGGGTAGAAGTTATTTTTTTCCATAAACTACGCGACTCTTTTGTGGATACAGTAAATTCTCCTTTATTGTTACTGGCATTGCTTCCAATTGGAATATCATAGCCGCCATCCTTTGGCGCAAATGCATAATTGATGTATTGAAAAACTCTGGCTGCAGAATCATAATCTTTTTTGTATAAATATGCCTGTCCCATCAAAAGGTATAAATCATCTACCCAATCTGTTCTCAAATCGTGTAATAAAATGCCAGCCGTGCATTTGTATAAAACCGAATCCAACTGCACCCGGTTACCTGCAACAGCATTCATTGTATAATTATAAAAAGGAAGTAGAACAGTATAATCTTCACGAAAAGAGGCTTTTGCTTTTTCTAGTATTTCGTTTATTTTATATTGTGCGTTGAAATAATAATTATAATGCGAAACGGTGTTCTGATAGATTTTTTTTCCACCAGATAATTTTTTGGATCCCGTTTTTTCTGCACCCAAAGCTGTGTTTTCGTATTTAGCGGGTTTATTTAGCTCAATGCTTGTATAAGGCTGGGCATTACCCCGAATCAGGGATAGAAACAGCGTTGAAAATAATAGGGATACCAATAAAAACCGAAACTTTGCTATACACATCAGAACAACATTAATAAAACTTGCTTAAAAATACAGTTATTTCTTATTTCAGGCTGGCTAAAAGAAGATGTAATGCTACCTTTAACCTGATTTAACAATATGGCTAAACTAGATTATAACGATACGCTAAAGCGATTACGCAATAATTACCGTCTGGTAGTGATGAACGATGATACCTATGAGGAAGTTGTTACTTTCAGGCTATCCAGATTCAGTGTATATATCGGGTTAAGTGTAAGTTTTGTTTTATTAGTAGGACTAACTATTGCTCTGATTACGTTTACACCGCTCAAATACTATATTCCCGGTTATGGCACCCGCGAAAGCCGAACTGCTCTACAGGTATTGAAAATAAGAACGGATTCGCTGGAGCAGTCTTTAAAGTTTAAAGACCAGTATCTTGAGAGCATTAAAAAAGTGCTGAATGGGGGAGAAACCATTCAAAGGGATACTGTTGTATTACAAGCTCCTCAAACAGCTATTTCGAATGAGTAATGGCCAATCAGAAAGATAATAAACAGCTCTTATGGCAATATGCCGGATTGGCAACACAGTTGTTAATTAGTTTGGGAGGCTCTTTGTATATTGGCAAATGGCTGGATCGGCAAATAGGGTGGAATAGGGCAATATTGGTTTGGATACTGCCATTAGTAGTTTTGCTGGCCACTTTTATAAAATTGATTTTGGATACTTCAAAAAATAAATAAATGTTTGAAAAAAGAAAAGCGTACTTCCCGCTGGTGTTGGTTTTTGCACTGATAAGTTTATTACTATTTTTGTTTGAAGGATTTCTGAAGTCTGTAAATATTGATAACAGGGTAGTGTTAGTAGCCAACTGCTTACTTTTTTTGATTAGTATATACAATCTGATACAACATTTTAAAGCGATGGGAAATACCAATCCTCATGCGATGGTGCGTGCTGTGATGGGAACTACGGTGCTTAAATTATTTGTATTGGGTGGTGCTGCATTTATTTATTTATATAATGCTGGTGAAAATAAAAATGTGAATGGCCTTTTTAGTGCAATGGGTTTATACATTTTATATACTTGGCTGGATGTAAGGATTGCACTAAAAACAAAACCCTCAAAAAACAATGGGAGTAACTGAGCATCCCATGCAGGTTCTGGCAAACTATTTGCCGGAGGGAAGTTTTGAGCCTGTGGTTAGCTATCTCCACGATTATAAAGTTCATTTAACTGTAACCAGACAACGTAAATCGGTGTTGGGCGATTACAGGCATGCGGGTTTAGGCGGAAATCATAGAATCAGCATCAATGGTAATTTAAATAAGTATGAATTTTTAATCACACTCCTGCACGAGTTGGCGCATTTGCTCACATTCGAACAATATCGTAATAAGGTTGATGCACATGGCAAGGAATGGAAATATTGTTATAGCCAACTCTTAATCGTGTTTGTTCGTTTAAAAGTATTTACACCCGAAATTGAGGTTGCTTTACAAAAATCTATTTCAAATCCTTCGGCTACTGCTAATGGTGAAACGGCTTTACTGATGGTTCTTCGAACATATGATGCCGTTAAAAAAGAAGGGCATTTCACTGTAGCTTCTTTGCAAGAGGGATCTGTTTTTCAGACAGATAATGGCAAAATTTTCAGAAGGGGACAACTACGACGCAAAAGGATTGATTGCATGGAAATCAAAACTGGATTGCATTATATATTCAGTCCGATAACGGTTGTGAAGCCGATTGAACCACTGTCTTAAATAATTTCTGCGTTTAGAATTATAATTCACGTAGTGTTTTAGCGGTGCAAAACGGGTGTTTAAAATTGTGGATACTCAAAGTTGCGTAGTACTATTGTGTTTATAAAACCAAAACTACCATGCTGTATCATCAACGAAAATCAGAACGTATGCAATTGGGTAAAAACATTAAGTCAATACGTGGTCTTAAAGGGTTCCCCTTAAAATATGTTGCAACAGAACTGGGTATGAGTATTTCGAATTTAAGCAATATCGAAAATGGAATTACGGGTATTGAATCTACAACGCTTCAAAAACTTGGAAACATTTTGGGAATTGATTATCAGCATATCATTGTGTTTAATCCAGATAAAGTAATTGAAAGGGCTTTGCACTAGTCAGGGTGTATTGCGAACAATGGATGCAAGGGTTTCAAGCTCTATTGGTTTACTAAGATAGGATACGATTTCAGGGAATGTTTTTGATTTTTCTTTGTCTTCGTTTGCAATTGACGAACTAACTATGTAGATAGCTACTTTGTTTGGAATTTCGGCTTGTATTTTTCTGAACTCGAACAAGAATTCCCAACCATCCATGATGGGCATATTGATGTCAAGTAATATCAAGGCGGGAAGCTGTTCCTGGTTTTTTTTCATTTGCATTAAATCATCCAGCGCATCTACTCCGTTTAGATAAGAAATTACTTCATTCTCAATCTCCATTGCCTCAAATGATTTTTTTATCAAAAAGATATAAATCTCATCGTCGTCAATAATGCATATTTTTTCGTTTCTTCTCATAAAAATGATATCTTAAAAGTAGTTCCTTTATTTATCTCACTGCTTACTTCGATTTTTCCACCCATTGCGTCGATCTGATTTTTTGTAATAAATAAGCCTATTCCACGGGCATCCTTATTTCCATGAAAAGTTTTATACATTCCAAATAGGCGGTCATTAAATTTTTTAAGGTCAATCCCCAGACCGTTATCGCGCACATACAATTCAACTGTATTGCCAGTTTTTGTGGCTTCCAACAAAATTTCTGGTTGCCTGTCGGGGGATGCATATTTTATTGCATTAGAAAGAAAATTTAGCAAAATACTTTCCAGATAAGCAGGATTGTAATTGATGGTGCAATCCGGAGAAACTGAATTAGTAATAATCGCATTCTTTGAATTGATCTCCTTATTGAGAACGTCGATGGTTTGGTTGATATAATCGTGGAGATTTAATTTGTCGATAGTTGTATTCAGATTCTGCTGGATGGATACAACTTCATTCAAGTTGTGTAGGGTTTCGTTCAGAAGCCCGGACACTTTTTTAAGATGCTGAAATAAATAGGCTTTCTCTTTTTCAGATTGCTCGCGCTCCAGAAAATTCAACAATGAGATCATATTACTGGTGTGCGACCTTAAATTGTGAGATACAATATAAGAGAAATTCAGGAGGCGCTTATTTTGCTCAGTAACGATCTCCAGCGATTTATTAAGCGCTATATTGTCTCTTTTTCTTTGGGTAATATTTTCTATCGACATGATAAAGCCTGCCACTTTGTGTTTTTTTGTAAAAACTGGAGCAAATTTTACATAGTACCAGTGATTATCTTCTTGGTGCTCAATGTATCTTTCAAAGGAAGCTGTTTTTCCGTTTAAAACCGGCGTGATAATATTTGTCAGATACTCATGCATGATTTCCGGGAAAAAATTAATAAAATGGGTTCCTACTTTAATGTCTTTGTTGAATTCCTGAATTGCAAACTTGGATGCCGGTTTATTAAATGAAATGATATGTTGTTGTTGATCGAATAAAATATAACCTACTTCTGTGTGTTCAAATACGGTTCTGAGATTGTCTTCTGATTCCTGAACCGCATCTTCCATTTGCTTTCTTTCAGAGATGTCGATAAAGCTTTTGAGATACATGCTTTCGCCATTCATCTTAATAATCTCAATCGATAAAAGGCAGGGGATATTTTTATGTTTTGCATTTTTGACCTGAGTCTCCCTGTTGATTATTTTTTTGTGAGATGTTAGTTCGTCTAAAATTTTGACTCTTTCGTTTTTTGAAAAATAGGATTCCGGTGTTTTCTTTCCGATCAAGTCAACCTTCCTGACACCTAATAATTTTTCTGCTCCTTCATTTGCCATCATAATCATACCGTCATGGATGCGGGTAATCATCATCGGTACGGGCGAGAAGTTGAAAATATTTTGCAGGGTTTGTCCTCGTTCTTTGATAATGTTTTCTGCTCTTTTGGTTTCTGTAAATTCTGTGGCAAAGCCTTCTATGGCAACAAGATTTTCTTTTTCATCCCAAATTCCAGTACCCCTTTCCCAAATCCATTTTTCCTCTCCTGTTTTAGTGAGGATTCTGAAATTCATTTCGAAGGTTTGTTTGTTTTGCAATGCAAAAATCAACTGGTCGTCAACTCTTTTCCTATCGTCTGTATGAATAATGCTGAAAAGTGTGATGCCTCGTTCTCCTATAAAATCTGCTACACTGTAACCTGTGAGAAACTCTACTCCGGGACTGACATACTCTGTAGAAAAAGCAGCATCCGGTTTTAAGTAAAAACAGAAACCGGGAAGATGTTGAAGTAGTGTTTGTAATAATCCCCTCCTTTCGATGGGTTGATTATCGGTTTGTACTTCACTTTGCATGTGGGGTTTCATTTATTAAATATGATTTCGGTAATCAAATAGATAAGTCGAATTCGAAAATAGAATCGACTTAGATTTGATTGAATTGATAAACTGCTAGGGGTAATTTGACTGTATAATAATATTAAAAAATATCGATAAATGCGGAGAGTTTTTTTGTGAATTTTTAGAAATAACTTTCTGTTCTTAGTGGAAATAAAAAAAGACCTCAGAAAAATGAGATCTTTTTTTATTTAATTGCAATGGTATTTGTTAGGCAACAGCTTGTTTAACCAATGCTGCAGCTTCGCTTAATTGAATAGCGGATTGTACTTTTAATCCGCTTTCGTCGATCAGTTTTTTTGCTTCTACTGCATTAGTACCTTGCAGGCGAACAATAATCGGAATCTCAATATTTCCAAGCTTGTTGAAAGCTTCAATAACACCTGCCGCAACACGGTCGCAACGAACAATACCACCGAAAATATTGATGAGGATTGCTTTTACGTTAGGGTCCTTCATGATGATTCTAAAACCAGCTTCAACAGTCTGCGCATTTGCGGTACCGCCTACGTCCAGAAAGTTTGCAGGCTCTCCACCACTTAATTTAATCATATCCATTGTTGCCATCGCCAAACCTGCACCATTTACCATACAGCCCACATTGCCATCGAGTTTCACAAAATTCAGGTTAAACTGTCCTGCTTCTACTTCTGTAGGGTCTTCTTCCGTAACATCTCTCAATGCTGCTATATCAGGATGGCGCATTAAGGCATTGTCATCCAAATTCAATTTACAATCTACTGCTATGATTTTTTCATCGCTGGTTTTGAAAAGCGGATTGATCTCCAGCATGCTGGCATCCACTCCCACATACGCGTTGTATAAATTTGTTACAAACTTTACACAATTCTTAAAAGCTTCACCGCTCAATCCAAGGTTAAAGGCAATTTTCCTAGCCTGAAATCCCTGTAACCCACTACCCGGGAACACCCACTCTTTGAATATTTTTTCGGGAGTATTGTGTGCCACTTCTTCTATATCCATACCACCCTCAGTGCTATACATAACTACATTCTGACCCTTTGCGCGGTCTAGCAAAATGGAGAGATAAAATTCTTTGGTTTCGTTCGGGCCGGGATAGTACACATCCTGTGCCACCAAAATTTTATTTACTTTCTTTCCTGCAGCCCCTGTTTGAATAGTAACCAATGTGCCTCCAAGAATATTTTTGGCAATATTGCTAATATCTTCCAGACTTTTGCCAACTGCTACACCACGCTGTTCGCTGCCCATAATTTTACCTTTTCCGCGCCCTCCGGCATGAATCTGTGCCTTCACCACAGCAAAATTATTATTCGTCTGAGTCTTTATTTGACGATAAGCTTCTTCAGCAGCCATTACCGTGTCTACAGCAATGCCTTCCTGAACGGGTACATTGAATTTTTTCAACAATTCTTTAGACTGATATTCATGCAGGTTCATACAGAAAAAAATTTTTGCGAAGATAGGAGAAACCTGTCTATTAAATTTGTAGAATAATTTATCATTGTTGTAACATTAATTATTTTATTTTTGTTTTACTTTAAAAAACAATCTTATATGAAAAAAACGCTTCTGGCAATCACTGGTTTTGCAATGATTTTAGGCTTATCCTCATTTATCGGCACTGGGGGTAAAAAAGAAACAGTAAATTATAATGTAAATGCTGAAAAGAGCCGCATTGATTGGATTGGATCTAAGAAAGGAGATTTCCATACCGGATTTATCCCCTTAAAAAGTGGGTCAATCGCAGTTGAAGCCGGAAAAATTACAGGTGGTAAATTTGTGATCGATCTGGCAAACATAAAAGTTACAGATGCCGGTGGAGGGGACCGTTTAAATGGTCATTTGAAAAGTCCCGATTTTTTTGATGTAGTAAAATTTGCAGAAGCAAGTTTTGAAATTGCAACCGTAAATTATACGAGCACTAACACTGCAGACATTACGGGCAATCTTAGCATCAAAGGAATAAGTGTTCCGATTAAATTCACTGCTAATATTCGTAGCGCTGACGACAAAGGTTTTTTTGCTCAGGCTTTCTTAAGTATCGACAGAACTTTATTAGGACTTAAGTATGGCGTTGGAATGGTTTCGAATGATGTTCAATTAGCGATTCATATTTTCGGTACAAAATAATTTGATCTCTTTACAAAAAAGCCATCCCGAATATTCGAGATGGCTTTTTTTATGCAACAAATTTTTTACTTTTCGCTTTTCACTTTTCACTTTCAAAGTATCTTTCTTTTAGAATGCGCAAATGGTGCAGGTTATGACCATAAATGATAAAGCAAATAGCATTCAGTGTAATGTGATGATTACTTGCAATTCCTGCGAGTTGCAACTGCGCTGCTGTAAACGATTTTAGTTGTAAGTCTGTAGCTTCACGAATCAACAAAAACTCTTGTTTTAATTCGCTCAGGGTTCTGTGATCTACCGGTGCGTGCTCAGAAAAAGAATTCTCATCAAATCCAGCCAATGGCGTTCGATCGTTCCTCGAAATACGCAATGCACGATAGCAGAAAACACGCTCTGTATCGATCAAATGCTGCAACATTTGTTTGACGGTCCATTTACCGGGAGCGTAACAAAAGTTGGCTTTCTCTTCGGGTAAATCGGTAATAAATTGTTTTATCTGCTCAGGATAACTAGCTATCAAATCGCTCAGGGAATTGCCCTTTGCAGCGTCTATATAACCCTGATAAAAACTGCCGTAATCGCCAACTGAAGGTCTGCTCATTATTGTTTTGTTTTGGTTGCTCTACCTGAAACGGTTTTTTCAGGAATCGCTATTTGACTTGGTTTTGTTAGCTCTGCGGCCGAAACTGCATAATATGCATTTACAATGCCACCTGTTTTACTAAGGGTGCTGAAAGGAACAGGAACAGCTTGAGGGCCGGGTTTTATATTGGGTAAAGCAGTATCGGGAATCGACACAGAACTTTCAATAATTTTTTTAACCTGCACAGCAGTTAAGTCGGGATAATAAGAGCGGATTAACGCGGCTAGTCCGGTTACAACGGGGGCCGACATACTTGTTCCTTTCAAATTACCATACTGATTGCCACGGGGTAAAGTGGCATAAATTTTAACCCCCGGTGCAAACACATCCACATTTTGTTTGCCGTAATTACTAAAATCTGCAGCCAAGCTGCCTGATATTTTCGGATCACTGCTAGCACCCACATTTATGAAATTTTCGGCCTTATAATTCCATTGGTTGAAATAAGCACTTGGATAGTTTTCTTTTTGATCATTATCGGCAGCATCATTGCCGGCTGCGTGCAGGATCAGCACATCTTTTGATGCGGCGTATCTGATAGCACTATCTACCCAAGCTTTTTCGGGTGAGAAAGATTTACCAAAACTCATATTAATCAATTTGGCACCGTTGTCTACTGCATAACGAATACCTTCAGCAACATCTTTATCGTATTCGTCCCCATCGGGCACTACTCGCACCATCATGATCTGAACGTTATCGGCAATGCCATCCATGCCAATTCCATTATTACGCTTGGCGGCAATAATACCTGATACGTGCGTGCCATGCATTGGATTTGGGCCCATGATATCGTTGTTGCCATAATATTTATCCGAAAAATTCTGGTAATTATCTTTAATGATCTGTGCACGATAATCAACCGGTACGGTTTCTTTCGATTCGAATGCCGATTTCTTGCCATCTACATATTCTTCCAGTTGTTCAATAGTGGTGGTGTTCTTTTCATCAGGGTCAATGCCAATCATTTTCATGCAAGTGATATAACCCAATTTTGCTTCTTTTGCCGGCTTATTTGTAGGTTCGAATTTTTCAAGAACATCTAATGTATATTCATCCACACCCATTTCTTTTCTCAACACTTTATCATGGCGTTTAATTGCTTTTGTGGTGATCTCTACATACATCAGTTCTGTTTGTTCCTCATTGCTGAAATTCAATTCCGATGTGGCTTTCTTCCAAATAGTATAGTTGTATTTTTCTGAAGCTGTAAGGGTAGTTGTATCTATTTGTTTTCCTAAAAACTCCTCTTTAAAACGATGATAAATCCTCGTACGTTCGTCTGAGCATTTCTTAATATTTCTTCCATCTTTTCCGCCTAAAAAATTCCATCCGTGTACATCATCGATATAGCCATTGCCATCATCATCAATGCCATTACCCGGAATTTCTTTTGGATTTGTCCATAGTACTTGTTTCAGGTCTTCGTGGGTAGTGTCCACTCCTGAATCTAAAATTGCAACAATTACAGGCTTAGATGTTTTATGATGTTCCTTTAAAAATTGATAAGCTTTATCCAAACTAATACCATAATAATGATCCTGAATTGGATCAAGCAAATGCCAACCTTTCGGCGCTTCCTGCGCATTCGAAAAAAATATAAAAAAGGGCAGAAACAATAAGGCTAAAACAATCCTGAGTCGATTCATTATATACATTTCAATAACTACAAATTTGCGAAAAGCAAATGACAATATGTTTTTGTGAACAGAGTTTTATGAAAATGTTAAGTTTAAGTGGTGGGCAACTGCTACCTTAAGCGAATATGGGTTAAAATAGTGTCTGCACCCCGTGCGCCACTTTGAATTCCTGCTGTAAAAGCCATTTTTTGCGCCACATACCGCCGGCATAACCGGTTAGTGAACGATCGCTTCCAATTACCCTATGGCAGGGAACAATGATCATAATCCGATTCTTGCCATTGGTACTTGCTGCAGCACGTACCACTTTTGGGTCTCCCAATTTCTTTGCCAGATCCATGTAGCTGATAGTTTTACCGTAAGGAATTCCCAACAATTCGTTCCACACCCGAACCTGAAATTCAGTTCCTTCCTGATGCACGGGAATGGTGAAGTTTTTTCGGTTGCCATGAAA
Organism: Chitinophagaceae bacterium; assembly: GCA_019752295.1. Classification (GTDB taxonomy): domain Bacteria; phylum Bacteroidota; class Bacteroidia; order Chitinophagales; family Chitinophagaceae; genus Sediminibacterium. The sequence goes on along the minus strand of JAIEMK010000011.1, from coordinate 37,240 downwards.
ATATTCAATAAGCTCTTCTGTGCACTGGTGCATGATTTCTGTGATTCCGGGCTCGCCATATTCCATTTGGTCGGAGCCGTCAACAAAACTCAACTCACCTATAAATTGATCCGTACCACCAATTTTTAAAAGGCCGATCGGACTCTCGTAATAGGTATAATGCAGTTCGCTCATTTGCTGGTATAAGATGAAATATAAAAGTAACCATATCAGTCTAACAAATCAGCCAATAATTTTAATTCTTCCTGCTTATAGTTGTTATTTGGATTGTTGAAGCATTTAGAAGTTTCTCTTATCAATAACTGGATGATCTGTTTGTGTGTGAGCGGCTTAAAATAAACTGGTTTTGCAGGTTGACCGATTCGCACAAAATAGTTTTCTATGTCTTTATGCGAGAAAGCCTGCCCGGTTGTAGTATCAATATAGAACTGTATGAATTCCTGAGGATCGCCGATATGTATGGCCGGATCATAATCGGACTGAAAAAATGCAATAATGCATTGCTTGGGAATATTTACAATACGTGCATTTACATCAAGTAGCTCGCACATTACCTGATAAATGATCCCGTTGGTAATGGCATTGCCTTTTTTTGCCGATAAAACTTTGTGTATGCAAAAATCTTCAGGACAATTATGATTGATCTCAACACCTTTTAATCTAAAATATTTATAGAGAATGCTGGATAATACATTTGCCTGCTCTAAAGGGGTTAGAAAATTATTTAACTCTAGCCAGATATTCCTTCTTAATTTTTCGATTTCCTGTATTACCGGAATACTTTGTAAATCGGGATATTGAAATTTGTCGACGAGCAGCGCACCCAATAGCAGATCATTGTAGGCGCCGTCTCTCCAGTCTACAAAATCGGCTGACAAATCAGAATAGTGCAGGCGGTGGATAATCATTTCTATCCTTTCCTGAATAGAATCGTTTAGAGTGGTTTCCCAAAGATGTTCCAGATTAGGAATGATCGCCTTACCATAAGCAATCAGTTTTTCTGATACCGTGAAGTAGACTTCCTCATCGGGATCGTCAATCAGGGTAAGTAATGCGTCGATTTCTTTGGTTGCTTGCATAAGATCAGTTTGAAAATGACAGCAATAACAATGGCTCCATTATCTTGATTATCCAATATCAAACTAAATTATTTTTTACCAAATGATAACAAAATAGTTATCCAATGATTGTGGAAATATTACCGGAAAAACACATACTATTTCTGGTTTTTCTTCGTTCGACTTTCTTTTTGACCGACCGTACAACCAAAATTAACAAGTTGGGAAGGGGTAGATGAATTACTTTTGTGATCAATTTTCATTTTTTTATTATGCCAGATTTTGCCATCCCCAAATTCCCGGTTGTAGCGCACTCGCTTCATACCGAACTTAAAAAGCGCGTACAGCAGTATTTTGATGATAAGGGAATACGCTCAACCGGAACCCCGAAGCTTTTTACAAAAGCCATTATGATGATTATTGCATTGGTTCTTATTTATATTCAATTACTGATATGGACACCTGTTTGGTATATTGGAGTTGTTGAATGCATCATCTTGGGAGGACTTGTTGCCGGGATTGGTTTTAACGTCATGCATGATGGCAGCCATGGTAGTTTTAGTAAAAATAAATGGACCAATAGGGTAGCGGCATCGTCGATCAGTTTATTAGGGGCCAATCATTTTATGTGGAATATGAAACATAATATGATCCATCATAGTTTCACCAATATTGACGGGGTAGATGACGATATTGAAATTGGTGTTTTAATGCGCATGGCTCCAACCCAGAAACTACTGAAGATGCACAAATTTCAGCACTTTTATTTTTGGTTTTTATATATGCTGCTATACGTGTTCTGGATTTTCTTTACCGATTATAAAAAGTATTTCTCTCGCAAAATCGGAAATGTTCCTTTGAAGAAAATGCAGTTGAAAGATCATATTGAGTTTTGGAGTGTGAAAGTGTATCATGCGGCAGTATTTATTGTAATTCCCATTTTCGCAGTGGGTTGGCTGGCATGGTTGGTGGGATTTTTAATAATGAGTTTGGTGGCTGGGTTTGTGCTAAGTATCGTGTTTCAATTAGCACATACTGTTGAGCAAACTGCATTCCCCATCGCCGACATTCAATCGCATCAATTACCCGACGAGTTTGCTGCACACCAAATTAAAACGACTGCTAATTTTGCTACCCGTAATAAATTGGTGAGTTGGTTGGTTGGTGGCCTAAACTTTCAAATTGAACACCATTTATTCCCCAAAGTTTCGCACGTGCACTATCCTGCGATTAGTAAAATTGTGCGTTCTGTTTGTGCGGAATATCATTTGAACTATATTGAATATCCTACAATGAGAAGGGCTGTTTTAGCCCATGTAAGATTTTTGAGAAGCATGGGTCATGCTTAATAGTATTATTAGCAATAAAATATACAAAGAGCCGAATGAAATGGAAAATTTCCTAATCATTCGGCTCTTTGATTTTCTCAGCGAAGATTTATTTTTTCTTTACAGCTTTCTTCACCGTTTTTTTGATCGTCTTTTTAGGAGCTGCTTTTTTAGTTGTTGTTGCAGCTTTTTTTGCAGGTGCTTTAGCTTTCTTAGTAAATGCACCGGGCAATTGCTCTTCAATCATTTTCTTGATATCCTCCAATTCAACAAACGCTAAATCCTCTGCAGTGTATTTTAATCCATCGTGTCTTTTGCCAAGTTTCAGCATTTTCTTTTGAAAGCGGATAAAAGGTCCCCACCGGCCATTTTCGATCGAGATCTTTTCGGCAGGCCATTGTTTTATAAATCGGTTGGCTTCTTTATCGAGTTTCTTTTCAATCAATTCATTGATATCCGTAGCGCTTAAATTGTCAAAGTCGTAAGCTCTTGGAATATTGATGTAGAGGTCATTCCATTTGATAAAAGGGCCGAACCTTCCCTTGCCCTTTGTAACAGGAAGTTCTTCATAAAAACCAATCGGGGCATCGGCAAGTTGTTTTTCACCAATCAGTTGAATTGCCCTCTCCAGTTCGAGTGTGTGCAAGTCTTCGCCCTTGGGAATTGAAATAAATTGTTCTCCTAATTTAATATAGGGGCCAAATCTTCCCACATTCACAGATAGTTCCTGACCTTCGTATTCACCAATGGTTCTTGGCAAATCAAATAATTGCATTGCTTCTTCCATCGAAATGGTTTCAATGCTTTGCGATTGTTTTAGTTTGGCAAAACGTGGTTTTTCTTCTTCGTTACCTGAATCGCCAATTTGTACCATCGGGCCGTATCTGCCCATTCTGGCAATAACTTTTTTGCCTGTAGCAGCATCAATACCCAGTTCTCTTTCTCCTTTAGCGCGTTCTGCTGTTTCTAGTGTATGCTCAATGGTGGTATGGAAGGGTTTGTAAAAACCATCAATCATTTTACTCCACACGATCTTGCCTTCGGCTATCTCATCAAATTCCTGCTCGATCTTTGCTGTGAAACCAAAATCCATTACTCTGGTAAAATGTTGTTTCAGAAAATCTGTTACCACCATACCCAGATCGGTTGGAAATAGTTTCGATTTTTCAGCTCCGGTATTTTCAGAAAGTATTTCTTTGTGAATTTCGTTTGCAGGATTTAATCTGTAAACGGTTACTTGTCTTTTAATGGCTTCTTTGTCGCGCTTTTCAACGTAGTTGCGCTTCATAATGGTAGTGATGGTGGGGGCATAAGTGGACGGCCTACCAATTCCAAGTTCTTCCAGTTTTTTTACCAGTGAAGCTTCGGTATAACGGGCAGAAGCACGAGTAAATTTTTCGGTAGCACTTATCTGTTGCAGCGTCAGCTTTTGATTTACGGTTAAAGGAGGTAATATTCCTTCTGCGTCGTCTTCATCTTCATCGTCTTTCCCTTCGAGATATACTTTCAGGAAGCCGTCGAATTTCATTACCTCTCCTGTAGCGTTCAGATATTCTTTGTTTGTACTTACTTGAATATTTGCTGTTGTTTTTTCGAAAGCCGCATCTGTCATCTGGCTGGCAATAGTTCTTTTCCAGATCAATTCATACAATCTCCTTGTTTCGTCATCGGAAATTGTATGACTATTCATATAAGTTGGTCTGATGGCTTCGTGCGCTTCCTGTGCCGACTCGTTCTTATTCTTAAATTTTCTGGGTTGAAGGTAGTTCTTGCCATAAGAGCTGCTGATCTCGTTTTGAATATCAGCCAGTGCGGTATCACTCAGGTTAATGCTATCGGTACGCATATAAGTGATCTTTCCGCTCTCGTATAATTTTTGCGCAAGCAACATGGTTTTACTAACGCTGTATCCCATTTTGCGGGATGCTTCCTGTTGTAATGTGGATGTGGTAAATGGTGCTGCAGGAGTTCTTTTAGTTGGCTTTACCTGAATATCTGTTACGGTATATCCCGCATTTTTACAAGTCTCTAAAAATTGTTGGGCCGCTTCTTCCTTTGCAAATTTTGATGGGCCTTCTGCTTTAAAGACCACACTTTTTCCATTGATATCTTTAGCAGAAAATTCTGCTTCAATTTTAAAACTACTTTCCGAAACAAACTGATTGATCTCTCTTTCTCTTTCAACCACCAAACGCACCGCAACACTTTGAACCCTTCCTGCACTTAAACTTCTTTGCATTCCAATCTTGCGCCAGAGTACAGGGCTCAATTCAAACCCCACAAGGCGATCCAATACCCTTCGAGCTTGTTGGGCATTTACCAGATTCATATCTATTTTCCTGGGATTTGCTACGGCTTTTTTAATTGCAGGAGCAGTGATCTCGTGGAAAACAATTCTTTTGGTTTCTTTTGGATCCAGTCCCAATACCTCTGCCAAATGCCAGCTAATACTTTCTCCTTCGCGGTCCTCATCCGATGCCAGCCACACTTCGGTTGCTTTTTTAGCCAGTTGTTTTAATTCGCGCACCACTTTCTCTTTATCGTCAGGCACTTTGTATCTGGGTTGATAATGGTTATTCACATCGATCCCCATATCATCTTTTTCTAGGTCGCGAATATGACCAAAACAGCTTCTTACATCAAAATCAGATCCAAGGATCTTCTCAATTGTTTTAGCTTTTGCAGGTGACTCAACGATCAGTAGATTTTTTGCCATATTAATAAAAACCGCCTTGGGCGGTGATTTGCTGAAATTTATTCATTGTTAAATACCCCAAAAAACCATCCTTTCTGCCTGGTTTATTTTGGGCAGTCAGGATGCAATATTAGTTGAAAGCTGCAAATTCCAAAAAATATCAATTTAAACCTGACCGGAAAAAATGGTCGATGGTGTTACTAACATCCGCTTCTTTATATACCTGACTATGCCCCAAACCATTGGTAATATAAAATTGAATCTGGGGTAATTTTGCTTCAATTACAGGCAAAACATCCTCAAACACACAAATCTTATCATCCCTGTCGTGTACCCATAGAATCGGCGATTGGATTTTTTTTACAGCATGACTTACTGATAAGTTTTTGATCGATTCCTGAGTTATTTCGCTGATCATTTCGCGAAAAGCAATTTTGATCTTCTCATCAACTTTAATAATGCTAAAGAAATGCTCGATGGCCGTTTCAGTTTCTGTTGCTGGAGCAATCAATACCAATCTTCTGTTTGCTTGATCCTGCAATTTTTGAAAAGCAAGTGATGCGGCCAGACCTCCTAAAGAGTGACCCATGATGCCATAAAAAGGGCCAAATTCATTCTCGATGCTTAATATGGCATCCCTATAAATGAATGCATTAATGTACTTGCCTTCACTTAATCCGTGTGCAGGTGCATCGAAAGCAATTACCTCGAAACCCTGCTTTAAGAAAATGGTTACATACTTCTCGAATTTGTAACTATAACTGCTAAAGCCGTGTAATATCAATATTTTTTTCTGATTCGGATTTTTTGCCTGCCATCTGAATCCTCTTAAAATGGTTGCATCTGATTCGGTTGTCAGGTTCTCGGCTTTATGAAAGAGGGGAGGCGTTTTAAGTTTTTTTCTTGCTTTTCTTGGCGTACAAAAAATAGTATAGGCCAACTCTGCTGCCTTTCTGGTAGAAACCATCCCAATGGTATGTAATTTGGTTCTATAATACGCGATTACGACTCTTTGTGCTAATTTCATTTTCATATAAGGATCAAATATATGCAGGTTGTACTCATTGGGGCAGGGAATATTGCCACAGTTATTGGAAAAGTAATATTTCAAAAAGGATTTTCAATACCTCAGGTCTATAGTAGAAATATAGAGCATGCAGCAGCATTGGCCCAACTGTTAAAAGCAGAAGCAATTAATGATCTCAAATTATTGATGCCCGATGCCGATTGTTATATCATTGCAGTTCCCGATAATGCAATGGCTTCGGTACTGGAACAAATTCATTTGAAAGATCAGTTGGTGATTCATACGGCAGGCTCCATGCCCATACATATTTTGCAGAACCTGAGCTCCAGATATGGGGTGTTATGGCCAATGAAGATGATTCGGAAAGAAATGCAGACTTTAGAGCCTGTGCAGATTTTTGTTGACGGAAATTCGGAGGAAACAATTAAAGACATTAAAAAACTGGCGACAGAACTTTCTTCTACTGTTAGCGCAGCGGATGATATTACCCGACAAAAATTGCATTTGATGGCTACTATTACTGCCAATTTCAGTAACCACTTGTATCATCTTTCGGCAGCATATTGTGAGAAAGAAGGAATAGATTTTAGCCTGATCCATCCCATTATTATGGAAACTGCCACGCAGATTCAAACGAAACATCCTTCGAAACTCCAGGCAGGACCGGCTTTCAGGGCTGATTACAATACTATTCAAAAACATTTATCATTACTAAAGGGTAATGAGCAGTTATTAAAATTATATGAGGTTCTTTCAGATAGTATTCATCAAACTTTTTTCCCCACAAACAAATAATTTGTTCTTAACAATCAGTTGCATATTCAGGTAATAAAATAATTAGTGCTGCATTTTTTTTTCGCATTTCGAAGCAGAACTAAGTACTGAACCGATACTTTTGTATAACAAATCCGGAATCATGTATCATATCACTATAGAATTTGAACAAAAAGATCTTGAACCAGTAATTTTAACGGATGTTAAGCCGGGTGATAGTTTGCTTGAAGTTTGCCTTGACAATGGGGTGGAATTGCATCATAATTGTGGGGCAGTTTGTGCTTGCAGCACCTGTCATATGTATATCAATGAAGGGTCGGAGCATATCCAGGAACTTTCGGATAGGGAGGAAGATTTTATCGATCGCGCTATAAATCCAAGAATCAATTCAAGACTGGGTTGTCAGTGTGTTTTAGAAAAAGGATCAGGAGATCTCAAAATACTGATACCTGACCAAACCCAATTTCTGGGTGAATAAATTCAAACAAATTTAAGTACCGCTAATTATATGACTCAATTTGAACCTCCTATTTTCTGGAACGATCACGAAGATATTGCAATGAAATTGTATGAAAGATTCGGAGACGATTTTACCGAATCGAAAATTTACCGACTCAGATTCACGGACCTTTTGGAGTGGATTTTAGAAATCCCGAAATTTGAAGGAACCAGAGAACAGAGCACAGAGGGGCATCTCGAAATGATTCAGAGTGCCTGGGTGTACGAGTGGCGCGACAACCAAAAATAGGAGTTTAGCATTTCCTGATTTCTGCTTTAGTTGTCTTAATTTCACCGTGCATATGAGTATTTTAAAACGTTTTAAGTCGGTTTCCTGCTTTGTATTTGATGTGGATGGCGTTTTAACCGACGGTAGTTTATTGGTATTGTCGGATGGTGTGATGGCGAGAAGAATGAATATCAAAGATGGCTTTGCTTTACAGCTTGCCATTAAAAAAGGATATCATGTACTGGTAATTTCGGGGGGCAATTCACCTGAAGTAAAAGACCGTCTTGAAAAATTGGGCATTAGCAATGTGTGGATGCAAGTGCAAGATAAAGAAGCCGTTTTGAGCAAATGGATGAAAGTAAATCAAATTGTAGCTGACGCTGTTTTATACATGGGCGATGATGTACCGGATTTGAGTGTGATGCAATTAGCAGGTCTGCAGACTTGTCCTTTGGACGCGGCTATCGACATAAAAAACAGGGCACATTTTATTTCGGCATATAAGGGCGGTGAAGGATGTGTGAGAGAAGTGATTGAAAAAGTAATGAAACTGCGTGGCGACTGGGGGGCAGACACAACTGTAAGGGCGCAGTAAACAAAAATTGATATAGCAAGTACAATAAATTTTCTTGAAAATACTGATTGGTTTTTTACGTTTGGTGAGATGGCCGAATCTCATATTTATAGCTCTTACACAACTGCTGTTTGAGTATTGTATTTATGCGCGGGTTTTTGTAGAAGATCCACTTCATTTCCGGAACTTTATTTTATTGATGTCGGCTTCTATTTTAATTGCTGCAGCAGGTTATATTATCAACGATTATTTCGATTTGGATATCGATCAGATCAATAAACCCAACAAAGTAGTTGTGAATGCAGTGATTAACAGGAGATGGGTCATCTTCTGGCATATGTGTTTGAGCCTGCTGGGAATTTACTGCACCATTTTTGCATTGCCTTTGACACAGTACTGGCATCTGATACTGGCCAATATGTGCAGTGTTATTTTTCTTTGGGTTTATTCCACCTCTCTAAAGAAACAATTATTAGTTGGAAATATTCTGATCTCAGTACTAACTGCATGGGTAATTGGGATTCTTTATTTTTCGAAATACCCTTTATCGGGCTTCCCCAATTCTGAATATTCCTATCAACAAAACGTTCGATTTTTCAGGCTCTCTGTTTTGTATGCAGCTTTTGCATTTATTATATCGTTGATCAGAGAGGTAATAAAAGATATGGAAGATATTGAAGGCGACAGGAAATATGGCTGCAGAACCATGCCAATTGTTTGGGGACTTAACGTAAGCAAAGTGTTTGTATCTGTATGGCTGATAGTACTAATGGCCACCCTGATTATCCTTCAATTATACGTTATTCAACTTGGATGGTGGATGAGTATTGGGTATTGTATTATTTTGATTCTGGCGCCCTTATTTTATGTTTTCAGAAAATTGTTTAAGGCGCAAACAGCGGCCGACTTTCACCACCTGAGTGTGGTTATTAAAATGCTGATGTTTTCCGGAATACTTTCAATGCTATTCTTTAGATTTTATCAATAAACCATATTCAGTTTTCATGAATGATTTTATTTTGGCATCCCAGTCACCGCGACGCAAGCAAATATTAGAATGGGCAGAATTGGATTTTGAAGTGATCGTAAAATCAACTGATGAATCCTATCCCGAACACCTTCGCATTGAAGAAATTCCTGTTTACATTGCCCGACAAAAAGCAATAGCAGTTCAGCAATATCTCGAAACAGCTTTTCATAAACAGTATTCTACGAAACCAGTGCTTGCTGCAGACACCATTGTAGTACTCGATGGAAAAATAATTGGGAAGCCTGCCGACCGAAAAAATGCAATTGAAATTTTGGAAATGCTTTCCGGAAAAAAACATCAGGTAATTACCGGTGTAGTTTTATTAAATGCACAAGCCGATGTATTTTTTTCGGACATTACGGAAGTAATTTTTAATAAACTCAGCAGAGCGCAGATCGAATTTTATGTCGACAAATATCAACCATATGATAAGGCCGGAGCATATGCCATTCAGGAATGGATTGGGGTAGTGGGGATTGCTTCTATTAATGGCGACTTTTACAATGTAATGGGTCTCCCTATTAGCAGATTGCTCAGGGAACTTGAAAAATTTTAGTGTAAGCTTTTTAGGATTTATTGTAGTTCGCAATAAAGCAGTTTAACTTTTCTGTTGTTAAGCTTTTTTATGAATGAACAACTTATGCAATTTATTTGGCAGGGCCGCTATCTAGGGTCGACGCCCTATTTTACAACGAAAGGAGAACAATTAGAGATAATTTGTCAGGGCGACTTAAATACAAATCAGGGGCCGGATTTCTTAAACGCAAGAATCAAAATAAACCAAACTATTCTGATTGGGAATATCGAACTGCATATTCGTGCATCGGACTGGCATCGGCACTTACACGAGGAAGATCCTAATTTTCAAAACATTATTCTGCATGTCATTTGGGAAAACGATCGTTCTGTAAAAGATGGGCTGGGATTTGAGTTACCTGCATTGTGCCTTCAACCCTATGTTTCCAATATTCTCTTAGAGCGTTACCGGAACTTGATGAAGGGGCAGCAATTTTATAAACCCTGCCAACAATATTTGCCTGTACTCAACCATCTTCAGTGGTTAGCTTGGAAAGATAGGTTGGTTACTGAAAGATTGCAAAGACGTGCCCTTAAAATTAAGCAGTGCCTGAAAGAAACTAAACAGGATTGGGAAACGGTTTTTTGGTGGTTGCTTGCAGAAAATTTTGGGTTAAAAATCAACGGACTTTTATTTGAATCCGTTGCGAGATCGGTGCCGATAAAAATTTTGGCAAAACATAAAAATCAGATTCAACAACTTGAAGCAATATTGTTGGGACAGGCCAATTTACTAAATGGTAATTATGAAGAAGATAAATATGCCATCCTGCTACAAAAAGAATACGGGCATTTAAAAAATAAGTATCGGCTTCCTCGATTAATGATACAGCCTGCATTTTTACGAATGCGCCCTGCTTCTTTTCCGGGTTTAAGAATGGCGCAATTGGCAAAGCTTTTACAGAGTACAGATCATTTGTTTGCCAAAGTAAAAGATTGTACTGAGTTGTCTTCGATTCAAAAAATGTTATCTGTTCATCCAAATGATTATTGGTTATATCACTACCGAATTAATGAATTTACTGCACACAAAGAAAAATATCTGGGTGCGCAGATGATCAATTCAGTAATTATTAATACCATCGTTCCGGTTTTATTTGCCTATGGAGAAAAAATGCAGGAAAGCGATTTGCAGGAAAAAGCAATGAACTGGCTACTGGAATTGGGTTCAGAAAAAAACAAAATAACTGGCGAATGGGAGTCGTACAAAATAATGAACCGAACAGCATTTGATTCTCAGGCTCTGCTAGAGCTGACTCAAATGTATTGTGGCGAAAAACGTTGCCTTAATTGTGCTGTAGGTTCCGCAATTCTTTCAAATATTGCACCCTAGAAAATAGGTAACAGTTCCTCCGGCGTAGGGCGAAGGAACTGTTTGAAAATTACCAGTTAAAAGCCATATCTAATTTAATATCAGGGTGCAAACTTCTCTCAACAGGACAGGTTCTGGCGCTTCTTTCTAATATTTCTTTTTGCTTGGAATCCAAATTTAAATCTGCAGGGAAGAAAATATGGGCAACCAATTTCCCAATACGACGAGGGTCCGAAACCATGATCTTGGTAACATCCACCCTTGTACCATCCAATACAATATTCATGCTATTCGCTTTAATGGCCATTGTTGTAATCATACAGGTACCAAGGGCTGTAGCCATTAAATCAGTAGGCGAAAATCGCTCACCTTTTCCCTGATTATCAGAAGGGGCATCCGTCTCTATTTCGGTATTACTTTGTAAATGGATGGCACTGGTTCTTAGTCCACCTTTATAAATAATTTGTGAAGTCATTGCATCAATTTTGCCCTAAATTTACTGCATCAAACCATTAGATGTGAAGCAAGTCTTTTTAATTTTATCAATTTTTTGTTCTTTGTCTGTTTTTGCTCAACAGAAACAACCAAGTTCTTCTGCAGTGGATAAAGCGCAAAAAAAAGCGGAAAAGCGGGAACGAATCAATCAGTTAATTAAGCAGGAAGAAGAAGGTGCTTTGATTTTCCAAAAGCAAAATGCTTTTGGATTTAAATTTAATACGGATGGCTGGGGAATGTTTTTTGAAAAGGGTAAATATAAAACTATTACCAAGACCAATTTATGGTGGTTGGAATTAGGAGAAAGAAAAGATAAGAAAGAAGAGAAAGTACCTACATTAAGCACTTCACAGGGCTTTGTAGTATTCTCGAGCTATGTATATGGTAAACAAAATAATTTTTATTATTTAAAACTGGGATTTGGTCAACAGCGTTTAATTGGCGGGAAGGGTAATAAAAACGGAGTTGCTGTTTCGGCAATTTATGGTGCCGGGTTAACAGCGGGACTTTTGAAGCCATATTATTTAGAGATTGAGAACCCGTATGGAAGTGGTAAAAGAAAGCAAATCAAATACAATAATAACGATAGCATATTTTTAGATCCTACCAGTATTGTAGGTAAAGCCAGCTTTACAAAGGGCTTTAACGAAATTCAGGTTGTACCTGGGGCATATGCAAGAACCGCTATTCGTTTTGATTATGGCAGATACAACGAAGTGCTAAGTGCACTGGAAGTTGGCCTCAATGTGGAATATTATTCTAAAACAATGCCGATACTTGTTAAGAACGATCCGAAAAGTTTCTTCTTAAATGCATATGTTTCCTTCGTATTTGGTAAACGAAAATGATTTTTTTTTGTTCTCTTTGCACAAATGATGGAATAAACGCCATTGGATCTGACTGGGTTTGTAAATCAAGTAATTTATTATTTAAACTGTTCAAGGAATCGAGGCATGCAAGAATTACCGGTTATCTCTTCAATTGATTCAAATAATTCAAAAATTAAAAAACCCAGTTGGTTAAGGGTGAAATTGCCGATTGGCGAAAGCTATAAGCACGTACGTGGATTAGTGGATACCCATCAATTACATACCATCTGTGAGAGTGGTAATTGTCCGAATATGGGAGAGTGTTGGGGCGAAGGTACCGCCACGTTTATGATTCTTGGCAATATCTGTACCCGTAGCTGCGGTTTCTGCGCTGTTGCCACTGGAAGGCCTGAAGCTGTTGATTGGGATGAACCACAACGTGTTGCAGAAGCAATTCATTTAATGAAAGTGAAGCACGCGGTGTTAACCAGTGTAGACAGAGACGAATTAAAAGATGGGGGCTCCATTATCTGGCATAATACTATCAAAGCGGTTAAAGCGCTTAACCCAGGTACAACACTTGAAACACTGATCCCTGATTTTAGAGGTATTACTGATCAGATTCAAAGAATTATAGATGCGGCACCCGATGTGGTTAGTCATAATATGGAAACGGTTGAACGAATTACACGTCAGGTTCGGATTCAGGCCAAATATCGAAGAAGTCTGGAAGTATTAAGAACCCTGAAAGCTGGTGGTATGCGCACTAAAACCGGCATCATGCTGGGCTTGGGTGAAACAAAAGAGGAAGTAATTCAGGCAATGGAAGATCTGGTGGCAAATGGAACAGATGTGCTCACATTGGGACAATATTTACAGCCCACAAAAAAGCACTTGCCAGTGCAAAGATTTGTGCACCCCGACGAGTTTGCGGAATTGAGAGAAATTGGTTACCGTATTGGATTAGATTATGTTGAGAGCGGTCCGCTGGTGCGCTCATCTTATCATAGCGAAAAACATGTGATACCCGGAATCGGCAGGCAATTATGGACTGCAGAAAAACTTGCAGTATAGAATGCTCATTGTATGAAATTTTTTCCTTGCTTCTGCCTATTTATTTTTCCTATAATTACTTCGGCGCAATTGCATTGGAAGAATGTAGATAGTTTGTATCAGCCCTTACCATCATCAGTACAGGTTTTTTATTGTAACGACAGTATTGCCGGCCGCCCCAATCATGCATATTATCTTGCAGTAGATCTGAATGATAAAAATTTAAAAGTTAGCAGCGCGTCTACTAACGGGGTGCGTTCTACCCCTTTAAAATTTTATGAAACTGAATCAAAGCCTTTGTTGGTAATGAACTGTACTTTTTTTGAATTTGTTAATAACACCAATGTAAGTATGGTTGTGAGAGAGGGCAGGCAATTAGCTTTCGCACAAAACAGCATTGCAAGAAAAGGAAAAGATACGCTCACATACCTTCATCCTATAACTGGCGCACTGGGTATCGATAAAAACAATCATCCCGATATCGCATGGGTACTTAGTGATTCCATTTCAAGATATCCACGGGCAAGCCAAAAACCAATTGATCCATTCATAGATTCTTCTGCAGTTTTGAATATTCGCAAATATGTACAGAGATACCGTTTGAAAAAATGGAAAATGAAAACTGCAGTGGGAGGAGGGCCCGTGTTGGTGCAGGATGGCAATATTGCGATTAGTAATAATCAGGAATTGAAGTTTGCCGGTAAAGCCATCAACGATAAACATCCACGCACGGCAATGGGATATACCAGCGACAATCATTTGATATTTATGGTAATTGAAGGCAGGTTTCCGGGAAAATCGGAAGGCGTTTCGCTGATAGAAGAAGCTGCTATGTTAAAAGATATTGGTTGCGTGGAAGCTTTAAATTTAGACGGAGGCGGCAGTAGTTGTATGCTGATCAACGGTAAAGAAACAATTAAGCCAAGCGATAAAGAAGGGCAGCGGCGGGTACCTGCAGTGATTATGCTTAAATTAAAACAGTAATAGATTAGATATCAGGAGATCCCCAGCGATAAGTGTTTAGTTCAAAGCCAGTAAGCTCTAATGCCCTGTCAACAACTGTTGCGGCCATGGATTCAAAGTTTTCGGGTTTACTATAAAATGAAGGACTGCAGGGGCAAATAATTCCACCGGCAAGCGTTACTGTTTCCATATTCCTGATATGAATCAGATTATACGGGGTATCACGTACCATCAAAATAAGCTTCCTTCTTTCTTTTAGAATAACATCGGCGGCCCTTGTTACCAGATCGTCACTTACACCTGATGCAATCCTGCCAAGAGTTCCCATACTACAAGGAACAACGATCATGCTATTATATTTGGCAGAGCCGGAAGCAAACGGTGCATTAAAATCGTGCTTCTCGAAATAACGGAAAGGATAATTTAAATAAGATTGATTGCCTAATTCTGTTTCCCAAACTTTTTTAGCGTTTGCACTCATTACAATCCCAACTTCTGCAATCTGATCATTGCAGGTAAGTAATTTGTCTAATAATACTTTTGCATAAACCGATCCGCTTGCGCCTGAAATAGCAATTACCATTTTATGTTTCATAAATCGGTTTTGAGTATTACAAAATTAAGCCGCATTTGTTTAATATGAACTAGTAACCTGATTGAATAAAAAAATCCCCGTTCAACACAGGGACTTTCTCTCATTCTACACGATTGCTCAAAACTATGATTTATACATCAACTCATAATACTCGTGAGCCATTCTGTTACTGTCGAACTGCCAGCGAACATCCATCATGCCATTTTTCATGATCTGTCTCCAGGTATCATAATTTTCGTAGTATAGAGGAAGTATCTGTTGTTCTAATATCTCATATAATTTATTCAAATCGTAATCGTCTTGTGCCTGAACCGACATGTTTTCGTAATCTGCTTTAGGAACCACAAATCCGTTATTACCATGATTGATAAACTCAGGAATCCAGCCATCATCGGTAGATAAGTTTACAGAACCATTCATACAAGCTGTCATGCCGCTGGTTCCAGACGCTTCACGAGGAACACGAGGATTATTTAACCAGATGTCTGAAGCCTGTTTTAATCTTTTACTCAACGACAGTTCATAACCGATCAATACGGCTACGTTTTTATATTTTTTACTGATCTGCACCAGATTATTGAATTGGGTAATTGCAGGATAATCTAATGGGTAAGGTTTACCAGCCCAAATAATTTGAACAGGATATTTTGTATTTGATAATAATTTTTCGAACCTTTCTAAATCCCATGTAAGCATGTCTGCACGCTTGTAGCCTGCAAACCTGCGCGACCAAACGATCGTTAAAACGTTTGGATTAAAAATTTTTCCGGTTTGGTCAGCAACAATTTCAAAGGCTCTTTTTTTGAGGAATTTTTTTCTGTCGTCGAAGCCGAAGTCGTTTTTCTCTTCCAGTGAGCGGTACAATTGTTTATCAGCCCAGTAGTGCCAGTTTTGCGCATTTGTAATACTAATGATTGGGCAAATACCTTCGTACTGAGCCCACATGGCCCTACTTACATCGCCGTGAAGTGCAGATACTCCATTTGCTTTTCTTGCAAATCTCAGTGCAACTAAAGAGTGGTTGAATTGATCATCTTTGATACCTGTTAACCTGCGTACCTCGTCTAAACTCAGTCCACAGAAATAACTCATTTTCTCACACAAATAAATATCATGCTTTTCATTTCCCGCTTCCTCAGGAGTATGCGTGGTAAACACCAAGTGCTCTCTTAATTTTGCTACAGATTTGAATTTATTTAGTAAATAGAAGCTTGCAGAAATGCCATGTGCTTCGTTTAGGTGATATACATCAGGATTAAACCCAAGTTCATCAACCAATTTTGCTCCACCAATTCCCAGCAGAATAAACTGCGCAACCTTTGTCGCAATGTTTGCGTCGTACAAACGGTGTGTAATGGTTTGCGAAACATAATCGTTTTCAGGTAGATCGGTGCTCAACAAAAACAGAGGTGCGCTTTTGAAAGTCTCTGGATTCAAATAATAAGCTTTCACCCAAACCGGATGGTCATGAATCAGAATCTGAAATTTGATATCAGTGTCTTCCAGAAAACTATACATCTTCTCCATGAAAGTTACCTGTAAGGTTTGATCCTGATTTCTTGCCTGATCGTAATACCCGTATTTCCATAAAATACCAATCCCAATCATATTTTGCCGAAGTTCATATGCACTGCGTAAATGAGAGCCGGCTAAGAAACCCAAACCACCACTGTAAATTTTTAGCGGTTGGTGAATTGCAAACTCCATTGAAAAATAAGCGGATTTTTTGGCGTACTGTTCATCGATAGAATAGGGGACCTGAAAGCTTCTGAAATTCATAAATTCTCTTTTCGTTTTCTTTAAATCTTCCGCAAGGTAAGTCTTTTCTTTAAAATGTAAAATTTACACATTAGGTCCACAGAAATACGGGGGGAAGTCTGTTTTTGGGTTTTATTTATTTATTTTCTTTTGTTTGATTTGCTTTCTTTTTTTCGGGTAAACTGATCATCGAAGAAGCATTTAATGCCCCTATGATTTCCGCAAGTACCTTGTTCTTTTAAACTGATTTGATTTCCTTCGAATTTAAAATCGATCACACATGGGTCTGTATTAAAACGATATTGTCCATTGGTAAGATCTTTCATTTTAAGTTCTCCTTTCAACTCGCCGATACAAGTTCCTTCGTTCTTTTCAAAATGAATAAAGAAGGCATAGCTGTTTGCATTCTTCCCGTCTCTGAGCGAAATAAAATTCCTTTTATCTTCTGCATAATCACCGCTATACCTGTTCTTCCTTGGAAGTGTATCGATTGGGTTAATGATATTTGATTTTGATGGCGATTCGTTAGAGTCGTTTACAACAATCATAAACCCAATACCGGAGCTGTACACCCAGCCAATTCTTGTAAACTGTGCAATATTATCTTTGCCCATTTTTTCCTGAGCCAAAAGAAAGGTGGGTTCTTTATTAACAGTAATCGTATGAACGTATTCATCCTGAAGGTCATCTTCGATCAAGCGTTTGGATGCCAAGCACTTGTTGCTTTTCGTATCAACAACAATTAAGGCCATCAACTTTCTGTGCTTTTCTATGATGTTCAGCAAGAGGTAAGTTTCTTTTTCTTTTACAATTTTTCCTACGGGATAAAATGCAGGATTTTTTTCTTTTCCTACCAGATTTGCAATAACCGAATCAGGAATAAACTGAGTAATTGCTTTTAGGCCGATTCTGGTACTGTCCGACAACTTCAGGAAATTACTGTCGGCTGCAAAGAATGTATTGTTAATGATTGGGAAGACAGATAGAAAGTCTTTTGCCTTTAGCGGAGTTGCACCAGAAAAATCCAATTTCTTTTGTCCACATGCAAATAGCAGTATCAGCATGATATAAAGCAATCTCTTGTGCATACCAGAATTATTTGCATAAAAATACAGGATTCATTGATTGAACCTGAAATTGGGTGTTTTTTATTGCTTAAAATAATTTAGGTTTGTCTAAAAATAATTTTAGAGTACATGAATTTAACCAAAACAGAAGAAAATTATATCAAAGCAATATTTCATTTGCAGCAGTCGGAGGGCAATGTAACCACCAACCAACTGGCAGCTTCTATTTTAACGAAACCCGCATCGGTAACGGATATGCTAAAAAAGCTCACTTCAAAAAACCTAATTGATTATGAGCCTTACCAAGGAGTGAGGCTGAGTAAAGAAGGAAAGAAGCAAGCTTTGATGATTGTTCGAAAGCATCGTCTCTGGGAATATTTTTTAGTAGAGAAGCTCCAGTTTGGGTGGGACGAAGTGCATGAAGTGGCAGAAGAACTGGAACATATCAGCAGCAAAAAGTTGGTGGAAAAATTGGATGCTTTTTTGGAACATCCAAAATTTGACCCCCATGGCGACCCAATTCCGGATAGCAATGGGAATATGGTTTACATGCGTTTGTATAATCTGAAAGATGTTAAGCCTCATGTGTTGGTAGAGCTCTGTAATGTAGGAAGTCAATCGGCAGAATTGCTGGATTTGTTGAAACATAAAAACATTGTAATCGGCACTAGAATGGAAGTACTTAGAAAATTTTCGTTCGATAATTCAGTTGAGATCAGCATTAAAAATAAGCCGGCAATTACTATTAGTCAACAATTATCTGAAGCACTATTCGTAAAATTAATTTGATATGAATCCACAAAGAATCAATGCAAGTCAGTCGTTGAGTGAAGTGCATGAAACGGTAGATACTACCAGTAAAACAACTGGATGGAAAAGAATACTTGCGTATCTGGGCCCGGCTTATCTGGTAAGTGTGGGTTATATGGATCCTGGAAATTGGGCAACCGATTTACAAGGAGGTGCCAGGTTTGGATATAAATTGATTTGGGTTCTGTTAATGAGCAACTTGATGGCTTTATTGCTCCAAAGTTTAAGTGCCCGATTAGGAATTGTACGCAGAAGAGATCTTGCTCAGGCAAATAGGGAAGTATATCCACCGCTGGTAAATTTTTGTTTATACATTCTTGCGGAAATTGCCATAGCAGCATGCGATCTGGCCGAGGTTTTGGGAATGGCACTTGGTATTTACCTTTTAACAGGGTTGCCAATTATTTGGGGTGTTGCATTCACGGTGTTGGATACATTACTCTTGTTGTGGCTGCAAAGATTTGGCATCAGAAAACTCGAAGCGTTCATCATAGCCTTAGTGGCCATTATTGGTTTGTCTTTTCTGGTTGAACTGTTTCTTGCTAAACCTGATTTTCACCAAGTGGCAATAGGATTTATTCCCGGAGTACTTAGCAACAATGCTTTGTACATCGCCGTAGGAATTATTGGTGCAACCGTTATGCCACATAACTTATACCTGCATTCGGCATTGGTGCAAACCCGAAAAATAAAACCTAGTCAGTCGGGGATTAAAAGAGCTTTGCGATATAATTTAATTGATAGTACGATTGCATTAAATGCGGCTTTTTTTGTGAACGCTGCGATATTGATTTTAGCAGCATCTGTTTTTTTTAGTTCAGGTAATGTGCAAGTTGCCAGAATCGAAGACGCGCATCAGTTATTGGCGCCACTTTTGGGAAGTAAACTGGCTCCGATACTTTTTGCAATTGCACTTATCGCTGCGGGTCAGAGCAGCACGATTACCGGAACGCTGGCAGGCCAGATTGTTATGGAAGGATACCTGCAACTCAGAATCAATCCCTTACTGCGAAGGCTAATCACCAGAATCATTGCCATCGCTCCGGCAGTGATTACTATATTGATTTATGGGAATGAAAAGATCGACGCCTTACTCGTATTGAGTCAGGTAATTTTGAGCATTCAATTAGGTTTTGCTGTAATACCTTTGATACACTTCGTAAGCGACAAAACTACTATGGGCGAATTTGCCATTAAAACCTATACCAAAATTGCAGCCTGGTTGGTTGCCGGCATTCTCATTTTTTTAAATTCAAAAATGGTAATTGAACAGTCGATGCAACTATTTGGAGAGCCCGGAAATATATTTTGGAAAGTAATTATAGTTGCAGGCGCAATTGTTTTTTTATGGCTCTTTGTAATGATGACTTTCTTGCCGATTTTCCAGAAAAAGAAATTGAGAGATATTGCTCGGATGCATAGTGATGCACCTGTTTTGCAAAATCTGGAAGTGAATGCCAGCAGAGTGATCGCTGTTTCGCTCGACTTCAGCATGGCCGATGAAAAACTAATCGCCTACGCTTTGTCGCAGGGTAAGCAGGATGTGCGTTATGTTTTAATACATATCGTGGAGAGCGCTGCTGCAAAGTATTCTGGCGAAGCAAGTGATGATTATGAAACCAGAAAAGACCGGGAAAGGCTGGAAGCTTTTGCTGCTCAATTAACCAATGCTGGCTATACGGTTGAAATTGTTCTCGGGTATCAAAATCGGGTGATGGAAATTGTTCGGATTGTACAGCAAACAAAAGCGGATATGCTTGTAATGGGAGCTCACCGACACAAAGGATTGAAAGATTATATATTTGGCGAAACCATCGAAAGTGTGCGGCATCAGCTTGAAATACCAGTACTCATCGTGAACGTGTAATTAAATGAAAAATACTACCTTGTGCCCTCTAAAATAAACAGATCAGTTATGTCTCAGAAAATTAAAGTACTAAATCCGGTAGTGGAACTGGATGGTGATGAAATGACAAGAATTATTTGGAAGTTTATCAAAGACAAATTAATACTTCCCTATCTCGATGTAGAAATAAAATATTATGATCTGGGTATGGAGTATCGCGATGAAACGAATGACCAGGTTACTATTGATGCTGCCAATGCCATCAAACAATATGGTGTGGGAATCAAATGCGCTACCATTACCCCCGATGAAGCAAGGGTTAAAGAGTTTAATTTGAAACAAATGTGGAAGAGCCCGAATGGTACAGTCCGCAACATTTTGGATGGAACGGTTTTCCGCGAACCAATTGTTTGTAAAAATGTACCAAGACTGGTTCCTAACTGGACAGCACCTATTTGTATCGGTCGCCATGCTTTTGGTGATCAGTATCGTGCCACAGATTTCGTAACGAAGGGGAAGGGTAAATTAACCATCAAGTTTGAAGGAGAAGACGGTAACACACAAGAGTTTGAAGTGTTTAATTATAAAGGCGATGGCGTTGCAATGGCAATGTATAATACAGACGAAAGTATTTATGGTTTTGCAAGAGCTTGCTTTAATCAGGCGTTGACTAAGAAATGGCCTTTATACTTGTCTACTAAAAACACCATTCTTAAAAAATACGATGGTCGATTTAAAGATATTTTTGAAGAAGTATACCGCAACGAATTTAAGGCTGCGTACGATGCTGCAGGAATTGTGTATGAGCACCGCCTGATTGATGATATGGTTGCAAGTGCACTTAAGTGGAATGGTAATTTTGTATGGGCTTGCAAAAATTACGACGGTGATGTTCAAAGCGATACTGTGGCACAAGGTTTTGGTTCTTTGGGATTAATGACTTCCGTTTTGATTACTCCCGATGGAAAAACTATGGAAGCAGAAGCTGCTCACGGAACCGTTACGCGTCACTATCGCGAACACCAAAAAGGTAATCCTACTTCTACTAATCCAATTGCATCAATATTTGCTTGGACAAGAGGCCTTGAATTCCGCGGCAAGCTCGATAATAATCAGGAACTGATCAATTTCAGTAGAGCTTTAGAAGAAGTTTGTGTTGAAACTGTTGAGAGCGGCAAAATGACCAAGGACTTAGCAATATGTGTTCATGGAAACAAAGTAAATCACGGAGAACACTATCTGTATACAGAAGAATTCCTTGATGCTTTGGACGAGAATTTGAAAGTGAAACTGGGAAAATAAAATTCAAAAGTCAAAAGTCAAAAGTCAAAATTCAAAAGTCAAAAAAAAAATTTAAATAAAAAGTCCCGACGAGAAATCATCGGGACTTTTTATTTAGGGCCTCTAACTGATTTTTATTTTAAGGCCTCATCAATCACTTTTCCTACAGAGCCACTGGGCATTTGAATATGCAGGAGTGCAGCAATGGTAGGGGCAATATCAGTCATATAATATTCTTTGCGCGTCTTCCCTTTTTTGATTCCCCAACCATAAAAAAGTAAGGGGATATGTGCATCGTAAGGCGCCCACAAGCCATGGGTTGTGCCGGTATTACTACCTTCCATATAACCACTTTTTAAAACAATCTGAATATCTCCGCAACGATTGGGATAATAACCGTTTGCAAACATTTCTCTTTGAGTTTTATTTAATGTGCTGATAAGTATCTTGCTGGTTTCGAAAGCATTTGCTACTGCGTCTTTCTTTAACAGCGAGCTAATAATCAGTTTTTTAATGGCATCAATATCCTGTTTAGCAGAATCGATTTTGTCATGGTTTAACGAAATCTGATAATTTGATGTGCTTTCAATTGCATTACTAATACCAAATTTATCTTTGATAAGATCGTTCAGTTCCTTGTGCGCAAGATTATCATCAAAATTACCTGCGGGTAATTTATGTTCTTTCATAAAGCCCGGTATATGCGCTACGGCATGATCGGCGGTTAAAAAAACAGTGTATTGATTCTTTCCGATAGAAGCATCCAAAAAAGAAAATAATTTACCAAGCTCATTATCTAAACGCACATAATCGTCTACCATCTCCCACGAATTGGGGCCAAAAGAGTGTCCGATATAATCAGGTGAAGAGAAACTTACTGCTAAAAAATCGGTAGCAATCCCTTTTCCAAGGTGTTCATTAATTACAGCAGCTTCTGCCATTTCTACTGTCAAACTATTTCCATAAGGAGTGCTTGCAATTTTACTATAATCTTTTCCTTTAAATGCAGACAAGTCATAAGGAAACCCAATCAAGTCTTTTCCAAATGGCTTACTCTCATAAGCTTTTACATCATCTGTTGCATAATCAGAATAAATGGCTTTTGGTAAAACCGTGTTCCAGCCAATATTATAGAACGAGTCTACCAATTTCCTTTTATTAAATTGATTTACCCATGCAGGTAATTCATTCATGTAATAAGTGCTTGTAATAAAGTTGCCTGTTTTGCTATCGTACCAATATGCAGCATTTGCAGAATGCCCGGCTGGTAAAATTGAACCCCTGTCTTTAATAGCAACGCCGATTACTTTAGATTTAAAATTTGTTGCCAGCCTTAGTTCATCACATACCGTGGTGGTAAGCATGTTTTTGGGGCTCATTTGTCCGGCATCATTATTAGTTCCCACAGTGCTAACAGACTTATCTTCGCTGCAATAAACGTTGCGCAAAAGTTGGTTATCCCACCAATTGTTTCCTGTAATTCCGTGTATTGCCGGTACACTGCCTGTGTACACGCAGGTATGTCCGCAGGCTGTTACAGTTGGGGCATAGGGAACAAGGGTATTATCGCTTGAAAAGCCTTCTACCATCATTCTTTTGAAGCCACCGTTTGACTGAAAAAGCGGGTTGAACCGATAGAGGTAATCCCATCGCATCTGGTCAATAACAATACCTACTACCAGTTTGGGGCGAGGGTAGTTTACCGATTGGGTCTTGGGTTGAGCAGAAAGGCTCATCCCCAATAATAAAGCTGTAAATAAGCAGAAAAGTCTTTGCATGAATTGATTTTAAGTTTGTAAAAATAGGGGATAGGCGTTTTATTTTTGTTTAATCAAATGGTTAACACAGTTATGTTAAATAATTGACTTTGCCTTTAGGGCCGAAAAGTTTATTTTTGCGCCCAGATTAATAGGAAACAATTGTAATATGGCAGATATATTTGAAAAGTTGCTCAAGAATTCGGGCCCATTGGGACAGCATCGTGAAAGGGCCCACGGATATTTCGCATTTCCTAAATTAGAAGGAGAAATTGGTAGTCGCATGAAATTTCGCGGTAAGGATGTAATTGTTTGGAGTCTGAACAATTATCTAGGCTTAGCGAATCATCCCGAAGTACGTAAAACAGATGCTGAAGCTGCAGCAGAGTTTGGTTTGGCAACCCCGATGGGTGCAAGAATGATGAGCGGAAACAGCAATTATCACGAACAACTGGAAGCTGAATTAGCGGCATTTGAACATAAGGAAGATGCAATCCTGCTGAACTATGGATATCAGGGAATCATGAGTGCAATTGATGCCATCTGCGGCAGACACGATGTGATTGTGTATGATGCGGAAGCGCATGCATGTATTATTGATGGATTAAGACTACATACCGGACACAGATATGTGTACAAGCATAACGATATTGCTGATTTTGAAAAACAGATGGAACGCGCAACAGCTTTGATTGAAAAGCAAAATGCGGGCGGAATTCTGGTAATTACGGAAGGGGTATTTGGTATGGCTGGCGATCAGGGGAAAGTAAAAGAAATTGCAGCATTAAAACAAAAATACCAATTCAGATTATTGGTTGATGATGCACATGGCTTTGGAACTTTGGGTGAATCGGGTGCCGGTGTGGGTGAGGCACAGGGATGTCAGGATGCAATTGATTTGTATTTTGCAACATTCGCTAAGTCGATGGCTTCGATCGGTGCCTTTATGGCGGGAGACAAAGCAATTATCGATTTCATTCGTTATAATATTCGCTCACAGATTTTTGCAAAGAGTGTTCCAATGCCACTTGTATTGGGTAACTTAAAGCGTCTGCACTTGTTACAATCAGAGCCAGCGTTAAAAGCAAGACTGTGGAGTAACGCAAAAAAATTGCAAACTGGTTTAAAAGAAAGAGGTTTTGATATTGGTAATACAGATACGCCTGTTACACCAGTATATATGAAAGGTGGTGTGGAAGAAGCTACTGCAATGGTGATGGATTTGCGCGAGAATTATCACATTTTCTGTTCTATCGTTGTATATCCTGTTATTCCAAAAGGACATATCATTTATCGTTTGATTCCTACAGCCGATCATACTGATGCAGATATTAAAGAAACACTGGTTGCATTTACCGAAACCAAAGCCAAGCTGGATGCAGGTGCTTATAAGGTAGAAGCTATTCCGGATATGGCGGGGTAAAAAATCAAAAGTCAAAATTCAAAAGTCAAAAGTCAAAAATAAAAAAGAAACCTCTGATTGTTCAGGGGTTTCTTTTTGAAAAAAATTACAACTACAGTCTTGAAAATAGAAGACGATATTCTATCCTTTTGAATTTTTACTTTTGAATTTTGACTTCTTATAGTTTCTTAATAAGGTCACTGGCTTGTTTTACATAATCATCATTCTTTGCAGATGTGGCTAAAGCAATACATTTTTCTGCACTGGTTTTAGAGGCCACTTTATCGCCCATTGCTTTTTCGATTTTTGCTTCCAATAAAAATAACCAAAAGCCATTTGGTGTAGCAGTAGTAGCTTTTTTAACATTATCCAATGCTTTGTTCAGGTCTTTATCCCATTCAAAATAAAAGTTAGCGGCCATCTGATAAATTGCCGGATTTACTTTATCAGCAGCAAGTTCTTTTTCGATCTGTGCTTTTAATCTGCTTTTTACATTGGTACTTACAGGAATTGCTACTGCAGTATTTCCCCACATAATATGTATTTCACAAGTCTCTGCTTGAATAGCTGCAAACTGCATCGTGAAAGTTTCTACTGGTGCACCCATTTTCTCGGATTTGATCTTGAAGCGAACTACGTCTTCGCTTTCTTTGTATCCATCTGTTCCCCAATTATTCAAACCTTTGTTTATAATAATTTCCCAATATTCTTTTCCGGGAATAGCATACAAAACGTAAGATCCGGTATCTAATAATTTTCCTCCGATCGTAACATTGTCGGTAAACTTAATTTTTGTAGCTGCATTTGCTCCCAAGCGCCATAATTTGTTCAATGGTGCCAGATCGCTATTTTCTTTAAACAAAGATCTTCCTTTGATATTCGGGCGCGAATAAGTTAATTCCAATTTTCCCATACCAAAGTCCTGATAAATGGTCTGTGTAGAACTGGGCGCTGGCATCTTTACCTGAGATTGTGCAGAAATACCAATCGCTATTGCAACCAGTAGAATTAGTTTTTTCATATGTGATTTTTTATTTGACACAAACCTACATCAAGCAAAGCTCTTTGCCAATCCTTTTATATAAAATGAGCTAAATATAATGAAGTGGGATAATGATAGCGAATTGCTAGATTTTTCACTTATATGCAGGATGAAAACGTTGCAGTGTGTCGCGCAGAAAATCTCTGTCGAGATGTGTATAAATCTCAGTAGTAGTAATACTCTCGTGTCCGAGCATTTCCTGAACTGCACGAAGGTCGGCTCCTCCCTCTACTAAATGTGTGGCAAATGAGTGACGGAAAGTATGCGGTGAAACAGATTTTTTAATTCCCGCTTTAAAGACCATTTCTTTAATAATGTAAAAAATCATTACCCTACTCAATCCCCGCCCGTGTTTATTTAGAAACAAAATATCTTCGAAACCTTTTTGTACAGAATGATGCACACGAACGTTATTCTTATAGAGTAGTATATATTTAATTGCGTCTCCACCAATGGGTACTAACCTTTCTTTATCTCCCTTTCCGGTAACTCTGATAAATCCAAGATCGGGATAAAAACATGAAATTTTTAGATTGATTAATTCTGTTACACGCAATCCGCAACTATACATTGTTTCCAAGATGGCTTTATTTCTACAACCATCTGCTGTGCTTTGATCTACCTGAGCAATCACCAATTCAATTTCTTCAAAGCTAAGTGTATCGGGAAGTTTTCTTTTTGTTTTGGGTGCCTCTAATAAATATGCAGGATCAAGCGTGCAGATCTGTTCAATTAAACAATACTTATAAAAACTCCTGATACCTGATATGATCCTTGACTGAGAAGTCTGACTCATTCCCAATTCGGCGATCCATTTTACAAAATGTTGCAGGTCTTTTAATTCAATGCCAGCAGGGTTTTTAACGGTATTATGGATGAGTAGGTATTGGGTAAGTTTTTCAATATCTCTCAAATAGGCGTCTACCGAATGATCGCTGAGTGACCTTTCTAATTGCAGATAGCTTTTGAATCCTTTTTTATACGACTCCCACATAATTTTGCCCATTGCTTTTGTTGAGTAAAAATAGGCTTTAAAAAAAATAATTGGAACTAACCCTATCCCAGATTTTTGAAAAGTTGGTTTTAAATTATAGTTCCTTAAATTCGCTGATTCGTCCAAATCAAACCAAACAGCAATTAATTGTATGCAAGTGAACCTCCGTTCTTTCAAACAAAAAGTTCGTCATCATCAAAAAGCTTTTAAAAGGTATTTAGGCGCCCTCGCTAAGAACCCTCCAAAGGATTTGGATAAAACCGCTGCTAAAATTGACACTGAAGTTTGGCAGGAAATTGATTGTTTGAGTTGTGCAAACTGCTGTAAAAAAATGACGCCCACTTTTACCACGAAAGATATTAAAAGAATTTCTACGCATTTGGAGATGAGCGCTGATGAGTTCATAGACAAGTGGCTGGTATACGAGAAGGACGATAAAGACTGGATTAATAAAAAACAACCCTGCCAGTTTTTGAGTAAAGAAACACATATGTGTAGCATTTATGAGGTTCGCCCTAGCGATTGCTCAGGCTTTCCACACCTTAAAAAGAAAGATATGCCTTCCTATATGCATTGGCATCAGCAAAATATCAGCTACTGCCCGGCAACTTTTAAAATGGTTGAGAAAATGATTGAAAGAGCGGTTAAGCCTTTGAAATCAAAATAGGAGGGGTTTAAAAATATACGTCTTCGATCATAAAAACCTCTCTTGGTTTTTCGTTCACAAGTGTAATCGCAATCACATCGAATTGTAAGTATTTCCAGAATGGATTTCTGTACTGGTAAGCTTCTGCTGCATTTTTGAGAAATTGCATTTTGTCTTTTGTGATACTTTCTTCGGGTCGGCCAAATCTGAGTGAATACCGGGTTTTAACTTCAACGATATGTAGAAGCCCGTCCTTTGAAGCAATGATATCTACTTCTAAATGGTGGTGCCGCCAATTTCTTTCCAGAATACAGAATCCTTTTTCTTTCAAAAAATCTGTGGCGATTTGTTCTCCATGATCGCCCTTAGTTTTATTCGATTGCATTCGTGTTAATTTAGTGTTGATTTTCCCGTCAAACACAAGATTTTAGGAGGATTCGCGTTTATGGTGTATAAATTTCTAATAATGTCTGAGTCGAGCAAAATTTTCAAAATAAAAGGGTTTATTCAACACTATGCGTGGGGTGGAAACACCTTTATTCCTGAATTATTGGGAGTGCCCAATCCAGATGGAAAACCCTGTGCGGAATATTGGTTGGGCGCACATCCTTCTGCCGCAGCAAAATTGATAATTGAAAACAAAGAG
This sequence comes from Chitinophagaceae bacterium, assembly GCA_019752295.1. Lineage (GTDB taxonomy): Bacteria > Bacteroidota > Bacteroidia > Chitinophagales > Chitinophagaceae > Sediminibacterium. The sequence continues at coordinate 8,975 of JAIEMK010000011.1, read as the reverse complement.
GTTGCATTGAATGAATTGATTGCTCGTGACCCGGCAACAGCATTAACAGATTCTGTTTATCAGAAATTTGGCGAGCTTCCTTATCTCTTAAAAGTACTTGATGTGAAACAGATGCTCTCTATACAAGTGCATCCAAGCAAAGAAGAAGCAGAAAAAGGATTTGATAGGGAAGAAGCTGAAGGCATACCCATCAATGCTCCCAACAGAAACTACAAGGATCGTAATCATAAGCCCGAAGTAATGGTTGCTCTGAGTGATTTTTGGTTGTTGCATGGATTTAAAGAAAAAAGCCTTTTAGAAAATACACTCTCTGAAGTGTACGAGTTTAATATATTATTACCACTTTTTAAAAGAGATGGATATAAAGCTTTATATCAGTTTGTGATGGAGATGAGTCAGCAGGAAGTAAATGCTTTTTTAATGCCGACCGTGAAACGCGAAATTAGAAGAAAGAGAGAAGGCGAACTCAGTAAGGCCGAACCTGGTTGGTGGGTGGCCAAATTGTTTGAAAACGACGAACAAATAGTTAATATCGACAGGGGTGTTTTCTCTATTTATTTTTTTAACATTGTGAATGCCAAGCCTGGAGAAGCTGTTTTTCAGGGCGCAGGTTTGCCGCATGCTTATTTGGAGGGACAGAATATTGAATTGATGGCGAATAGTGATAATGTTTTAAGAGGCGGACTTACTCCAAAACATATTGATGTTCCTGAATTGATGAAGCATACAGTGTTTGAAGGCATTATTCCCAATGTAATGAAGGGTAATGAAATCAGGATCGGGGAGAAGAATTATCCCTGCCCTGTGCCTGATTTTTCGATTAGTAAAATTGAATTGAAAGAGGATATGACATACAGTAATAGTGCAGAAGGCATGGAACTATTAATCGTAACCGAAGGAGCCGCTGTGATTAATAATAGTCTGGTATTAAAAAGAGGAGAGGCCGCTTGCCTGTTTCCTGATGCGGTTTATGAAATCATCACTTCGGGAAATTGTACTTTGTTTAAGGCTTTTGTATAGATTATACCCGCTTTCTTAACAATCGGGATAATTTGGTATTGATAAAATTATTTTCGCCTATTTTTGTTTTGAAATATGATCACGATGAAATTAAATAAGAACCTTGTTTTGTCTTTATGCCTGATGGTAGTTATCGCCTCAGTATACAGAGTATTACCAAATCGACCTTTTGGATTTGCCCCGCAAATTGCAATGGCATTATTTGGAGGCGCATTTTTTGTAAAAAATAAAAAATGGGCTTTTAGTCTACCGTTGATTTCTATGTTTATATCCGATTTAGTGTATCAGGTTTTATATAACTACGGGTATACTGAAATTTCTGGATTTTACAATGGTCAATGGGTTAACTATTTATTGATCGGAGGTTTAACTGTTTTCGGATTTTTGATCAGTGATGCAAAAATCACAAAAGTTATTCTTGCCACTATCGCTGCACCTACTACTTATTTCTTAATTTCCAATGGAATGGTATGGTTGGGCAATGGCGGATATCAGCGTCCAAGAACATTTTCTGGATTGATTCAGTGTCTTGTTGATGGTGTGCCTTTTTATCAAAACAGTGTGATGGGAACCATTGTTTTTGGTGCCATCTTATTTGGAGGATATGCATTGCTGAAAAAAGGAACTTCAGAACAAAAACAGGCAGCTTAATAATAAACGATATTCTATAAAGTGCACCAAGAGATTGGTGCATTTTTATTTATTTAATCTCGTGTATCTTCATAGCCAGAGTCGACTAATAAATTACTACTATCTGCAGCAGTGGTAGCCAGTTCATCGCATCGATTATTCCATGCATTATCTGCGTGCCCTTTCACCCAAACAAATCTTAGTTTGAATTGCTTGGATAAGTTGTGAAAATGAAGCCAAAGGTCTTTGTTTTTCTTGCCACCTTTAAAATCTGTTTTCACCCAATTATCTAACCATTTTTTTTCAACACTATTTACAACATATTGGCTATCAGTATAAATAGTGGCTGAAATTTGTCGCTTTTTTAGAGATTCCAAAGCTGCAATTACAGCCATCAATTCCATTCGGTTATTGGTGGTAAGTCGATAACCTGCTGATAATTCTTTCTTGGCTTCGCCCCATAATAAAACAGCACCATAGCCACCTGGTCCGGGATTTCCCCTCGAAGAACCGTCGGTATATATTTTTAAATGATGACCTACAGCTTTACTATGTTCAGTTTGTTTTTCCTTCACCCGATCTTAATTTATTTTATCAGATGGAATATTTCCCATGCATATAAGTAATTCCTTTGCCAATCATGTAAACACGGTCATTTGCTAACTCCAACTCCAGTTTGCCACCTCTGCGAGATAACTGTTTGGCTTGCATTTGCAATTTATGTAAACGCTGCGACCAGTATGGCGTAAGGATGGCGGGATGATGAGCCTATCCCTTAAAGGGTTGATTATAATATAGTTATCAAGCTTCAATGTGAAAATGGTAACCGAATGGGTCTCATTTTATTAAACATCATTTGTATCATTAAAGCACTTGTAACAGATAGTCAATGAACTTATTATACAATAATAGTGATATTTTTTGAATGAAAAGCATTTTTTTATCGCTTTATTTCATCATTTTACTTCCCCTACAAGCAAAGCTTTTCTATCTTATAATACACACGTTATACCCAATTATAAATTAATCTACGGTATATATCCTACCTCATTACTCTAAAGCAGCTGACACAACATGGCATTGCACCGCTTAAACAACCGGCAGCAGTAAGCAGAAAACTGTCAAGGGTGGTGCTGCCAAAAAACAAACAATCCGCAACATTTACATGCCCTTTACTGTTTTCTGCGTTGCTAATTTTGTGACCGTGGTGTGTTGCCTTTTCTTTTTAAAACAAAGTCGGGTATGTTATGAGGTACAAATTTCATTGCCGCCAAATGCAGGGCGGCTGGCGGAGTATGGAATATAGCGTGATGTAATGAACCGCTTGCCGCAACTGCCCCGCTGCGCCTTGCCTTCGTGATTTTGTTTTACGTCTTCCTAAAGCATTCTTAAAGCCTGGTTGTCTTGTGCCAGTTATTAAATCCTTAAATTTATCCAAAATTATTTCAGTTGAAAATACTTATTGCAGAAGACGACGAAAGGATAGCAGCGCTGGTAAAACAGGGTCTTGAAGAACAAGGCCACTTGGTTACGGCAACATTTGACGGCATGAGTGCCAAAAATATGGCTGTACGAAATGACTATGACCTGCTTATTTCAGATATAATTTTACCTCAGCTCAACGGCCTTGATCTGTGCAGGGAAATTCGTTTAGTAAAGCCAGCACTTCCAATAATTCTACTTACTGCATTAGGTACTACAGATGATAAAGTAGAAGGTTTTGATGCCGGTGCTGATGACTACCTTGTAAAGCCGTTTGATTTCAGGGAGTTATTAGCAAGGGTACGTGCGGTAATGAATCGCAAAAATAGTAACATAATTGCAGGCACTTCTTTTACCACCTATGCAGATCTTGTCATAAACAATCAAACTAAGTCCATTACACGCTCCGGCAAATTAATCAACCTTACTCCTAAAGAATTGAAACTTTTAGAATATATGATTCAAAACAACGAAAGAATCTTATCAAGAGCAGAAATTGCAGATCGGGTTTGGGATACACACTTTGATACCGGGACAAACTTTATTGACGTATACATTAATTATCTAAGAAAAAAGATAGATAAAGATTTTACGAACAAATTAATCCATACCAAACAGGGACTTGGGTTTATCTTTACAGAAGAAAAAAATGACCATAAGGAATAAACTAACCTTTCTTTTTACAGGCAGTATTGCGGTATTACTATTGGCGTTTGCTTTAGTGGTTTATTTTTCATTTTCCGAAAACAGGGAAAGAGAATATTACAGTTCACTGCGCCACACGGCAATCATTAAAGCAAATCTTTTATTGGATGCAAAAATTCAACCAAGGGTGCTGCAACTGATCTATAAAAATTCACCTAATTCCTTTTTCCAGGAAGAGGTAGCCATTTATGATACTTCTTTCCATTTGCTTTACCATGATGCGGTTGAAATCGATAAAGTAAAAGAAACCAGGCAAATGATCGATGAGATCGTGGCCAAAAAGCAAATCAAATTCTACCAGGGTGAAATGCAGGCGGTCGGAATTCTCTACCATCACAATGATAAAGATTATGTGATTACCTCTGCTGCAAATGACCAGAGTGGCTATGCCAAACTAAGAAACCTGAAATATACCCTGATCATTGCATTTTTTGTTGCGATCATCCTGATTTATATATCCGGTCATATCTTTGCAAGTAAAGCCTTAAAACCTGTTTCTGACCTGATTGACGAGGTGGAAGAAATAACGGCGACCAATCTGGATTTGCGCGTCAAAGAAGGAAATGGTAAAGATGAAATTGCAGAATTAGCGGTCACTTTCAACGCTATGCTGAACCGGCTGGAAAACTCATTCGACGCGCAGAAAGAATTTGTCTCCAATATTTCACATGAGTTAAGGACGCCGATCACCGCCATGCTTACCGAATTTCAGGTAACAGTTGAAAAGGAAAGAAGCAATGAATTTTATAAGGATGCTATCCATCACGCCATCAGTGATACCCAAAAGTTAGTGCGCTTATCTAATAGCCTGCTTGACCTGGCAAAGGCAAATTATGACCATACAGAGATTTCCTTTAAAGAAATCCGCTTGGATGAAATTTTATTGGATGCCCGTAATGATGCCATACATGACCATCCTGAATTTAAGATCAGCATCATTTTTGAACAGGAAATTGAAGATGATGATTTCATATCCGTTTTAGGCAATGAATATTTGCTAAAAGTCGCCTTTATGAACCTGATCGAAAATGGGTGTAAATTTTCAGAACAAAAAATGGCTTCCGTAGCTATTACCTATTTTAAAGACAAAACCATCTTGCGCTTCCAGGATCAGGGAATCGGTATAAGGGAAGATGAAGTACCGAAAATCTTCCATGCATTTTACCGGGCTGGAGACAAAAAATTTGCCGGGGGAAACGGGATCGGTTTGTCGCTCACTAAAAAGATCATCGAGTTGCACAAGGGAACTATTGCCGTACATTCCCAGCCAGGCATAGGAACCACCTTCACAGTTGAACTCCCCCACGTCTGAAATTTATTATAATTCAGCAAATTCCATTGGTTTTCTAATGAATTTATAATGATATTCTAAAGGTTCTCTAATAACCAAAGCGATTAAAACGAGTTACATTTGCATCATTCCAAACAGTTCTATAGCCTGTTTATTTAATCGTAAAAACATGGATACTGGTCCGAGTATAAATTATCAAGATTCAAAAACTTCCCGCTAATCGGACCGCTCATTTTATGCAGTCCCGTTAACGGGGCAACATTTTTTGTTATGCATAAAAGAAAAAACACCAAAAGCATTTTTCAGAACAACGGCAAATTTTCTCCTGCAACGTCATTTGATTTTATTACGCCTGTTAAAAAGAAAAAACACGCTAATCTGAATAATCCAGCTCCTGCAGGGGTGCTAACTTTTGCTTTCCAACCTTTTTCAATTATTGAACTTTTGGGTTCTTTATATGGGGGCTTAATATGAGTATTTTCGTTTTTGCCCTACGTTTGGTATTAGCCCTGTGTTTAGGTGCGGCTATCGGTATAGAACGGCAATGGCGGCAAAAAAGCGCCGGTTTAAGAACAAACACACTAGTTTCCCTAGGTTCGGCGGCCTACGTTTTGCTATCCATCCACATCAGTGGCGATGCCCCGGGTCGGGTCGCCTCTTATATCATTAGCGGCATCGGATTTTTAGGTGCCGGTGTAATCATGAAGGATGGATTAAATGTGCAGGGCCTAAATACGGCTGCCACAATTTGGTGTTCTGCGGCTGTTGGTTCCTTAATCGGTTTCGGGCTTATCGGGGAGGCGGTCATAACCGCATCATTGGTAGTGCTAACCCATTTAATTTTGCGTCCACTTGGTATAAAATTAAGCAAGATCACCTTTTTTGAAAAAAGTGAAACGGTGCAGTCGGAATATCTCATCAACATTCAATGCCGCGAAAAAATAGAGAATCATCTCCGGGTTTTGCTGATGCAGTATTTGGGAAATGATGATAAACTGATGCTCCGCGCATTAACCAGCAGTGAGGCAGAAAATCCGTCTGTTGCTCTTATAGTTGCCGAAATCATCACTGTCGGCAAACAGGACTACCTGATTGAGAAAATGGTTAGCCGATTAACTATAGAGCAGGATGTATTGAAAGTAAGCTGGGAAGTAATAGGCCATCAAACAGAATTATAATAAAGAATTGACAATGATAATAGTTTACAACCTGGCATTAATTGGTATCTCAGCAGGGCTGGCGGCTGATAATTTGATGTTGGCTTTTCATAATGGAAACTATACGAAAATCAACAGGCAATTACCTGAATTAAAAAGAAACCAGAGATATGTATCGCCAAATTGGATAATCGTACTGGTCTTACTGTTTTTAATGGAAAACATGGTATTGATCTACGGAATAGAATTCGGCGAATTCACCTGTTTTCTCCTAAAAAATAATGAAGAGATTATAGCTATCGGCATTTTATTCGGAATGGGGATCAGGATGTTCCATGAAGCCAAAATCAAAAATCGGGTTTCTGTCTTGAGTGCTTTAAATACCAGACGCTGCATAGAAATCATATTAGGAACATCCATCTATATTTTCGCTTTTGGATGTGCAATGGCCTGGTTGAAAATAGACTACCATAAAATTAACCTCATCGTATCACCCCTTTTAATTGTTACTTATTTGTCGGGAATAGTCTTAGGCAGATATCAATTTAACAAAACATTCCGGTATTTGAACACGATATCCGCCTTAATGATTATCGCAGGAAGTCTTATGTTAACCCTTCAACACTTGAAAAATATCCTATGAAAACACAAACAATAAACACTAACGGGACAAAAACGATGAATAAATCCGTTTCGGGTTTTGATGATGTAGCCGTTACCAAGCTTCGGAATATATCCAGGGGGGATGAAACCAGCCTGTTTTACGCCATGCTGGAAAGCAGTGAAGAAGGGTTAAGCCGGGCAAATGTTGATGAAAAGAAACGAAAATTCGGCCTTAATGAAATTGCTCATGAGAAAGCCCCTGCCTGGTTTGTGCAGCTATTCCATGCATTTTTAAATCCCTTTATAGCGGTACTGATTATACTGGCCTGTGTATCTTTTGTGTTAGATGTACTGATGGCTGCTCCGGGTGAGCAGGACTATAAAACCGTGATAGTAGTTGGGGTGATGGTTATCTTAAGCTCGTTGTTACGTTTTTGGCAGGAATACAGTAGTAACCGCGCTGCGGAAGAACTGAAAAGTATGGTAAAAACAACTGCTACCGTTTTACGGCAGAAAAAAGGCAGGATAGAGCTTAATATTATCGACCTGGTACCGGGAGATATTGTTTATTTAAGTGCGGGAGATATGATCCCGGCGGATTGCCGGATCATTCATTCAAAAGACTTGTTTATAAGCCAGGCCATGTTGACCGGCGAATCCCTGCCTATTGAAAAAAGAGAACACGGCATACCAGATGCCGATGATAAATCTCCCCTGGATTTGGAAAACATATGTTTTATGGGCACCAATGTGGTAAGCGGGACGGCCACAGCCATTGTGGTAACTACAGGTAACCTCACTTACTTTGGCACCATTGGTAAAGCCATAACCGGTAAACGTGCCGAAACCAGTTTTGATAAAGGGGTGAATAAAGTAAGCTGGCTTTTAATCCGCTTTATGATGGTGATGGTGCCCTTGGTTTTTTTAGTAAACGGACTAACTAAAGGCAACTGGTTTGAAGCATTGCTTTTTGCCATATCGGTTGCAGTAGGTTTAACACCCGAGATGCTGCCGATGATCGTTACTGCTAACCTTGCTAAGGGCGCCTTGAATATGAGTAAGCGCAAAGTGATCGTAAAGCGTCTTAACGCCATCCAGAACATAGGCGCGATGGATATTTTGTGTACGGATAAAACAGGAACGCTAACAATGGACAAGATTGTGCTGGAAAGGCACCTGAATGTTTTTGGCGACGAAGACGATGAAGTGATGAAATGGGCCTATCTAAACAGTTTCCACCAAACAGGTTTAAAAAACTTACTTGATGTAGCCGTATTAGAACACGCAGAAATTCATAGCTGCGTGAATGCGGAAGACCATTTTAATAAGATCGATGAAATTCCATTCGATTTCCAGCGCAGAAGGATGAGCGTGATCCTGGAGGAAAAAAATGGCAAGCACTTGCTGATCTGCAAAGGAGCGGTTGAGGAAATGCTGGAGCAATGTTCTTTTGCTTTTGATCCTGGCGAGGATAAGCAGCTTCATATAGAGAACGATAAAATTGTTCCGATGGATACCGCTATGCGTGATGTTATTTTAAGCACATCAAAAAAATTAAATGAAGAAGGCTTGCGTGTTTTGCTGGTAGCTATTAAGGAATACGATGAACGTCCGCTCACCTATTCTGTCGCGGATGAAACCAATATGGTACTGACCGGATTTATCGGCTTTTTAGACCCTGCTAAACCATCTGCCAAGCCCGCTATAGAAGGTTTGCAAAAATTAGGGGTAAGCATTAAAGTGTTAACGGGCGACAACGACATCGTAACCAAAAAAATCTGCCGCGACGTGGGTATCCCTGTAAAGCACGTTTTGCTTGGAAAGGAAATGGAATTGTTGAGCGATGAAGAGTTGACTGGCAAACTCGATGAAACCAGTATCATGGCTAAACTAAGCCCTATTCAGAAGGCGAGGGTGATCAAGCTATTGCAGGCTAAGGGCCATACTGTTGGTTTTATGGGTGACGGCATCAACGATGCTGCCGCACTCCGCGACGCGGATGTAGGTATATCAGTGGATACGGCTGTGGATATTGCTAAAGAGAGTGCTGACATCATTTTATTGGAAAAAGACCTGATGGTATTGCG